>JBHOGO010000046.1:0-36157 GCA_043421945.1 bacterium sp. HQB-150 | reverse complement strand
GGGGTCGCGGGTTCGAGTCCCGTCCGCTCCGCCACTTATACTAAGCCCAAGCAGAAATGCTTGGGCTTTTTTACGTCGGAAGGGTTGTGTTCGCCCTACAGTCGAATGAGTCCCGCTGGAGCGCCAGCCCGGCCGCTCCGCCACTTATACTAAGCCCAAGCAGAAATGCTTGGGCTTTTTTACATCGGAAGGGTTGTGTTCGCCCTACAGTCGAATGAGTCCCGCATGATCGCCAGCCCGGTCGCTCCGCCACTTATACTAAGCCCAAGTAGAAATGCTTGGGCTTTTTTACGTCTGAAGGTTATGTTCGCTCTACGGTCGAATGAGTCCCGCTGGAGCGATGGCTCCTTTTGTTTATTTGCAGCACTTATTTCCTTAAAGGATCGATAGCATTAATGTTTGCTTATTCAGTTTTGCTACCATATGGAGTAACACGTCTAAGTTTAAGAGCACCTAGTGGACAAGCAAGATAACTCTCCTGTAGACAGTGAACTACTCACTGAAATATCAATAGCCTACTACCAAGATGGCGATACCCAAGAGTCGATCGCGAAAAAGTTTGGATTGTCTCGAGTTAAAGTGGGGCGCTTATTGAAAAAGGCCCGTGAAGACGGCATCGTCGAAATTACAGTGAAATATCACCCCGTCTTTAGCGCTAAGCTTGAACAGCAACTCATAGAGCGTTTTAACCTCAAGCGAGCACTCATCGCACTTGATCAACTCAATGATGAAGTGCAGCGTGAGCAAGTCGCGAGTTTAGCGTCGAATTACCTATCATCGATTATTCGAGAAGGTACTGTCGTCACCGCAGGGCAAGGTAGAAATGTTGCCGCAGTTGCAGAGCATGTCGGTGTCGTGCCACAGAAAACCTGTATGTTTATTTCAGGTATTGGCGGGATTCATGGTGAAGGCAGTGATATTAATGCTGATCACATTTGTAGGCAACTGGCTAAAAAATATGGCGGGAGTAGTGAAACGCTTTATGCTCCTGCTTATGTGGATGACAAATTAATCAAGCTGGCTTTCATGCGTAATAGTACCGTGAAAGGGAGCCTTGATCGTGCTCGAAAAGCCGATATTGCGTTGATTGGTATCGGTGACCTCAACGAGAAGAGCCACTTAGTCAAACTTGGTTGGTTTAAGTCTCAAGAGATTATTGAAGCAAAAATTACTAACGGCGTCGTTGGTGATGTGGCGGGCTATGATTTTATTAATGCGCGCGGAGAACCGGTTGATACAAGTATGGATGGTCGTGTAATTGGTCTAAGCTTGAGCGAACTGCGCCGTATTCCTAATGTGATAGCTGTTGCTTCGGAAGAGAGCAAAGCCCTCGCACTATTGGGCGCGTTGCGTTCAGGGGTCATTGATGTCTTAGCGACGAGTGTTAGTAATGCTACGTCGATTCTTAACTTGGATAAGCAAATGCCAAGCTAACCATTTTTAAACACATGGAGCTTGGCAATAACAGGAGTTATTCATGCGTCATGTAATTTTGGGGTTACTATTTTCTTCAGCGCTCGCGAATGCCTCTCCATGGCATGATGTGACATCGCCAAGCACTGGTGATTCAAGTGCGATAGGATCTTATGCGAATGGCTGTTTATCAGGCGCGCAGCCTTTGCCACTTGATGGTGAAGGCTATCAAGTTATTCGCACATCGAAAGAGCGCTATTATGGGCATAAAGACTTACTCTCTTTTATCCAAGATCTTGGAAGACGAACACATCGTGAGGGAATCGATGATCTGCTCATTGGTGACTTGTCGATGCCAAGAGGTGGGAACTTTATCTCTGGACATCAAAGTCACCAAACAGGCCTTGATGCTGACATATGGATGTTGATGGCAGATCGAAAAATGTCTTTAGCAGAGAGGGAATCCTTAACCGCTTTAAACATGGTGGATTTAGAATCTTACCGTATTCAGTTTCGAAACTGGACGGAAGATCATGCCAGCATAGTGCGCTTTGCCGCCGAAGATGAACGTGTTGCAAGAATTTTTGTCCATCCGGTTATTAAAGAAACGCTGTGTAGAGAAACGTGGGAGAGTCGAGATTGGCTAAGGAAAATTCGTCCTTGGTATGGACACACTTCCCATATGCATGTTCGTCTGAAGTGCCCTGAAGGCGATGCCTACTGTAAAGATCAAGCTGCACCACCCAAGGGGGATGGGTGCGGAAAAGAGCTCTACTCTTGGCGACCAAAAGCACCACCTAAACAGCAGGCGAAACAGTCAACGGTGAAAGAATTACGTGGTAAAGAGGCGCCAGCGAGAGTGGTAAAAATAAAACCTCAGCAATGTGAGGCTTTACTGGCAGAGAAAGGCTAGTGAAGTGATAGCGTCTCGCAGAGAGGAGACGCAATACTTATGAATCAAGCGGCTGACGATTAGCCGCTTAAGCTAGGCCTTGAATCTGAACAAACTTGTCGAGCAGTGCTTCATCTGACTCGATATTGTTCGGATCAACGATAATGCATTTAGTGATAGGACAAACCGACTGACAGGTTGGTTTTTCATAATGGCCTTTACACTCAGTACAAAGCATAGGGTCGATTTCATAGAATTCATCCCCCATCGTGATTGCACCATTTGGACACTCTGGGTCACACATGTCGCAGTTAATGCATTTGTCGGTAATCAATAATGCCATGGTTTATTTACCGTGTGGGTTACGGGTATCTTCGCCATTGCCTAGATTACGCATTAGCAAGCCGTACTCAAGATCCATATCAGCCGGTACCGGAATAAACACAAAATGGCCGTTTCCTTTGGCATCATCAATTACTTCTGACTTACGGTTTTCCATCGCTTCTAGTGTGAATACGACGTTTCCTTGTGGTGTCATTAGCTCTAAGCTATCGCCAACCACGAATTTGTTCTTCACTTCAACTTCGGCTAAATCACCACGGCGTTTGCCAGTGAATTCACCAACAAATTGCTGAGCATCAGACACAGAATAACCGTAGTCATAGTTTTGGTATTCAGTGTGGTTGTGACGCTTAAGGAAGCCTTCAGTGTAACCACGGTGCGCAAGACTTTCTAGCGTACCCATTAGGCTTTCATCAAATGGTTTGCCAGCAACAGCATCATCAATGGCTTTACGATAAACTTGAGCGGTACGTGCACAGTAGTAGAAAGACTTAGTACGGCCTTCAATTTTCAATGAGTGCACACCCATTTTAGTTAAACGCTCAACATGCTGAATAGCACGCAAGTCTTTTGAGTTCATGATGTAAGTACCATGCTCATCTTCGAAAGCTGCCATTTTCTCACCTGGGCGACGACCTTCTTCAAGCAAAACAACATCATCAATTGGCTTGCCTAAGCCTAGTGTGTTGTTTGGACGCTCTTCCGCTTCTTGAATCTCAACGATCTGACCAGCTTCGTCTTCTGTTGCTTTTTCTACGTTGTAATCCCAACGGCAAGCATTCGTGCATGTCCCTTGGTTAGGGTCACGTTTATTGATGTAACCAGAAAGTAGGCAACGACCAGAGTACGCCATGCAAAGCGCGCCGTGGACGAAGATTTCTAGTTCAGTTTCAGGGCAATGTTCACGGATCTCTTCAATCTCTTCCAGTGAAAGCTCACGAGATAGAATGACACGCTCAACACCTTGAGTTGACCAAAATTTTACTGTCGCCCAGTTTACCGCGTTAGCTTGTACTGAAAGGTGAATTGCGACGTCTGGGAAGTTTTCACGCACCATCATGATCAGACCTGGATCTGACATAATTAAAGCGTCAGGGCCCATTTCAACAATAGGCTTCAAGTCGCGGATAAAGGTTTTCAGTTTTGAGTTATGTGGTTGAATATTACACACAACATAAAGCTTTTTACCTTGGGCGTGAGCCTCATCGATACCGATCTTTAAGTTTTCGTGGTTGAACTCATTGTTACGTACACGAAGGCTGTAGCGTGGTTGTCCCGCATAGACGGCATCTGCGCCGTAAGCGAACGCATAACGCATATTTTTGAGGCTGCCCGCAGGCGATAGTAATTCTGGAGTAAACATTGCTTGTAATCTCTTTTATCTGATTGCAAATCAGGCCAAACCACCGTGTGGTATGGAGGGAGGCTGGATTTTACAGCTTTAATGGCACAATAAAAAGGGGGGGATGGTGGTTAGATGAGGTATTGGGGGAAGCTTTTAATGCCATACTGGAAAAATAAATGCCCAATGTTATCTATTCCGCATTCGTAGGCGTTAAAACATTGGGCATTTTGGGTATTCAGCGGAGAAAAGGATTAGTCGCGACTTTCTAAGCCACCAACAGCCTCGAAAAGATCGGGTAGGAAGACAGCCATTTCACCACAGAATAGCGACATGTCAGCATCAAAGCGCTGAGCGACGTCTTCACGATCGATATCTTCGTTTTGATCGCGTAACTCTTCTGAAAACTTAACGCGTTTGATCGAAAGATCTTCACCAAGGATAAAGTTGATTCGTTCTTGCCAGTCGATAGCCAGTTTAGTCACCAGCTTATCAGCTTCAATGTGAGCCATAATCTCGTCACTACCAAGATCTTGCTGTTTGCAGCGGATCACGCCACCTTCTTCAAGAATGGCTTTTAGCTCAGCTTCTTCGCCCATCACAAAGCCTTTCGGCGATTGTTGGCTACGAACCCATTCCGTTAGCGTTAATTCTACGGCTTTTTCTGCAATGACAGGCACGACTGGTAGGCTACCCATTGATTTTCTAAGCAATGCAAGTAACTCTTCAGACTTCTTAGAGCTACCGGCATCAACCAAAACGTAACCTTGCTTAGGCATAATCAATGCAAAAGTTTGGCTGAAGCGGCTGAAGGCACGAGGAAGCAAGTCGACAATAATGTCGTCTTTTAGTGCGTCTTTCTCTTTTTTCTTAAGAGGACGACCTTGCTCTAGTTCCATGGCATCAACTTTGGCATTCAATGAGTCTTTGACCACAGAGGCCGGGATCATTTTCTCTTCTTTGCGGGCACAAACTAAAATATTGTCACCAGATACATGGGTCATCATGTCACCATGGCGGCCCATTGCCGTCACCCAGCCATATTTTTGCTGGTCTTGGCTACCGCAAGGTGTAAAGCGAAACTCTTCCAGTTGCTTTTCAAGTTCATCAGCGTTGATCTCGATATCGCGGCTAAAGCGATAGGCAAGTATGTTTTTAAACCACATCATGTTAGGTGTGTTCCCAATGTTCGCACAAGAGCGACAATATTATGCGATTAAGGTGTTTTTGTCTTGGTTATTGGTAGAATCAAATGCATGAAATCAGCCATGGATAAATAAGCGCGGCAATGAAAATACTTCATACATCGGATTGGCATTTGGGGCATCAGCTCCACGGATATTCACGAGACACAGAGCATCAACACTTCCTCGATTGGCTCATTGAGTTACTGGTGGCGGAAGAGGTTGATGCCTTATTAGTCGCTGGCGATATTTTTGATACTGCGAATCCGCCAGCCAGTGCTTGGCAGATGTTATACCGTTTTCTTGCCACGCTAGCGAAGCGCTTGCCCCACCTCGACGTGGTGATGATTGGGGGGAACCATGATTCACCTTCAAAGCTTGATGCGCCACATGAATTACTAAAAGCGTTTGATTTGCATCTTGTTGGTGGCATCGTACGTCAACAAGATGGCACGCTTGATACTGATCGTATGTTGGTGCCGCTAACGAACAAGCATGGCACCACAACAGCTTGGGTACTTGCAGTTCCTTTTCTAAGAAGCAGTGATTTACGTACCGAAAACCTCGCAGAAGATGACGATCGGCTGATTAAAGGCGTTGAGCAACTCTATTGCCAAATGACAGAGGCTGCGCTTTCTAAGCAAGAGAGTAGGCAAGCACTCATTGGTATGGGGCATGCATTCATGGCATCGTCTCAAATTTCTGAAATGTCTGAGCGACGAGTTCTAGGTGGAAACCAGCACGCCTTACCGATCAGTATGTTTGATGAAGCAATAAGCTACGTCGCACTCGGACATCTTCATCTCGCACAACGGGTTGGTGGGAAAGAGCATGTTCGATACTGTGGCTCACCCATCCCGTTATCTCTTTCTGAAAAAGACTACCGTCACCAAGTCATTATCGCCTCAATAGAAGAGCAAAATGTGACGGTCATTGAACCTCATTTGGTTCCACGAACCGTTGATATGCTGCGTGTACCGAACAAGCCTAGCTCGTTAGATGAGGTCCTTGAAGCATTAAGCCATTTGACGTTAGAGGACAAACTACCCGCTTATCAACCGTTGTTAGAGGTCAACGTATTGCTTGATAAGCCCCAAGCACTATTACGCGAAAAGATAGCGGAAGTACTTACCGACAAGCCTGTTCGCCTGGCAAAAATAACGACCCATTATCAACAAAACAGTGACGCACCATCGCTGGGTAAGCAGCGTCTGAGTGATGTTTCGCCTTTGGATGTGTTTACATTGAGCTGGCAAAATAAATATCAAGGAGAGCCTGATTCGCAAATGTTGCAGGCTTTTGAGCAATTAATGGATCACGTTGAAGCGCGCGAGGAAGAACACGAATGAAAATACTTGCCTTAAGAGGTGAGAACCTTGCAAGCCTTCAAGCTAAATTTGAGATTGATTTTGCCCACGGTCGATTAGGTGACGCTGGCCTTTTTGCTATTACTGGTCGAACGGGAGCGGGAAAATCAACCCTCCTTGATGCTATCTGTTTAGCACTGTTTGACCGTATTCCTCGTCTTCAAGCAAATAAGAAAAATGATGCTGAAATTGGACGTGGGGACGATGTTTCTCGCCTCAAAGCCAATGATGTTCGAAGTGTATTAAGCCGCGGTAAAGCCGAAGGTTTTTCTGAGGTCGACTTTCGAGCCCATGATGGTTCTTTATGGCGTGCGCATTGGCAAGTTAGACGCGCCAGAGGCCGAGCGGATGGTCGTATTCAGGCATCCGAGCAGTGGCTAGAAAACTTGGAAACAGGGCAACGATTTGCAGGT
The DNA here is from genome assembly GCA_043421945.1 of bacterium sp. HQB-150. Lineage (GTDB taxonomy): Bacteria > Pseudomonadota > Gammaproteobacteria > Enterobacterales > Vibrionaceae > Thaumasiovibrio. The sequence goes on along the minus strand of JBHOGO010000046.1, from coordinate 29,204 downwards.
AAGAAACAAGAGCTGCAAAGTGAAATCGAGCGATTAATTGGATTGAGTTTTGACCAGTTTCGTCGTGCCGTGATGCTCCCACAGGGTGAGTTTGCCGCATTTTTAAAAGCTGGTGCTGATGATCGTGCCACGTTGTTAGAGCGAATGACTGGGGGAGAGATCTATTCTCAGCTCTCTATTGCCGCGCATGAGCGTGCCCGTGAAGAGAAGCAAGCATTAGAACGTTTACATGATCAATTGGGCGATATTGCGCTGCTCAGTGAAGATGATAAAGAGCGTTTGGCAGAGCAAATTTCTCAATTGACGGAGTCCAATAAAAAAGCAGAGGTGGCGCTTCAAGAAGCTCAAGCCCACCAGAGCCAATTGGATCAGTTTCATCAATTAGAGAAGAGCTGGCAACAGGCGATCACAGATCAACAACAGTGCCAGCAGCAACGAGACGATGCCGATCCAAGGTTACAAACATTAAAGCAAGTTGAAGATGTTCAGCCAGCGAAAAGTGACTTTAGCCAGCGCGATAAAACTCAGCAGAGTATTCAGTTACACCAGCAATCGATTGAACAATTGCACCAAAATCTTGCTCAGCATCAGCAATGGCAGCAAGAAAGTGACCTAGCCGTTAACCAGCATCGTCAGCACTTGCTGGTATTGGATCAGCAATGGAGCGAGTTAGAGCCAAAGCTTCGTGAGGCTGCATCCCTTGATACCCAGAGAGAAGGTGTCTCAAATAGAATCACGACTTTAACGCAGCAGCATGCAACTCACCAACAGGCATTGCAAGCGATAACCTCGGAGTTACAAGTTGCTCAGCAGCAGCACCATGATGCTCAATCAGAGCGGACGTTACGACTCAATGAACAGAGCCAATATGCGAATCTTGCCGGATTGACGGAGCAGCTAGAGCCAATACTCGATAACCTCAACCAGTATCGAACAGCTTATCGACAACAGCATGATGCACAGCAGCAGATCGAAGTATTAAAACAAAATCAGCATCGTCAGCAAGGTGAACGACAAGAGATTACCCGTCACCAGCAGCATATAACACAACAAAAAAATACGCTTGAAGAGCAGTGTAGTCAGCTTGATGTAGAGACATTAGAAGCCAAACAACATGCACAGCAAACAGAATATACACAGAGACAGCAGCGTCTCGATAAGCTTGGTCAGCAGCTAGCGCTGAGCCAAGAGTGGCAGAACAGCGAGTTGAAACGCCAAGATTCATACCGTGAGTTAGATAAACTGCAAAGTGGACTATTGGCACTGCAGCGAGAAGAGGCTGAATTATTACCACAGCTTGATATTCAACGGGCGCAGTTGAAAGAAGCGCAGCGTAGCTATGATCAGAGTTTTGAAACGGCGAAGCTTGAAGACTACCGTCATCTTCTTCAAGAGGGTGAACCATGTCCGTTGTGTGGTGCAGAATCGCACCCTTATGCGGAAAGTCACCCTGTAGTCGCATCGTTACTACAGCAGCAGCAAGTTCGTATTGGAGAGCTTCAGACAACGTTACAGCAAGGCGATGCTCAACATCGCTACCTTGTCCAACAAATCGCGCACACAGAGCAACAGCTTCCGGTGTTATCTCAGCGAATAAGCCATGAAGTGCAGATTCAGGAGAACATTCTCTCTCGTCTACAACATGTCGTAGGGCATGAAGTGAAGAGCGGTATTTGGCAATCAGAACCTGAATTATGGCGAACAGAAGGAGAGGCACTGCGACAGAATATCAGCAAGCTTGAAGCGGAATACCATCAACGTCAGCTACAGATTCAACAGGGTAAAAAATGGTTGAATGAGTTGGCTGAACTCAATCAAGCAGAGCAAAATGCGCAGAAGCGTTACTATCAGTTAGAACAAGAAAAAATCCAGTTCGATGAACGAGTGAATAGTACCAATGCAACATTGGAGTATGCACGTGAAGTACAACAATCTCGGTCACTGATCCTCAACCAACTATTTGGTCATGAGTCGTGGCTGGATCTTGTACACCATCAAGACCAACTTGATGCTTTTCAGGCGAAGCTGCAGCGCTATGCCGAGTTGCAGCAGATCGTTATCAATATTGATACGTTCTTGAGTGGTAACGCGCCTAAGTTGTCAGAGCTCGGTGCTAAGCTGGCCAATGCCCAGCAGCAAATGACCAACCTAGAGAATGAACGCACCGAACTTAATGAAAAATCAAACCTACTTTGGGCACAACGCTATGCGCTGGTGGGCGAAAAATTGCTGTCTGAACTAGAACAGGCGAGTAAATCTGCGCGGGAAGTTGGGCAAAGTGCGTTGAATGCTTCATTGGAGCGATACAACAAGCTAAGTGAAGCTCATGCGGGACTTTCTAATGAGCGACAGTTGTTGGAGAAGCAAGCGTCAGAGATGTTGCTTGAACTCGAAGTGCAAAAGCAAAACTGTCAAAATTGGCTGGATAATATGGGGTTATCTGCGGCTGATTTAGAGGCATTATTACAGTACTCGTCAGAATGGGTTATTCAGGAAAGAGAGTTTATTCGCTCGCTTGATCAGCGACTGACACAAGCAGTGACCAGAGTGGATGAGAGGCACCAAGCGTATGTGGCGCAAGGCATTAAAGTCGAGTTGCTAAAAGCTTGGTTAGAGATGGTGGAGTGTGAAGATCTAGAGCTTGTTGCAGCGCAATTACGTGAGCGTCAGCATTACTTACAAGAAAGTAAAAAGTCTCAAGATAATGCCTTATATGAAGCTAAACGCCAGTGGGATGAGTCCATTAAAGCGGAAGTGCAGGCCGGAGATCTACATCTAAAAGTCACACAGCAACAGCAAAAAACAGAATTGTGGCTAAAAATGAGTGAGTTAATCGGCTCTGCTACTGGTAATAAGTTTCGAACGTTGGCTCAAGGGCTAACACTGCAACAACTTGTGCTGGTGGCGAATACTCACTTACAAGAGCTTGCCCCTCGTTATGCACTTCAGCCAGTCCCGGGAGCGCCTCTTGCTCTGCAAGTTGTTGATCACGATATGGGAGATGAAGTGCGCAGTGTCGAGTCTTTATCGGGTGGAGAGAGCTTTTTGCTATCACTCTCTTTGGCGCTCGCGCTGGCATCGTTGGCCGCTGATACTCGTCAGCTAGGGTCGCTCTTTATTGATGAAGGCTTTGGTACCTTAGATCCTGATAGCTTAGAAATGGCGTTGGCATGTTTAGATGCATTGCAGGCTAACGGGCGTCAAATTGGCGTGATTTCTCATGTCTCTACTTTAGTTGAACGAATTGGTGTCCAGGTGTCTGTGGAGGCATTAGGGGGCGGTCGTAGCCAGGTAAAAGTGAAAGGATAGTACGAGTAAATAATTGATGATGAATAATTAATGGTGGCTTTATATACCATTTAAGCCCTGTTAAAAATTCATCACTGGTCACAAAAGTGTCATAATAAACACACATAATGGCACCAGATTTTATAGTTGACTAGGTATAGATACACTATGGTTAAGCGCATCCTCGTTGTTGAAGACGAAGCTCCAATCCGCGAAATGCTTTGCTTCGTGCTTGAACAGAAAGGGTATCATGCAGTTGAAGCAGAAGATTATGATACCGCGTTAGAAAAAATTTGCGAACCGTATCCTGAGCTAATCTTGCTCGATTGGATGCTGCCTGGAGGATCAGGCATCAACCTCATCAAGCACTTAAAGCGCGATGAACTGACTCGCCAGATTCCCGTTGTTATGTTGACGGCTCGTGGTGAAGAAGAAGATAAGGTTCGTGGTCTGGAAGTTGGCGCTGATGATTACATCACGAAGCCATTCTCACCAAAAGAGTTGATGGCTCGCTTAAAAGCCGTGATGCGTCGCGTATCACCAACAGCACTTGATGATGTTATTGACGTGCAGGGCTTGAAGCTTGATCCTGTTTCGCACCGAGTGACTTCGAATGAGATGCCGCTTGATATGGGACCAACAGAGTTTAAAATGTTGCACTTCTTTATGACACACCAAGAGCGTGTTTATAGCCGAGAGCAACTTCTAAACCAAGTTTGGGGCACCAACGTTTATGTTGAAGACCGAACTGTTGATGTGCATATCCGTCGTTTGCGTAAAGCACTTGAAACGGGTGGCCATGATAAGATGGTTCAAACTGTACGTGGCGCGGGTTACCGTTTTTCTACACGTATCTAGTCGGTTCACATAAGCGTAAACGCATAAAAGAACATCAGAAATACCGAAAAGAGTCGCATGACTCTTTTCGCACTTGGAGACATCATGGTCGAACGACTGTCTTGGAAAAAGCTAGCCTGGGAGCTGGCTTTTTTTTACCTTCCGTGGATTGGGCTCGGTGCCATTTTTGGGCATATGGCTTGGTTCCTACTCGCTGCAACTTGGATTCAACTTCTGTGGCATTACTATAACCAACTGAAAATGTCTGATTGGCTATGGAAAGAGCGTAGCCTTACGCCGCCATCGGGATCCGGTAGTTGGGAGCCGCTGTTCAACGGGATTTATCGTTTACAAATTCGAAATCGCCGCCGCCGTAAAGAGTTAGCGACGTTGATTCGCCGATTCCGCAGTGGTGCTGAGTCGATGCCGGATGCGTTGGTTGTTTTCCGCAGTGAAGGGCATATTGTTTGGTGTAATAAGCTTGCCCAGCACGTTTTAGGTTTTAGATGGCCTGATGACGCAGGACAACCTATTTATAACCTCTTGCGTAGCCCCGATTTTGTTCGCTATTTAGCAAAACAAAATTTTGAAAACCCAATTGAAATTACCGCTCCCTCAAACCCTGACCGTATCTTAGAGCTTCGTATCATGCCTTATACGGATGGTGAGTATATTATGGTGGTGCGTGATGTTTCTCAGGTTAAGCAGCTTGAAGGTATGCGCCGTAATTTCTTCGCCAATGTATCGCACGAACTTCGTACGCCGATGACGGTGTTGCAGGGCTACTTAGAGATGACGACGGATCCCGATATGATGCCGCGTCCTATGTGGGATAAAGCACATACGGTGATGACTGAGCAGTTGGATCGAATGAGTAGTTTAGTTAATCAGCTACTCACGTTATCAAAGATCGAAGCGGCACCTGTTGTTGAACTCTCTGAAGTGGTGAAAGTTCCAGCAATCTTAGAGATATTAGAGAAAGAAGCTATCTCTTTGAGTGGGGATAAAAACCAATCTCTCCACTTTGATGTTGAATCTGATCTCAACGTGTTTGCAGATGATGATCAATTGCGTAGTGCTATTTCTAATCTGGTCTACAATGCCGTGAAGCATACACCGCCAGAAGCCAATATTTATGTTCGTTGGTTCAATACGCCGAAAGGACCTCGATTAGAAGTCAAAGACAGCGGAGAGGGGATAGGCCCTCAGCATATCCATCGATTGACGGAGCGTTTCTATCGCGTTGATAAAGCACGCTCACGTGATACTGGTGGTAGTGGTTTGGGATTAGCTATTGTTAAACATGCCCTTAGCCACCACGACTCTCATTTGGAAATCGAGAGTGAGGTTGGCGAGGGAAGTACCTTCTCGTTTACCTTGCCAAGCCGTTTGGTTGCGAGTTAATGAAAAAGCTTTTTGTTGCTTTAGGGGTTGGGTTTAGCCTTATTGTTGGCAGTGTCGCGGCCGCCGTGACGCTACCGCAGTATACGAAGGTTGTGGGTGTGTCGGGAAACCTTAGCTCGATGGGATCCGATACACTTTCGAACTTGATGTCGGTATGGTCTGAATCTTTCAAGTTCTACTACCCGAATATTAACATCGAGATCCAGTCCTCGGGTTCGTCGACGGCACCAACAGCATTGACAGAAGCGACAACACAGTTTGGCCCTATGAGCCGTCCGATGCGTGCTCGTGAGATCGAAGCGTTTGAGCGTGAACACGGCTATAAGCCTATGCCTATTCGAGTCGCGATTGACGCATTGGCTGTGTTTGTTCATCAAGATAACCCTCTTGAAGGACTAAACTTTGAAGACATTGATGCTATCTTCTCGAGAACATTGCTATGCGGTGCGGATCAGCCGATTAAGCAGTGGGCTGACCTTGGTCTTGGTGGTATCTGGGCTGATCGTGATATTCAGCTTTTTGGTCGAAACTCAGTGTCAGGCACCTACGGTTTCTTCAAACAAAAAGCGCTGTGTAATGGCGATTATGTCCCTCGTTTTAACGAACAACCAGGTTCGGCATCCGTCGTACAATCTATTTCTCGATCTCTCAATTCTATTGGTTTCTCAGGAATGGGGTATACGACATCATCGGTTAAGGCTGTACCGATAGCTGAAACTGGCACCGATTATGTCGTGGCAAATAAAGAGAATGCAGCAAGTGGTGAGTATCCACTGTCACGTTTTCTCTATATCTATGTAAATAAGCATCCCGATAGACGATTACCACCGCTTGAGAGAGAGTTTGTTCGTTTCATTTTGTCGGAGCAAGGACAGGCGTTGGTCTCCAAAGAGGGATATGTTTCATTGCCTGCTGACGTGATTGAACAAGAGTTAGAGCGACTCGGTATTTAAATACTCATTTTTGAAGGCTGGCGAATTAAGCTCTTCAATAGCAAGAAACTTGATTAGATAAAAAAGACCCACGTATCGTGGGTCTTTTTTTAGCTGCTTTTCGAGAGGGAGAAAGATCTCTATTCATTGAATGCATTCTTCTTAAATAGATTTCTCTTAAGCCATTCTTCGAACAGATTAGGTTGTCACTTCATCACTGACGATATCTAGTTTCCATCCAGCACTCTCCCAGTACTCTTGCTCACGGACTAGGTCTGCTTCCAGAAGCCGATTATGCTCTTGCCAACCTTGAGGCATCGATAGTACCCAATGCTCTTTATTGGCAGTTACTTTGATCGATGGAAGTGAATCATCATTACGCTGCCCATGGAGAGCAACGGCAATACGAAGTATGCGAATCAGTGGGTATACATGCTTACGCTTGTAGATGCTCAATTCTGGCATTTCATTAAGCTTCAACGCTTTACGCTGAAAGCGTGTTAAGGTCGCAAGTACAGTCTGCTCTTCTTGGTTAAAGCCAGGCATCGATGCATGTTGCAAGATATAACCACAATGGCGATGGAAACCCGAATAGCTAATACTAAGGCCAACTTCATGCAGCATGGCAGCCCATTTCAACAATGAGCCGAGTAGAACTTGTTTACTTCCAAGATCTTTTTCTATTTGGCTAAAGAGCATCGTCGCGGTTGTTTGGATGCGCTCTGCTTGGGCAATATCGACATCATACTGTTTGGCGAGGGCGTTCGTTGTACGCTCTCGGATATCATGATGTAAAAAGCGCTCTTCCATCTCGTACAGTAAGCCTTCACGCAGCGCACCATCCGAAAAGTGCATCTCATCGATATGCAATGCGGCAAATACCGATGTTAATATCGCTAAGCCTGCGGCAATGATCGGCTTTCTTTCCTCAGAGAGACCAGCCCATGTCAGCTCACTATAGTGCTTGCTCTTCACAAGGTCTTGGCCTAAAAGGTCAAGGTCTTTACGAGTAATTGTTCCCTTTTCGGCACCACGTTGCTTGAGTATTTCACGGATCGTTTTAATTGTGCCTGAAGCGCCAATCGCAATATCCCAACCTCGATGACGATAACGTGATGCAATGTTTTCAAGTTTTTGCTGAGCGGAGAGTTGAGCGGCATCAAAGCGTTTTTGTGAAATTTTACCTTCATTAAAAAAGCGTTTGTTGTAACTCACACATCCCATGTGTTTGCTGGTCATTTTTCGCGCCGTGAACCCTTCGCCAATCACGAGTTCAGTACTGCCTCCGCCAATATCGACAACCAATTTAGTGCCTGATTTCGGTTGAGTATGCGCGACGCCAAGATAGATTAATCGAGCCTCTTCAGTGCCAGGAATAATCTCAATTTGATAGGGAATGACATTAGCAGCGCGTTGTAAAAAGAGATGCGCGTTTTTCGCCTCTCTGAGTGTGTAAGTCGCTGCAATACGAACATTATTAGGGTCGAAGCCCTGTAACCGCTCTGCAAAAATGGTGAGGCATTCAAGACCACGCTGCATAGCAGCATGATCGAGGTTGTTATTGTCATCTAAACCTGCAGCGAGATGAACTCGCTGCTTGTGTCTGCTGATAATCTGTAAACGTTGCCCAATGACTTTGGCGACAACTAAATGGAAACTGTTAGAACCAATATCAATTGCCGCAATCTCACGGGTGGGTTCAACTATCGGGTTGCTCATCAACGCTTTTCTCTTTGTCCGCTTTTTTCTTTATCTGCTTTTCACTTTGCTTCAAATAGTCGTAAATAGCAATTTGTGAGCGGATTTTTCGGCGGTTTCCGCGCGGAACATAGCTATTGCTCATATCTTTATCGATAATTCGAGCCTTCACCGTATCTTTAAATTGTATCTCCAGAATATCGATAATACGTTTTTTAAGGTCAGGGTCCTTAACAGGGGTTCCCACCTCGACACGATTGTCGATGTTACGAGTCATCCAATCAGCAGACGATATCATAACGTAAGGGTCGCCGTTGTTACCGAAAACAGCCACGCGTGGATGTTCAAGATAGCGGTCAATAATACTGATAGCGGTAATGTTGTCGCTTATCCCTTTTAAGCTTGGAATTAAGCTACACATACCGCGCACGATAATGCGAATCTTCACGCCAGCTTGGCTCGCTTCGTAAAGGCGATTAACTAAGCCTTTTTCGACGAGGTTGTTCACCTTAAGAATGATGCTGGCTTTGATGCCATTGCGAGCATTAGCAATTTCGTTATCAATGAGGTTGTATAAACGGCCACGAGAGTTACGCGGAGAAACAAGTAGCTCACGGAACTTCACTGGACGGAACGGATTTTCGATATAATCAAAAACAGCTCTAACTTCATCAGTAAGTGATTTATCGGCAGTGAGTAGTGAAAAGTCTGTATAGATTTTGGCCGTCTTTTCGTTAAAGTTACCTGTACCTAAATGAGCATAGCGAACTATTTTCCCTTCTTCTTTGCGGCTAACCACACAGAGTTTAGAGTGGATCTTCATTCCTGGGTTACCAAACACAACGCGAACGCCAGCTTCCGTTAGACGACGAGACCATTCAATATTCGCTTCTTCATCGAAGCGAGCCATCAATTCGACGACAACAGTGACGTTTTTGCCATTGTTTGCCGCATCGATCATTGCGTCAATGATGCGTGAGTTTTTCGCCACACGATAGATGTTGATTTTAATGCTATAGACTTTTGGATCGTAAGCCGCTTGGCGCAACCACTCCGTCACGTGCTCGAAGGTGTGGTAAGGGTAGTAAAGTAAAACGTCTTTCTTCTTAATGGCATCAAAGGCCGTTTTTGCACTGCTCATTTGATGACTTTGCAGCGCTGGAAGGGAAGAGTTCTCAAGGTAACGAGGGCCTACATTTGGAAAGCCCAAGAAATCCTTATGGTTGTGATAACGACCACTTGGTAAGACGCTATCATAATTCGATACTTTGAGGCCTTTTAGTAAAGTATCTAAGGTATCAACAGGCATATTACGTTGATAGACAAAGCGAACTGGCATTTGCGTGATACGTTGACTTAAGCCGTCTGACATCTGCTCAAGTAAACCATGCTCGACTTCTTGGGTAAGAACATACTCTGCGTCACGGTTCATTTTCATCGCGTAAGCATGAATGTCGTCGAATTCAAATAGACCTTCGAAGACATCATTAAGACAAAGGCGAATAATATTATCTAAAAGAATGATGGTTGTTCGACGCTTACCTTTCTCTTTGGGTAACACGATGAAGCGATCGACTTGCTCTGTCGGGATCTCGATCAGAGCGCGCTGTTTGGTATCATCCTTGGTTAATTCGACGGCGAGATATGATGACTCATCCTTCAAAAACTGAAGAAGATCAGTGTGTTGATTTAGTATGATAGGCGTAATAAACGGCAAAATCTTGGCACGAAAATATTTCTTGATCCAGATAATTTGCTGTTCGCTGAGCTGCTTTTCGTTAACAAGAAAAATATGACGGCGTGCCATTTCAAGCAGAACTTCATTATATAGTTCGTCAAAGCGCTCACCAAGACGCGCAGCTTTGCTCTGCATTTTGTTAAGTAGGTGCTTGGCGCTTTCATCGCCGCCATGCTCCTCATTAATAATGATGCGACGTTTTACGTCAGCAAAGCGGACCTTATAAAACTCGTCAAAGTTGTTGGAGTAGATACCGAGAAAACGGACGCGTTCAATGATTGGATTCGTTTTGTCTGCGGCTTCTTGTAAAACGCGCTCATTAAACGACAGCCAACTCAGTTCCTTGTCTACATGAAGCTTGTTTGTGCTCATTCTTGTTGTTACCAATGTGGAGAGTTATTCAAAATCGACAGTGAGATCGTCAGCCAATTGTTCTAGTTGGCTTTGCATGTCATCGATATCAAAGCTTGAAGTGACTTCAAGTTGAAAATAGGCATAAAACAAGGGATAGCCCCAATTAGGAGCGCTTTGAGTTTCAGTCTTTAGCTTGCTGATGTTAATACCATTTTGGCCAAGGAGATGAGAGACTTGGTTGACGATGCCACGGCGATCGTTACCTGAAATAGTCAGTGATATAACTTGCTCGGCATCTGGAGATTCAGCGCCATCGACAACATGGATACGAAACGAAGATTGTGCGTTTAAGGCAGAAATCAACTCAGCTTCGTGTTGTTCTTCAATGCTTATTTGAAGAATGCCGGCAAATTGCCCTGCGAGCTGGGTGAGACTGCTACCTAGCCAGTTACCATGGTGTTGAAGTACGATGTTGGAGAGTGTATCAACGAGTCCTGGAGTATCTTGGCCTATAACGGAAATGACTAAATGTTTCATACTAGTGTCCTCATCCTTTAGTAATACACGCAAATAAACAGATCTCATTATGCGAGGTCGCTGACGCAGTGTCTACATACTGAGCTATTCACTGGAAATATTCGCGACGAAGGGCGACTAACCACTTGTTTCAGCAGAGGGTAGAATGATTGTGTTACACTTTTATTGCATTTAATAAAGGATGTAAATAAGGCGAAGATCTCCTCGTTTGTCATATTATTGTCACTTAATAGTCATATAGTAACATGTTGATTATTCTCTAGAGGTCCCCATGTCTGCAGCGCCGAATTTCGAAATGACAGCCAGTAAGGTGAGGCGTTTTTGGGATCGTGCAGCAAAACTGCTTGTCACGGCAGGGGGCGTCTCAGCATTATTGATGCTGGTTCTCATTTTCATTTACCTTGTCATTATCATCGCCCCGACGATTAAAAAGCCATCTGTTGAATTGGATTTTTCGAGTTCTAGTGATACATGGCATTCAGGTAGCCAATATGTTGCTACGCTGGCAAGCTCCGACGAGGTATACCGTGTCGACCAATCTGGTCGTGTCACGTTTTTTTCCCTAGCTCCTAATATCGTCGAACAGCATACGATTCGTTTCCCTGAAGTCACCAGTTTTGCAGCGCCAAGTGCAGGCAGTAGCATCATGGCTTTTGGACACCAAAGTGGTGATATCACCGTTTTTGAGCCGACAGTACGCGACAAGAAAAGCTTTCGCAGTGGTGATACGAACTCTGCCATCGAGTATCCGCTAGGTGGAAGCATACTGACTTTGGATCTTGAACGGCAACCCATCGATAGGCTATCGGTCTCTATGCTGGGTAACCAATTTACAGCCGTTGGTCAAACACAAGATCATCGTTGGGTTGGCTTACGTGTTATTGGTGATGTAAACCCTATTACTTATGAAACAGAGTGGGAGCAGGTAACATTTTCGCTTGACCTTCCTGAGCAACCAACAGCGTTTGCGTTGACTCCCGATGGTGGTTTTCTCTATGTACTTTCTGACAATCAGTTATTGGTTTATTCCTCGACAGGATCGGGTTTTGAGTTACGTGAGTCATTAATGGCCGGTACTGATGATGCACCAGCCTCTGCATTGGCAGTGTTGCCGGGAGCATCCTCTGTTGTCACGGCATCTCATCAGTCGGTACAGCAATGGTTTGATGTTCGCGATGCGTCAGGCACGCGATCGTTAACGCGTATTCGCCAGTATCCTCTCGCTGGTCAAGGTGAGCCTCAGTTTGTTGTTGAGCAGTATCGAAAGAGCTTTATGACCGTCCAGCCTGATGGTCACGTGGGACTGTATTACACAACAAGCCGTAAACCATTACTTCAAACGCAGATGCCTCTTCCTAGTGGGCAGCTACTTGGTTTGAGCTTCTCACCTTATGGCGATAGATTAACCGCACTCTATGAGGGTGAATTGCAGCAGATGGCGGTACATAATCCGCACCCAGAAGTAACCCTTTCATCGCTTTTTGAAAAAGTATGGTACGAAGGTTATCCCGAACCTGAGTATGTTTGGCAGTCGACGCCTGGCAGTGAGCAATTTGAACCAAAGATGAGCTTGGTGCCGTTAATCTTTGGTACGCTAAAATCAGCGCTAGTGGCAATGCTAATTTCGGTACCACTTGCAGTCTCTGGTGCCGTCTACACGGCCTATTTCATGTCAACGCGTATGCGGGCTGTAGTCAAGCCAACCATTGAATTGATGGAAGCACTGCCGACGGTTATTCTTGGTTTCTTAGCTGGTATTTGGCTTGCCCCAATGATTGAAGTCAATTTATCGGCGCTGCTGTTGATGGTTTTTGCTATTCCTTTGGTCACCTTGTGTATGGGGCTACTCTGGTGGTGGTTACCTCAAAGATTTGGATGGCAAATTCCTAATGGGCTCCATGTTATCTTGTTAGCACCGGTGTTGATTCTGGTTATATGGGGCTGTTTTGGGGCAAATGATTGGATTGAAAGCCTGTTGTTCGCTGGAGATGCCCGGCTTTACTTAAGCCGAGAGTGGGGCGTTGGGTTTGATCAACGAAATGCAATCGTGATTGGCGTCGCGATGGGATTTGCGGTTATTCCGACGGTCTTTACTATTTCTGAAGATGCAATTTATTCTGTTCCTCGCCATTTAACGAGTGGCTCGCTAGCATTAGGGGCGACACATTGGCAAACATTGTCACGGGTTGTTTTGATTACGGCAAGTCCCGGTATTTTTTCCGCCATCATGATGGGGGTTGGGCGTGCGATTGGTGAGACGATGATTGTCTTAATGGCGACCGGTAATACACCCATAATGGAGATGAACTTGCTCCAGGGGATGCGGACGCTTGCGGCCAATATCGCGATTGAGATGCCTGAGTCGGAAGTGGGTAGTTCTCATTATCGAGTGCTCTTTTTATCAGCCCTCGTCCTCTTTGTTTTTACCTTTGTATTTAATACGCTGGCTGAAGTCGTTCGACAAAGGCTACGTGAAAAATATTCTAACCTTTAGCACCTGAGAGTCGAAGATGAAGTGGATTAAGTCAGGAGCGCCTTGGGTATGGTTAACCGCTGGTGCTGTGAGCATCAGCTTACTTGCGGTATTAGGTCTTCTATTATTATTAGGTTGGAAGGGGCTGAGTTTTTTCTGGCCTGCGACATTACATCAATTTGAGCTTGAGACAAATGGCAAGCCAGTGTTTGTACTGGGTGAAATCTATGAGCGTGAAGATATTGCGCCGCACCAGTTAGGCTTGCCTGAAAGTGACGAAGAGTATGAGCGCTTACTGATTAAAACGGCGAATCGAGATGTCAGCGAGAGTGATTTTGTCAGTGTGCTGACGGTGAATGTCATGAGCACTGAAATACCTCATGATGTAGCAGTGATTGAACGTAGCCGTAATGGTGACTTCTTTGGTTATCCCGTTGCACTCATGAATGACGGAGAACAGGTTCCTGTTTCATCGTTGCCTCTTTTACTTGATGCAGCTGTGATGGTTCGAGAACAAATTAGGCAGTTAGAAAAAAATGAGATTGGTTCGATTAACTGGTCCCTTGAGCAAATCCGCCTTCAGGAGCGAAAGTTGCAGATAGCGGGTGAGTTGTCGAGTGAAGAAGTCACACGATTTGAGCAACAACGTGAAGAGCTTCAAGCGCAGTATGCAGAGTTAGCTAGTCAGCTTGAAATAAAGCGAGAGTTGATTACGCGAGACATATTACTGGTCGAAGACGCCATGGGCGTCGAATACGCTCTACCGATGTCTGAAGTGCTTGATGTCTGGTTCCCTAATAAGATGTCACGATGGGAAAAATTGGTGCATTGGAAACAGCAAGTCGTTAAGTTTGTTTCTGATGAGCCACGTGAAGCCAATACGGAGGGTGGGGTTTTTCCTGCTATCTTTGGTACGGTGCTAATGGTGTTACTCATGAGTGTGATAGTGACGCCATTAGGGGTCATTGCGGCTATTTATTTGAACGAATATGCTGGTAATAATGTCTTTACGCGTTTGATTCGTATCGCGATTATTAATCTCGCTGGTGTTCCTTCGATTGTCTACGGTGTATTTGGTTTAGGCTTTTTTGTCTATATGCTAGGTGGTTCAATCGATAACTTGTTTTATGCTGAGTCGTTACCGGCTCCGACATTTGGGGCGCCGGGGATACTGTGGTCAGCACTGACGTTGGCGATCTTAACACTGCCTGTCGTGATTGTTTCTACGGAAGAGGGACTTAGCCGAGTTCCACATACCGTGCGTGAAGGGTCACTGGCTTTAGGTGCGACGCAGTTTGAAACGTTATGGCGCATTGTTTTGCCAATGGCAAGCCCTGCTATTATGACTGGCCTTATTTTAGCGGTTGCGCGCGCAGCAGGCGAGGTGGCACCGTTGATGTTAGTTGGGGTCGTAAAAATGGCTCCAACGTTACCGATCGATATGAACTTTCCCTATTTACACTTAGACCGGAAGTTTATGCATTTGGGATACCATATTTACGATGTTGGCTTTCAAAGCCCTAACATTGAAGCGGCACGGCCACTGGTTTATGCCACATCATTCCTGTTGGTGTTAGTCATTGTTAGTTTGAACCTGACAGCCATTGGTATTCGTAATCACCTTCGTGATAAATTTCGTTCGTTGGAACAGTAACCGTTGAGGTATAAATGGTTTTTAATTCAGCCTCATTAGGCTTTACACCACCGCTTGATCTTGCAAATTTGTCACCTGAGCAAACGGCTTTATCTATTGAGAATTTAGACCTCTACTATGGTCAGAGTCAGGCGCTGTTTGATATTAACATGCGGATACCGAAAGGGCAGGTCACTGCTTTTATCGGTCCATCTGGCTGTGGTAAGTCGACGTTGTTGCGCTGTATTAACCGCATGAACGATCTGGTTGAGAACAGCAAAGTCACGGGAAAAGTGATGCTGCATGGGACGAATGTTTATGACCGAAATGTTGATGTGGCAGGTCTACGTCGTCGTGTTGGTATGGTCTTTCAGCGTCCTAACCCGTTTCCTAAGTCCATTTATGAAAATGTCATTTATGGTCTCCGTCTGCAAGGGGTTAGTGACAAGCGAACACTCGATGACGCAGCCGAAAGCTCATTACGTGGCGCTGCGCTCTGGGACGAAGTGAAAGATCGCTTGCATGAAAATGCTTTTGGCTTATCTGGAGGACAGCAGCAGCGATTAGTGATTGCTCGTGCTATCGCTATTGAGCCAGAGATTTTGTTGTTGGATGAGCCCACTTCGGCGCTTGACCCGATCTCTACGTTGACCATTGAAGAGCTTATCAACGTATTGAAGACGAAATACACAGTGGTTATTGTTACTCACAACATGCAACAGGCGGCACGTGTTTCTGATCAAACCGCTTTCATTCACATGGGTGAGCTTGTGGAATACAAGGACACGGATACAATATTTACTACCCCAACAGATAAACGCACAGAAGACTATATAACCGGTCGATATGGCTAAGAGGGCATGATGGATAACTTAAATATCGGACGGCATATTTCCAATCAGTTTAATGCTGAGCTAGAGCAAATTCGTAGCGAAGTATTGGCGATGGGGGGCCTGGTTGAACAGCAGCTTATTGATTCATTAAAGGCGATGCACAAGCAAGACGTTGAGCTTGCAAGAAAAGTGATCCGAAATGATCACAAGGTTAATGGCAAAGAGGTGATGATCGACGAGGCTTGCACGCGAATCATTGCGAAGCGTCAGCCAACAGCCAGTGATCTGCGTCTGATTATGGCGATCATCAAAACCATCACTGATCTCGAACGCATTGGTGATGTTGCTGACAGCATTGCAAAGATGGCCTTAGAGAATTTTACCAATAATCAGCAAAGCTTATTAGTGTCGTTGGATGCTTTAGGTATGCAAGTTGTTCGCATGCTGCATGGGGTTTTGGATGCTTTTGCTCGCATGGACGTAAATGCAGCGATCGATATTTACCGCGAAGATGAGAACATTAATCAAGAGTACGAAGCGATTATTCGTCAGTTGATGACGTACATGATGGAGGATCCGAGATCCATACCTAATGTACTTCAAGTGATGTGGTCCGCTCGCTCTATTGAACGCATTGGTGATCGTTGCCAAAACATATGTGAATATATAATTTACTATGTGAAAGGGAAGGATGTTCGTCACATTGACCCGAGCGAAATCACTAGCTACCTAGATTAATTCTAACTCAGATGAAATGCGCAGCCTTATCTTTGACTGCGCTCTGTTTCTAGCCATCTTTTTCTCGTAGTCAGCTTCTAATACTAGGCTTCTGGTAGCTAGCTTTTGGTAGTTAGCTTCTGTTTATTGGGCTTACCCCTGTTCTATTTCTTGGTATTGAATACCTTATATCTCTCAGAAAAGACAGCCAACTACGATTTTTACGCATCGGTTGCCTTAGCTTAAAGGTAGAAGTTCATTCCGAAGAAAAATTGTTTATAAGCAACTCGCCCATCTTTTAGGCTAGGACGCGAGCGCTTGAATCCAGCATTGAGTGCAAGCCTATTCGTCAGTCGTGCGCCAAGCTCTCCTCCCCACGTTAGATCAATATCGCGATGTGTTTCATGCGATATCGCACCGTCTTCATCCGAGATTTTCCATTTCTCTTTGTATTCATGCATCCCTATGATGCCGCTAAGATAGAGTTGACGATTATCAAGACCAAAGTAGTAGGTCGGTTTGAGGTTGATCCCCATCGATTTTGCTCTTACTTTGTTTCCTCGATTGCCACTCCAGCTAAACCAATATGATTCATCCCCAAAATCACGGTATTCAGCTTCGATACCAAGGCTAAATTCATGGTTGAGGTTCATATCATATCCGACAATAGCTGATGCTGAATCACCGAATAGTGAGCGGTCTGACGAGCCTAAAGCGACGTTGCCACCGAGATAAAAGTCGGAAGCAAAAGTGGTCAAAGGGGCTAGCAGTGAACCAATAAGAACAAGCTTTTTCATGGAGTACAGAGCCTAAACAATAATGATAGATGCATTATAATGAACGGTGTTTTTTAATTGAATTTACTTCTGCTTATATTGCTTATAAGTGAAGGTTATTAGCTGCGCTATGTGATTGGTAAGCGATATAGAGGTCGGTTAGCTTCTAGGGACTAGGTTTTGGGTACTGGGTTTTGGCGCTGAGTGTTAGTGGCTGAGTCATAGGGTCTAAGCGCTAGGCTAACGATGAGCTAGCCTAGTGCTCAACAGTGCTAACTATAGTGGTCTGGTACGAAAGTCTGGTCTTCAAGAGGCGCACGTACATACCCAGTGTTGTTGACTTCAGGGAGTGTTAGAGGTGGATAATTCAGCTCTTGGTACTCTATCTGGCTCAGTAAGTGTCGGATGCAGTTCAGCCGTGCCTTTTTCTTGTTATCAGCTTCCACAACCCACCAAGGAGACTGCTTGGTGTCGGTGTAGGCAAACATTTGGTCTTTCGCTGCAGAGTACTCAGCCCAACGATTACGGGATTCCAGATCCATAGGACTAAACTTCCAACGCTTCATCGGTGTTGAAATACGCTCATTAAAGCGTTTCTCTTGCTCTTCATCGGACACCGAGAACCAGTACTTAATCAGAATCGTGCCTGAGCGTATTAGCATGCGTTCAAATTCAGGGCACGAGCGTAAAAACTCGTCATATTCGTCTTGTGTACAAAATCCCATGACTTTTTCGACACCGGCACGGTTATACCAGCTTCGATCAAAGAGAACGATCTCTCCTGCCGCTGGTAAGTGTGGAACATAGCGTTGGAAGTACCACTGGCTCTTTTCACGCTCGGTGGGCGTTCCTAAGGCGACGACTCTGCAAACTCGAGGATTCAATTTTTCCGTGATTCGTTTAATCGCGCCACCTTTACCAGCGGCATCACGTCCTTCAAAAATAACAACGACTTTTAGTCCCTGATCCTTGACCCACTCTTGCAGTTTGACCAATTCAACCTGAAGGTGATTAAGGTCTTCTTCGTAGCGCTTTTTATCTAGCTTTGCCATAACACATCCTTGAGGCTTTTTAACTATTCGCTTCATTAAGGCGGTGAAGGTGTTATTTGTAAAGAGCGACCCTAATTAATGAGAGGTCGCTCAAAGTGAAGGGAGTGAGAAACGTTGATGAGTGACTGAATAGCTTATTTCAACATCATCCTTATGGCTTCAATCTTATGGAAGTCTGTGACAGGAATGGCAAAATCGTCCACATTCCCCATGCTTGCCGCAGAAGAAAAATTGGTCATATAAGATTGGCGTGTTGTTTTGCCGGAAAGGTGAACTTCATTTACACCAGTATTCTTAATAATCTTCGTCGCATTTTGCGCGGTGACTCCGGCGCCGGCCATGATCACTAAGCGGTCTTGGCAATACTGAACCATATCCTTAAGAACCGAAATACCCTCGACAGCGGTGGCTGATAATCCAGAGGTAAGCACTCGCTCACACCCTAGCTCCATGATGTCATCCAGCGCCCGATGAACATCGACACATTGGTCTATAGCGCGATGGAAGGTGACGCCTAGTGGCATGGCTGCTGCCACAAGTCGTTGGCACTGTGCCATATTCACTTCACCATTGGGGGTCAAACAGCCAATGACGACACCTTGTAAGCCAGCACTTTTGACTGCATTGATATCAGCAATCATCATCTCAATTTCATCATCGTCGAATAAAAAGTCACCTTGTCTAGGCCTGATCATCGCGTAAACCGGCACGTTAGCATGGCGAACGGCTTGCTGCATAAAACCCGTACTGGGTGTGAGTCCACCGACAGAAAGTGAAGAACAGAGTTCTATACGGGTTGCACCAGCCTGTTGAGCGATATGCAGTGATTCGATGTTATCGATACAAACTTCTATTTCCATTGAAAGTAACATCCACAGTAGTGCTCTATTTACTCATACCAATGTATGGCGAGGTATTAGAGCAGATAAAAGATGTACTTTCGATTGTAGCGCGACTTAGTTGGGGAGTAATAGGTTTTCAATGGGGATATGTGTTGCTAGAGGGGATATAAATAGAAGGGATAAAAAAGGACCCGGTGGTCCGGGCCTCATTATATGTGCTGACTGAGCTTTCTACTTCTACGTCCGATAGGGTTGAGCGCCTATCAAATGCTTACCCTAAGTAATCTTAGAGCGCTGACGTTATTACAGGTCTTCTGTGTGCTCAGATAGGTAAGAAGCAACACCTGTTGGAGATGCGTCCATACCTGCTTTACCTTCTTCCCATTGTGCTGGGCAAACTTCACCGTTTGTTTGGTGGAAGTTAAGTGCATCGACCATACGTAGCATTTCGTCGATGTTACGACCTAGAGGAAGGTCGTTAATTACTTGGTGGCGAACTAGGCCATCTTCATCTATAAGGAAAGAACCACGGAATGCAACACCTGCTTCTGGGTGTTCAACATCGTATGCTTTACAGATTTCGTGCTTAACATCTGCAATTAGTGGGTACTTAACTTGACCGATACCGCCGTCTTCAACAGCAGTGTTACGCCATGCGTTGTGAGAGAATTGAGAATCGATTGAAACACCGATAACTTCAACGCCTTTAGCTTGGAAATCTTCAAAGCGCTTATCGAAAGCGATTAGCTCTGATGGGCATACGAAAGTGAAGTCAAGAGGGTAGAAAAACACAACGGCTTTTTTACCTTTAGTGAACTCTGCAAAGTTGAAGCTATCAACGATTTCACCGTTACCAAGAACTGCTGCTGCAGTAAAATCTGGGGCTTGACGACCTACTAGTACCATGGTGTTGCTCCTAAAGTTTGAAGTATCAGTCTTCATGACTGTTCCGTTTCGACGAGACAAACTATAGCGAAGCTGCTACATTGAAAAAAGCGGAATAAATAGATTGATACAATCGAAAAAAGCGATGAATAAATTTCCTTCACTGAAACAATTGCACTATTTAGTTACCCTATATGAAACTCGTCACTTTGGTGAGGCTGCAAAGCGTTGTTATGTAAGCCAATCAACATTGAGCTCTGGGGTTCAAAACTTGGAAGAGCGGTTGGAGGCTCAATTAATTGAGCGTGACAACAAAACGTTAATCTTTACCTCGATGGGTGAAGAGGTCGTTGGGCGTAGTCGAGATATTCTCGCGCGAAGTCAAGATTTGTTAGATATGACGAACGGCGGGGGGAACGGTATGGAGGGGCAATTGAAGGTGGGATGTATCCCAACTATCGCCCCTTTTCTATTGAGTGATCTTGTACAAGAAGTCACACGGCTACACCCTGCGATGAATTTGCTATTAAGAGAAGATACCACGACCAATTTATTGGCTGCGTTGAAAAATGGCGAAATGGATATTCTTATTTTGGCGTTGCCCGTTGAGATTGGCGCGATGCATAGTAAGGTTGTTGGCGTTGACCCATTCAAGATGGTATTTAGTCGATATCAAGCGTCTTCTTTGCCTCTACCAGTTCAGTACAATCAGTTGCCTGATGAGTCGGTCTTCCTGTTAGAGAAAGAGCACTGCCTGACGGATCATGCAGTATCAGCTTGTAAGCTAACAACCAAGGAAAAAATTAATCCGTTTTCAGCAACCAGTTTGCATACTTTAGTGCAAATGGTCGCTAATGGGCTGGGGACGACGTTTATCCCTCAAATGGCTATCGATCACGGTCTTATTGATAATCTTAATTTGATGGTTCTCGATCCTCCAGGCAATCAAGCTTCTCGCCAAATCGGTCTTGTTTGGCGTCCTACTTCAAACCGAGTAGCTGTATTTAATCGATTAGCAGAAATTGTTGGTAACTTACTGTAGCCATTGCTGAGTTGGGGAAGTGAGCGGTATATTTTATTTGTTTTCTCTTTCTCTGCTCTCAACTTCCGTGATCATCTTGGGATAAAGAGTGAAAAATAGCTGCTCAAACGTGTCATAGTCTGTCATTAGGTATTCTGCGCAGTGTGCGAGAGGAGCAAGTCTTTCTCTGCGCTGCGATATTTTGACGATGGCGCGTGATACCTTTTTGGGATCTTGGTAATTTTGTAGCCATTGCTGCTTCCACATATGCTGTTGCAAATGAAGAAATGCTGCTGGAAGGGCGGGAGAGCAGAATGAGAGCAACTCTTTCTCTGCCTGAATGATAAAATCAGGTAGCGGTTGCAAATGAAACTGCTCCCAGTTTTTCGCTAGAAAGTGATCCCAATAGAGATCAAGTGCGATACCACTAAATCTACGTAGTTCGATGGGGAATATCTGCTTTCCATCTTTCACTTCACTGGTTGCGTCAACGGTTCTGTCGATAAAACGGTGTAAGTAAATCCCTTCGGTTATCTCGTCCTTAAAGCGGCCTTCTGGCTTGCCTCGGATGAAGTCGGCCAATAGATTAGCCCCTAGATGACTATTGACGAGATCGGCTAAGTGTAAATGTGCAAGATAATTCAAATGTACCGAACCCCTAGATTCCTGTTTCAGTCATCATAGGTTAATGGTTCACTCTCTTCTTGCATTTCTAACAGGTTGATTGCAATAGCGACAAAATCGCTGTCAGTAATAATCCCAATCAAGCTGCCCTGTTCAACGACGGGAAGGCAACCGATCTTATGATCCTGCATATAGATAGCCGCTTGCTTTAAGCTAGCGTCTTTGCTGACACTCATGAAGGATTTTGTTGCCATATTCTCTAGGGGTGTTTTTAGGATCTCTTCGCTTGCTGTTGCTTGTGGATCGAGAAAAGAAGACTTGGCAGCGAGAAGATCACGCTGGCTCACGATGCCACAAACTCTTCCTGCTGAATCGAGAAGAGGTATGTGCCGAATATCGGCTTGCTCCATTAAAACCTGAGCATCGAGATAACGTTTTGTTAGCGGTAGGGCATGTGGGTTAGGGGTCATCATATCAGCAACGGTTAACATGGTTATTCTCCTGAAAATATCGACGTATAAGCCACTTATCTACAAATGTAGTCAAAATAGAACCAGTAAAAGATGACTTACGTCGTAGATTTAACTTTCGAGTAGGAAAACTAGCTTACATTTCTACCTCTAGCAGTAATCGTAGCTAATTAGCAACATGATGAGTGAATGAGGATATGATGAAATTTGTACCGCTAATAAGGTTACCAAGATCTTGTTTTAATTTACTTCAACAAATACAGGATATGGAATCAAGGTATAAGCTTTATAAGTCCCCCTTTAATATTCGAATGAGGTTTTTATGAAGTATCTCTTCCTGGTCGGTGTTTTATCCTTACCGACTTTTGCTAGTTCTGTCATTGAGCCCAAGATTGTCGGTGGGGTAACAACGAGTGCTAATGAAATCCCTTGGCAATTATTCCTCCAAGCAACGTTTAGCAGTGGAGATTTTGTTTGCGGCGCAACGTACATTGGTAATCAATATGCCATTACAGCGGCGCATTGTGTCACGCTTGGTAGTGCTAGCAGCGGGACTGCATCAAGCGTGACCCTTTATGGGGGGAATACATCAACAGCTGCTTTTGGTACGTCATCAGGGATTAGTGCGACATTTGAAATTCATCCTAGTTACAGCAGTAGCTCCAGTTTTAATGATATTGCAGTATTGCGTTTGGCATCAGCGCCTCCCTCGAATGTTAAAGCGATGAAAATCGCGACCGTATTAGAGCAAGAGGCTGCTGATGAGCAGTTTAGGAATGAATATAATGCTAGTGGTATTAGTCCTGCTAACCTGCTTGTTTCTGGGTGGGGGAAAACAGCGGAAACTGGCAATGTGTCGACAAGTTTAAGACACACCTTGTTAACCGGGGTGCCTGATTCAACATGCCGTGCAGAGTGGGCAGATACACTCAATATGCAAACCAGCTTGGTCGTGTGTGCCTCAATGCCTGATCCCTCATTGGTGCGAGATAGCTGCCAAGGGGATTCGGGAGGGCCACTTATTTGGCAAAACCCTACGAATGCGAGCGATGATGATTTTGGCTTTAGGCTCTTAGGTGCTGTGAGTTTTGGTATTGGTTGTGAATCTGTTAAGCCAGGCGCTTATACCGAGGTGGCCGCTTATACGTCGTTTATTAACTTACATACAGAAAACCTACCAACGACAACGTCATTTGATGTTAATCCTTTCACAAATCGAGATTTTGATGACGTCGGCGGTACGCCTTCGATCATCTTTGGTGATGGGGACGGCAGTAGCTTTTCGTTCTGGTGGTTAGGTGTGGCAGCGTTAGCGGGGATTGGGCGAATAAAATCACGAAAATAATTCGTCTGATAAATACTCTATTCTTGATTATAAGCGATGGCAGCCTATACTAGCTGCCTGCTTTTTTTTGGCTCTAGAATAGACGAGGCACCATGCAAACCACGATGCAAGTTTCAGACTTCCATTTTGATCTTCCTGATGAGTTGATCGCACGTTATCCGCAACCAGATCGTACGGCAAGTCGACTTCTACAGTTAGATGGCAACAGTGGTCAGCTTACGCACGGTGGCTTTACAGATGTTCTTGCTCAAGTAGAGCAAGGTGACCTACTGGTGTTTAATAACACGCGAGTTATTCCTGCTCGACTATTTGGGCGTAAAGCGTCTGGTGGTAAGTTGGAAGTGCTTGTTGAGCGTATGCTTGACGATGAATCTATTTTAGCGCATGTACGTTGCTCTAAGTCGCCAAAGCCTGGCACCGCGCTATTGCTGGGTGAGAACGATGACTATGAAGCTGAAATGGTTGCTCGCCATGATGCACTGTTTGAAATTCGCTTTAAAAGTGACAAAACCGTTTTAGAGATCCTCGAAGAAGTCGGCCATATGCCACTTCCTCCTTACATTGATCGCCCTGATGAAGACAGCGATAAAGAGCGCTACCAAACCGTTTACAATGAGAAGCCTGGTGCGGTAGCGGCACCGACAGCGGGCCTGCACTTTGATGATGAGATGCTTGAGAAAATCAAGCAAAAAGGTGTTGATGTTGCCTTTGTTACCTTGCATGTCGGCGCTGGTACCTTTCAACCTGTTCGTGTTGATAATATCAATGATCATCATATGCATGCGGAATACGCTGAAGTTTCACAAGAAGTGGTTGATGCTGTTAACGCGACACGTGCAAGAGGTGGTCGTGTTATTGCTGTTGGTACAACGTCAGTTCGTTCATTAGAAAGTGCAGCACAAGCCTCTATGGCAAAAGGTGATGCGCTAGCGCCATTTTTTAATGACACCAGTATTTTCATCTATCCTGGTTACCAATGGCAGCTGGTGGATGCACTGATTACGAATTTCCACCTGCCTGAATCAACGCTTATCATGTTGGTTAGTGCATTTGCTGGCTATGAGCATACAATGCAAGCTTATCAATCAGCGGTTGAAAATAAATACCGTTTCTTTAGTTACGGTGATGCAATGTTCATCACACGTAAATCAAACTAAGCGATACTCACTCAATCAGAAAGCCTAGTGCACTTTGTGCGCTGGGCTGTGTGCGATTAATTTATTATGAGTTAATCATCGTTATGCGCTAAGACCTATCTTAGTGGCATCTTTCCCTATAATAGGGTCATTGTCAGATTGTTTTTCTGGCTACTGGAGGTTCCTGTGAAATTTGAATTAGATAAAACAGAAGGTCGTGCTCGTCGTGGTCGCCTTAAATTTGAACGTGGTACGGTAGAAACGCCTGCATTTATGCCTGTTGGTACTTACGGCACAGTGAAGGGAATGACACCTGAAGAAGTAAAAGAGACAGGTGCTGATATCCTGCTTGGTAATACTTTCCATTTATGGCTTCGCCCTGGTCAAGAAGTGATGAAGATGCACGGTGATTTGCATGACTTCATGCAGTGGAAAGGTCCTATCTTAACGGATTCAGGCGGTTTCCAAGTATTCTCTTTAGGCGATCTTCGTAAAATTACTGAAGAGGGTGTGCATTTCCGTAACCCTGTAAACGGCGACAAAATTTTCATGGATGCTGAAAAGTCTATGGAGATTCAGAAAGACTTAGGGTCTGACGTCGTTATGATTTTTGATGAATGTACGCCTTACCCGGCGACGCATGAAGAAGCACAGAAGTCGATGGAGATGTCGTTACGTTGGGCACAACGAAGCCGTAACCACTTCGATAAACTAGAAAACCCGAATTCACTGTTTGGTATCGTTCAGGGTGGTGTTTACGAAGATTTACGTGATATTTCAGTAAAAGGGCTGACAGAGATCGGCTTTGACGGGTATGCTGTTGGCGGTCTTGCTGTTGGTGAGCCAAAAGAAGAAATGCATAAAGTGCTAGAGCACACATGTCCGCAACTACCTGAAGACAAACCACGTTACCTGATGGGTGTGGGGAAACCTGAAGATTTAGTGGAAGGTGTGCGTCGCGGTATCGATATGTTCGACTGTGTAATGCCAACGCGAAATGCCCGTAATGGACACCTGTTTGTCACTGGTGGTGTGATCAAGATCCGTAATGCGAAACATAAAACGGATACCACCCCTTTAGATCCGCATTGTGACTGTTACACTTGTCGCAGCTATTCTAAGTCGTATTTACACCACTTAGATCGTTGTAACGAAATTCTGGGTGCTCGTCTCAACACAATCCATAACTTACGTTATTATCAGCGTTTGATGGAGAGCATCCGAAATGCGATTCAAGAAGATCGTTTCGAGCAGTTTATTGAAGAATTCTATGCTCGTCGCGATCGTGAAGTTCCACCAATGAATAAATAATAATCAACGAGGACGTTAATCAATGAGTCTGTTTATTTCTCAAGCTCACGCAGCAGCAGAAGGCGGCGCACAAGGCGGTGCTACGCAACTAATTTTCATGCTGGTCATGTTCGGTGCTATTTTCTACTTCATGATTTATCGCCCGCAAGCGAAACGTGTTAAAGAGCACAAGAGCCTAATGGACGCGATGGGTAAAGGGGACGAAGTACTAACCGGTGGTGGCCTAGTCGGTAAGATTACTAAAATCTCTGCTGAAAACGACTATATTGTTATCGCATTGAATGATAACAATGAAGTTACTATTAAAAAGGACTTCGTGACTGCCGTGTTGCCAAAGGGCACCATGAAGTCGCTATAATAGGAAATAAGCTGTGTTAAACCGTTATCCCTTGTGGAAGACGTTAACTGTCGTTTTTGCTTTCTTAATCGGTAGTTTATACGCGCTTCCCAACTTATACGGTGAAGATCCAGCAGTTCAAATTGCCGGGGCGCGTGGCGCCTCGGTAGAAATGTCTGCCCTTGATCTTGTCACCGATACACTCTCCAATGCTAACCTCCCTTTCAAATCTGTCGCTTTTGAAAATGGCTCTATATTAGTCCGTTTCAGTGATACCGATGTCCAAATTGGTGCACGCGATGTTCTGTCAGAGCAATTAGGCAGCGAAGATTATGTTGTTGCACTAAACCTAGCTCCAGCGACGCCGAGTTGGCTTGAAGCGATTGGTGCTCAACCAATGAAGCTTGGTCTTGACCTGCGTGGTGGTGTTCACTTCTTAATGGAAGTGGATATGGATGCCGCAATGGAAAAACTCCTTTCTCAACAAGAAGAAGCTTTCCGAACCGAATTACGTGAAGCACGCCTGCGTTACCGCTCGATCACGAGAACGGATGAAACCGTTGAAGTTCGTCTGCGTGACTCTGAGCAAGTGAATGAAGCGCGTACTATTCTTGCTCCACTTCACCAAGATATGGCTTTTGAGGTTGATGATAGCCGTAACCTGTTGATTGGTCGTTACACTGAAGCCCGCCTTTTAGAAGTTCGCAACTACGCCGTTAACCAGAACATTACGATCCTACGTAATCGTGTGAATGAGTTGGGTGTTGCTGAGCCATTGGTACAGCGTCAAGGTGCTAACCGTATCGTGGTTGAGCTACCTGGCGTGCAAGATACCGCTGCGGCTAAACAGATTCTGGGTGCAACAGCGACTCTAGAATTCCGTGAAGTCGATAATGCTGTGGATCTTGCTGCTGCGGCTGCTGGTCGTGTTCCTGCTGATAGCGAAGTGAAGTTTGACCGTAACGGTCAGCCTGTTGTGTTGAAGAAGCGCGTCATTCTTGGTGGTTCTCATATCACTGATGCGCGTGCTAGCAACGATGAGTATGGCCGTGCTGAAGTTAACATCTCGCTAGACAGCGAAGGTGGTAGCAAAATGACCGCGTTTTCTCGTAACAATGTTGGCAAGCTAATGGCAACCGTGTTCTCTGAGTACAAAGACAGCGGTGAGCGCACTGAAGATGGCCGTGTTGTTCTCGACAAAGAAGAAGAAGTGATTAACCAAGCGACGATTCAAACCGCACTTGGTCGTAACTTCCGCATTACGGGAATCGATTCGCAGGCTGAAGCGACGAATCTTGCCCTACTATTGCGTGCAGGTGCGCTTATTGCGCCAATTTCTATTGTCGAAGAGCGTACGATTGGTCCATCTATGGGACAACAGAACATCGATATGGGTATGGCAGCGATGATGTGGGGTATGGCTGCGGTCATGCTGTTTACACTCGTTTATTACCGTCGCTTTGGTTTGTTCGCGAACATTGCCTTGATCATGAACCTTGTTTTGGTGATTGGTTTAATGTCGATGATCCCTGGTGCAACGATGACCTTACCAGGTATTGCCGGTATCGTTTTAACCGTTGGTATGGCTGTCGATGCAAACGTGCTGATCTTTGAGCGTATTCGTGAAGAGCTTCGTGATGGTCGATCGCCACAACAAGCGATTCACCACGGTTACGCTAATGCATTAAGTACGATTGCCGATGCGAATATTACGACCCTTATTACGGCGATTATTTTGTTCGCTGTGGGTACGGGCGCGATTAAAGGCTTCGCGGTAACCTTGTCTCTTGGTATCGTGACTTCGATGTTTACTGCCATTATCGGTACACGTGCGCTTGTTAATCTAGTCTATGGCGGAAAACGCATAGACAAGTTGTCAATTTAGGAGTTGATTCGATGTTCCAGATAATGAAGACGGAAAGCACGATCAACTTTATGCGTTGGTCGCGATTTGCTTTCATCTTTTCGATGGTGATTATTCTTGGCTCTTTTGCAAGTTTGGCAACGAACAAGCTAAATTGGGGTTTGGATTTCACCGGTGGTACGCTGATTGAAGTCGGCTTTGAAGAGCCTGCTAATCTCGAGCTTATTCGTGAATCACTTGAAGCTGAAGGCTTTGGTGATGCCGTAGTTCAAAACTTTGGTACAGCACGTGAAGTGATGGTTCGACTTCGCCCACGTGAAGATGTGCAAGGTGAGCAGCTAGGTCAGCAGATTCTAACGGCTATCGAAAAAGGTACCGCTCAGAAAGTTGAAGTTCGTCGATTGGAGTTCTTAGGTCCTGCGATTGGTGACGAGCTAACAGAAGCGGGTGGCTTGGCTATTTTAGCGTCGCTACTTTGTATCCTCGCTTATGTCTCGATGCGCTTTGAGTGGCGACTGGCAAGTGGTGCTGTAGCGGCACTTGCCCACGATATCATCATTACGCTAGGCATCTTCTCGGTCTTGCAAATTGAGGTCGATTTGACGATTGTAGCTGCGTTGCTGACGGTTGTCGGTTACTCATTGAATGATACCGTGGTTGTATTTGACCGTATCCGTGAAAACTTCCGCAAAATGCGTAAAGGCGACTCTGCAGAAGTGATTAACAGCTCGATTACGCAAACACTAAGCCGTACGTTAATCACCTCAGGTACAACCTTATTTGTGGTGATTGCACTGTTTGTTGTTGGTGGTGCAAATATCCATGGCTTTGCGACTGCATTGCTGATTGGTATTACGGTAGGTACATATTCGTCAATCTATGTGGCTTCAGCGTTAGCGTTGAAACTGGGCGTTGTGCGTGAGCACTTAATGCCACCACAAGTTGAGACAGACGAAGAGTTTGAAGAAATGCCATAACGGCGTCGACTTAAACAGATAAAAGCCCGCTATGACTAGCGGGCTCAGACTGCTGACAAAGGTCTAGCCATCGGGCTAGACCTTTGATCTAATAGGGGTATCGAAATATGGATATCCCAC
>JBHOGO010000045.1:0-36600 GCA_043421945.1 bacterium sp. HQB-150 | reverse complement strand
AGTGGGATATCCATATTTCGATACCCCTATTAGATCAAAGGTCTAGCCCGATGGCTAGACCTTTGTCAGCAGTCTGAGGCGACCCGATGGTCGCCTTTTGTTTTTTGATGCTATCCCATACTGTGCTTAGAACAGTAGGTGACCCATTAGTGCGATAACAGGTAGTGTGACTAGCGTACGTAGAATGAAGATAACGAACAGCTCCCAAGGTTTCACTGGGATTTTGCTACCAATAATCAGTGCGCCAATTTCCGACATGTAGATAAGCTGAGTAACAGACATTGCTGCAATGACGAAGCGCGTCAGCTCAGATTCGATGCTCGATGCGAGAATCGATGGTAGGAACATATCAGCGAAACCTACCACAATCGTCTTCGATGCTTCAGCGGCTTCAGGTATTTGCAGTAGCTCTAAGAACGGGATGAAAGGCATACCGAGAATATCGAATACCGGCGTGTTCTCTGCAATAACAAGTGCAATCGTACCGATAGCCATCACAACAGGCAGTACGCCAAAAATCATATCCGCAGCGTTTTTAAGGCCATCGACAGCAATCATTTTTAAGCTTTTCACTTGGCTTGCTTTATCTAGCGCTTTCTCAAGGCCAAAGCCAATTACCGACTGACCCGCAGGGATCGCTTCGAAGTTCTTCTTCTGCGTTGAACCATCAATATAAGCATCTTTCTTGTTTGATAGTGGTGGTAAGCGCGGGACAACAATCGCAGCGACAAAGCCAGCTAAACAGACGGTTAGATAGAATGGGGCAAATAGGTGCTCTAGGTTCACTTGTGCGATAACCACTAAGCTAAAGGTAATCGATACTGCTGAGAAAGTGGTACCAATAACAGCGGCTTCACGCTGCGTGTAGAGGCCGCTTTCATATTGCTTACTCGTCAGCAGTACACCCACAGAGCCATCGCCTAACCAAGAAGCGATACAGTTAACCGCACTACGCCCAGGTAAGCGGAAGATAGGTTGCATAACACGCGTGAATAGCGCACCAACGAATTCCAGCAGGCCAAAGTTAAGCAGTAAAGGTAGAAGTAGACCAGCAAAGAGAAAGACAGAAAAAAGCACGGGTAGTAGATCGTGTAAAACTAACCCGCCCGTGTCGCCATCCCAAATCATCGCAGGGCCAACTTCAAGGTGAGCCATGATGACGAATACTGCACCGAGTAACTGGACGATAAACCAAGGTGTTGATGGGCTAAATAGACCGCTCAAAAATTGGCTATTGGTGACAAAACGAGGTTTGAGCAGTTTAGTGACTGTCGACAACGCAGCCGTGAAGGTAATGATACCGGTCACTAGTGGCGCAGCGAAGCCTTCAAACAGTGCCAATACTGACTTGGCCAGCACCGCGATAGGAATCGTAATGGCACCTTGATTGGAGATCGGCGCCATAAATAGAAATACCCCTAATAGAGAAGGGATTAAAAACATTAACCACAGATGCTTGGGTTTTGTCTTGCTGATCGTTTGATCCTGCATAGCTGACCTTACTACTTGATCTAAAAAGAAACTTTGACTGTTTTTTGTCCATTTAGAATAACTATTCACTGACCATCCGTCGTCAGGGAGTGCGATATTACATTTTTTGCATTCAAATTGGAATAGTCTAATTATTAATGTGACTCCTTATTCATTCACTATTCTTTTTTATTCAAGGGTGTTTACTTTAAGTGTTTGTTTAATAGGATCTAGTGGTGATGATGTACTGAGTAAATGGTTGGTTATTTTTTAATCGGCGTGAAATTGCATTCACTTTACGGGCTAGCATCTCTTTGAGATGGTTGAGGTGTGTAGGCGTTGCCGTGCGATGAGTGACAGGGAGGTCCTGTAGCATCACGCCTTGCTGATACTGGGTATGATCAGGCTGGGTATAGCGTGATGCTGTTACTGCAGTACTTATCGCAAGGGCAGTCCTTTGTTCGACTAAGCTCTGCTGTCTAGGCTAATGAGTGACGCGTCGGACCTTGCTACCCACATCGGGATGGCTCGTTGTCACAACATACTCTCCTGCGTCGATTCGCCCAGTGATAAGCAGCAAGGAGTCATACTGAGCAACCAGCGTGACTCTCTTCTTCACAATACGTTGCTTGTCATCAACAGTCAGTAGGTAGCTGTAATGTGGAGTGTGGTGAAGTGCCGACTCTGGAACCGCTTTAAATGGGCGCTTCTCAGTGCTTCTCACGATGACCTCGACGTTTGTGCCGCTGATCAACGTGCCTTGAGGATTAGGAAATGGCACATTAAACGTGATGGATTGATCCGTAGAGCCTGCTCTTTGGGCTTGATGGCTCGGTACCTGTGCAGCGTAATTTAGCGCTTCATCAACACGAATCTCAAACATTGCTTTCTCTGGCAGTATTCCCTCCGCATAACCCAGCTGGACAATATGAGGTTCAATGTTGAATACGGCAGTCATGGGCTCTGCCAGTTCGAGGTTGGTGAGAGTGAGGTCTGATTCTGTCACTGTCTCACCGATACGATAGAGAGACTCACCAACACGACCAGCATCTGGAGCATTAACGGTTCGTTCGCCATACTCGGGATGCATAAGGCTGAACAGTGCTTGGCCTTGACGAACAAACTGACCGGGTGTGTAGTGCTGTTTGGTGATTGTGCCGGGGTAATCTGCTGTGATCGGGGTTGAAGGGGCGGAAAGATACCCATTGGTGGCTCGGGTGGCGTATGTCTCCACCGTGCTTACCATACTCACTTCCACTTTAGGGCGTGATGAAAACAGCAGTCGGTCGCCACTACAACCGATTAAAAACAGTGCACAACATAGAAGAAAGAAAATATGCATAACACACTCCTTATCGTGAGGTAACTGGACGTTACGTGACGAGATGGTGGATACGAGGCGATAGAGAAATGAGGGGCATTTTCTGCTTCGCATTAGCAGTGTAGCGAAGTTGGTTATTGGTGACTTTTGCTGTAATCACACTTCGAGTGTGCGGTGTGTTTGAGGCTTTGTTTTCGTCTTGCTGTTCAGCGGCTATCAAGTTGTCGTTCAGCTTTCTCAGTGTTTGTCGGATGAATGGCTGTTGTGGTGTGTTGTATCGTTGTTGCGGAGTATAGGGTTATCAAAGAGGGGGTAGGGGATAAACGGCTAGCCTCTCACTGAATGTGTATAGAGGCTAGCGGAGATTCGATAAACATCGATAGGGTAGGTGATTCCCTACCTTATCTGATCAATTATCTCATGGTAACGAACTCTTCAGAGCCCGTTGGGTGAATCGCAACAACACTGTCGAAGTCTGCTTTGGTTGCGCCCATCTTCATTGCGACAGCAAAACCTTGAATCATCTCATCGACAGTGAAACCGATACCGTGAAGACCGACGATTTTTTCTTCTGGTCCTGCACATACGAGTTTCATCTTACATGGCTGACGGTGAGCAGTGACAGCCGTGTACATTGCCGTGAAACCTGATTGATAGGTCTTCACATTTGCTTCGCCATACTGCGCAATAGCATCTTGTTCTGTTAGACCGATTGTGCCGATTGGTGGGTGGCTGAACACGACCGTAGGGACTAAATCGTAATCCATTTTCGCATCTGTTTTACCATTAAACAGACGCTCTGAAAGTTGACGACCGGCTTTAACTGCAACAGGGGTTAACTCAATACCGCCTTCCATGATATCGCCCACACAGTAGATACCCTCGACATTCGTCTGTTGGTATTCATCCACCTTAATGTAGCCACGGTCGTTGGTTGCAACGCCTGTTGCTTGCAGGTTGATCTTGTCTGTTGTTGGGTGGCGACCAATCGCCCAAATCAGGGTATCAGTATTGTGAGTTTCGCCGTTGTCGAAGTGCAGCGTCAGTGTGCCATCTTCTTCTTTAACCACTTCCTTTGGTACGCTGTGCGTATGCAAAGTTGGGCCTTCCGCGTTCATCACTTCAACCAGTGTTTCGACGATCAAAGGATCGAAGCTACGCAATGGTGATTCTTTACGAACAAAGAGGTGAGTCTCTGTACCGAGAGCGTGTAGGACACCGGCGATTTCGACTGCAATGTAACCTGCGCCGATCACAGCAGTACGCTTTGGTTGCTCGTTAAGCTCGAAGAAGCCGTTTGAATCGATACCGTGCTCGGCACCAGGAATCGCTGGAATGGTTGGCGCGC
The DNA here is from genome assembly GCA_043421945.1 of bacterium sp. HQB-150. Taxonomy (GTDB): domain Bacteria; phylum Pseudomonadota; class Gammaproteobacteria; order Enterobacterales; family Vibrionaceae; genus Thaumasiovibrio. The sequence goes on along the minus strand of JBHOGO010000045.1, from coordinate 32,461 downwards.
CGCCAACAGCAATCAGAATATGATCGGCAGTGTATTGCTCGCCGTTAACCTCGACTGTTTTCGCGTCAATAAATGTCGCAAAGCCGTTGATCACTTGGACTTTATTTTTGTCCAGTACGTTGTCGTACGCTTTATGGATACGACCAATGTATGCTTCGCGGCTTTCGACGAGCTTGCTCCAGTCAAAACCATTAACGTTGACATCAAAGCCGTAGTCTTTTGCGTAGAGGTGCATCGCTTCTGCGATTTGTGCGCCATGCCACATGACTTTTTTCGGTACACAGCCAACGTTAACGCAAGTACCGCCAAGGGCTTTTGCTTCGATCAGGCCGACTTTTGCGCCATACATTGATGCACGGTTTGCTGATGCGATACCGCCGCTGCCGCCACCAATACATAAGTAGTCAAAATGGGTCGCCATTAATTTCTCCTCGATTTTTTATAATTCCTTGCTGACGTACTTAGTGTATCGGTGGAATGCTGGGAGAGAAAGAAAAAAACGCACAGCGAGGCTGTGCGTTTCTTTGTTGTGTGGCGTAGGTAGCGTGACGTAACTATTTACTCAGGCACGATCCAGCGTAGTGTGGTGTGGCCGTTTGTCGGTGCGATATGCTGTTGTAACCAAGGTAGAATCTCTTCCATCTGAGACTCTAGCTTCCACGGTGGGTTGATCACTATCATTCCCGACGCGGTCATGCCACGCTCTTCACTGTCTGGTGAAACACCGAGTTCAATTTGTAGAACCTTACGGATACCGTGTTGCTCTAAGCCATCTAGAATAAGATCGACATTGTCGCGGTAAACAACGGGATACCAGATCGCATAAGTTCCTGTTGCCCAGCGCTTATGAGATTGGTAAATAGCATTCACGACATCTTGATACTCGTGCTTAAGCTCGTAGGGTGGGTCGATAAGCACTAAGCCGCGACGCTCTTTAGGGGGCAAGCTTGCTTTTAAGCGGGCAAAACCATCCTCTTTATACATCTTCACCTGACGATCGCCACGAAACTCTTGCAGTAGTAGCGGGAAGTCTGAAGGGTGAAGCTCAGTCAGAACCATACGGTCTTGGCCACGAAGCTGTGCGCGAGCAACGCGAGGTGAGCCAGGGTAATAACGCAGCGAATCATCTTCATTTAGCGCTTTGACGGCTTCAAAGTAATCTTGAACACCTGCTGGGAGGTCACTTTGCTCCCAGATGCGTGCGATACCTTCTTTGTATTCGCCTGTCTTCTCGGCACGCTCATCTTGGAGGTCGTAGCGGCCAACGCCAGAGTGTGTGTCGTGGTAAACGAACGGCTTCTCTTTCTGTTTCAGCGCTTGCAGGATAAGTGTTTCGACAATGTGTTTAATTACATCGGCATGATTTCCGGCGTGAAAACTGTGACGGTAGCTCAGCATAGAATGACTCTCAGAAACAAAATTCGCGCTATTATGACTGATAGAGGGTCAAGATGCAGCCTTGTCGGGCTTATTGATTGAGACGAATCCTCGAAGCTATTGAATTTTTTGCCTTCAACTCCCATATCTAGTTTTATACGGGCGCCGCCTGAGCGGTCAACAGGCCCAAAACTGCTCACAGTTAAGGAAGCTTTCATGTCGAATCCATTACTTGAAATGACGGGATTACCTCCGTTCTCTGCGCTAAAACCGGAACATATTGTTCCCGCGGTTGAAGAGGCGATTGCGCTTTGTCGCCGTAAGGTTGAAGAGGTTCTTCAATCTGAACCAAGCTGGGATACTTTATGTGCGCCACTGGAAGAAGTAGACGATAAACTTAGCCGTATCTGGTCGCCAGTCGGTCACTTAAATGGTGTGCAAAATAGCCCAGAGCTGCGAGAAGCGTATGAGGCGTGTTTACCGCTTCTGTCTGATTACGGGACGTGGGTTGGTCAGCACAAAGGGTTGTATGAAGCCTATAAAGCACTGAAAGCCAGTGAAGAGTTCAGCACCCTTAGCACGGCGCAACAGACATCGATCAAACATGCGCTGCGTGAGTTTGAATTATCCGGTATCGGACTGCCAGCCAATGAGCAAACTCGTTACGGTGATATTAGTAAGCGCTTGTCAGAGCTGTCTTCGCAGTTCAGTAACAACGTGTTAGACGCCACGATGGGTTGGAGCAAGTTGATTGACGATGAAGCGCAGTTGGCTGGATTACCTGAGTCGGCATTGCAAGCTGCACAAGCGCAGGCAGAAGCAAAAGAGCAGCAAGGCTACCTCTTTACGCTAGATATTCCGTCTTACCTCCCAGTGATGACCTATTGTGAAAACCGCGAATTGCGTCAAGAGATGCATGAAGCGTTCACTACGCGAGCCTCTGATCGCGGTCCGAATGCGAACAAATGGGATAACAGCGAAATCATTGCGGAGAAACTGAAGCTGAGCCATGAGCTTGCTCGTCTGCTTGGTTTTGCCAATTACAGTGAGAAGTCGCTGGCGACGAAGATGGCTGAAACCCCAGATCAAGTCTTGGGCTTCTTGAACGAGTTGGCAGTGAAAGTCAAGCCACAAGGTGAGCGAGAAGTTGAAGAGCTGCGTCAGTATGCACGTGAAGAGTATGGCGTTGAAGCGTTAGAGCCTTGGGACTTTGGTTTCTATTCCGAGAAACTGAAACAGCACAAATACAGTATCTCTGACGAAGAGCTACGCCCTTACTTCCCTGAGAAAACGGTGATTAGTGGCCTTTTTGAGGTGCTAAATCGAGTCTTTGGGATGACGGTTAGTCAGCGTGATGATATCGATGTATGGCATGAAGACGTGAGTTTTTATGACATCTTTGATGCTAGCGGTGCACTTCGTGGTAGTTTCTACTTTGACCTTTACGCTCGTGAGAACAAGCGTGGTGGAGCATGGATGGACGACTGCGTTGCCCGCCGTGTGAAAGCGGATGGCGAACTTCAACATCCTGTCGCGTACCTAACTTGTAACTTTAACCGCCCGGTGGGTGATAAGCCTGCCTTATTCACTCACGATGAAGTGGTCACCTTGTTCCATGAGTTTGGTCACGGTATCCACCATATGCTGACGCAGATTGATGTGTCTGCGGTTTCTGGTATCAATGGTGTGCCTTGGGATGCCGTAGAGCTACCAAGCCAATTCCTAGAGAACTGGTGTTGGGAAGAAAAGGCACTCGCCTTTATTTCGGGTCATCATGAGACTGGTGAGCCTCTACCTAAAGAGATGCTCAATAAGATGCTCGCGGCGAAGAACTACCACTCAGCAATGGGTATCTTGCGTCAACTTGAATTCGGCTTGTTCGACTTTACGCTTTATTCTGAATACGACCCTGAAGTTGGGGCGCAAGTATTAGAGACATTGAAGCGTATTAAGTCGCAAGTGTCTGTTGTGCCAAGTCCAGAATGGAATCGCTTCCCACATAGCTTTAGCCATATCTTTGCGGGTGGTTATAGCGCGGGTTATTACAGCTATCTGTGGGCTGAAGTGTTGTCTGCTGATGCCTTCTCTCTCTTTGAAGAGGAAGGTATCTTTAATGTGGAGACGGGGAAATCGTTCTTGGATAACATTTTAACGCGTGGCGGCAGTGAAGAGCCGATGACGCTTTTCAAACGTTTCCGTGGTCGTGAACCTCAAATTGATGCTTTATTGCGTCATAGTGGTATTCAAGGTTAATAGCGAAGGTGTGTTGTCGCGTGTAAGAACCGTGGCACAGCTTAAATAGCTAACCCTAAAGCCGGTGCGAATGCATCGGCTTTTTTGTGCCTGAGTATCTAAGGCTTCACGTTGCGATTTATTGGGTTTTGCAGCGAAATTAACGTTTCTGTTGATTGAACTTCGTCGATCGCTTGTAATTTATCAATCAGAACGTATTGTAATTCTTCTATGGAGCGACACATCAGTTTGACAAAAATATTGTAGGCACCCGTGGTGTAGTATGCTTCGACGACCTCGTCGAGCGCCGCCAGCTTTTCGAGTGCTGAGTGATAGTCTCGCGCCGCCTTTAGGTTGATGCCAATAAAGCAGCATACGTCATACCCCAACGCTTTCGGATTTACGTTCACTTCGGTGCCCGTAATGATGTTGGCGGATCGCATCTTTTCGACCCTGACATGGACCGTGGCAGGACTAACTTGAAAGCGCTTTGCCATATCTGCATAGGTGTGGCGGGCATCATCCATCAATGTGCTAAGGATCTCGCGATCTAGGTCATCAAGTTTGGCAGTCATGTCATTGGCCTGTATCGAGTTAAATGAAGGAATGAGTTTGCCATTTTTTAGATTACTTGTCGGTGTTTTATCACTGATTTCTCTATCAGTGTATGCAGATGATGGCGTGGGAGGGTTATTGCCTCAATGGGAAGCGATGCATGAAGAGATATTGCTAGGCATTGCACTTGTGATGATTTTGTTTGCGGTGATAGCGATGCTTGCGGCGACGATTCGTCAGATGCGACGCAGTGACGCTGAACTGAGCCGCAGCCAAGCGCTGTTCGAAGGTGTTTTTGAACAGAGCTTTCAGCATATTGGCATCGTTAACCGTGCAGGGCATTTAGTGTCCGGTAATCTTGCTCTGCAGAATATGATCGGCCATGGACAGATCAAGTATGACCGTCCATTTTGGCGTTGGTCATGCTGGTATGATCAAGGGGGAGAAACCCTAAGGCAAGCATTTGTACGCGCGAAGATGGGGCAGATAAACAGCTTTGAAATTGAGTTGAAAACGCGTGAGCAAGGCAACCGCATGTTGGAGATTAGCTTCAAAGCCATTGATCGTGATGACCATGAAGAAGGCGGTCAGATACTGTTTGAAGCTCGAGATATTACCACTCGTCGACAAACGGAAGAGAAGCTGCGTGATAGTGAAGTCGGGTATCGCCTTTTGTATGAACACCAGCCCGTGATGTTGTTGGCCGTTGATCAGCAATCACGTATTCAGTCTGTGAACCAATTTGCCGCCGATCTACTGGGCTATAGCAAGCGAGAGCTGCTAGGTCATAAAGTGACGGGTTTTTACGATGGTGATGAGGTGCCACCTCAGCAAATTATGGCGCAAAATGATGACGAATCGACCCCTGTTTGGCGACGCGAATTGAAGTATCGTGATGCGAAAGGGAAAGCCGTTTGGATCCGAGAAACCATCCGTTTTATGCCCTCTAACCTGCAATTGTTACTCGTTGGAGAAGATATTACCGATAACCAAGAGCTCCGCAGTAAGCTTGAATACCAAGCTAGTCATGACTACCTCACCCACCTTTTTAACCGAAATTATTTTGAATCAGAGCTCGAGACTATCATCGCGGATGCGGGTGAAAAGGGGGCGAATTATGCGCTGTTTTATATTGATCTTGACCAATTTAAAGTCATTAATGACACCGCTGGCCATGAAGCCGGAGACGAGGCGCTAAAGCAAGTTGCCTTATTATTGGGTGACATTGCGCCGACAGCGTCGACGATTGCTCGTCTAGGGGGAGATGAGTTTGCGATCCTTGTGCCTGAGTGTAACCGCGAACGAGCACAAGTTTTAGGGGAGCTCATTCTTAATACCCTAGAGAGCAACGAATTCTTTTGGCGTAATAATCGTTTTGCGATTAGCGCATCGCTAGGTATTCGATTGATCGATCACACTGCAGGATCGCCGCAGCAGGTTCATGCTCAGGCAGATACGGCTTGTTATGCCGCAAAGGATGAGGGTCGAAATCGACTTCATATCTACCACCCCGATGATGAAGAGCTGAAGCGCCGTGAATTGGAGATGGTTTATGTTAACCGTATTCATGATGCGATTGCAGAGCAGCGCTTTGAACTTTATGCCCAGCAAATCTTACCGGTCTCGAGCGGATCGACGCGTCATCACTATGAAATATTGGTGAGGATGCGGGATAGCAATGGTGAAATGGCCCCCCCAGGCGTCTTTCTTCCCGCAGCAGAGCGTTATAATTTAGCGCACCTGATTGACCGATACGTGGTTGAACATACCTTATCCTGGCTCTCACATAGACCGCAGGCATTGGCATCGCTGGAGCTCTGTTCGATTAACTTATCTGGTCAATCGATGGGGAACGCCGATTTTGTGACCTTCTTAGAGCATACTATTCGCTCCTCGACGGTGCCGCCACACAAGCTCTGTTTAGAAATTACGGAGACAGCGGCAATCGGCAATATGAGTGAAGCGATCTCATTGTTTACACGATTAAAGAAGATTGGCTGCCAGATTGCGCTTGATGATTTCGGGTCTGGCCTGTCTTCGTTTGGTTACTTGAAACGCATTCCCGTCGATATTATTAAAATTGACGGCATGTTTGTTCGCGATATCGCTCGTGATGAGATGGATTTGGCCATGGTTAAAGCCATTAACGATTTGGCTAAAACCATGGGCAAGAAGACGGTCGCGGAGTTTGTCGAAGGAGAGGAGATTCTCCAGCAGCTACGTTTACTTAACGTGGACTATGCGCAGGGTTACTTGATAGGTAAGCCATGCCCACTTCCTGAGCTTGTTGCGTCCTTAAGTCAGCAGCTATCGCCGACAATACCCCATGTTGAGTCAGAGGTGGTACAATCGCCCCTTTAAGTAACGGTGAGAGATAAGCGGCGTGCAGATAAGATTGGTAAGTGAAGATGTGCAGCGTCATGCTGAGCTAGAGGCGTTGGCACAACGCTGGGGCTTAGAACACGATGACAACGCAATATTTGCATTAGTGCTGACGGCTCACCAGCTAGAGTTGCGTAAATGCGACGAACCGAAATTGGGCGCTATCTTTGTTGATTTTACGGCGGGTGCTGTGGCACACCGACGTAAGTTTGGTGGTGGCCGTGGTCAAGCGATTGCAAAGGCTGTGGGTCTCAAGCAGGGTAAAACCCCTAAAGTACTGGATGCGACGGCAGGTCTCGGACGAGATGCGTTTGTTCTGGCTTCGTTAGGGTGTGAAGTCGCTATGATTGAGCGCCATCCCGTTGTCGCGGCATTATTAGATGATGGTCTAAAACGCGCTTATGCCGATGCCGATATTGGTCAGTGGATGCAATCACGGATGACCTTGTTGCATGCCTCTAGTCAAGTCGCGCTCACTGAGTTAGGCCATACCGACGATTTTGAGCCACCCCAAGTGATTTATCTTGATCCCATGTACCCGCACAAGAAAAAGTCGGCACTGGTCAAAAAAGAGATGAGAGTCTTTCAGTCGCTGGTGGGCAGTGATGATGATGCCGATGATTTGTTAACGCCTGCGCTGGCATTGGCGACGGAACGTGTTGTGGTGAAGCGTCCGGATTATGCTGAAGACCTAAACGGTATGAAGCCAAATATGGCGATAGAGACAAAGAAAAACCGTTTTGATGTCTACGTGAAAGCGGCTGGCAAAGCGGGAGAAAAGTGATGGCCAAATCACTGTGCAAGTGGCGTCGAAATGAGATCGCAACCGATTTAAGTGCCCTGCGTCGCTTGGTAAAAGAGCCCACGTTTGTCTGTATGAAGTGCGCGCGTGTTGCGAATGATAAGGATGTGCTGTGCAGTGGTGCTGTGCTGAAAAAGAGTAAGGCAAAGTCTAAAGAGAACAACAAAGAGAAAGAAAAAAGCAAAGATAAAAAGAAAGACAAGAAGAAGTGATGTGCTTTTTAAACTGAAGACTCCAAAGAATAAAAAACCCGCATAAGCGGGTTTTTTATTATCAGTTGTTAAGCATTAGAGTGATGTGCTTTGAGTCGGCAAGGCTTGAGCTGGTAGAGCTAAAGTTAAGCCCTGCTTTGATATTTCAGCCGCTTGCTCAGTCTGCTCTTGGCGGTCAAGAATACTCGCTAAATAGGCGTAGTCAGACACGTTGGGTGCAATCGCAATCGCTTTTTCAAACTCAGCCTGTGCTTCAGCGAGTTTGTCGTCACGAAGATATAACTGTCCCAGTGTGCTGTGTAGAACGGCATTATTGTCGTTGTAGCGTTGTAGGCTGGTCAGTTTTACGATTACCGGGTGGTAGTCAGATAAGTTGAGCTGTGGGATCAGAGCCAGTACATCGCTAGAGACTTCTTTCTTTAAGCTGTCTTTGAGAATGGTATAGGCTTGATTGTCAGCTTGACGGGCAATCATTTGGTCAACAAAACAGGCGAGTAGCTTGCTGTTCTGGCGTGCTCGTTTGTTTAAGCTATGCCAGTGGCTCAATAGCCCCTCACTGCCACGCAGTTTAGTGATCTGTGCCATCACGCCACACTCTGCTTGGTCATTCAAATCCACATACTCTTTTTCAGTAATGAGATTAAACTTTTTCAAAGTTGGTAATAACTTGATCAGAGGCTGCCAATCTTGCAGAGCGATATAGCTATCACGCAGCAGCGTCAAGACAACAGGATTGCTGCGCTGTTGTGAGTGTAATTGCTGTAGTGTCGCCAATGCTTCTTCATATTGCTTGTGCTGAAACTGTAAGCGAGCACGGGTTAGTCGTACGGCAAAGTCGCTTTTCTGCGTTTTCTCTGCCAACGCTAAATGCTTATCACGTAGCGAGACGTTACCTAGCCCTTGCGCCGCTTCTGCGGCCATGAGGTAGTTGAGTTCAGGGTTATCTTTGTTGTGAGTAGCCCCTTTAAGTGCGAGCTTTTCGGCTTGCAGCCAGTCACCCTCAAACATCTTTGTTTGGCTCATTGCGGTTAATTCGCGAGCTTTCTTGGTCTTACGCCCTGTAAACCATCCCTTGGTCGCACTGAAGCGAGAGAAGATAAACTTGATGATATTTTCAAGTAAGAAAAAGGCACCAAACAAGACAATAATCGCGAAAAGCAGTGTGGTGACACTCATTTCCAGAGTGTGCCCTGCCACTGAAATAAGCACGTAGCCTTGCATATTGGCGAGCATTGGTCCGAAGAAGGCCCCAGCGACCAGTGCAGCGACAAGTAGAATTAGTCGAATCATTCTATGCCCCTTCAGTGTCATTAATTGAGGTAACCATGGTACGAACACGTTCATTGATCATGTCGCTGACGAGTGGCTGTGATTGCAATGCTTCAGGGTAATCGACTTCGATAGTCTGCTGACTTAGCTCATCGAGGCGTTGTAGGAAGCTCTGCACAGCGGGTGACTCGCTATCAAAGAAGTCTGCTGACCATTCACCCGCAATGGTGAGTGAGGTGTTGTAGAGTGTCTCTTGCTCGCGATACACCGACTTAATCGCTGTCTCTAACTTCGACTTAATGTTCTCTTTTAAGTAGAAGTGTTGGTCAGGCGTAAGTAATGGAATGACATCACCATCGCGCTTACGATAAGTAATAAAGTTTTCGCTGAAATCAACCAGTGAAGTCTTTAGGTTGTTTTGCCAATCTGAAATGTCAGAAGAAACAGCCGCTGGCGCTTGTGCTTCAGCGGCAGGAATAATGGCATTCGACAACGGTAGGGTATCGATTTGCTGTTGGAGGCTGGTGAGGGCGAGGACTAAACCGTCTCGGTCAATCACTTCAACTGATTTCAGTGAGGTGATGTCGCTTGCCATTGCGCGACGAATTGGCATTAAGCTTGGATCGTTTAATTCAGCCAAGCGGACATCAGCAGACTGTACCAGCATGGTTGCACTGGCTACATCATGCTCAAGCCATAATTTACGCCCTGCCATTTTTAACAAATAATCCGCTTCAGCGAGTAGCCAGTCATTCGGGCGACGACCTTCCACATCAGCCAGTGCGCGCTGTAAGCCAACGACAGATTGTTCTTGCTGCTCAATACGTACATCAGTTAAAGAGCGGATATCAGAGACCTCACCACGCATCTGTGTCGCGCTGGTGTTCATGCGCTCTTCGCTGGCACGTAGGTCTAGCTTTTGGTCATCAAGTTGCTTTTCTAGCATCGCAATATGTCGGTGCTGTGCGTCGATCTCTTGTTGACCGTAGTAATACAAACCGCCACTGAGAATAATCGCTACAACGATCGCGACGATGCCTGTCTTGCTGCCTTTTGCTTTTTGCTTTGGCTCTGCAGTGGTGGTCTCTTTCGTCGCATTGGGTTCAGTTGTGCTTGGTGTATCAGAGGCGCTTGAATCTGTTGGGGTTGAGTCCGTGGTTTGAGCATCAGCGGCGCCTGAAGAGGCCTCTGTCGGCGACTCTGATGTCGATTTAGGATCTGTTTTCACCGTATTGTCTTTTGATGTTGGTGAGTCTTTACCAGCGGCAGTAGTGCTCGCTTGTCCTTGCTTAGTCTCAGTATCCGTTGTTTCTTGCTTGAGATTATTACTGTTTTTTTTGCTGGTCATCCGTTTGTCCCGTTCTGCTAGTCACGCTTAGGGTAGCAAACAGTGCGCTATTGGCGGCACTGTTCACGCTTGAAATTGTGCGAAAGCCCAAGTTTTGGGCGTATAAGGCAACCCGTTTGCTGGGTACCCATAATGGCAGCGATTGCAGCCATGTTTGGTGCTGAGGTGCACAGCTTGCCCATAAATGTTCAAGTTGTGCTTGGCTGGTGATAACGACACCAGTCACCTTGTTATGCCAACGACGGTAGAGTTGAGAGGGCTCAATATGTTGCCAATGTCGTTGGTATACCTCGCAATATGCCACACAGGCCCCTTTCGCGGCTAGTGTGTCTTTGATTAATTCTCGTCCATTTTGACCGCGAAGGATCACAATTCTGCGCTGTGTCACGTTGCCGAGAATCGGTAACGCTAGCACACCTTCGCTGTCTGCCTGCTGAGGAAAGTGAACGGTTTGTCCTGTGGCCGCTTTAAGTTGCTCAGCAGAACTTTCTCCTACCGCTATATAGTGAACATCTTTGCGCCATTTTATATTGTGCTGAGTCATTATCTGCGAGCTAAATGTGACCGCAGTTTTACTGACAGCAATGATGATATCAGCAGGCTTTAGGCTGGCTAAAATAGCTGGCCATTGTTCGGCATCTCGCCCAGGTTCGAATGTCATTATGGGTGCCGCTATCGCAGGGATACCGGCATCATTGAGTCGCTCTACGAGCTGGTGGCATTCGGGGGCAGGCCTGACAATGGCTAGTGTCATGGGGCGTCAGCGTAGAGTTTGTCTAGAATGGCTTTGGCGCCGTCGTCAAGTAATCGCTGTGCGAGTTCTTTCCCCAGCGCTTCACCTTGAGTTCGTGGGCCACGAATCTCACCTCTGACCATCACGGTACCGTCGGGCTTGCCAACCAATGCTCTTAGCCATACGTCCTCACCGTCGAGCAATGCATAGCTGGCAATCGGAACTTGGCATCCACCTTGTAAGTGGTTGTTCATTGCGCGCTCTGTTAAAACGCGATCTCGCGTATCTCTATGACCTAATGGAGCGATAAGGGCGCGTGTACGCTCATCATCAAGGCGGCACTCTATACCGACAGCGCCTTGGCCGACAGCAGGCAGGCTTTGCTCGGGTGATAGTGACTCTTTGATGCGTTCACCCATGCCGAGACGCAGTAGGCCAGCACAAGCGAGTATGATGGCATCGTATTGCCCCTCATCGAGCTTACGAAGACGGGTATTCACATTACCACGCAGGTTTTTAATGATCAGGTCTGGACGTTCAGCGCGTAGTTGGCATTCGCGGCGTAAACTACAGGTGCCAACCACCGCGCCTTTTGGTAATGAGGTTAGGTTCTCATAGTGGTTGGAAACGAATGCATCGCGAGGGTCTTCTCGCTCACAGATCGTCACTAAGCCGAGTCCTTCTGGGAATTCGACTGGGACATCTTTCATGGAGTGAACGGCGAGATCGGCTCTATCTTCGAGCATGGCATTCTCTAATTCTTTAACGAACAAACCTTTACCACCGACTTTGGCGAGGGGGGTATCGAGTATGATGTCACCTTTCGTCACCATTGGAATTAATATCACTTCCAATTGTGGGTGATTTTTTTCTAACTCTGCTTTAACATACTCAGCCTGCCAGAGTGCAAGTGCACTTTGTCGCGTGGCGATACGAAGCGGTTTGTGGGTCATGCGTTTATCCAAATTATATGAGGTGTGAATATCGTATCATTGCTGCGTTTGGGAACAATTCTAGATGTGAATTTGATCGAATTATTTACCGTTTTCAGGCATTCTGAAAAAGAAAGTGTGATAAATGTCTCATAATGAGGTGGGTGGCACTATAATTAAGCTGAGGTGAAAGGCGAGTTAAGCTACTTTTTTGTAACAGCAGGGAAAAGGCATATTATATGCCTGTGTTGCATAAAGTTTTGAGACTGAAGTGTGTCAATTTCTTTACCGTTGAGGGGTAAAGTGTTATATTGATCACGTTTTTGCGTCGGAATAGTCTACTCGTTAGTCACCTGTATGGCAGTTGTCTGAATTTGGACATTATGTGAGCTGGTCGGTGTTAGCCGCTCTTGGAAGAGTACGTTGCATACCTATATTGAATCGTTAATCCGTCGTTATGACGCGCATACTGAGCTTCGTCTTGGGCGCGCCAAAGCGGCTATGAACCCTATTCAACAACAGATTTTTGATCTGTTGCCTGCACTCTTGCAGTTCAATCACCCAGCAATACCCGGTTATGTAAATGCTGACGTGCCTGTTGGTATTGACGGCTTTGTGCTGTCTGAACAGCAAACTCAATTCTTACAAGACTGTACGTTAACTGTCTCGCTGACCGTTGATGAACTTTCCACTCAAGTTGAACCTGCCATTGATGGTCTTTACGCCATGGGCAGTACCGCTTCTCTTGGGCAAAGCCTCACCAGTGACTTAGACCTGTGGGTCTGTGTTGATCATGCCATGCCTATGGTGCAACGTGAACAACTAGAGCACAAATGTAGCTGCATTTCTGAATGGGCTTTGACCCAAGGCGTAGAAGCCAACTTTTTCCTGATTGATGACCAACGTTTTCGTTTTAATTACTCTGAGCAAATGACCGGTGAAAACTGTGGCTCAAGCCAGCATTTATTACTGCTTGACGAGTTTTATCGTTCAGCGTTGCACCTTGCTGGTAAGCGCTTGTTATGGTTTATGGTGCCTCCAGAGATGGAAGAGTGTTATGACGATTATCTTGATCAGCTTGAATTGCAAAAAATGCTGCGCCGTGATGAGTGGATTGATTTTGGCGGATTAAGCCGTATCCCAGCGGAAGAGTATTTCGGCTCTAGCTTATGGCAGCTCTACAAGAGTATTGACTCCCCATACAAATCAGTACTAAAAGCGATTTTGCTCGAAGCTTACTCGTGTGAATACCCGCATACTCAATTATTGAGTGTCGATAGCAAACGGCGTTTTTACGCGACGAACTATGATTCTTCGCAACAAGCGTCAGCGTTTGGTCTCGATGCTTACTTCCTCATGTTGGACAAAGTAACGCGATACCTAGAGCGAATTGGCGATCACCGTCGACTCGATCTTGTCCGTCGTTGCTTCTATCTCAAAACGCATGAAAAGCTAACACGTGAAACGTCGAATGGCTCGATGCCATGGCGTCGTGACATTTTAGCGCAACTGACCTCTGAGTGGGGTTGGCAGCACGAAACCTTGAACGAGTTAGATAACCGTCGTCACTGGAAGGTCGAGCAGGTTAAGCCAGCACACAACGAGTTACTTGATGCGTTAATGCTGAGCTATCGTAATTTAATTCGCTTTGCTAGACGCAACAGTATTACTGCAACGATAAGCCCTGAAGACATCAGCATTTTGGCGCGTAAGCTTTATGCCGCTTTTGAGGTATTGCCGGGTAAAGTTGATTTACTGAATCAACAGCTCTCTCCTGATATGCATGAAACCGATCTGAGCTTCATCGAAGTGGGTCCGAATCGCAGTATGCCGCAAGGTTGGTACCTGTATAAGCAGTCTTTGCAGCCGACAGAAATCTTGGGGAAAGCGCCGCTAGAAAGTAATATCTATCTATCAAAACTCGTTGCTTGGGCCTTTTTCAATGGGCTATTGACGGATACGACGCACCTTCATAGCGTGGTGCGCAATGCCAACTTAGACATTGATAAGCTCTACCAAATGGTGAGCGATATGCGTAATACATTCTCATTACGCAGAGCAAAGCCGGGGATGCAGGCATTAGCAAGCCCGTGTGAAATTCGCCAATTAGCGATGTTCATCAACTTAGAAAATGACCCGACAACGCGCCTAAACAGCAAAGCGGTGAAATTCGACTTTAAGAATACAGATATTTTCAGTTTTGGTGATCAGCGAGCATGCTTGGTCGGCAGTGTTGACTTTGTGTACCGTAACTCTTGGAATGAGGTGCGAACGCTGCACTTTAGTGGTGAAAACGCCATGCTTGATGCGCTCAAAACCGTACTCGGTAAGATGCACCAAGATGCGATTCCACCAGAGGCAGTGGATGTCTTCTGTTATAGCAAGCACATGCGCGGTTTGATTCGTAATATTGTTTATCAATTGGTCGCGGAGTGTATTGAAATGCGCTTACGTCCCCTTGAGCAAGATAAGCGTCGTCGCTTTAAGGCGATTCGAATCGCCAATCAAACCCACGGGCTGTTTTTTGAGCGCCGTGGTGTGTCAGTACAGAAGCTTGAAAATTCAGTCGATTTTTACAGCACGATTTCCAGTACGAAGATTCGTACAAGCAGTGAGATGATGCTGAAAAAAGGTGACCCACGCCCGCCAGAGATCGTTGATACGTTTGCGAGCGAAGGCCTCATTCAATTCTTTTTCGAAGATTGTGAGGATGGGTATAACATCTATATTCTCGATGAAGCGAATCGAATGGAAGTCTATAGCCAGTGCAGTGGTCATAAAGATGACATGGTGCATGGCGTTAGCCAGTTCTATACATCGGCGCAAGGGCGCGTGAAGCATAGTGCAAACTTCATCAACTTTAATTTACCGCAGTTTTACGACATTGTGGGAAGTGCAGACGGTGGTGTTCAAGTACTGCCTTATAAGAGTGGTAAAGTCGATGGTGAGATGGTTGAGCCACCACTGTCATTGCAGCAAGCACTAGGAAGATAGCGTCAAACTTGTTACTGCTCTCATCGTGTAATTTGAGCGACTGTTACTTCATCGTGAAAGTATGAATACCAAAAGGCCGACGTTATCGTCGGCCTTTTTGCATTTTTGGCTGCTAGGCCGTGGTGCCAAGTGGTGCGTGAGGAGGCATTAGTCCCAGCTCACGTCTTCTCCAGCATGCAGAGAGCATTCAGCTTTCAGCATTGACACAAACTCCAAACCACTGCGACTACAAATCCATGCTTCACCGTTAAATTTGAAGTGGTAGCCGCCGGTCTTGGATGCGAGCCAGATCTCTTTCATTGGCTCTTGGCGATTAATCACAATTTGGCTGCGATTTTCAAATTCTAAGGTCAGTACGTTTCCAGACATTTCTGATTCAATATCTGCACCTGACTCATCAATCCCTTCCTCAATAGCGGCGAACAGTTCATCTGCCAGCGTGTGAAATTCGGTGGTATTCATTCGGTTTACCCTATTGCTTTTCCTAGTGTGGGTGCGATTATAGAAGGCATTGGAATGATAATCACTCGATTACGGTATAAATGCCGATGCAAATACGATTTTTCGCGTTAATTTTACTGGGTGTGATGGCGCTGGCGGGATGTGGTCAAAGCGGGGCTTTATATATGCCTGACGACACACCGCAAGAGCAACCAGAACAACAGAACTAACACCACCACACAGACAGGGAAGCAATACTTTGGATTTTTTTAATTATCAGGCTGATGGCCAACTTTGGGGTGAGCAAGTTTCTCTTTCTACGCTCGCTGAACAGCACGGCACGCCACTATACGTTTACTCGCGAGCGACGCTTGAGCGACACTGGAAAGCTTTTGATGACGCCGTTGCGACGCACCCACATTTGATTTGCTATGCCGTAAAAGCAAACTCTAACCTCGGTGTACTGAACGTACTGGCACGATTGGGTTCAGGCTTTGATATCGTTTCTCAAGGCGAACTCGAACGCGTTATTGCTGCTGGTGGCGATCCGGCAAAAGTTGTTTTCTCTGGTGTCGGTAAAACGGATGCCGAGATGACTCGCGCATTAGAACTCAACATTAAGTGTTTTAATGTGGAGTCTGAAGCTGAGCTAGACCGACTCAATGAAGTCGCTGGGCGACTGGGCAAAGTGGCACCAGTATCGTTACGAATCAATCCTGATGTTGACGCGAAAACACACCCTTATATCTCTACCGGATTACGTGATAACAAGTTTGGTATCTTCTTTGACCTTGCGCCAGCGGTATATCGCAAAGCCGCTGCGATGGAGAACCTTAATGTTATTGGAATGGACTGTCACATTGGTTCTCAATTGACGGATATTGAGCCGTTTATTGATGCCACTGACCGTCTATTGGCAATGATCGATAGCCTCAAAGCAGAAGGTATCCATATTCACCACCTTGATGTCGGTGGTGGTTTAGGGGTTCGCTACAATGAGGAAGAGCCTCCTCAGCCTGCAGAATATGCGTCTGCACTGCTGGCTCGCTTAGATGCTCACCCAGAGTTAGAGCTGATCTTTGAGCCGGGTCGTGCTATTGCAGCGAACGCTGGCGTTTTACTTACTAAGGTTGAATACCTCAAACTGACTGAGCATAAGAATTTTGCGATCGTTGATGCGGCTATGAATGACCTCATGCGTCCAGCACTCTACTCAGCATGGCAAAACATTGTACCCGTTAGCCCCCGTGAAGGTGAGACGAGTACCTACGATATCGTGGGTCCAATTTGTGAAACGAGTGATTTCATTGGTAAAGACCGTGCACTTAATATTGAACAAGGTGATTTACTCGCGGTGCGCTCTGCGGGTGCATATGGCTTTGTGATGGCATCAAACTACAATACACGCTGTCGTCCAGCTGAAATTATGGTCGATGGTGATAAAGCACATGTTGTACGTCAGCGTGAAGAGCTGACTGAGTTGTGGCAGTCAGAAAGCTTGCTACCAGAAGGATAATGACCACCATGCAGATCCATTTTTCAAAAATGCATGGCTTGGGCAACGATTTTGCAGTAGTTGACTGTGTTACCCAAAATGTCTTCTTCTCTCCAGATGCGGTACGTCGCTTAGCGGACCGTCATCGGGGGATTGGGTTTGATCAGCTATTGGTTGTTGAGCCACCTTATGATCCTGAATCTGACTTTCACTACCGTATCTTTAATGCCGACGGTAGTGAAGTGGAGCAGTGTGGGAATGGTGCTCGCTGTTTTGCACGGTTTGTTCGCTTAAAAGGTTTAACCAATAAGTACAGCATTGGCGTGACCACCAAAACGGGCAAGATTGTCCTGAAGATCGAGAACGACAATCAGGTCACCGTGAATATGGGAGTGCCTGAACTCGAGCCTAATAAGATTCCGTTTCGTGCGAAATCAAAGGAAAAGACCTACCTTTTACGTGTTGATGATAAAACCTTGTTTTGTGGTGCAGTGAGTATGGGAAATCCGCACTGTGTCACCGTGGTTGACGACCTCAGCACGACAAACGTTGAACGCTTAGGCCCGCTTGTCGAGTCTCATGAACGTTTTCCTGAGCGCGTTAATGCTGGTTTTATGCAGGTTATCTCTCGACAAGAAGTGCAGCTTCGTGTGTATGAACGTGGTGCGGGTGAAACCCAAGCATGTGGCACGGGCGCTTGTGCTGCAATGGCCGTTGGTAAACTGCAAGGCTTATTGGATGATGAAGTGAAAGTGCATTTACCAGGCGGAACCTTAAAAATTCGATGGGCAGGCGAAGGAAAGCCTCTGTATATGACAGGCCCAGCCGAACATGTCTATGATGGGCAATTTGTATTATGACCGAAACACCCGCGTTGAGTGAGGAAGAGCTCACTCAACAACAACGTGCCGCTGTTGCGGCATTTTTAGAATATGACGAAGCGTTTTTTCATCTTTACCCACACCTTTTAGACTCCGTTCGAGTTGCGCATGAAGCGCGCGGCACCGTATCGCTCGTTGATGTACAACTCACACGACTTCGTCAACGAGTGAGTGAGTTAGAAGAAGATATTACCGGTTTGATGAGCCAAGCGAGACGGAACGAATCGATCTTTCGTGCTTTTGGCGAAACTCAGATCCGCCTTTATGAAGTGGAAAACATCACTCAGGCTCGCCGAGCACTCCAGCAGTTGGGTGATAAATTATCACTTTCAGTGACCTTGCGCCTTTTTGACGACCAGTGTGAGCGTCATCAATTAGATCGCATTGCATATCAAGCAACGCGAGTTGCGCAGTTGTCACAACAGCAGGTTTATCTTGGTCGGTTGCAAAGAGCAGAGGCTGAGCTTCTGTTCGATCAGCCTCCTCAGTTAGGTTCGTTTGCCGTGATGTCGGTAGGGGCTGGTCGCTGTGAAGGTGTTCTGGCGTTTGCGAGCCCTGACGGTGGTCATTTCCAGCCTGAAATGGATACGCTGTTTTTAACACAGTTGGCCGTCTTGCTGCGTGCTCAGTTGCCAACTTGGTTACGGTAATGGACGATCGTGAACAGCCATTACCGAGTACCTTATTAAAACCGTTAATTGCCTTTTATACCTACTTACGCGTAGAGAAGGGCTATAGCGCGCATACCGAAGCCAGTTATCAGCAGCAGCTCACGCGTATTGCGCGAGAAATGGTTAAGCTTGATGTCAAAAACTGGCGTGATCTCGATAGTGGCTGGGTGAGACAAATCGTCGCAGCCGCAAAAAGAGAAGGTTTGAAGCCTGGTAGTATTGCGCTGCGTCTTTCGGCGCTACGTAGCTTTCTCGATTTCTTAGTGAGGAAACAACGGGTCAATGCCAATGTGGCGAAAGGGGTTGCGGCCCCTCGTCAGGATAAACCATTACCTAAAAACCTCGATGTCGATGAGATTAATCAGTTACTTGAAGTTGACGAAAAGGACCCATTATCGGTGCGAGACCGTGCGATGATGGAGCTGATGTATGGCGCAGGTTTACGATTAGCTGAACTGGTTAACTTGGACGTGAAAGATATTCGCTTAACCCGCGGTGAACTCCGGGTGATAGGTAAAGGTGATAAGCAACGCCAAGTCCCGTTTGGTGGTAAGGCGAAAACGTGGATTGGTGAGTGGCTCAAGCGGCGTTGCTATATTGCGGCGAAAGATGAAAAAGCATTGTTTGTTTCTAAGCATGGCAATCGTATTTCCCACCGTAATGTCCAAAAGCGTATGGCGGAGTGGGGGCAGAAGCAGTCTGTGACTAGCCATATTAACCCGCATAAATTACGCCACAGTTATGCAACGCACATGCTTGAATCAAGTGGTAACCTCCGCGCAGTACAAGAGTTGCTGGGGCATGCCAATATGTCGACAACACAGATCTATACACACCTCGATTTTCAACACCTCGCCAAGGTATACGACAAGGCGCATCCTCGTGCCAAACGTGACACTAAGTAGGAGTTTCCATGCATTTTTATCGGCGTCTTCGCCCTATTCAAGCGTTCAGTTTTGATCTGGATGATACGCTTTATGACAACGCAAAAGTAATACGTCACACAGAGAAGACGTTACTGTTGTGGCTTGCTGAGCAGTTCCCAGTGACACGGCATGTGAAACCGGCACAGTGGCTTGCTTTGAAGCACCGTATTGCGGTTGATAATCCAGGTCTCAGTGACAACTTGACTCAGTGGCGTCGTGAAACGATTGCGACCATGTTGATGCAGTTGGGTGTGCGTGGTGAAAAAGTACTGGAAGCAACAGATGCAGGGATGAATGTTGTCCTGAAGGCGCGCCATCAAATCGATGTTCCACATGAAACACATCAGGTTTTGAATCAGCTTAAGCACTATTTTCCCTTGGTAGCGATCACCAATGGTAATGTTGATGTGAATCGTATTGGTTTGGGTGAGTATTTCGAATTTTCACTTCAAGGCGGTGTGGAAGGCGCGGCGAAACCTGCGAGCGATCTCTTTGAGATTGCAGCGCAACGATTGTCGCTGCCTGTGGAGGGAATACTGCATATTGGTGATCATCTTGAAAGTGATGTGTTAGGTGCCAAGCAAGCGGGCGCGATGGCGGCTTGGATAAACTTACATCACGGTAGAATTGGGCGACACAACGCGTGCCGCCAACTTCCCGACTTGGAGATTACGGCGTTGAGTCAGCTATTGATGCTGCTGCCACGCGACGTTTAACCCACACTTCGTTCCACCATACCGAGAAGGCGATAATTGCTGACCCTAATGCAAGCTTCAGTAAGTCGGCTTCTCGATTCCATATCAATATATTGACCACTAACCCACAAGGGACGAGTGCGTTATTCATCACCGCCAATAAGCCTGCATTCACTTGTGTCGCGCCTCGATTCCACAAATAGTAACCAAGTCCTGAAGCGATAGTTCCGAGATAGATTAAGATGCCCCACTGTGTTGTGGTGGTTGGCAGCGCCTCGATATTTCCTTTGAGTGCGAAGGCCGGTAAAGCGAAAAAGAAGGCGCCAAGATAGAACCAGCCAAAGAGTCGATGTTGAGACTGGCTTGGTGCGTTTTTCTCCATCAAAAATTTGTAGCCAACTTGGCCAATGGCAAAACAGATATTTGCCCCTTGGACGATAAAGAAGCCATGCCAAAACTGACTGCTAATACTTGAGTACTGAAGAACCGCAGTACCTGCGACAGCGATAATGGCACTGGTCAGATACCAAGGAGAGAATTGTCCTTTAAGCAAGTCATAAATGAGTGTGACATAAATGGGGGTAAAGATAGTAAAGAGGAGTACTTCTGGCACGCTGAGGTAGAGAAAAGACTGATAATAGAACCCGTACATGACACCGAGCTGAATGCCGCCGAGAACCATCAACGGGGCAGCCACACGTTTACTCACGCCTCGCCATTGTGTGAAGGGGATAAAAACGAGCAGTGCGAGGGTTACTCGAGTGAGAACTGAGAACCACGAGTCGACTTGGCCCGCTAGATACACACCGATGAGACTAAAAGAAAATGCCCATAATAGGGTAATACTGGAAAGGTAAGCCACGAGACAATCCTTTGTTAAATTTAAGGTCGCCAGTTTATCGTATCTTTTCGAAAATGTTTATCTGAAGACGGAGGGGGCTAGTTGCTATTCAATTTTTTGGAAGGCATTCGAAGCATCTGATAGTTGATAACGCCACCTGTTAATCGTGTTTGGCCAACGAGTTTAAAGCCAAAATGGCGATACATAGCCACATTGCTGTGGTTAAAGGTATCAACGGCGCATCGAAGCTGGTGTGTATCACATTTATCAAGGAGCGGTGAGATCAGTTGTCTTACGATGCCTTGTCCTCGATGGTCTTCACTCACAAAAAGCAGTGATAGGTATATGTCTGCATGAAGGTGTAGTGCCTTTACCGCTTCATCTACCTCTTCAATCTTATGGCGAAGAGGCCGTAATGCGGAGAGACATCCACTCCAACACCACGATAGGTTTAGCCACCAGGCTTGGAGTGTGCTCGCGGCGTAGGGCTGACGAAGATCTTGCCATATGATGAGGCTATTGAGATCGCCACCGTTCGTGTATGCCGTGCGGCGCTCTCGACTATCAATGAGGATTAACTTTCCAATTCGCCAAGCTCCTCTACGCCTTTTTTGGGGCTGAGACGATAGCATAGTAAAGAAGGGGTCTTGGCAGAAGGCGTGACTAAATTGAGATAGAAACGCCTGCCGATTGTGGCGGTTTATAGTGACAGGATAAACCGTTGAAGCATTAACGGGTACTGTTGCTCTAGTGGTCAAGTGGCACCATCAGTAAATCAACGGGAGTGACATTGATCAGCTGTTTGGCTGATGACAATATTTTACTCCAGAAGTCTTGATGGTGACCGCATACAACTAGGTCGACCTCTTGATCATGAATGGCTTCGCAAATTTCATCACTTAAATCACCAGCACCCACTAAACTTTGATGGATAGGGTAGTCCAGTGTGTTTTGTAATGTTTGCAGGCGCTGATGTGCATCATTGGTAAGGCGCTGCTGTGCATTGGCGAGATTTATATCGATGAGGCCAGTATAAAGTTCAGCATAGCTTACATCGATATGAATGAGCGACAGTTTGGCATCTAGCGCCGCAGCGAGCTTTGCTGCTTTTTGCATGAGTATTTCGCTGTCGGCGGTGAGATCGACCGCGACGAGAATATGTTGATAGCTCATAGTCGTGTACTCCCTGTTGGTTGCTTGAGAGTAGCACTGGAATTTAGGTAATTCTGTCTAACTAGTCTCAATTTTTTGTCATTTTCGATGAAATGGATTTATTCGCACAATACTCAGAGAGTCATTTTATGCAGGTTTTCTTACTGTTATGAGTTTGTGATACAGTAGTGGATAATTTTTTGCGGTAAATTATGCATAACTGCAAAGGCTTTATTACACTAAAAGTAAGGAGTAGTGACATGTTGGCAAAGGCGATGATGGAAGAGCTTAATGAGCAAATCAACCTCGAGTTTTTCTCGTCGAATCTTTATCTACAAATGAGCGCATGGTGTGAAGATAAAGGCTTCGAGGGGGCGGCTGAGTTTTTACGTAAACATGCAGTCGAAGAGATGGAGCACATGCAACGCCTATTCACTTACGTGAGTGAAACTGGCGCTATGCCTATTTTAGGGACGATTGAAGCACCAAAGCACGAGTTTGGATCGTTAGGTGCTGTGTTTCGTGAAACCTACGAACATGAACAGCTAATAACACAAAAAATCAATGCTTTGGCGCATGTTGCGTTTACAACGCAAGACTACTCGACATTCAATTTCCTTCAGTGGTATGTCTCAGAGCAGCACGAAGAAGAGAAGTTGTTTAAAGGGATTCTGGATAAAATTGAATTAGTGGGTGAGGATGGCAAAGCGCTGTTCTTCATCGACAAAGATCTGGCTGAAATGGCAAAGTCTGAATCTCAGTCAATAATGGATACGTCGGTAGCGTAAGGCTTCTCTTCAGCCATAGGCGGTTACCGACTAAGCAGTGAACCATTGTTTGGGGGTAAGTTATGATCAGTAGCGACGCACTGATTCTGGCAGTCTTTATTGTGGCTGTGGTGAATGTTTCTCGATATATCAGTACATTACGTACGTTGTTGGTGGTCATGCGAGACTGCGACCCGTTGCTTTATCAGCAAGTTGATGGTCGTGGTTTCTTCTCTTCTCAGGGCAACGTACAGAAGCAGATTCGACTGTTTCATTATATTCGTAGTCATCAATACGACAATCATCATGATGAAGTCTTTATTGTTAAATGCAACAAAGTTCGTAAGCTGTTTGTTCTCGCGAGTTTTTGGGTTCTGCTCTTCTTTGTGACAATTTTCATGGGGTTATAGACTCCCTGCTGAATAGGTTGGCGTCCGATTTTTGATGCCGTCGTTAAGATATCGATACAGCATGAGGATTGAATAACGAGCATCTGTTGCACACCACTTGGGAGAGTGGCTGAGATAGGGTAGAATTAACGCAGTTAAGTAGAAAGGGATGCCAGTTAGGCATCCCTTTTTTAGTGCGTTTTAGGGCAAAATAAATGGCAAAACAAGTAGATGTTGTAGTGATTGGTGCTGGTGCTGCAGGCCTAATGTGTGCTGCTCAAGCGGGCAAACGTGGACGCTCCGTGATGGTCGTTGATCATGCAAAGAAGCCTGGGCGTAAAATCTTGATTTCAGGTGGCGGAAAATGCAACTTTACAAACTATGATGTGAGCGCGGCTAACTTTGTGTGTCGTAATCCTCACTTCGTTAAGTCTGCACTCTCTCAGTACACGAACTGGGACTTTATTGGCATGGTCTGTGAGCATGAAATCGCTTATGAAGAGCGCGACCATGGCCAGCTATTTTGCCTTGAATCAGCAAAAGATATTGTCGCGATGCTACTCAAAGAGTGCGCCTTACCGAATATCGAACAGCGCTACCAAAGTGAAGTGACTGAAATAGAGAAGACGGAGAGTGGCTTCTCACTGCGTGTGAATACGGAATATGTTGAGTGTCAGTCCTTGGTTGTTGCAACTGGGGGGCTATCAATGCCTAAGCTTGGGGCGACGCCTTTTGGCTACCAGATAGCGGAGCAGTTTGAACTGCCAAGAGTGGCAACCTGTGCAGGTTTAGTTCCTTTTACTTTACACACCGCTGATAAAGCCACGCTTGAGCCGCTTTCCGGCATTGCGATACCGGTAGTCGCAGAAACGGAAGATGGCACGTCATTTAAAGAAGCGTTGTTATTCACGCACCGTGGCTTGTCAGGCCCTGTTGTGTTGCAGGTCTCTTCGTATTGGCAACCGGGACAGGCAGTGACGTTTGATTTATTGCCGAATGAAAATATTCTTGAGGTGCTAGGCGCCCTACGTGAGAAGCACCCTAATCAAAGCCTGAAGAATGCACTATCACGTTTGCTACCTAAGCGTTTGGTGGAAGCCTTTATTGAGCGTGGTGAACTTCAAGATAAACCGTTAAAGCAGTTTGATCATAAAGAGTTCGCGGCATTGGAGGAGACGATTCATCGCTGGAGAATTGTCCCTAACGGCACTGAAGGATACCGTACTGCAGAGGTGACGCTAGGTGGTGTTGACACGGATGTACTCTCCTCTAAAACAATGGAGTGTAAGCATATATCTGGCTTGTACTTTGTCGGTGAAGTGATGGATGTGTCGGGTTGGTTAGGCGGGTTTAACTTCCAGTGGGCATGGAGTAGTGGCTACGTTGCAGGAGTGAATTGCTAGCGCAGCATCGTTTTTTTGATCGGTATTGGAATCTTCAAAGTAAATAGAGAAAAACTCTGGTTTTCAGCGTCTTAGTTGGCTAGCCTACCACAGCTAGGCGCTGTATTGTCTTCATAGCCAGGATGGCTGGCTTCACCTTGTTAGTCTTTATCAGGTAGGCATTGTTATGACCCAGAAGCTCCCGTTTTTCAAAATGCAAAATGTCATTCAAGATTATGCGTGGGGTAGTCATACCTCAGTGAACACTCTGTTTGGTATTGAGAATCCGAGTAACCAGCCGCAAGCAGAAATATGGATGGGAGCACATCCCAACGGTTGCTCTCAAGTTGATGTTGCTGGCGAATGGGTATCGCTGGCGACATTGATCAAACAAAACCCAGAAGGGATGCTCGGAGCGGATACATTAACGCGATACGGAGAGCTTCCTTACTTATTCAAAGTCCTCGCCGCAGAAAAAGCCCTATCCATTCAAGTTCATCCAAGTAAACAGCAAGCTGAAATTGGCTACGCAAAAGAAAACATGTCTGGTGTTGCATTAAACGCTGCTAACCGAAATTACAAAGATCCTAATCATAAACCGGAACTGGTTTACGCCCTTACGCCTTATCAAGCGATGAATGGCTTCCGTGAACTGGATGAAATGATTACGTTGTTTGAACAGGTCGATATCTTAGAGATAAAACCACTCATCTCAGACTTAAAAGGCGGGCGCGATAGTGCCGCCTTAGAGGTCTTTTTCTCTGCGTTACTTTCATTAACCGGTGAGCAAAAAACGGCAGCGGTGGCTGCATTGATGCGTTATGCCAAAGCGAATACCGAACAGCCACTTTTTGCACTTCTGGTTGATCTAGAAAAGCAGTACCCAGATGACATTGGCCTCTTTTCACCGCTTATGCTGAATGTACTGACATTGCAACCTGGTGAAGCGATGTTCCTTGATGCGTGCACCCCTCATGCTTACATCCACGGAACAGGCTTAGAGATAATGGCCAACTCCGATAATGTACTTCGAGCTGGCTTAACACCGAAGTATATGGATGTGGATGAGCTGGTCGACTGTACCCGTTTTAAGCCAATGCCAAGTCATACTCTGCTAACACAACCGATTAAAGAGGCTGGCATTGAGCACTATCCGGTGCCCGTCAACGATTTTAAAATCAGCCTCTATCAAGGTAAGCACCAACTTTCCGTTGAGAGTGCCGAGATTGTCTTTGCTGTTGATGCTCCTGTGACATTACGTGCTGGGGATACATCACTGACATTGCAAAAAGGGGAGTCGGCATTTGTTCCAGCCAATGTGAGACAGTATCAGCTTGAAGGGGAAGGTCGCTGCGCACGCGCTTATAACTAGATTAGTGTTACCGCTGCTTATCAAGAGAGCGGTAAAAAGAGTCTTCTAAAAGGTCGCGGTTGCCATTTGGGGCACCGCGGCCTTTATTCTTTGTGCCAGATAGCAGATAGCAGATAGCAGATAGCAGATAGCAGATAGCAGATAGCAGGGGCGCTATTCCCCTTCTCGGTGGTATGGCATGAGTGTTTGGTGCTGTTGCTCTGCTTGATAGATAGATTGAAAGGTCTCAAGGAGTTTGCTCAATGATACGGCGTGAGACGGCTCATTGATAAGGTCTAGCAACGCGCAGCCTACTTCGCAGGTACAGAGGTTACCATCGGCTTGATTGCGGCGTAACCGATAGGAGGACGGTGCTTGGGTATCGATTTCTAAGCGAGGAATATGACTCAACCATGGACTCTTTCTGACCATTTTCCTCGCTTCTTGCCATGTAGCATCAATCAGAAGAAACAGAGGCTGTCGCTTTGTTTGTTGTATATGTTGGATTGCAACGTCCTGATTGTAGGCCTTCTGCTGTTGATCACTAGGGAAAACGAGCCAAGGTGAATAAGCGGGATCGTTAAGCTGGTTGATAAGTGCCTTTGGCGGTTCCGTTCTTGACCAGATGACGGTGCTGCAAGAGGGGATTGTCGAGCTCATCAACTGACCTGTATTCGATTTCTTATCGGCTTCGCGTTGATGCTGCAGTAAGGCGAAGTGCCCTAGGCTGTCGAGTCTCGTAAACTCTGCACAGATACAATGGTTGGTAAACCCACAGCCAGTACAAGCCAGTGAGTGATTTCGAGTCGACATGAAAGAGTCTCGTTTATCGCTGTTCTTAACTCGTTCTATTTTAACGTAGCTAAGCGAGCGTGGCATCAATTAGTTTGCCACGCTGTTTATCGGTCTATCATGTACGGTGGTTTATAGCGTATGGCCTTGGGCAGGGTACCGCCCATCAGCAAAGAGTGTTGCAATAGCATTGCCACGCCCTGTGGTTTGCTGGCCTTGGCGAGGGTTAAATGGGTAACTAATCCCATTGTGCTGTATCACATGGCTAGCTGGTTGTGCACCACCGCCGCCAACGGCAAAGATAAGATCTTGCCACCCTTCTGTGTTGCCATAGCCAACGCTGATCGGTATGTGGACGTTTGAAATCCGGCTAGAGAAAGCCCAGTGACGATTTTGCTCTTCATTTTTGTTGCCTTCAAAGACCAGTAAAGTGCACCCACCTTGACCGCACCAATCTAGCATGACCAATAGTTCATCGTGACCATCACGATTGAGATCGTAGGTTAGCCACTGATATTTTAAGCCTTCTGGGTTCGCTTTATGGGCGATGACATACTGACGAATAAGCGCCTCTACGTCACTGTCTGTATCTTGCCGGGTGGGAATATCCCCTTCGGTAAGAGCAGACTGAGCGGACTTGCCTTGGGCACTGAAGGCATCGCCAACCATTAAATCGAGCTTCAGCCCATGCTCACCAAGTGAGTAGTGTTGGTCATTGACATACTCTTCGCTTGCGGTGAGTTGATAGCCATTTCGCTGGAAACGCCTTTCACTAATGAGTCGCTGGCCATTGTGAGAGGTCATGATGACCTGCACGCTGTCTTCGCTGTGCTGCTGCCAAAACCCTTTTTCACTCAGTGGAGGTTCATCCGTTGGGTATTGGTAGGTTGTTATGGCGCTATGGTCATTGTTTAATTCTAGGGTCGTGGTTAAGTCTATCTGTTCATGTTTGCCTTGGTAAGTACCGACCCAAGGTAAGGTTGGGTCTAGGCCATCTAAGGTTGCACAGCCTTTTAAGTAGGTACTCTGCCCAGCCTCTGTGACGGTTGCCTTCCAACCAAAAATGCTATCACTCATGGTGTCACTACACGTTCCCTTATCTAGAATGAGGGATGTCGTGTCACTGCGATAGATCCGTTGGTTGGGATGCTGTTCAATGCCTGTGACTGGCAAATGAATGTCTTGCTGACCTATTTGGGCGATGGTTAGCTGGGCATTATTGACCTCTATAACCCATGCAGGTTCGGCACCAAAGGCCCGTGTAGGTTGGGGGAGCCGATTGCAGCCTGACGACTCGGCACTTAACTGATTGACGTGTTTTACGACGAATTGTGCAGGGTGTCCGGAGGCAAACCCATCCACAGGAGAGGGGATTAAGTGTCCAACGAGCTCTCCGTATAACGGTGAGTAGGGCGCGCTTGCTGAAGCGTGCAATGCCGCTCTTAAATCGTCAGGTAGGTGTAACCAATACTGGGTTTTAGTACCACAGGGTTGAATATAGTAACTCTCGTGGCCTACTACCACCTCACCACGCATCATAAAAGCTTGGCTCGTGTAGTGATTGCCAATCGCTTTAGGCTGAGGAGGGAGTGATGGTGTTTCTTCCACTGAGGGTGACGAGGTTTGAGCACACGCTGTCAGCCAAAGTGCCATGAATGAGGCAGAAGCCTTTAATCTCAGGTGCTGCATGGTTTTCCCCTTTTGCCTCGCAGCGTTGAAAGTCGCGTCGAGAGTCATTCGTGTATGTCATTGGCTGATACCGAATAGCATCAGCCAAATAATAATGAGCAAGTCGATATTATGGCTTATCCGTGTTTTAAAACCGAGTCAGATCCCTTTCTATACAGACACTTTGCGATCGAAATCGTTCTTGCTGGGCAAGAGAGAAGCGATTAAAGGTAAGGAAAATATCCCGTTGAGTGTGGTGCTGGTTAGCGAATGGGAAGAAGGGAGGCCGTACCGCAAGGGGGGAGCCCCCTTGTGGCTGAAACGAGTTATGCGTTGTCGAACAAATGCGCTTCAAGGTAGTGGGCGACAGCTTCTTCAACGTTGGAGCCAATAATCTCATGCTCTGGAAGAGCCTCTTTGAGGCGGTCATGAGCCGTTGCCATGATAAGTCCTTTCCCTGCCATTTCTAGCATCTCCTTATCATTCATTCCATCACCGAAAGCGATACAGTCTTGTAGTGTGTGTCCTTTCATTTCAGCAACCGCTTTAAGTGCCGCTCCTTTTGACACGCCTTCCCCCATCACCTCTAAGCACCATGGTGTCGAAAAGGCAATGCTAGCTTGATCGCCAAAAGCAGCCTCAAATTGCTTTTCATAATTGACCAAGTAGTCGTGATCTGGATGGGTAAGAAAGAGTTTAACGATACTGTCTAGTGGTGGTTTTGCTGTATCGAACTTTTGGTATTGAAAGCCACTGTCTTTATGGAATTTCTTGAGCTCTTCATTCTCGCGACTGATCAACCACTGCTCGTCTTGGTAAATGTGGATGATGATATTGTCATCACCGTCACAAATAGCCATTAGCTTTTTGATGACATCGGCATCAACATTCGCAGAGAAGACAAGATTATCATCGGCATCATGTACGCGAGCCCCGTTAGACGTAATCATGAAAGCTGGTATACCTACCGTGCCTCGGATACGAGCAACGTCTAAATGGTGACGTCCAGTGGCAAAGACAAAGTGCTCACCTCGAGCATGTAACTGCTGCAGAACACTTCGTGAGTAAGGGGCGATAATGTGTTCGGGTGTGAGTAGTGTACCGTCAAGATCGGATGCAATGATTTTGTACATGATATTCCTTTATATGGTGCTTAGCACGGCTCGGGATATCTTCATCATACGCAGCCACTGTGAAGAAAAAAGGGTTAATTGTATGAAACTATTATTCCGCTTTTTGGTGCTCTGCTTTCTGGAAGAAGGCGAAGATCTCTTTAAGCGCGCTATTACGTATTTCATCGGTTTCAAAGAGGATCTCGTGACGTGATTTGGGTACGCAGTGTCGCGTCGCTTTAAGTTGGCGACAAACAATCTCTTGGGCGCGATTATCAACAATTTGCTCGTTTTCTGCTTGGAGAATGAGCAGTGGGGTATTTGTTGAGCGCACTTGTGCACGACATTGTGCCGCGACTCGCAAGCTTTCCGTTACCCAGCGGTTGCTTGCTCCCCCTAGCTGTAGCTTAGGGTGCTGGCTATAGAGATCACGGAACCATTGATAACGTGCTTCACTGTGAGTGAGAAGGTTTCCCTCAAAGGGTTTGGGGAAATAAGGGCCTTGTCGCGGTGCGAATTGTGGCTCCGTTGTGCTCCAATCACGTAGCTTCAAGTAGATAGGTGAAATAAATTTCATGAAAGGTGACAGGTTGATGTCATACATTGGTGCACACAGCGCAGCGCTCGAGAGCTGACAGTGCTGAAGTAGTCGTGTGGCGACAGTACCCCCCATGGAGTGTGCCAATAGGTGAATATGTTGGTAATCTTGTGCGCGAACGATAGTCTCAATGAAGGTGGTCGCGTCATCAACAAAGTAGTCAAAATTGTCGATATGCCCTACCTCTGAGTGGGAGGCTAAACGGGGCGATAACCCTTGCCCTCGGTGATCATAAGCATAAACATCATAGCCTTGTTGGTAGAGATCGAAACATACTTCTTGGTATTTCCAGCTAGATTCGACTCGACCGTTGAGGAGCACGACTGCCCCTTTTGTTTTAGGGGACTCAGGCTGGTGGCTTGATACAGAGGTAGACTTACTTGAATGAACAAAGCTGAGCCAATACAACGCGATATTCTTTTGCCCGATGAAATAGCCCTCTTGACGTTGCTGCCAAAAAGGCGCCAAGGTGTGTTCGGCAAAATGGGTAAACGTACGTTCACGGTTTTCGGGTAATGTCATAATCAGTGTATTTGCTCTATGGAGGGGGAATTATAGCGCTTTGTGCTATTCCCTTGAAGTTCTGAATATAATCCATAAACAGTTTTAACAACCACTTGAAAAATATCATTTTTTGGCTGAGTATTGGTCCGCGTGCTTTTTTGTATAGTAGGCAAGTCATTTTTTGTAAGCTTTTCTGTGCTAGATTTTCAGAAGCGCCGTTGATTAGTTGAGGTATCGATGTACTCCTATGTGGCAAGGCAGCCTATTTTTAACCGTCAACAAAAAACAGTTGGCTACGAATTACTTTTTCGTGACGGTGAAGCCAATGCTTTTC
Organism: bacterium sp. HQB-150; assembly: GCA_043421945.1. GTDB lineage: Bacteria > Pseudomonadota > Gammaproteobacteria > Enterobacterales > Vibrionaceae > Thaumasiovibrio. The sequence continues at coordinate 1,626 of JBHOGO010000045.1, read as the reverse complement.
CAGATGTGGATCTCAATACGGCAACGTGTCGTTTAATCGTCGAGAACTATTTTGCCGGAGGTCAGAATAAAGCTTTATCGAGTGGACGAAGCTTTATTAACTTCCCTCAGCAGAGCTTGGAAAGCCTCGTACCGACTATGCTACCGAAAGAGCAGATAGTGGTTGAGGTACTGGAAAGCTGCGAACCAACTGACGCACTGTTTTCTGCTATTCAGCGCCTCAAACAGCTTGGCTATATCATAGCACTTGATGACTTTGTTCCTAGTGCCCGCTGGCGACGTTTTCTTCCTCTTGTTCATATCGTTAAGCTCGACCTATTTCAAATGACCGTGACTGAAGCGTGTGCTTTTGTGGTCGCAAACCGCTCACGTAAAATTCGCTTTCTGGCCGAAAAAGTAGAGACACATGAAGAGTATGAACAATGCCTCGCGGCTGGTTTTCACCTTTTTCAGGGCTACTACTTTAGTAAGCCTGAGTTGATGAAGCAAAAGCGTATTGATGGCACTCAGCTTAATACTGTACGCATTTTGCAAGAGCTTTGCTGCAGTGATGTTGATTTTAACCGAGTGGAGCTACTCGTTTGTAGTGATTTGACGTTGTCGTACTTATTACTACGCTATGTCAACGCGAGTACTCAGGGGAGGAGAGTGAAAGAGATCACTTCCTTCAAGCAAGCGCTAATCTATCTTGGGGAAGACAAGTTACGGCAATTTGTCAGTTTAGTGGCCACAGCACATGCTGCCATTAATAAACCGAATGAGCTGCATACACAATCTATTCTTCGCGCGAAGATGAGTGAGAGCTTAGCCCAATTTGGTGGTCGAAAGGATCTCTCTCATCAAGCCTTTCTCTCAGGACTATTTTCCAGACTGGACTCACTATTGGATACCCCAATAGAAGAAGTGGTGACACTGCTTCCGTTATCAAATGCGGTGCAGGATGCGCTGTTAAAGAAAGAAGGGAAACTTGGTGTGATGCTCAATCTTCTTGACGCTTACGATTTGGCAGAGTGGGAGCGCGTCGATCAGTGTTGTGAGTTATTACGAATTACCCCTGCGCAAGTGGGTAGGGCGTATGAAGAAGCACTACGTTGGTCACAAATCTACCTGTAGCCTAAAATCAGATTAGATGAGCGTACCGTGGTGTTCACTCATCCAAACTGTGGAAGGGGCATCGTTCAAGCAGCTCTTGTTTCATTTCTGGTATTGTGAGCGTAACTGATACCATTGCATTCACTACATTGGCACTTTTGCCAGTGCTTGCGAGTGACCGTACGCTCTAACCATTTGCGCGGAATTCGGTGTAAAGCCGTGTTCTTACTGCAGTGTGGACAGGTTTTAAATAAATTCATCGTGAGACCTCGGTGTTATACGACATTCCCTGTTGCATTCTTACATCTAGTTCATCCATAACTGGAACGGAAGTCACACAATTCTATCTCTTGTTGCCTTAAAGTCTATGCAGTTCTAGCTTTTTTGTCTGGGTATTTTGTAAGCAAGAGTGTGCACAATACGCTTTTATGGCATAAAAAAAGGCCGAGCAATATGCTCTAATGCCGATCGTTTAAGAAAACTTGAATGATCCTGTAGCTGATAGATAATCCCTAATCACTTTGTGATTAGGGAT
>JBHOGO010000044.1:0-36651 GCA_043421945.1 bacterium sp. HQB-150 | reverse complement strand
TACGTGTCTTTAATTGGCAATACTTGTCATGACCACAGTTAGGGCAACGGAATCCAGAGGGCCATCGCATTTCAAACGTAAGCGATTAATGAAACCCACATACCAATAGAAACCTAGTTTCGCCATAGTATCTTTTTCAAAGGAGATACTATGAATCAAGAACAAAAACGTCATCACTGGACCAAGGTGCTTGAGCTGCAACAAAACAGCAATTTGACGATCAAACAATTTTGCCTCGACAATGACATCAGCTACCAAACCTTTCATTATTGGTTTAAAAAACTCAATAAACCAGGAGAGCAAACTCAAGTGCAACCAATCGTGGTGACCGAAAGTTATGGCGAACACACTAGTGTGGTGGTGTTAACATTTCATAACGGCATTCGCGCTGAGTTACCGACAAATCTTAGTGCATCACAAATTAAGCATTGGATTGACGCATTGCAATGATGCCATCAGGAAAGGTTTATCTCGTGACGGGAGTGACTGATATGAGAAAGTCCATCGATGGTTTATCTCTAATTGTCGCCGAAACACTTGAGATGGATCCGTTCAGTGAAGCTTGGTTTATTTTTTGTAATCGTGGTCGTGACAAGCTCAAAATATTATTCTGGGATACTAATGGCTTCTGGCTTTATTACAGACGATTAGAAAAAGGGCGATTTAAATGGCCAAAGCCTCAATCCGATAATACGATACACATCAGTAAACAGCAGCTTCAGTGGCTGTTATCTGGTCTAGATTTAAGTCACCCTCGTGCTCATCGACAGCTTAATAATTTAGAAGTGTGACCGCTGATGTTGATCTAAAAATAGTGCTTGAACGATCCTTTTTCACTGTCACACTTAAGGCATCATAATCGACTGAGCCCTGCAATGACAGACCTTCCTGATGACGTAGAACAACTGAAAGCTATGCTGATGCAACTTCAAAAAGAGAAGCTTGAAGCGGATCTGAAGGTTCAAACACAGCAGGAAGAAATAGCTGAACTCGAAACCAAAGTTCAGCTCTTGGTTGAACAGTTAAACCTCAGCAAATCCAAACGCTTCTCATCACAGAGTGAAAAAACACCGAAAGGTACCTTTAACGAGGCAGAGCAACAAAATTCAATACCTAAGTCCGATGATGGTGATGATGAAAAGAAAAAAACAGGTCGAAATCCCTTACCAAGTGAGCTCGAACGTGAAACTCATAAACATCAACTTAATGCGCCGTATTGCGAGTGCTGTGATGAGCCTTTACACGAATGTGGTGTCGAAACCTCCGAAGAGCTGAAAATAATCCCTCAAAAGGTCAGTGTTATTCGCCATGAGCGTACTAAGTACGCTTGTCGCCAGTGTGAAAAAACTCAGACTCACTCAAAAATCATCACGGCTCCGAAACCTGCTAGCATGATCCCCAAAAGCTTAGGTAGTGCTGACGCCTTTGCCGCAGTCGTGACCGCTAAATATGTGGATGCCTTACCACTGTATCGTCAAGTTGATATATTGAACCGCTCAGGCATTGCTCTGAGCCGTGCGACGCTGTCTAACTGGTGCGTGCAATTAGGCGATAAAGTTCAAGTGATTATCGACCACATGAAATCAGAACTTCTCAATGAGAGACTTATCTGCGCAGATGAAACTACGGTGCAAGTGCTTAGAGAAGAAGATAAAAAGGCTCAGTCTAAATCTTATATGTGGGTTTACCGTAGCGGTGAGTTCACTCAAAATCCAGTAGTTATCTATGACTACAAGCCAAGTCGATCAGGTGCTTGCGTGCGTGAATTTCTAACGGGATATTCTGGGTATCTACTCTCTGATGGGTATGGTGCTTACGACACGCTGGAAGATGTGACTCAAGCGGCTTGCATGGCTCATGCTCGACGTAAATTTACTGATGCTCAAAAAGCATCACCATCAAAGAAAGCTGGCAAACCTGAAAAAGCGTTGAACTATATAGCTAAACTCTATGGTATTGAAAAGCAGGCGAAAGGCCTATCAGCTTCAGAGCGCCAAGCTTTAAGAAAGGAACAAGCACAGCCAGTCCTCTGCGAGTTCAAAGAGTGGCTAGATGCGCAAAATATTTTACCAAAAGGGTTGCTAGGTAAAGCCATTACTTACACTCAAAATCAATGGCCGAAGCTACTCACATACTTAGAAGATGGCACCATTAGCATCGATAATAACGTAACCGAGCGGGATATTCGCCCCTTTACCACGGGCAGAAAAAATTGGATGTTCTCGACATCCGTAGGTGGAGCAAAAGCGAGTGCTAACTTGTACAGCTTAGTAATGACATGTCGTGCCAACGATATCAATCCATATTACTACTTCCAACATCTGTTCACCGAACTACCAAAACGAACTCCAACCGATGACATATCAGATCTCATGCCGTGGAACGCAGAAATCAGTAAAGCTGAATAAGGCTTCACTGCTTCATTAATCGCTTACTTTCAAACAATCGTTTCTGGCATTGCTTTTCTTCTCCATACATAGAGATAAACTTATGAATAGAAATACCTTTTTGAAACTGAATTCGATTTTTAGCCATGATGATTTCCTCACTCAACGCCTATTACTAAGTATAGTCATCAATACTGAGTTTTAGTGGTAATCAGGAAAGGAGAAGTCAGAACAAATACTTTTTCGAAACACTCTATGATGAAGAGGTAATACGTTCAGATAAATAATATAGGAATCAATCGCAAATAAGAAAATGTACAGCAGTAAAAGAGATATGAGCATCAATGCAACGCAAACCCACCAATAAGCAACTCAAGTCATAACAATCAGTATCCCGTAATATCTAAGTACACTAATCTGTTCAGAATATATTTAGATTCGACTTTTTTTTGTAAAACTCATAGTGTGACGCATGTTAACAATTTAAAACCTAACTAAAAATAAAGCGATAAAAATAGCGAACAAACAACCTATTAGAGATTGACGTATCAACTAAATACAATGCTTTATCACAAAGTACTCCCCCGCCAAACCATATACAACTTTGAAGAAGATCTTATTTTGTATAGCCTAGTCAACACAGTTAAGTGACAGTCGTCACTTAAAATCAACAACTAGGTTAATGAATCTATAGCCTCTCAAAACGTGATCTTCACACTCCTCCTACCCTCTCCTCCTCCCCCTCCTCCTGACTTAGGATGATTTAATTAGTTCCCATACAGCGCATTATATATTTGTCCAACGGGAAGAGAAAAGAACTGCCTAGTAACACCTTTTTAACTTTCTACTTTTCATATGTTAAAGGCATATGTTTACGATATTAAAGTTAGCGGCGTGCCTTACCGTCGCTTTTTTCCGGACAATTATTTTATATATCACTTGCGATAGATGAGTGAATAAGCAAAACCATACATATAACGGAATAAAAATTACAATGTTCCATGAAGGAGTAATACCCATGAAGTTGAACAAATTGTCTCTAGCAACAGCAGTGGCTGCGGCGCTTATCTCTACCACTGCAGCAGCAGTCGATTTTCACGGTTACGCTCGTGCAGGCGTTGGTGCGAGTGCTAATAATGGCGAAAACGTTGAGTTTGATAAAAAAAAAGTTGGTCGTTTAGGTAACGAAACTGACAACTACGTTGAGATTGGTATTGGTAAAGAAGTTTACAATAACGATGGTGTCTCTTTCTACTTAGACTCACTTGTTGCTTACGGACAAAATGGTAACAATAACTGGGAAGGAACGGAGCCAGCACTTCGTAACATTAATGTCGCTGCAAAAGGTCTTTTCAAAAGTGACCAAGACGCAGTACTTTGGGCTGGTCAGCGTTATTACCAACGTAAAGATATTCACATCACCGACTTTTACTTCCTAGATACTTCGGGTGGTTCGGGTGCTGGTATTGAAAATCTATCTGTTGGTAGTAACAAGTTCTCGTTCGCGGTCATGCACAACGACGGTAGCCAAGTGACAGGCACAGAAGAGTATCAAGAGTGGGTTCCTGCTGTGGGTGGCGGTACGACAGATGGTGAGTGGGTAACGAAAGAGCGCGACATCGAAGAAGACATCAACGGTTACACTATTGATGCTCGCCTTGCCGGCATTGATCTATGGGACAATGCGAATCTTGAGCTAGCTTTAGCATATAATTACGCTAACGAAAAAGATGGTCAATCGGTGGTTGCTGACAACCCAGTACTATTAACTGCTGTTATTGGTCAAGGTCTATCAAATGGCTTCAACCAAACGGTATTCCAATATGGTACAGCAGCATTCGGTGCGCAAATGCCAGGACTCGGTGGCGGTGGCTGGGCTACAGGTGGTGATGCTAGCAACAATGATGCAAAAGGCTTCCGACTAATTAACTGGGGTGTGGTAGGTTTAGGCGATAACATCGAACTAGGTCACCAAGTCGTATTAGCTTCTGGTAGTGACATTGGTGCAAGCAAAGTTGACCACGACTTCATGAACGTTGTCGTTCGCCCAATGTACAAGTGGAATGACAATATGCGTACCATTTTAGAAGCGGGTTACTTCACAGAAGAGAAAGACTCTGACAAATCATCAGGTAGCAAGCTAACAGTTGCTCAAGCATGGTCTGCTGGATCAAGCTTCTGGGCTCGCCCTGAAATCCGTGTTTATGGTTCATATGTTGCTGACCATGAAAACGACAATCCCTTCGGCAATGATAATGACACTGAATTAAGTGTTGGCGTTCAAATGGAAGCATGGTGGTAAACACCCTCTAATACTGCCTAAAAAAAGCAGCTGACATCGTCAGCTGCTCTTTTCGTTATAGAGAAGACCAAAACGACAAGGAGCTCAGTATGAAGCAGTTACTATTCATTGGATTTGGGGTCGCGCTATTGGCAGGTTGCGTCACAACACAAAATAAAGAACAGATACAACAATCAGAACCACATCGAGAAATTGAACAACTTAGTTGGTCAGCATCGACACTCCCTGTAGATAAAAAAATACTCATCACGCCAGAGAGTCAACAATGGTTAGAGAGCGAATATATCGGCGGAGTTGCTACCGTCTCTTTAGCGGCTAACAGAGGGCCTCTTACCATCAGTATCGTAAGTGCCCTTAACACGGACATGACAATCTTAGCCCCTAAAGTCACTATTTATGACGATAACTTTATCAAAGTAGATACTATTCCCTTCGAACAATTTGAATACAAAATGCAGCGTGGTTTACAATCTGATCGTCTTCAAGCTCAATTTGATTACCTGCCAATTGCGGGGGCTGAAACGATCCATTTAGTGATCGGTACGACACCAGATCTACTTAATCAAACAACCGAAGTATTACATCCAGCCAAAGCGGATGCGATTGCAAGAGGCAATCACCCTATCGATATTCCCAACCCAATCGCCAAGCATACAACCTATGGCCAATTACAAATTGAAGCAAAACCTCTAGGTTCAGGTATCTTTGGGGACTCAAAACAAGATACTCCCCAATCGACTATCTTGACGAAGGAAGAAATAGTTACCGATAACAATGCAATGCCCACGCCAACAAGCCAATCTGTCAATTATTATTCTAATGCTATTGAAAGTGCTCTTAAATCAGGCGATATTGATACTGCATTGCGCCTGCTTGATGAAGCAGAACGGCTAAATATCCAAGAAGCTAGACGCACCTTTATTGAGACAATAAAGCCGCCAATGTAGGAAAAGGACTCCAATAGACCCAACTTTAGGCAGCATTTGCTGCCTTTTTAAGTAAAGGACAGTTATGGAATGGCACATTAAACCTGGCACCCCTCATCAACTTGGCGCCAAACTCACTGATACTGGCTGCAACTTTGCAATACATGCAGTCGGTATTAAGCAGCTACATCTCGTCATTTTTGACAAAGAGAACGAAGAAAGTTACTTCCCTCTCAAGCCTGTTTTAGGTGATGTCTATGCGATCTATATCGAAGGTATTCCCGCAAATACCCGATACAGTTACTGCCAATTCATCAAAGGCCGAAAGCGCTGGTTGCTTGACCCCTACGCCAATGCACTAACCCCACATCCTGTCAGCGAAGATATTCAAGCCGCTAGAGTGGTTGATCACCAATTCGATTGGCACAACGCGGTTCGACCTCACATTCCAGCCCTGAAAACAACCCTATTAGAAACTCACGTGAAAGGGTTTACAAAACAGCACCCAGAGATTGATAGCAAATTACAAGGCACATATTTAGGCTTATGCCAACCCGTGGTCATCGAGCACTTAAAGCGAATGGGCATTACATCGGTACAACTGATGCCTGTGACCAGTAGCCAAGATGAAGCCCATTTAGAAGACAAAAAACTCACTAACTTTTGGGGATATAATCCGGTCAGCTTTTTTGCTCCCTCTAATCGCTTCGCGACAGATGATCCCGTCACCGAGCTTAAAACACTGGTCAGAGAGCTGCACAAACACAATATTGAAGTCATGTTAGATGTTGTTTATAACCACACCGCTGAAAGTGGCGAAGGTGGTCCTGTCATCCACTATAAAGCACTCGACCCACAATTTTATCTGCGCCAGCGTGACCGCCATCATATGAATTATACGGGTTGTGGTAATACGGTAGACTTAACCCATGCACCCGCCTTGAGGGCTGTCATGGATTCATTACGTCACTGGGTAGAAGAGTACCATATTGATGGATTTCGATTTGATCTTGCAGCTACCCTCGGTCGCCGTAAAGATCACTTTGATATCTATAGTGGCTTCTTTCAAGCCATTCACCAAGACCCTGTCCTTCAATCGGTCAAGATGATTGCCGAACCATGGGATATCGGACCTGATGGCTATCAATTAGGGCACTTCCCGCCTGGCTGGCATGAGTGTAACGACAAATTTCGTGACACATTGAGAAGCTTTTGGCACAACAATGGCGCTCACTTAGGAGATTTTGCGACACGCCTGATGGGGTCACGAGATCTATTTAGTGCTTCTCGTTGGCCAGCAAAACTCAGCATTAATTATATTACTTATCATGATGGCTTTACCTTGCAAGATCTCGTGTCATACAACAATCGACACAATCTTGATAACGCTGAACAAGGCAAAGATGGTCATGGGGATAATCGTTCCTATAACCACGGCGAAGAGGGTGTAACGACCAATGCTGGCATAAAAACGCTTCGAGAGCGCCAAAAGCGCAACATGATGGCGAGTTTAATGTTCAGCTTTGGTATCCCCCATCTCCTTGCCGTTGATGGGCTTTCTCATACGCAAAACGGCAATAATAATGCCTATTGCCAAGATAACGAAATCAGCTGGGCAAATTGGCAACTGGATGAAACACAACAAGATTTCAATTGCTGGCTTTCTGCAGCGATGGCAGCAAGAAAAAAGTATATGTTGCCGTTTTTTGAAAACTTCAGTGGTGAGAAACGCGAACTACACCGAGTACAATGGTTTAACCCTAACGGTTGCCCGATGGTTGGTGACGACTGGCATCGCCATGCGCCTATCGCGCTGCACCTTGGTCTTTATGATGACGGAACCGAACTGCTCTACCTGATCAACCCAACCAAGATTCCGACTCGATTCAGGTTACCGGAGGGGAAGGCATGGCGACAGATTCTTGATACATCTGAAACAAAAATTCGCGAGAAAAACCTAGAAGATAGCTATATGCAAGTTCCGCAATCCATGACGATACTCCGTCGATATTGATTACACGAGCAATAGATGATTGTTCTTGATACATAGCATCAACACTAGAGAGAAAGCAGTACTTAAAGTTAAAAGTCAGTCATAGGCAGTTAATGTGGTTAGAGGTGCATATCGATTCTCTAACCACACCTTTTTCATTTCACAATGCTATTCATCCACTCTCTCTTGGTTTCCAATTACTGGTACAATTGTGCCTTTAAAGACTACGTAGTTGCCTCCATGCCATTTCAAACACAGCTCAACACGATTGGCTATCAATCACTCACTTTCACACCGGATGAGACCCTAGTATTACCCCACGTAATCGCTCAGATAGAGCAACGCTTCACCACCACTAAACAAACGCTGAGTAACCATAACAACGCCGATATTTTATTGGGTGTACTCACAGAATCATGGCAATTATATCAAGCTCAATTACGCGACCATAAAGATTCAATAGTGGCAATGAAGAGCACACTCGATACTCACATGGGTGAAGATAAATACCGTAATGACATGCTGCTTGAATGGCAGTGCCTCAGTAAAATATGGCTCCTTGTGCAAGGTTTTTGTAACATTGAATATAGCCTTGCCAACGATTATGCCAACGACGTGGTATCACTCTCATCCGAATTTAATGCCTTCGAAAATGAACCCTACCGTCGCTCACTCTTAAGCTGCTATTATCTTGGTAAATCACAACAGCCAACAGTAAGTTGGCGAGAAAAAATAAAGTCACTGTTTTCAAGATAAGGAAAGGAAACGCTATGAAAGTCATCCGATGGGTGTTGGGTCGTATTATCCTCGCAGGCAATGCACTCACTAAACCTAAAGGCGTCATCCGTACCGCTAATGCTCAGCGTGAAGTCGATGTACAAACCAATACACTGGCGCTTTATCAGTTTGAAGCCTGCCCATTTTGCGTCAAAGTTCGTCGTAGTATGGACCGACTATCACTTAACGTTGAACTGCGCGATGCAAAAAATGACACGACGCATAGAGAAGCATTATTAACCGAAGGCGGAAGAGTGAAGGTGCCATGTTTACGCATTGAAGAGGAAGATAACGTGACATGGATGTATGAATCTGACGATATTATCCGCTACCTAGAGCAACGTTTCTCCCCCTCTTAGCAACCCCAAAGTAGTCTGTCTATCATTGCTTAATCAAAAGAAGGAAGCGGGTCATGAAACCGAAAGTTAGCATTGTGACACTCGGTGTTGAAAATTTAGAAGACGCCACGACATTTTACCGTGATGGTTTACAGCTCCCTATTCAAGAGATTGAGAGTGAAGGTATCTCCTTTTTTGTTCTATCTGGTACATGGCTTGCCCTCTACCCTCACGAAGCGCTCGCCAAAGATATCGGCATCCCTTGTAGTAAGCCTAACGGCTACACCGGTGTCACTCTTGCACATAATGTGACAAGCAGAGAAGAAGTTGACCGCGTTCTACATCAAGCTGAAAGTGCCGGTGCTACCCTTGTTAAACCTGCGGAAGATGCTTTCTGGGGCGGCTATTCCGGTTACTTTCGTGATCCTGAAGGGCATTTTTGGGAGGTCGCCTACAACCCTTTCAGTGATTTAAGCTGGGAAGCTGACCAGGCAGCAAAATAGCCCGTCAAGAGGCAAATAGAAAGTGACTAAAGTGGCAACAAAAGGCAAAGCAGCAATCGATATCCATACGATTTCTCTCCCCTCACTGATTCATCGAATCGGTGGGGAGCAAGCGAAGGTTGCTAAGCAGATCGCACAAGAAACACAGTGTAAAATAAAGCGAATACGCCGCTCAAGAAACTGGCAAGTAGAAGGCATGCTTCATCATCTTGATGCCTTTTCAGTACAATTGAAGCAAGTTGACGAACGCCAATTTCAGTTCCTAATCAAAAAAATCGACGACAATTTGGTGGTAATTAAACAGCAGATTGAGCCACTTGAACTGCAAGTTAAGCGTCTTCTAGATAACGACCCTACAATGACTTTAGCTGAACTCATACAACAAACCCAGTGCACACTCGCGCAAGCAAGAACAGCTAGAGCAAATCTAGAAGAAGCGTTACTTTAACGTAGTCTCAGCGTATGTAGTACGGCAGACACCTCTTCCCGCGCATTGGCTTCCAGTGATTTCAGCGGCAATGGTAAACTTGGTGCATTCGCCCACCCTAATAGCTCTGCAGCTGTGGCAACGACACGCAAACTGTCTCTATATTGACTGAAGAGCTGCCAAATTGGGGTTAGCTGGTCAGAAAGTCGCATAACCTCTTCTTGGTCACCACGTCGTGAAGCATCGACAATCGCTTTCGCTGTACGAGGAAAAAGCCCACCGATAACTGAATACCATGCATCACACCCCGCATTTAGCCCCGCAGCAGCGAACACATCGCCACTCACCCCAATAGTCACATTTGCTGGAATCACTGCGCGTAATGAGTCTATTCGTTCTTTAGCGGCTTCCGCTTCAACAGGTACACCAGGAATTTTAATTGAAGCGATATTATTGAGTTCAGCAATTCGACCATGAAGCTCGTCACTGAAATGAAAATGCGTTGTCAGAGGATTATCATAAACGCACAAAGGAACAGAAAGTGACTCTGTCACCATCTTATACAAAGAGAAGACTTCATCTTCCGTTAGCTGCTGATAAGACATTGGCGCAAGTAGCAGACCGCTAGCACCGACCTTTTGAGCCTTATCTGCCAGTGTTAAAATATCCTTTGTTCGAAGAGCACCGATACTCGTCAATACTGGGATTCCATCCGCACTTTGCACAGCCAGTTGTATTAAGTGAGCACGCTCTTCAACGGTTAGGTAAGCATAACTACCTGTGGAACCCAATACACCTATCGAATCTACCTTTGCATCCACAAGCTGCCCAATCAAGCGAGCATAAGCTGATTCATCAACACTATGCTCGTTCATTGGTGTTATAGGAAATGCACTTAACCCTGTAAACATAAATGATACCATCCCATTTGCTGTCTTATTAACTGACTCGCAGCGTAACATGTGCGCAACAGTCGTTAACACTATTGCAGCATGGTAATGGTATCATTCACGGTATTAGAATCGTTCAGGGTAGTCCGTAAAGACAGCATCAACTAACGGCATTAAGCCAAATTTTTCTGCTTTGTTTACGGTATAGCACCACACCTGAATGCCACTTTGGTGTAGCTCATCAATTTCTGCCGTCGTCACTGATTGATAGTTAATATGACAACTAAAAGCGGCAATCTCAGCCAACATCTTTCTATCAGCATCAGTGAGTTTTTCGGTAATCAGTCCAAGCGGATAACGATGGCAATGTTCAGACAATGCTCGCATCGTTTCATGACTAAAACTAGAAAGGATAAATTGGTCATGACCTAGACCGCTCTGATCAAGCTGGCGAGTGAGCGTCTTTGCTATCGGTAAAGGATCATGGTGATCCACTTTCACTTCCAAGTTCAGGCACAGCTTGTGTTTTTTCGCCAAAACAAGTAGCTCATCAAGGGTTAAAATTCGCTCATTGCTATACTTGGGGTCAAACCAACCGCCAAAGTCTAAAGACTTCAGTCCACTCAGTGTTAATGAGTCGACACGCCCTTCACCATCACTACAACGGTCAACAGTGTGATCGTGACAAACAACCAACACACCATCTTTTGTGGGCTGGATATCAACTTCCACCCATTGAACACCTAATTCAATCGCTCTTAGAATACTGACTTCAGTATTTTCAGGTCGCGATCCTGCCGCACCACGGTGGCCGACGAGAAGTGTATCCATCACTGTTTATCTCCCAAATTTCCTTCTTTGACAATGGAATCAACATCCGTAATGTCATGTGGACTTGCCAAATCGTCATCTGCATCACTATTTTCGCTGACCGTCATGATCTCGACATTAAAATGTCGACTTAAACGGTAGAGCTCGGGAGTGGTTTCATCGATAAACATACGCTCTATCTGACTTAAATCCCCGCTCACCACAGGTGCATAGCGCCCCAGTTTGCTCTTGTCCGTGACTAGCCAACACTCTTCACTTTGTTCCATCATCGCCTTAGTCAGGGCAGCTTCTTCTGGAGTAAAATCGAGTAGTAACCCTGACTCACTCAAGCCACCAACCCCAAAGACACCAATTTTAATATTGAAGCCCCGATAAAAGCGAGTGGTAGACTCTCCAACGGTATCTTCATCCGATGACCGAAGTCGGCCACCCGCTAAATGAACCTCAATATTTGGATTTCGGCTCAACGATAAAGCGGCATTGATATTATTGGTGACCGCAGTTAAACCTGGATGATCAATAAGTGCGTCAGCAACACACTTGGGGGTTGTACCAATACCTAAAAATATACTTGTACCCTCAGGTATTGCACCCACCACGCACCGAGCAACTCTTTGTTTTTCCTGCAAATTTATCATATCTCTATTGGCAAATGAGAGGTTATCATTGGCACTCGGCAGCACAATACCACCATGTACACGTTTCACCATCCCTTTATCACTCAAAAAGTTCATGTCTTTTCGAATAGTTTGCACTGAAACCGCAAATTTACTTGATAATATCGTACTAGAGAGCACACCATGACTCTCTTGCAAATAAACCAAAATCGCTTTTTGTCGAGGTGATAAACCCACACTATGACTCTTATTCATGCGTATCTTTATCCCTGCGTTACAGGACTGCGTTTGCTTCTTTGGTCTGTTTTACCGTCTCCGAGCTGCTATCTGTTAAAGGTGCCAAACTAATCTTACCCTCATAGCGATGGCCATCCTCAGCGAAGATATGCAAATTCTGTCTATTAACATAAATCGGCAATTGATGCCCTACCGCTAACTCATGCTCAGGTGTGACGGCAATAAAGCGATGCCCTTGCAGATCACCGTGCACTAGCTGGTTTGGTCCTAAAGGCTCCACGACTTGAACATCTAATCGTAGTGGTAGCGCATTCCCCTCGCCTTCCAGCAAAGCATGTTCAGAGCGAATTCCGAGTTCAACTCTACCGTTAGGTACATGCGCGTACTCTGGCATATCGATACGAAGATCACCCAGTTTAAGTTCACCCTCTTCTATCTCAGCGGATAAGAAGTTCATTGCTGGACTGCCCATAAAGCTTGCGACAAAACGACTTGCCGGACGATGATAAACCTCAGCAGGTGTTCCAATTTGTTCGATCTTTCCGTGGTTAAGAACAACAATACGATCCGCTAGCGTCATTGCTTCAACCTGATCGTGGGTAACATAGACACTAGTCACCCCCAGCTCACGTTGAAGTTTTTTAATTTCTAACCGCATATGCGCGCGCAATGAAGCATCAAGGTTAGACAATGGCTCATCAAAAAGAAAAAGCTGCGGATCACGAACAATGGCTCGCCCCATAGCGACACGTTGACGTTGACCACCCGAAAGTTTAGCTGGCTTTCGATCAAGATAATCTTCAATCTTAAGCACTTTCGCTACTTGCTTAATCTTTGCATCGATGGTGGCTTTATCAACGCCACGATTAGTCAGTCCGTACGCTAAGTTTTTGTAGACACTCATATGCGGATACAATGCGTAGTTCTGAAACACCATCGCAATATCGCGAAGTGCTGGTTTTTCATTGTCTACACGACGCTCTGACAGGTGAATTTCGCCACTATTGATCGACTCCAATCCTGCAATCGAACGCAAGATGGACGACTTACCACAACCAGATGGACCAACCAGAACAATAAACTCACCTTGCTTAATATCGAGGGAGATACCTTTAACTGCCTGATGGCCGTTTTCGTAGGTTTTAACTAGATTTTCAATTCTTAACATTTGTCTTTCCTATACAGTGTCTTAACACTGCACATTATTTCTCTGATTCAACAAGGCCTTTTACAAACCAACGTTGAAATACAATGACAACAAGCACTGGCGGTAACATCGCTAAAATAACCATTGCAAACGCGTAGTCATAACGAGGTAAAGATGAGTCCGATATATTGGCCATGATCTGTTTAATGCCCATCACAATAGTGTTATAGCTTTCATCGGTGGTCATCATGATTGGCCATAGGTATTGATTCCAACCTACGACGAACATAATGATGAAGATGGCAGCCATCATCGTGCGAGACAATGGAATGAGGATATCGAATAAGAACCGTACTGGCCCCGCGTTATCCAATTGAGCAGCTTCCAACAACTCATCTGGGATGGTTTTGAAGAATTGTCGAAAAAAGAATGTCGCTGTTGCAGAGGCAATTAACGGCAGTATTAACCCCGTATAGCTATTAAGCATACCAAGCTTCGCCACGACCTCATAAGAAGGTACGATGCGTACTTCAAGAGGTAAAAGCAACGTGACAAAAATGAGCCAAAACCATGCTGTTGCATAGGGTAAACGGAAATAAACCAATGCATACGCAGCAAGAATTGAGATGATTATTTTGCCAATCGCAAAACCAAACCCCATCACAAGGGAGTTAATAATCATCGTTTTAGCATTCACATCAGCACTGAAGCCTAAGCTATGACTCCATGCTTCTTTATAGACTGACTGGAGTTGATCACCGGGTAGCCACTGTAACCCTTCAGAAATAATCGTGTTCGGGTTATGGGTAGAACTTGCAAATATGAGCCATATTGGTGCAATCATAAACAACGCACCGAGGATCAAAATCAAGTGGTCAGATAATTTATTACTCTTCATTATTATTGACCTTAATAGTGAACGCGTTTTTCAACGACTTCAAATTGAATCCAAGTCAGTACGAGTACTAACAATAACAACACGACCGATTGTGCCGAGCTGCCACCAAGATCGGCACCTATAAAGCCATCCCGATAAACCTTAAACACGAGCGACGTCGTCATCCCACCAGGGCCACCATTCGTCATCGTATCGATAATGCCGAACGTATCGAAAAAGGCATAAGTCAGATTAATCACAAGTAAGAAAAAGCCTGTTGGCGCAAGTAAAGGAAAGGTGATCGTCCAAAAGCGACGTGTATCACTGACACAATCAAGTAATGCCGCTTCTCTCACCGCCCAAGATATCGACTGTAGCCCAGCTAAAAAGTAAACAAAGTTCACAGACACTTGTTTCCAAACTGACACAAGAATGAGCGCAACGGTGGCATCAAAGGGGTCAGTAATATAGCTAAACTCCCACCCTAGCTTGGCGAAAATTGCTGTCATCGTGCCAAAGTGAGGATGAAAGATGAAGCCACCAGCAATCCCTGCAACGGCAGGGGCAACGGCGTATACCCAAGTCAGCGTTACTTTATAAACACTCTGACCGGTAAGAATATTGTTCGCTTTTACAGCGAGAAGCAGCGCAATAGCTAACGAAAAAAACGCAACGATAGCTGAGAAACTCAGCGTAAAGAACACCGATTTTAGGTATTCACTAGAGGCAAAGATCATTTGATAGTTCTCAAACCATACAAATGTCGATGAAAGCCCCCATGGGTCTTCGAGTCTAAAGCTCAAATAAAGTGCTTGTGCTGCGGGAAAAATAAAAAAGACCGCAATAATTAAAATTTGCGGAGCCAAAAAAAGGTATGGCAGTCCAGAATGAGAAAACTGTTGGCGACGTTCCACGGTATTTCCTAGATCAATAAAAACTGGCCCCGCAGGTGCGGGGCCAGTGGAAAACGAATAACTATTTAACCGTACGAGCGAAACGGTTTAGAAGAACCTTACTTTCTTGTTCTACTTTCTTGAAGCTTTCGTCAACGCTTGAGCGACCCGCGAAGATGTTATCGAATTCACGATGCATCACTTCTTGAATTTGTGGGTAGAAGCCTAGACGGTAACCACGGCTCCACTCACCACCAGGTAGGCTCAGTTGCTTAACACCTACTTCTGCATCTGGAGACTCTTTGTAGTAACCAGACTCTTCAGTCAGTTCGTATGCTGCCGTTGTTACAGGCACATAACCTGTTGTTTTGTGCCAGAACATTTGTGTTTCAGGCTGAGTTAAGTATTCAAAGAATGAAGCAACTGCTTTGTTTTGATCATCACTATGACCATTCAAGGCAAACAGTGCCGCACCACCGATGAAGGTACGACCTGCATCTTTGTTTACTGATTCCCAGTAAGGTAAATATGTCGTACCTAGGTCGAATTCAACACGGTTACGTAAGCCGCCGAATGAACCAGATGACCCCATCCACATTGCTACTTCTTGACGCTCAAATGGGCCTTGGTTTGCGTCCCAGTCGCTACCATAGTACTTGTAGTAACCTTTATCAGACCATTCTTTCATCTTGCTGAAGTGCATACGCATATCTTCAGTGTTGAAGTAAATTTCTGTTGATGGACCGTCGAAACCGTTATTGTTATCAGATAGCTGTAGGTTATGACGAGACTTGAAGTTTTCGAACATAATCCAAGGAGTCAACGATTGAGCGAATGCTGCATAGCCTTCTTCTTTCAGCTTTTCTGCAACCACTTCCATCTCTTCATACGTTTTTGGCGCTTCAACACCAACTTTGTCTAGGACATCTTGGTTGAAATAAAGAACAGGTGTTGAGCTGTTGAACGGCATGCCGATCATTTTGCCATCGCTGTCTGCATAGAAGTTACGCACACCAGCAATATAATCTTGAGAGTTAAACGGGAAACCTGACTCAACCATTATATCTTCAATCGGTTTAGCCACGCCCGGTGCACTGATGATTGTTGCAGAGCCTACATCGGCAACCTGAAGAATGTTTGGTGCTTCATTCGCACGAAATGCCGCGATACCAGATGTTAGCGTTTCTACATAAGAGCCTTTGTAGATTGGCACGATTTGGTAATCTTCTTGTGACGCATTGAACTCAGTAGCGATTTGATTAACCGTTTCGCCTAGCTGACCGCCCATAGCATGCCACCAAGTGATCTCTGTTTTCGCAACAGCACCAGTCGAAACTGTAGCTGACAAAAGACCTGCGACCCATAGCTTATTCATCGTCATTTCCCTTAGATAAAAAATATTTGCTTTCGCCCGAAGCCATCGTTGTTTCGGGTGAAGCTATCTTTGCGGAAATTTATGACAATGCTGTTTCAACTTTATGGAGAGTAGATGAAGAGTAAATGTACTAATTGTTTAAGCATGAAATTCAAATCTAAAGAAAACCAATATTGCGCCCATAAAAAACCACCTTATATTGACTATAAGGTGGTATCGAAAAAGGGAGGTTAAGGTTGAGTTAAACTTATAGGTCAAGCACGCGTGTTAACCAACGTCCGATATCAACCAGCTGCGGCATACATACTTGATGCGCCATAGGGTATGTTTTCCATTCAAATGGATAGCCATGAGTTCGTAATATATCTTGAGCCTTAGCACCCAAAGCTGGCAATATTACCGGGTCGCTCTCACCATGCATGATAAAAATTGGCATATCGCTATTTGCAGGTTCGAAAGAAACGATGTCGTGGGTGAGAAAGTAGGTCGACAACGTCATCAGCCCTGCGAGTGGTTTCGGATAGTTGAGTGCGGCATGGTAGGCAACAGCGCCACCTTGGGAAAATCCAGCAATAACAATACGTTCTGACGGGATGCCTTTTTCTATTTGATCCTCAATGAAACGAGCGACTTCTGAAGCCGCATCCAATAAATGATCCGTGCTTATCTGCCGATTCTCTCCCGCAGAAATAATGTCAAACCAAGCCGGCATGACAATGCCACCATTGATAGTCACAGGGCGAGAAGGCGCATGCGGAAAAATAAATCGCACCGCTGCGTCACTCGGTAGCCCTAGCTCTGGTATAACCGGTTCAAAGTCGTGCCCATTTGCCCCCAAACCGTGGAGCCAAATCACCGCTGCTGTTGCTTCAACCTGCTCCCCTCCCACATTTGGTTCCACAACAATATGGGGAATCAACGCTGAGCCTTTTTCTGTATTACTTGAATCAATCGGTTCCACGGTAAATCCTATCTGTTCATCTGGGTTAATCGTTGACGAGTCCATATCAAACTCACCGTATGCTAGGTACTGAATGACTTGCTCTATCACATCATCATTGCTCATCATAAACGTATGAGTCACTGGCATCACAATATGCGCATCCATTCCCTCCACCACTGTCTTATCAACAGAGACTTTACCATCGTCGGGGTTAGGTAATAGCAAAGAAAGCAGCAGGTTAAATGTTCGAGAGCCTGCAATAACCCCAAGCTCAAAATCGACACTTCCTAGCCTATTGGGTGTGCTGGTTGCACTTGTACCTAACTCTAGCCCTGCTGGGCCATTTATCCATTCAAAAGGGGCTAAAGAACCTAAATTATCGACGACTTCACTGCCCTTGTTCGGTGGAGCAAGCATCACCACGCGCCCTAATTCTGGCCATTGGTGCTGTGAGAAGTAGTGTCTAACGAGTATTCCCCCCATAGAGTGCGTCACAAAGTGAATAGGAGAATGGTCACCACAGTTTTCATGCGCTGTATCGATCGCCTCATGCGCTAATTGTTCTATAGGAAACTTGGTGGAAGGGTAACCTTGGTTAACGACATAGTAACCCTCGTCACTTAACGCTGATTGCAGCGTTTTCATCGCACTTTCACTGCGCGCTAAGCCATGTAATAGCACAACACAAGAAGACACGGCGTGTTTATCGTCGACATACGAAGTGGCGGTACTCTGTGCAGATGCAGGCGAAAGAAGCGTACCCATCGTGGTGAAAGCAAGTATCACTAGGGGCAGTCGCATCTTAATACGATGAAAAGTACAGGCGATACGATTCGCTATCACAAAAAGAAATCCGGACAATAAACCTTCATAATTTTCGATATTTATCATACTTTTCCTGTCGTGTTCCTGTTCTTCACCAGAATATCTATCATAATGGTATCAGTCACAAATACTCATTGTTTTCTTCATTGTATAAAGAGATAGTCATCAAAAGATCATGCTGATTAATGACGATAGATGTCATTGCATGAATGGGTAGATGAGTAAGTTAACTTAAACTCACGTTAGCGGGAGACAATTTTGGCTATGGCGAAATTTCCAAGGATATGGGCTAGCCGTAAACTCAAATCATTTATCCGCTATACACTGCTGACCATACTCGGTGCGCCAATTGTATTGGTTCTACTGTTTAAATATGTCGCTCCGCCTGTATGGGGTTGGAAGATTCACCGAACACTTTTTCCACCCAGTGATTACCCAGCGCAGGTTATTCATCAATGGGTGCCTCTTTCTTCTATTTCTGATGATATGCAGCTTGCCGTCGTTGCATCAGAAGATCAGACCTTCCCTCACCATCGTGGTGTCGATATCGATGCCTTATTCGAGGTATTCAGGGAAAGAAGTGATACGACACGCATACGTGGAGCGAGTACTATAACACAACAAACCGCTAAAAATGTGTTCCTATTCCCGAGCCAAACCTACATACGTAAAGCCTATGAGCTTTATATTGCCTTCTTGATTGAGATTCTCTGGGGTAAAGAGCGCATTATGGAGATTTACCTAAATGTCATCGAATTTGGTCCTGGCATCTATGGTATTGAAGCTGCTAGCCAACATTACTTTGGTGTTACCGCTAGCAAGCTGACGAAACAACAATCCGCTCAGCTTGCAGTTGTACTGCCCAACCCTTACCAAATAAAACCAACACCAATGACCCACTACGTCAGTCAACGCACGCAGTGGGTACTACGCCAAATGCGCAATATTGAGTCCATCTCACTTTAGCAAAGCGATAATCACCAGCGACATATCACAGTGTAGAAAGCGTGTTATTTCGAAGATCTGTCGCTGCCTCATAATTCGCCTTGGCAGTACGAAAACGTTCCATCGCGATAGTGCGTGCCTCTTTGTGATTCACTATTGGTAACGGATACCCACATTCTGCAAAGCCTGACCATAACGCGGGCTCATGAATAAGCGCTTCAGGACAAGAGGCAAGTTCGGGTAGCCATTGGCGAATAAAGGCACCGTCAGGGTCAAAGCGCTGACCTTGAATGGTTGGATTAAAAATTCGAAAGTAAGGTTGTGCATCGGTTCCCGTTGAAGCGGCCCATTGCCACCCTCCATTGTTGGCCGACAAATCACCATCAATCAGCATCGAAATGAAATACTCTTCTCCTTTTCGCCAATCAATCAATAAATCCTTGGTAAGGAAACTTGCCACGATCATTCTTAACCGATTATGCATCCAACCAGTATGGTTTAGCTGCCGCATCGCCGCATCAACAATCGGGTAACCCGTTTTCCCATGCTTCCATGCTTCCAACGCGGTTGAGCCCCCCTCCCACTTCACTTCACGACTCCAAGCGATAAAGGGCTCATGCTGACTCAACCGTGGATAGGCCGCCAAAAGGTGTTTATAGAATTCACGCCAAATCACTTCACTTAACCAAACGAAAGCGCCATTTTTAGCTTGCTCATCGCATTCAGGGTTGAACATCTTTAATGCTGATAAACATTGACGAGCAGATATCGCGCCAATCGCAAGATACGGGGATAACTGGCTCGTACCATCAACCGCTGGAAAGTCCCTATCTAGATGATATTGAGACGATTTTTGCTCGACAAAGCGCGAAAGAATGGTGGAAAGCTCGTGACTCTTTACGGGATACGCTGAGCTGTCTCTTTTTTCAGAAACAAAGCACAGCTCAGAGATACCAACACCCACCGGAAGCGTCGCTCGGACATCTACTTTAGACACTTTTTTCGCTGAGTTATTTTCTGACTCAGTGTCTGTATGCGCCAAGTATGAACCTGCCCCATATTCACTTTGCTCCTTCAGTAACCGCAGCCATGCTTTACGAAAGGGAGTAAACACTTTGTACATTTCACCGTGCCCATTCAGCACCGAGCCCGGTGTTAAAATACAGGTATCATCAAATGTACTTGTCGCGATACCAGATGCTTTCAGTCTCTGGTCGACATGCCTGTCACGTTCACACTCATTGACCTCATATTCTTTATTGAAAAAAAGCTGTTGCGCGTGGCATGCCTCAATGACCGCCATGATTGTCGCAGGCACCTCTTTAAAGCTATCACAACGCTCAAACAATAATGGAATGCCCATGGCGTCTAACTCTGATTTTACTTCGTGTAATCGACGCTCAATAAAATCAATCTGGATCGGCGAAGCATGATGCTGTTGCCACTGATGTGGCGTTTCGATAAACAGTGCAATCACTGGTTGCTGCGTCGAAATCGCATGATCGAGTGCAGTATTATCCGTTACGCGTAAATCACGTCTTAGCCATACAATGACAGGAGCCTTCATCTGCTTATCCTTCCTAGTTCCGAATGAGTATTCTCTTTTCTTTATAAGCAAAGGGCTTAGTCTCTATCTCAATAAATAGAGTCTGCTTTTGAGCATCTCCCTCACTACGTTCAATACTTGACTCTCAACATTTGGCATTAGCATTGGCAAATATCGTTTTTTTCGTACTTCAATTTATATACGCACTGGAGTGCTATCTGGATGAGGAACTTCTGCATTAGTAACAAAATCAGCATGAATGTCGCTCAGTACACCGCACAACTCCACATGGCAAGATAACGGTAAAAGTGTCGATAAAACAGCTTGAGATAACTTATGTTGCCCTTTCACCAATACCCATTGCGGCGAAAGATGAGAAAGGTTTCGGAATGAATCGAGTTCGTCTAGAACGATACATTGCCAACCTCTCTGTTTAAGTTCGAGGTGCGTTAACCACACCAAATGATCGGCACGTTCTACACTCACAATAACAGCGAGACGATCACGCTTCGGCGTTAAAGTTGCTGAAATAGCATGACAACGCTGTACGAGTGTATTTCGCCATAATGCTGCTTCTAATCCTAATAGTGCTGACCCATTAAGATATCGCTCTATCGGCGCAACAATCTTTGTTCGAAAAACCCCTAAAGGGTAATTCTTCATTGTTTCATTTAGTAAGCTGTCTAAATGAACGTGATTACCTGACTTAATCGCTGACAGCAGGCCTTCAACCTCAGTTGGAGGAGACGCGGGTAGCGAGAGCTCAGCCTCAGCCAAAAGTAACGGCTTCACTTTCCCTATTGATATCCCCCGCTCCAACCATTGCACAATACGTAAAATATTCTCTACATCGTCATCAGAAAACAGGCGATGCCCCTTCTCGGTGCGCTTAGGCTTGAGCAATCCATAACGCCTTTGCCATGCTCTAAGCGTGACCGTATTCACCCCCGTTTTTTCAGCAACTTCCCCAATAGACAAATAATGCTTACAGCCCATAGCGTAACTTCAGCTCCTTTGGATACGGATTAATAAATACCTGCGAGGACAAGTATTCGTCGGGATACTCACTCAAATAGTGATTGACCAAGGTTAATACCGCTAAGAGTGGTAAATCTCCCGTTCGATAGTCCATGATCACCGACGCAAGCTCTGCTTTTTGCTGCTTAGATAGGTATTTTTTGAAATAGCCTTGTATATGCTGAAGTACACAAGTGTTGCCCTTTTGATTGGCACGGTCGGTGATAGATGCCATAAAGCGAAGTCGGTACTCTTCGTAAAATTCATTCAAATCATACTCAGTAATCCGTGCCACAAACTGACCAAGCTCTTTATAAGCCACTTGGTTGTGTGCCATGAGCACAAGCTTATAGCGAGAGTGAAAAGCAATCAGTTGCTTTACCGTTTTATCAGGCGTCGATTGATAAAAGTTGTGCAGCGTAAAAACGCGAAAAACGAAATTTTCACGTAAAACAGGGTCCTGTAAACGCCCATCCTCTTCGATGGGTAACCAAGGATATGTCGCCATTAATTCTCGTGTAAACAAGCCAACCGTCCCACCAGGCACAGTATTCCCGTTGTCGATATAAAGCTTTACGCGCTCCATGCCACAAGTTGGTGATTTAGCGCAAACGACATACCCACAAAGTGATGCTAATGATGGCAGCACTTTTTCTGTGTAGGCGAGCATATTGTGAGTAAAGTCCTTCGATGGATCCTTTGTGGCAACTAATCGGATTTGCTCATCAGTACTCAGCAACCGGATAGTGGGACGCGGCGTCCCCATTCCAATAGCCATCTCTGGGCAGATGGGCTTAAACGTGAAAAATTTCGACAGCTCTTCAGTCAAAAACTTATGTCTTTTATGGCCGCCATCAAAGCGGACTTGTTCACCCAATACGCATGCACTTACACCAACGTTAATAGTCATCATTGCTCCCTTGTACAACACTGTACTTTGTATAAGTATTGTTGAAGGATCGGACTTGTACAAAATTTATTTTTTGTACAAGTAGACAATGAACACACAAGCATGAATGCACGTGGATAACATGCAACGGAGAAGATTCAGGCTTTATAGGGTTGCTGGCAACAGGCAGGGGGAAATGATGGTGATGGGTTTAATGCGGCTTAAAACAACAAAAGGCCTAACCGAAGTTAAGCCTTTTGTTTACTAATTGCTAATGCAGTACAAGCACCTAAGCGCGCTCTGTACTACTCGACAATTAATCTTCTAGATCGAAAGCGTCATCGAAATCATCTTCGTCATCGTCTGAGATAACTGGACGTTTCGCTTCGTTAGCAGCTTTCTTATCAGCGGCCGCGGCATCTCTTTCGTGACGCTGCTCAGCTTTACGCTTATTACGCTCAACTTGGTTTTGCGCAAATTCGACTAATGTTTTTTCTGCCCACACCTTCGCTTCTTCTTCTGAAGCAAAGCCAGTCTCACGCTTTGAGATTGTAGTGCGACGTGCAGAGATTTGACGAATGATTTCTGCAGCCCAACCGTTACGCTTTTCAACGAGGCGGTAGTTAAATTTTTTGCCAGTGGCCATCTGTACTTCCTAGGGACAATAAAGTTACAAATCAGGTGACGTGTTTAGAGCGCACAACAGTCATACTTTAATCACTCAATCCTGATTTTAGCGCGCCATTATACTTAAGTTAGTCAAAGATGCCCGTATCAATGCTAATTATTTGTCTATTTTAAATCATCCATTGATTGAATCTTCAAACTCATCAGTTGAGCAGAGCGGTTTAACGCTTTCGCTGGTACAAGCAATGCATAGAAAGCGGATGACATCTCGATAAACGTGGATGAGGAAAATCTTCTTCTAGATCGACTAAACCTAGCTTTTCCATCACACGACGAGAATTGGTATTTCCTAATGAGGTATAAGCATAAATTTCTTCACGGTCTAGGGTATTAAATACATATTCAATACAAACTTGCGCAGCTTCTGGCGCATACCCTTTGCCCCAGAAATCAGCGTGAAGGCGCCATGTTAATTCAATGAACGGCTGACGAGGAAAACCCGCTTCATTTACTTCAACCAAGCCGACTAAACCAACAAATTGTGCTGTCTGTCGTTCTTCAACCGCAAAAATCCCCCAGCCTTGTTCATTGAACAGAGTCATTATTTTTCCGAGCATTGCATCACTCTCAATACGGCTCAGCAAAGAGGGAAAGTGCGCCATAACCTTTGGATCACTGGTTAATGCAGCAAGATAATCGCCATCCCCTGCGTTAAACGGTCTTAGCTTTAAGCGTGATGTTGTCAGTTCCAATGGTAAATCCTCACTGCTTTTGTCCTTAAAATGGCTTTTATTCTTCAAGCATTTTTCTTCAAACAGCGCTTTTATCAATATAAACGTTGTCATCAGAGCAGTACAGATTAAGCCTCGGTCTTTATACTTATCAATATGTATAAGCACTAGAAAACCTTTGTTGATAAAAAGTGTTAAAAAAGCGTGCTGATAAGGGGTAGCCGCTCACTGTGATACATATAGCGAGATGAGGTGTGGAAGAGTCGTGTAAAAAGGGGAAACGTAGCCTAAATATGACCAGAAAAAGCTCTTTCCTCGCTGCGGTTTCGATAAAAAAAAGCCGCTATAAACAATAAACCGTCAATAGTTTAGAACAAATGCCCACACGAGTAAGAGTGGGCATTATAGATAGTCCAGTAAGGTAAAGCTTAGAAAGTTAGCTTAAATTGAGCAGAAGCACCTACTTGGTTATCACCAAACTGTGCGGCAACATCAACACCAAAACGACCAAACGGTGTTAAACCAAGACCAGCTGAAATCACATCATCATGATGCTCCACCATACTGTGCTGATAACCTACACGGAACTGTAGCCATCGCCAAACATCCATTTCTGCACCAATACGTGCAAATTGACGTTCATAATCAAGCTCTTCAAAATAACGACGTGCGTTGATATCAACATCTAAACCAAGATGAAACC
Source organism: bacterium sp. HQB-150 (assembly GCA_043421945.1). GTDB lineage: Bacteria > Pseudomonadota > Gammaproteobacteria > Enterobacterales > Vibrionaceae > Thaumasiovibrio. The sequence continues at coordinate 11,905 of JBHOGO010000044.1, read as the reverse complement.
ACCCTGCTTGATACCCTAAACCAACTTGATAAGTGGGTTCAACAACCACTGTATAAGTTGTATTTAATTGTTCAATAGGAAGATCTAACGATTGAGAGATTAAATTTTTACCCACTACCCCTAACGTCATACGCTTATTGGGGCTAAATGTCATACCGACATCAACATTAACGCCATTTGATTGCACGTCATCCATGACTTCATTTGGATCATACATTGCAGTCATTCTTGCGCTTGTATTATCTGCATGCAACATTTGAAATTTAGGTGTAACGCCAAACGCCCATGACATCTCACGTTCACCGACGGTAAACTCATGACGGCTCGCCATCGCGACACCCACATCGACAGTCGCAACAAAAATATCATTATATGTCGTGCGAATATCACTAATGCTGTCTCCCTGATTAAAATCAAGGTCGAAATCTCGTTTATCTACATTTGCAAAAGAGAACAACGTGCCTTCAGCTGAAATAAATAAATTTGAACTCATGTAGCGATTAGGTATAGCCATCGCTATCGCTGCTTGTGTATCGACAATACCAAAACTACCATCAAACTCATTTAACGCATCTTGCCACTGATTTAAAAGATGAATGGGCACGTTGCTACTTGGTTGATCCCATTTGTATCTTAAAATCTCTGCTGAAGCATCCCACAATGCATCTTCTCTATCAGAGTGATTGAAATAATCATAAGATGCTCCGCCAACTGACGGTAATAACAATCCAAAGTTATCATGCTCTGAATCATAGTTTGCAAGCATCGCGGGATTGCTCATTGGTGCTGTTAAGTAACTGGCTGACGCTACACCTACGTCTCCCATTGCCATCGCTCTTGACCCAGCAACAGCCGCCTGGCTAAACCCAACACAGAGCAAAGTACTTAGTGCTATATAATTGACTTTTTTCATTATTATTACTCGAGAAAAAAGAGCCTATCATCTATCCGACAATAGGCTCACTATTAACTATTAACTATTAACTATTAACTATTAATATTCGGCTTCTGGGTTACGTAATTGCAAACGCCAGAAATAGTTATAAGGTGAAAATCCTGAACTTGAGCCACCATAGATATACCAAGTATCATTCATCTTATAAGCACGCTGGGTCGAAGAGATACTGGTAGGTAACCCAAACATCAATGTGTCATCGTGCCATTCCCCACTTTCAGCATCACGAACTAACAGATTACCGTATGCCAACATCAATAGCTCATCGCTCGCATGTGGGTTTTCTAAATGCAAATTAGAGACATCATAATTATAATGGCCATAGGTACCAGTATAAGTATTTGCCAGGCCTGTTGTAGTTGCTACTGGCATCTGTACAACATTTGATTTGTGCTCTAGTGTATTCCACTCAAAGATTTCACGCCACGCTTGACCTGATTGATCGTTATAGGTAGATCCTAAAGCAACAGTGATCTCTCCTTGTGTCGCCATTGCTAGTTGTGCATTTGAAATCCACGATTCTCGCTCATTCCGTGTAAATACTTCTGGATATTGAGTAATATCATGCCATAACCAATACTCATTATTCGCCGAGTTGACCGTTGCATTACAAATAGCACCAACACGCTCACCTTCAATTATGATTTGAAAGTGAACATACGCATTATAGCTAGTCATATTAGTACAATATAACCCCTCTGCATTGAGTGGTGCCCTAAAAGCAATTTTTTTGTCTATTAAGCCTGAATTACGATTAACAAAATGCAATTCAGGTGGGCGATACCCTGCAGTAGACGATGATGATAAATAAGTATCTAACAACAAATAGTGATCTTGTTGGCCGACAGTTTGAATCCAGCGTTGGGTAGCATGACCTAACGCCACTTCACTCTCTCTAGACCATGTAGCTGTTACTGGTGAGTAAATGTCAGTTAATAGCTTACGCGAGGAGGAGTTCCCACTTAGACGATGGTAAACGAGTTCACCATTTTCAGTAATACTATAAACATCATTATCCGTGGTCATATTAACTGAAGTGAAATCTTCTGCACTTTCAAAATCAATAAGGTGCAGCTCTCCAGTTTCTAAGTGGTAAATATATTGGTCATAAATATTATTTGCCGTGTTAGTGCGTAATAACACATACCCATTACCACCACCATCTAACAAAGAAACAGACTGAAGGCCAAGATCTTCAATAACCAACTCTCGGTCACTAACCGTTTCTCCATCAAAGCTCGTTACATAAACACCTTGATAGACATTACTGACTCTGTGCTCCCAAAATTGATACACAGTTTCATTATAAAATACTTGTGCCTTTTGCGTATAGTTCTGGAGGTTGCCCAAATCTGTACGGTGCCACATGTAAGTGTCTGGGTTAGTTTCAACCGTTAATGCTACTGACGCAGTTAACGTCGATGACCAAGAAATTTCAACCCCAGCATGGCGAAGGTGCTCTGCCAGCTCTTCACTAATACCTTGGACCGTTAATGTTGTTTCTCCTGCACGGTACGCACGGAAACCAGTATCAGTACTAGAACCCGTTAACGTATTAGCAATCCTTTTCGCTGATGCATCGCTGTCCGTTGCAACTCTATAAGTAATCTCACTGGAGTAATCTTTAACAGTGCCATCTGAAAAACGAAGGGTAAATTTATTGTTATGAATTTCACCTTCCTTCATGATCATTACATTGTCAAAAATGGCAGGTTCCATTGTTTCAACATCTGGTAGATTCACTAATACACTTAGTACATCATTCATGCCTTCCCATGTAATGATGATATTTGCGTTACCAGGCGCAATACCTTCAATCAGACCATTTTCAACAGAGATAATGTCATCACTAGTGCTACGCCAAGCAACGCTGGTGGTGACGTCCTGACTTTCACCGCGATCATAATGTGCCATCGCTGTCAGCTGCTGTGTATCCCCTTTACGGAAATAATCAACATTACCGATGAGTTCAATCTTGGTTAATTGTGCTTCATCCGTTTCGACCTCGATATCAACAGAAATACTTTGATCAAGATACGTAGCGGTAATCGTCGACTCACCAATATTATGAGCTGTCATTCGTCCTGCGGCATCAATACTCAATACATCAGGTTTAGAAGACTCCCATTGTGCGATAACTTCAAACTCATCACCATTATCGTAAGAAGCGGTTGCCTGTATTTGGCGCATCTGATTCTTCTCGATGACACTGGTATCACCTTTAATCGCTAGTTTCTCTAGTTGTTGCTCATCTGTATCAACCGTTAACGCTGTTGAGACTGCTTTGTCATCTAGCTCAAAACGAATATTGGTACTACCCACGCCGACTGTATTCACAACACCAGACAGCACATATGCAACGTTTGTATCCGTTGATAGCCACTGTCCACGACGTGACACATCGACACTGTGACCATTGTTGTAGCTTGCCATGGCATTAAATACCGTTGACTCACCAACGATTAATGAATCTGTGCCTGAAGCAATTGTTAGCGACTCCACGACAACGGCTTCAACAGACATCGGTGAGCTATCTTGCTTACCTTCATAGCTTACAGTAATGGTGACATCACCATCACTGTGTGCTGTAACAATACCGTTTAAGACGCTAGCAATACTATTGTCACTTGATACCCAATGAGCTTGACGAGCAATATCTAACTCTGAATCATCATCAAATGTAGCTGTTGCGCCCCAAACCGCGCTATCACCAACAAATAATTCTGTTTCACCAGCATTTAGCTCAATACCGACAAGTTCAGCTTCATAAGCGTTAACCGTAATAGTTGCTGTATTAGACTGACCTTCTAAGGCAATAGAAATGATGGCAGTACCTTCACCCACGGCTTCGACGCTACCTTCATGAACAATAACAACGTTGCTATTACTCGTCACCCAATTAGCTTGCCCTGTAATATCACGCTCTTGGTCATTATCAAGCAAAGCTGTTGCTGTTAGCTGCCAGCGGTCACCCACCTGCTTAGGGTCAGTATCACCTACTATGCGAATAGAAACGATTTCTGGGTCAATAACATCTTCATCGTCAACAACAACCGTGAGGCTACGAGCTACACCTTCAAAAGTAGCCGTTACTTCTGCTTCACCTGCTGATAGTGCATTAACAATACCGTGACTGACTGTTGCGATATTATTATTTGAACTGCTCCACTCTGATGATTCAGTAAGGTCGCGCACTGACTCATCATCATAATGCCCCGTCGCCGTTAAGTGCCAGCTTTGCCCTGGCTTCTTAGCGCCGTCATAGCCGCTCAGTGACAGTGATTCAAGCTCTGGTGGCAAGATATCTTCTTCACGAACCGTGATAATCGAGTTATCTTTCTCACCTTGATAGGTTGCGCCAATGATCAATTCGCCAGCCTTAATCGCTGTTAACCACTGACCATCAATAGATGCACTCCCTTCAGGCTCTACTGACCACTCAACTAAGTTCGAAACATCTGATGCCGAGCCATTTGACCAAAAGGCATTAGCCGTCAATTGCACTGACTCTTCAATCGAAATTTCAGCTGGTAGCGTACCAATCTGAATACTTTCTATTTCAATCACTTCGTCACGTTCGAAAACAGTCACCGGGAATGTATCCGCACAGCTATCGCCTTCATAATTGAACGACGCTGAAATAGATGCACTGCCTGCACCATTCAAGGTTACTACCCCATTAGGAGACATCGATGCAACATAAGGGTTGTTTGAACCCCAGATTGGTTGTTGCCCTGTAATTTCGATACCTGTTACACGGTCAGTAAGGACACTTGATAATTCCCAGCGGTCACCTACGCGGCCATTATGAGGATCAATATCAGAAGGTGGGACGATAAGAAGTTCACAACGAGCCTCTTTGTCACTAATAACAGCGTTATATTCCCCATACCAATCGTCTATAATGCCCGTTCCAAGTTCCAGAACATCATTTGCTTCAGTTGCTAGTGGGTCAACAAACAGTAGCTCCCACGCTTCCTCTAACGCGACTTTATTGGCAGCAAACCACGGATTCCACTTATTTGCACTCTTCAAATCAGTTAGCCACTGCAAAGAGCCTGAACTACCTGTAGCAGCATTACCTTCAAGCACTGTCTGCAAAGACGCACTATACTGTAAAATTGATTTATTCATTGTGTCAGATTGGCTATGTTGAGAGAATAGCTGCCATTCATCTGCACTAATTTTTCCATCATTATTGATATCGGCAACGACATATTGAGATGTCGAAAGAGAAGACAAATTGCTCGATATATGACGAGAATTCACTGCATCCTGTAAAGTCAGCCCTAAATAGCTTGCCAATTGAATAGATGCATCTCTTGAAATAAGGTACACGCCTTCATTTCTAACATGATTATATATTGAGTCATTGATAGAAACAGGCATTGAGTACTGCCCTGATTGGTCAATATCTACAGAGCCTAATAATTGCTCACCAGCATAAATATCAATATTACCCTGATTATGTCTTTGGCCAAATACTTCGCCACTTACCGTGAACTCTCTAAAATTTGGAGCGGTTTCTTCATCCCTTTTATCATCACAACCAACGATTGCGAGAGCAAGAGGTAATATCGTCCATCTATAATTCATACCTAATCCATCTGAATTTTATATTATGATTCAAATGTAATTCTATATTATATTTGGAAGGGAGTTCAAATAAAAATGGTAACAGGGGATAAACCCCCACTTATATGTTAACACTACTTATAAAAACACACCGCAACAATGGATACAGGAAATGGATACAACAAATGGACTAAGCACCTTATATAAATTACACCCTTCCAGCGACCAGATAAATAACACTAAACAAACACCCAACTCATTAATCATAGAGCATTAAAACCAGCTACCAATAATCTATTAACATAAATCAACAAAGAAAAGTAATATCTTACTCACTCACAACTATTTCATTACCATCATCTAATGTGATTTATGGAATAACATTAATCGGTCTAGGTAATCATTAATTAAACGAATATGGATAACATTCAAACTAAAAAATTTATTCCTCCAACCTTTACTCTTTAAAACTGTACATTCGTCGCCCAGGCTATGCTGACACTTTCCCCCGCTGCAATTTTTTGTCATAAAAGTGAAACACTAGTAGCATTTACCAATATCTCACTTATTATGTCTGCAATACCAGAGAATGAACTACTATTGCGGTGTACGCATTTAATCGTTCAAGAAACACACGATCAAGGTGGGCGTTAACTTAGTGATAACCGTAGAAAAACGTGATGGCATGAACTTAAGATTAACTCATGTTCAAAGCGAAGCGAAAGACCGTCAGTTGGATGTATTCCTATTCGTACCTGGCGAACTCGATTTAAGTGCGCATATCCTCTCTGAGGACGAGTTTTACCACAACGCCATACATAGCAAACATACCTATTACAGCGACAAAAACCTTCTTCCATTGGTACATAGCCGCCTAGCCAGTCGTGGAAAGTTATCCTCTGAGCAGTACCGATTAAGCCTCAGTCTTTATGCTTACCAATATGTATTAGCGCTAGAAAAAACCGCTGACGGGCTTTTACATCACCCTTTTGTTGATAAAAAACGCGCTGATGATGAAGAAGCAGACAGCATGCTTGATGAAGCGTATGAAGCCAATGAGTATTGGGATGCGGTGATCGATGCAAAATTACTTGCCGAAAGTATTTTGAGAAAATTACGCCGTACTATCCCGACGGACAAAAAACTACTCAAATACTTTGAGAATATCGATAACTATCTCTCTTGGATCACTGAACAACAATTTCTTGGTTTAATCGCCCATTTACCCAGAGGCGACATGTATGCCGAAACCAAACAGCAGCTATTAGAAACCGCCCAAGCAGAGAAAGCATATCGTGAAGAGCGTAAATACAACTCACGCCATGCGCGTCGTGATCCAACGCGTATGTCTAACAAAATGCGCCTCCTCAGACGCTTGATTGAATATCCCGTCACGTTGCGAGAAAGTACCGTCGAACTAGGCGGCACCATGAACAAAGTTGTTAAAGGTAGCGCCACTGCCATTGTCATGTTGTTTGTCTCTTACATGATCTTGCAAGCGCAGTGGTTTCTCAAAGATGTTACCGCACTCTTAATCGTCACATTATCTGCGATATACGCTATCCGTGAAGTGTTTAAAGATGATTTGAAAAATGCCCTATGGCGCTGGATCCGTAAAGGAAGACCAAAATGGCGTAAAACATTTTCTGACAGCACTTCCTCTCATCAAGTCGGTAAAAAGTTGGAATGGTTAGAATACCTAAACTACAACCAGCTGGATAAAGCGATTCAGGTTGCTCGTCGTGGAAAAGTCTCTCAACGAGAAGAGTTTGTTGTCCATTACAAAAGCGAATCAGCGTTACACACAACCAAATTTTTAAGTGGCTACGAACAAACCCGTGAAGCCTTAATGTTTGATATGCGTGTCTTTGCGAGATTAATGGAAAAAGGTTCTCAACGTATTTATCGCTTAAAGGATGACCAAGTTGTGAAAGAGTCCGTTGAAAAGCGGCACCTGATCAATCTCATCACCCGCACCATTGACGGTGATGACCAACCTGTCATTCAACGATGGAAAATTGTCATGAACCGCTCGAAAATTGTCGACATCGAGTTGATTGAATAATTCACGCCGTGTCGGCAGCAGCGTTACACTAGCGAGCACATGATGCTAAACTCTCGGATTATCATTGATATAAACCAAGAGTGACCCATGATCGAGCAAACCCTTTATGATGTATTTGGCTTTACGCAATTACGACAAGGCCAACAAGATGTTATCGATAAGGTACTCGATCATCGCTCATGTGCCGCCATCTTCCCTACAGGGTCAGGCAAATCGCTCTGCTATCAATTACCAGCCCTACACTTACCGCACCTCACCTTAGTCATTTCGCCGTTATTGGCACTCATGAAAGATCAATTGGCGTTTCTACACAGCAGGGGAATTGCAGCTGCAACCCTTGATTCAACGCAAACACCGGAACAAACGAAAGAAGTGATCAATGGAATTAAGAACGGCACTATCCGTATTTTAATGATTTCGGTCGAAAGGCTGAAAAACGAACGCTTTCGTGAAACCATCTCTAGTGTTCCCATTTCAATGCTCGTTGTTGACGAAGCCCACTGTATCTCGGAATGGGGCCACAACTTTAGACCTGACTATTTGAAACTCCCCCACTATCGGGAGATGTTTAATATTCCTCAAGTCTTGCTGTTAACAGCAACGGCGACCCCTGCGGTTATCGACGATATGAAAGCAAAGTTTAATATCGCCAACGAAGATGTCATCCTGACAGGCTTTTATCGTGAGAACCTCACCTTAAACGTCGTTCCAAGTGGTACAGATAAACGTGAAAAACTGGCAGAGATTGTCAACCAAGACGCAAACCAACCCACAATTATCTATACCACCTTGCAGCATACTGCCGAGCAGACGGCTGGTTACTTACAAGGAATGGGAATTAATTCAGCAAGCTACCATGCTGGTATGGAAGCGCCGCAAAGAGAGTATATTCAAGACCAATTTATGCGTGGCGACATTGACTGTGTCGTGGCGACGATTGCCTTTGGGATGGGCGTAGATAAATCCAATATTCGCCGCGTGATTCACTTCGATCTGCCTAAATCGATTGAAAACTATAGCCAAGAGATTGGTCGTGCTGGGCGTGACGGGCAGCCCTCAACCTGTACCGTTCTTGCTGAACGTGACGGTGTCACCGTACTAGAGAACTTTGTATTTGGTGACACCCCTGAAAAGCACTCTATTGAAGCACTGCTCAATGCTATTCCTGCCCAAGATTGGCACGTAAAACTATTACAGCTTTCAAACGATACCAATATTCGTCAGCTTGCATTGAAAACCTTGCTTGTTTACTTAGAGATGGAAGGCATCATTGAGACTGGGTTTAGCTACTATGCTGAATACCGTTTTAAAACACACCAAGATCCTGGTGCGATTATTAGCCGTTTTGAAGGTGAAAGACGCCTGTTCGTCGAACAGATTTTCCAAGCCTCACCCAAAGCGCGCACATGGCACCAAGTCGATTTTGATCTTCTGTGGCAAGTAAGCCGTGGCGAGAGAAAACGTGCACTGCAGGCACTAAACTACTTTGAGCAACAAGGCTTAATAACGCTAGAAGCTAAACAGATGACGGATGTCTATCATGTGAAGGTGCCAGACTTTGACCGCGAAGCAATGGCTGAGAAACTCTATACACTGAGTAAGACCAAAGAGACTGCTGCGATCAATCGCATTGATGAAATGCTCGCTATTTTTGAGTCATCACAATGCTTATCATACCAACTAGCGGACTATTTTGGTGATACTCAATCGACTCGTCGACCTGACGGGTGTGGGCATTGCAGTGTGTGTGCTGGCACAGTCGCAACACTACCCACGATTCAACGTGCAGAAGCTCCTGACCACCAAACAATGACACTGTGGTGCGAACCGTTTGTTGCTGCTGTGAATGGTGTTGTCAGTGACACAATGATTGCACGTTATCTCTGCGGTATTACTAGCCCGTTAATAACACAGGTGAAGGCTCGAAAAATGGCCGGATTTGCGCAAATGGCCGACTTTCCTTATCGAACAACCTTAGAAAGTGTAAAACAGTGGCGAAATGCTTAGCACCACTGCTTTGCGATTTTTCCCGTACCTAGAAATAACGAAGTGAACGTCAAAGTGCTTAGCTGAGTGTGTCAATGATTTCATCGATGGCATGGACTACTCGCTGCACTTTTTCCGCGTTGAGCGCATCAGAGTGTGGTGAAGCAAAAGCGCCAATATCATTATCATAATATTGCCCGTAAGCTTGAGAGAACTCATCGGAAAGAGCAGCGCGCACAAGAATATCCGCCCCGACACTTAAATCACTCCCTGGAATACCATAAGCTTCTTTCACCATCTTACTGCCAAGTAATGACTTTGGATTCACAGAGACAACCACGGTATCTTCATTCTTCGCTTCAAGCCCGATAGCGCGCGACCACATCGTCAATGCAAGCTTACTCTGCGCATACGCTTCACCATCTGAAAGCTTGGCTTGCCCAGCAATGGCTTGTAAATTGACGGGGGCCTGTGCCGCTGAAGATAAATTAACGATTCGTCCACCCGCCCTTAGCAATGGCATTAAGCCTTTTGTTAACCGGTACGGCGCAAACGTGTTTACCACGAGGCGCACATCAAAACCATCAGCGGTTTGTGGATGTGCTGTGCTGTAGATCCCTGCGTTATTGATAACGACATCTAAATATTCAAATCGAGTCTTCAATTCAGAAACCATCCTATCTACGGCAGCTATTGAAGATAAATCCGCGACGATAGTCTCGATTTGGACGTTGTCTGTACGTTGACTCTGCGCGCTATTCTCTTCCATCAGTGAAAGCAACGTTTGTTCAACATCTGCAACCTTCTCGACATTGCGGCCATGGACAATGACATGATGCCCACCTTCAACTAACATTTTTGCAGTCTCAAACCCAATACCGTCTGTTGAACCCGTCACTAAAATTGTTTTTTGCATCACTCGATTTCCTTCAAAGCGTTTAGACATGACCTATTGCACGTACACAACAGACTTATGTGTGTTGATGGAATGCAGACTTCCACCAGCCTATTTTGGCTGCCATACGAAACCTAATTAACATCTGTTGGTAAGTGTAAGGCTAAATACAAAAAAGATAATAGAGAGAAAGCACTAATCAGTTTTTAGATTTTGTTAACAATGACGACTGAGTCATACCCAATTGATGCTCTACCCTTTCCAATATACGCTGCTGATCCAATCGCCATAAACGCACAGTAAAGAAGTCATCAATAAGTTTAGCCCTCCGCTGAACTCATAGTTGCCTATAAAGACACCCTAACGACTAGACCTAAATTGGGAGCCATAGTATCTTTAACACACAATGTTAAAGGAGTAACGGAGTACACGGATGCCACTCGTAGCATGCCCAGTTTGTGAAAAAGACGTTTCAAAGCGCGCCCATACTTGCCCTGGTTGTGGCGAGCCTGACCCATCACGTTATCACACCCGAAATGCGTGGATTGGACGACTAATATGGTTGGTTATTCTCGGCCTTGCCGCTGCCGCAGTTTGGCAAGTGCTTGTTCCAATGGTGATGGATGCAATAAGATAACTATTTCCTTATAACGACCACCTTGCCATGATCATCAAGTGGTTGCCACTTTCATCACCGCCATTTTATGGGCTATCATCTTGTACGCCAATTCAATATACTGAATTGGCGTTTTTCTTCTTTAAACTCCAATGTTTGAGCCTTAAACTCCCCATGTCAGAGCATCTTAATAATCCATTGAAACATCGCCTCTATATCATCATATTTGGTACACACACTCGTGCTGGACGTTTGTTTGATCTCGCACTCATTATTTCGATCATTACGTCACTCTCCATTCTTATGATCGACTCAACACTACCTGAAGGTAGTCCGTGGCGACCAATAACTCGCTTAATGGAGCTATTTTTTTCGCTGATTTTCACTTCGGAATATTTACTTCGGCTTTATTGCTCACCAAAACCAAAAGCCTATGCAAAGAGCTTTTATGGTGTGGTCGATCTGCTCGCCATTTTACCTATTTACGTCGCTTTATTATTTCCTTCAGCATCGTTCATGGCGATGATCAGGCTATTGAGAGTCATGCGGATTTTTAGAGTTCTCAAGCTTGTCAGATACCTTCAAGACTCCAATATTTTGTTACGATCACTATTGATGTCTCGTCGAAAAATACTCATATTTTTCAGTACTGTCGCCATACTCGTCACCATTTTTGGTTCCCTTATTTTTATTATTGAAGGGCCTAAGAATGGATTCACCAGTATTCCACAAAGTATATATACCCAATTAACTTGAAGATGCGTGTTTGAGCACCTGAAAATTATCATTTATTCGAGACGCCAGTGAGCCAGC
>JBHOGO010000043.1:0-37476 GCA_043421945.1 bacterium sp. HQB-150 | reverse complement strand
TGCTGTATTCAAGCATTCAAACAGCTCCAATGCCAGAAAGGCTGCTTAAGCTAGCTGAGGCTCGGTGGTAATCAGGATTCGTTATGAAATTCTTAACGTGGAAGGTAGAACACCCTCTGAAATTTTTGAAAACTTTTATTCACAGGCACAAAATGGTTTCGATTCTATTCTCGATGCACAAAGCCTATATGGTAATAGTCTTACGTGGGCATGTTCAGCTCACTGTAATTTAGAGCAATTCCAAATAGTGAAGTGGGTTGAGCAAGGTATGACTCAACCAACAACATTGCCTCCTCGTGAAGCTGCCAAAGATAATATTCGAGATTTCCCGTTTTTAAATAGTGACCTCCATTTTTCGGCCACGATTATGCCTGTAAGTACCGGGCAATCCCAACAATGGAAGTTAATTGCTGTCGTTGACTCTCTCAGTCATGCTCAAAATATCGGGACACAATCGGTTTTCCATAATTACATGGATATGCTCTCACTTTTTGTTGAGCGTGATTCGCTGTTAGATACGAGTGAAGATCGCCAAAAAAATTCTCGCCAGTTGCTGCAACAGCTGAAGATTGTTTCAAATACGTCTAATGATGGTATCTGGGACTGGGACCTAAAAACGAATCTACTTCGTTGGAATAGCCGACTGATCAATATGCTAGGGGATGAAAGGCTTTCGTCTCGCCGTCATATCGATTGTGATGAGCTGTTTAAGTATATTCACCCCGGCGATATTGATACGTTGGAGGATAAAGTTCGTGCTCATCTCATCGATAATATCCCCTTCAAAGATGAGTTTAGGTTAATGAAGGTGGATGGAACGTCCATTTGGGTGCAAGCAAATGGTTCTGCGGTGTTTGATGCCCAGAACAGCCCGATCCGTTTTATCGGCTCTTTGACCGATATAACGCAAGAGCGTGAAAGTGCGGAAAAGATTCACCATATGGCCTACTTTGATGCACTGACTGGTGTTGCCAACCGCCGTAAAGTCATGGAAGATATTACCAAACATACAAAATCTCATGGCAATACGACCCGAGCCGTAATGCTCATGGATCTTAACCGATTTAAGATGGTAAATGACTCTTTTGGTCATCATGTTGGCGATGCTTTGTTATGCCACATTACCACGCTGCTTAAGGAAAATTTAACCGTTGACCATACGGTTGCTCGATTTGGAGGCGATGAGTTTTTATTTTTCTGCGACGTTGAAAATAGAGAGGAGGCGCACAAACTTGCGACCTTCATATTAAAAACGATTGAAGTACCGATGCACACAGAAGACCTTGAATTGATCGCTCAGGGGAGTATTGGTATCGCTATGTACCCCAGCGATGGGGACAACGCCGATGTGTTAATTAAAAAAGCCGATACGGCAATGTATCAAGCGAAACAACTGGGGGGACGCGAAGTATCACATTACAACAGTGCGATGAAGAATAAGAACTTGAGCTCTATTAAACTCGAGCATTATTTAAACCTTGCTATAGACCGAGAAGAGATAGAGGTCTATTACCAGCCACAATGGTGCCCCAAATCTCAAAAGGTCATAGCTGTTGAAGCCTTAGCGCGTTGGTTTTCAGCCGAACTAGGTTCAATTCCTCCGATGAAATTTGTTAAGGTCGCTGAGAGAACAGGGGCGATGGGTAAACTTGGCCTGCTTATTCTCAACCAAGTTTGTGGTGATATTAAGCGCTCTCCTTGGCTAAAGACATTGAGTCGAGTCTCGGTGAATGTGAGTGCTAAGCAGTTGATTCAACCTTGTTTTGCTGATGATGTCATCAACACCATACAGGGTCATCAATTACCGCTCTCGCAATTTTGTATCGAAATTACAGAGACTGCAGCAATTGTTGACTATGACTTGTGTGTAAAGACACTAGAAACACTTCATAATGCCGGAATTAAGATTTCACTAGATGATTTTGGCACTGGTTTTTCTTCCCTCTCTTTGCTGAAAAAGCTGCCGCTTAGCGAAGTAAAAATAGATCGCTCCTTTATTGCTGAGATCACTAAGCAAAAGTCTCATTTTGATTTTGTCTCTGCGATGGTATCGATGGGAAGAAGTTTCGGGTATCAAGTTGTTGCTGAAGGTGTGGAAGAGCGGGAGCATGTTAATAAGCTTAAAGACCTCGATATCGACTTACTCCAAGGTTATTACTACAGTAAACCGCAATCCATCTCCGAACTTGATGCCAAATATTATGAATACACCATGGAAGTCGACGAACAAGAAGAGGTTAGCTAAAGCGTTGGATTAAATTTATAAGTAGAGGGAACTAAATTTGCAAAACAAGCCGTTGTTCAGGCAGAACCGCGTTCACTAAATCTAGGGTGCAGTGCTTCCTGCCTTTCTTCTGTTTTAAGAATTAAATATACTACATTCCAACGGATAAATAAGAGAAAATGTTAATGGAGCCTGTCGTCATTTCTCCCCCTTTACGCGGTGAATGGAATGCATTGAATTGTCCAGGAGATCAAGTGCCTAGCCATGGGACCAATGAGTGGGGAATGACTTACGCTTATGATTTCTACAGGCTAAAAACGGATGAAAGTGGTTCGGCAAGTTGGCACAATCAGCCTAGTTGGAAGTACTGGCTCGGTTTTGTAAAGTTAGGTCACTCATATAGCTGGGGTGAGCCGATACATGCCCCCTTTGATGGTGTCGTTCGTGAAGTGGTCACGGAGGTCAAAGAGCGCCATCGGCTCCATTTTATTCGAGATGTTGGCTTAGCTCTATTTAATGGTGCCTTTTTCTCTTATCAGAAAGGAAAGGTTGAGTCCCTCACCGGTAACTACCTTATTATTGAAGGTGAGCAATGCTGTGCTCTGATTGCTCATACCCAGTTTGGTTCAATTAAGCATAAAGTCGGTGATTCAGTGTATTGTGGTGAGGTTGTTGCGAGGCTTGGTCACTCAGGGAATTCCACCGCGCCACATCTACATTTTCAATTGATGGATCGCGTGGATATCAGAACCGCGAATGGCATTCCTTGTGCCTTCGACAGTTATTCAGTCTATAAACACGAAGCATGGCAGCCTGTAGAGCGGGGGATTCCATGTAGTGCATACACAATCAAGTTTCTCTAGCTCAACGTTATGTACGTTGCTTTATGTACCAAACTCCGAAAGCAACAACCATGATTAGCTCAATAACAACCCACATCCATTGTCTTGGTGCTGAACCATCAAGAACAATACCTATTACGCGTGAAATCAACGCCCCCAGTGTTAATGTCATGCCCAATGCTGCGACGGTAAACAAGTATGGCGTAATTTGATGGTGAAACATAAGCAGCATACCTCCACCCATTAAAAAACCCCACCGAACTCTTCTTTCAATGGCTCGAAATGTGTCTTCTGGAATGGGATTTCTACTCACTAACTCTGGATTGTAGGTAAGAATAAACCCTAATAAGAAAATGATAAAACCTACGATTTGTAAAAACATATTATGATCCACTCATCCCCCTACAATGCAAAGTGTTGTGTTTAGATTGATGTCTATCGCGTCATTGATGATGACTTTCATTGAATCCACTCTCTAAATATTTTAGTGCTTGTCGTGTGATGAGGTTTTAAATGCACGTGGTGACATACCAGCCTTGGCCTTAAATAACTTTGAAAAATGCTGTGGGTACTCAAAGCCGAGATCACAGGCTATTTGAGTAATACTCAGGTTATCTGCAGCGATCATCGTTTTTGCCTTATCGATAAGGTAGAGGTGAATGATCTCTAGCGCAGTTTTTCCTGTTTCGCGTTTTAGGAGGTCACTAAGATAATACGGCGACATCCCAAGCTCTTTTCCACAATATTGAACCGTGGGTAAACCTTGCTCTAAAGGCTTACTGCTGTCGTAATATTGGTTTAAAAGTACCTCAAAACGACTAATGTATTTTTTGTTGAGATCTGAACGAACATAGAACTGTCTGTCGTAAAATCGAACACAATAGCCTAATAGAAGATCCAAATTTGCGCACAGCAAAGATTGTGTATGGCGATCGATATTGAGCGAGGTCTCATAGACGATTTTGTCGGTAAGTTCAGTCACAAGCTCTATCTCTTTCGTCGACAGATGCAGTGACTCATTACTCTCGTAATTGAAGAAGGTGTATTGTTCCATTTTTTGCGATAATTTAGACAGTTTCAGTAGATCAGGGTGGAAAGCGAGCATCCAACCAGAGGCATCATCAGTACGTTCGATATCAGTCACCGTCACCATCTGCCCTGGTGCCAAGAAAACCAATGAGCCATCATCAAAGTCGTAAGCGCTGCGGCCATACTGCATGGTACACATAGCCCCTTGCTTCAACGATATCTGATACAAGTCAAAGGCATAAGTCATATTGGGCTGCACCTTGTTCTGTAGCGCAGCAACTGGAATAACCGTGATTAGAGGGTGGGTCGGTCTAGGGAGTCCAAAGTAACGGTGTAGCTGCGAAATAGATTCAATATGGGTGACATCACTCATCGGTTACTCCTTAATGTGCCTGTCATTTCTAGTCGTTCAAGCTTGCTTTCAGTTTTGCAACAAAAGGGCTTTAAACAAGACGGTTTTAACCAAGTCGCTATAGCGGTCAAGAGTGACTAACCTAAGTATAGTTTTTAATGTGGTGCTATGAACAAAGTAGGTTGGTTATGGGTTATTTGGAGGCGACTGAAGGTTTATCACCGGATATGTGGATCACATTGCTGGCTAGCAACCAATCTTGATATCCCTTTTCGCCCATTTGTTGTCTTAGCGTAGTTGATTTATATGCAGTGCCTTGGACTGTGAAATATTTAGAAAAATAGACAATTAAATAATATGACTGAACATTGACCGTACTATTGACGAGTAGATCGTAGCCTTCATCCATCTTCGATATTGCCGTAGCTAACGCATTGTCTAAGTCAAAGCCGATGTAATAAGGATGATAACTGGTATAGGTAAACGCTTTGCCTTCTAATGCTGATATTTCAAGCGTTGCTGGGTTAGTGTTCGTTAGTACCACATTATTAATTTTTGTTTCATTTCCCCACGTCAATACAGAAATACAAGTCAGTGCAATAAGCACAATTGAGAAGAAAATAATAGTGTTAGATTTCATTGTAATATTTATACCTGTTAACCTGAAATTTGATCGTTGAATTAAAAAGTAAGCTGACTTAATGAAAGCCGCTATTGCCAAACGAGCATCTCAATGCGACAACTCGCCGTCATAAATCACTTTAGTGAGGTTTGGCCGTAAATTGACCAACCTAGACAGGTCAAGTGGCAACGCTACGTTTTCACCCTTTGATGATAAGGAACCGGAAAAATAAAACTTATACATTTCCAAGAATACACTTATCGATATCGCTAATTGTTCCATAAACCTTTTTCGCGCGATTAGCTAAGCGATGAAGGCTGATATAGATGCTAAATCATGAGCTTATACGTTGAAAATTGAACAGGGTAATATGTTTTGGGAAATGTATAAGTTGTTAAGGTATCAGCTATGTAGAATACGGGTAAATTTGATAGATGAATTAAAGTTTGCAGGTGTAGCTGCTGATTTTTTTATGTGGTTATAAGTATTTGGGTGATGTAGATAAATGCGATTTAAAATACTCGTTGGGTTGTTGATTGTTGGTATAAGCTTTTTGGTGGTAGGGTGTGCGAGTAACACACAGTCAGCGTTACCTTTGCATCAGTCCACCAGTTATTACAATTATATCCAGCCTAACTTCGAACAGTATCAACAGGTGACAGAGCAGTGGTTGCTAGAAAACCGTCACTTCATTTCACAGAATGAGCACGAAGAGTTAGCGATGAACAGCCCCTTTAGTCGAGGCAATAGGGATGCTGACAAAGCCATTTTATTAGTGCATGGCTTAGGAGACTCGCCATTTAGTTTTGTCGATGTGTCTAGCAGCCTAGCAGATCAAGGCTTTTACGTTGAAGTCGTCTTATTACCGGGTCATGGTAGCGATCCAAAGCATATGCAGGACGTTAAGTATGAGGATTGGCAACGGCTTGTGGATCATTATGCCAATCTATTAAAAGATCAATATAAAGAGGTGTGGTTAGGTGGGTTCTCGACGGGGGGGAATTTGGTCACTATTCATGCGATAGAGCATGATGATATCAGCGGACTAATGCTGTTCTCACCAGGCTTTCAAACGCTGACGCCGGTGCTAGAAAAATTTACGCCTTTGGTTGGGTTATTTACGGATGGTTGGAGTGCCACAGAGGACAATTTTGCTAAATATAACTCCGCCCCAATCAATAGTGCACTGGCATATTCGAAAAGTGCCGCGTTGTTGCGGGAAAAGATATCAGGCAAGAAATTGGCGGTACCCACATTAATGGTGGTCAGTGAGGCCGATAGTGTTATTGATTCACAGGCTCTGTTAAATTACTTTCAGAAAAACTTTACTCATCCGAAAAGCCAATTGATATGGTATGGAGGGCAGGAGAAAGTTTTACAATATCCCGCGGTACACGCTTACCCTATGGTTAGAGAAGATCTCAATATTAGTACCGCATCACATATGAATGTGTTGTTTGCACCGGATAACCACTATTATGGTGTGCAGGGGATAAAACGCATTTGTGAAAATAGTTTTAGTAAAAGTAATACTCAAGCGTGCAAAAATGGGCATGAACTATGGTTTTCTGCTTGGGGATATCGCGAGCGCGGTAAGGTTTATGCGCGATTGACTTGGAATCCATATTATACAGAGTTGGAAGCAGCACTGAAGTCTATCAGTAGCAGTAATGGTTGATTAAATGGCTGTTTAAGATACTGACATGAGTAGTGGATAATGAAGTTTGCCAAACTAATCCCATTTTCAACTCACCTATTGGGCTAAGGTAAAGAATCTTTGGATGAAAATATTGACATTACCCTAGGGGGAACCTTTATTATTAAGGTCAATCAATAGGGAATACTATTCATAAACGATGAAGCATTCAATCCGCACAACTTGGATTTCTTTCATCAGCATCGTCGTCATGCTGATGTCTGCGTATGCGTCTAGTGCTCCTCTTGTGTCAATGTCTGGGCATTCCAATCCCAATAGCCAAAGTGCTTACTATGAATCAGTTGCTTCTGATTGCCATGGTTCATCTGAACGTCTAAGTCATCACGAGCACCATCCTAAGCAGGAAGTTGTTAGTGAAAACGCTCACGAACCCACTCACCGATGTTTCTCTGGCGCTGATTCAGGACACGGTTGCTGTGGGCAGCTCTGCTTCAGTCAATTCTATCTATTGAAAGCGGGTCAAACTCTTCAGAGCCCAGCTACAACCTTCGCGTTACATGACACTATCGTTATAGGCGAGACACGAACACGTCCGCAATCATTGCTACGTCCCCCCTCTGCATAATTTACTCCTCTGATTAAAGCCTTAAGCCATTCGGTTTCTTACCTAATGGATAGGAAATTTATCTGTGCGTGTTATATCGCACCACACAGGAAGTAGATTGTGAATAATATCTCAATGGTAGGTACGCTGGTTACTAGCGTTAGCCTAGCGTTGTTCTCAACCAGTTCGGCAGCACATCAGGTTACTCCTATGTCACCACTGGATAGAGAGCAAGCGACACAAACTCTTTATGAGCTAGTCAATATAGCGCTACAACAAGACCACGGTCGGCAGCAAATCTTTGCTCAGTCAAAGGCTATGAGCGAAATGGGTGTAGCCAGTTCTACGCAGATGGACCCTAAACTGAAAATGGGGGTAGGTGGGCTACCCGTCGATAGTTTTCGCTTTGATGAAGACCCAATGACCAATATTTCTATTGGTTTGATGCAACAGTTTGAACGAGGTTCGACGCTGCAATTAAGACAGAAACAAGCAAATCAAAACGTCGAAAGCATGGCGTGGCAAGTAGACATTCGTGAACGTGAAATTGCCAACCGCATAACGGAGATTTGGTTGGAATTAGGTTTCCAGCAACTTGCCGAGCGGACGTTAGAACAACATCGCAGTTTGATGGTAGAGCTAGAAACCTATACTCAAGTTAACTACGGTATTGGTAAAAGCGAAGCACAGGATCTGCTCAATGCGCAGTTAAATGTGAGTAAATTCGATGAGAGGCTGCATAGTAATCAGCAGATGCAACATCGATTGATTTCCCTACTTTCTGAATGGATGGGCGATGAATGGGTATTGCATAATCAGGACATACAGGTCTCTAATCAAATCGATTGGCAAGCATTGGATGAATACTTTCAGCACCATGTTCTGTCTACTCAGCACTTCGATGCCTTGATGACCCACCCGAAAATAAAGATGGCAGAGGTCAACATCGCCACGAATGAAACTCAAGTGGCTTTAGCAGAGCAAGCTTACACTCCCCAGTTTGGTGTTGAAGTCATGTACGGCTATCGCCAAGCTGACAATATGAATGGTTCTGCATCGGACTTGTTGAGTGCTTATGTCACCATGGACATTCCTCTTTTCACTAGCAACCGTCAGGACCGAAGCCTTACTGCTGCTCAGCATCAAGTCGGCGCAGCGCGCTCCAGTAAAGATCTACTGTTGGTTCAAATGAATGCTAGCGTAAACGCACTTATCACAGATCGTATCAACTTGGATCAGCGACTAAATCGCTATCAATCGATTTTGCTTCCGCAAGCACACGCTCGAACACAGGCGGTTGAACGGGGGTACCAGAATAATACTGCACAGTTTAATGATGTTATCTCTGCTTCGGTAGATGAGCTAACACTTGCGCTGGAATATCAGCGGTTAGTCACTGACCTCAATATCGTTAATAACAACCTCACTGCTTTACTTCGTGGCTATGATTATCACCTCTCGTCCCAGAACGTCCCACTACAAGTTACAAAGGTAGAAAATGAATAGCTCTTACAAAATAACCATTGTTGCATTACTGGTGGGCGGGGCGTTGGGTTATGGTGCCAATCATTTTTTATCGGAGCGCTCACATGACACAGGGGATATGCCTGCAGGGAACACAAGCTCAGACGAGCCGCTATATTGGGTTGCGCCGATGGATCCAAACTATCAGCGTGATCAGCCCGGTAAATCGCCAATGGGCATGGATTTAATCCCTGTTTTCGCTGATGGCTCAGCCGATGCGAATAAACCCGGCACCGTTACCATCGACCCTGCAGTAGAAAATAATCTTGGTGTTAAAACAACCTTGATAGAACGAGAGCCGCTATCACCGCGGATTGAAACTGTCGGCTATGTCGCGTTTGATGAAAGCCTGTTGTGGCAAACCAACGTGAGAGTCACAGGTTGGGTCGAGAAGCTTTACGTTAATGCGATTGGAGATAGTGTGCGTAAAGGGGATACCTTATTTTCACTTTACTCCCCTGAGTTAGTGAAAGCACAAGAAGAGCTATTTAGTGCTTATCAAACGGATCGCCGAGGTTTAGTTAAAGGTGCCACAGAGCGCTTGATGACACTTGGCTTACAGACGCAACAAATTGACGCAATTAAGCGTAACGGTAAAGTCTCGCAGAATATCGAGATTAAAGCACCCGCGGATGGTGTCATCGCTAGCCTTAACATTCGTGAAGGCGGTTATCTTTCACCTGCCCAGACAGTCATCAGTGCCGGCCCACTTCATCATGTTTGGGTTGATGCAGAGGTTTTCGAACGTCAATCTCACTGGGTAACAGCGGGGAGTAAGGCTCGTATGACGTTAGACGCGCTACCAGGCCGGGAATGGGTAGGGGAGGTCGATTACGTTTATCCTATTCTCGATGCCAAAACACGCACTTTGCGTGTGCGTCTCAAATATGACAATCCCAATGGCGAATTAAAACCAAATATGTTCGCCAATATCACTCTACAACCTAGCTCTGTTGATGAAGTGCTGACTGCGCCTGCTTCGTCTGTCATCCGTTCAGGCGGGATGACTCGCGTGGTGCTTTCTGAAGGTGACGGTAAATACCGTTCAGTGAGAATCGAAGTGGGTCGAGAAGCCGGAGAAAAGATCGAAATATTGCAAGGACTCGAACAAGGCGATCGAATTGTCACCTCTGCTCACTTTATGCTGGACTCAGAATCAAGCCAGTCAGCTGACCTTTCGCGCATTAATGGTGTCGAGCCACATGCTGAAACCATATGGGCGCAAGGTGAAGTAACTGCAGTGATGGATGATCATGACATGTTGACCATCAACCACCAACCTGTTCCAGAATGGAACTGGCCAGGTATGGTGATGGATTTTAATCTTGCGCAAGACATAGATGCCTCAAACTTTGTGGTGGGGCAGCGTATTGAGTTTGAAATACAGCAATCCTCAAGTGGTATGTATGAAGTTGTTGACTACACAGTCGATGACACTGAAGTCGTCAGCGAGCTTTGGGTCAACGGTAGCATCACCATGCTGATGGCAGATTTTGGCATGATTACATTGAAATACTCAGAGGTACCTGAGTGGCAATGGCCTGCAGGTGAGATGAACTTTTCAGTCGAAAGCAGTGTGGACCTTTCTGATTTTACTGAAGGTCAAAACGTACAGTTTTTAGTTGAAAAACAAGGCACGGATTATGTCTTGCAACACCTGCATCAATCTGGGGGTGAGCAATGATTAGTGCAACGATTCGTTGGTCTATCCATAACAGGGTGATGGTTATTCTCGCCACCATTGCGCTCGTGCTTGGAGGTCTATACAGCGTAAAAAATACCCCCGTCGATGCGATTCCAGACCTTTCAGATGTTCAGGTTATCATTAAAACGAGCTATCCAGGACAAGCACCTCAAGTGGTTGAGGACCAAGTAACCTATCCTTTGACAACCGCTATGCTGGCTGTTCCCGGTGCTGAAATTGTACGTGGTTTTTCTTTTTTTGGTGATTCGTATGTTTACATTATCTTTGATGATAATACCGACATGTACTGGGCGCGATCGAGAGTACTAGAGTATTTAAGCCAGGTTACACCAAACCTGCCGCCAAGCGCTAAGCCAACCCTTGGCCCTGATGCAACGGGTGTCGGCTGGGTCTATAGCTACGTTCTGCAAGATAAAACGGGGCAACATGACTTAGCGGAGCTACGAAGCTTACAAGATTGGTTCTTAAAGTACGAATTGCAAACGGTTGATGGCGTGTCTGAAGTAGCGACTGTCGGCGGCATGGTTAAGCAATATCAGGTGCAGATTGATCCGGCTAAACTTCGTGCCTACAACTTGACGCTACAACAAGTGAACAGGGCGATAAAAAATGGTAACCAAGAGACCGGTGCCTCAGTGATTGAGCATGCTGAAGCTGAGCATATGGTACGTACAACGGGCTACCTTTCGAGTATTGAGGATATTCAGTCACTGCCGCTGAATGTGACCGACACAGGTACACCACTGTTATTGGGGGATATTGCTGATATTAACCTTGGCCCACAAATGCGCCGCGGTATTTCTGAACTGAATGGTGAAGGCGAGGCGGTGGGTAGTGTCATCGTGATGCGCTATGGCGAGAACGCTAGTGAAGTGATTGCCAACGTTAAACAAAAGATCAGCGAGCTTCAGCGCAGCCTGCCTGCGGGTGTTGAAATCATCACGACCTATGATCGTTCTACGTTGATTGACGCTGCAGTGGAAAATCTGTGGCAGAAACTGATAGAAGAGTTTGCCGTGGTTGCTATCGTGTGTGCGTTATTCTTGTTCCACATTCGTTCGACGTTTGTTATCGCGATCAGCTTGCCGGTGGGTATTCTTACATCGTTTATCATTATGCATTGGCAGGGCATTAACGCCAATATCATGTCATTAGGTGGTATTGCTATCGCAATTGGCGCCATGGTAGATGGTGCGATTGTCATGATTGAGAACGTTCACAAACATATCGAACGCACACCACTAACGAAAGAAAATCGCTGGCAAGTCATTGGTAATGCCGCTGAAGAAGTCGGCCCGCCACTGTTTTTCTCGTTGCTGATTATCACATTAAGCTTCGTGCCAGTCTTCGCTCTACAGGGTCAAGAGGGCAAGATGTTCTCACCGTTAGCTTTTACAAAGACGTATGCCATGGCAGCAGCGGCAGGTCTTTCGATTACGCTCGTTCCCGTATTAATGGGCTACTTCATTCGTGGCAAGGTCTTGC
Organism: bacterium sp. HQB-150; assembly: GCA_043421945.1. Classification (GTDB taxonomy): domain Bacteria; phylum Pseudomonadota; class Gammaproteobacteria; order Enterobacterales; family Vibrionaceae; genus Thaumasiovibrio. The sequence goes on along the minus strand of JBHOGO010000043.1, from coordinate 25,432 downwards.
CTGAAAAGAAGAACCCCGTTAACCGTGGTTTGATCGCACTGTATAGCCCATTACTGAACGTAAGTTTACGCTATTCGAAAACCGTTGTTGTGTTAGCTGTGGCACTAATGGCCACGGCTTACTACCCCGCAAGCAAATTAGGGAGCGAGTTTATCCCGCCATTAGATGAAGGCGATTTGATGTACATGCCGACGACTTACCCTGGAGTGTCTATCGGTAAAGCACGTGAACTGTTGCAGCAGACGAACAAATTGATCAAAACCGTTCCTGAAGTAGAAACCGTTTGGGGTAAGGTCGGGCGGGCAGAGACAGCCACTGATCCAGCACCATTAACCATGATTGAAACCGTTATTCAGCTAAAGCCTCGTGAACAATGGCGTGCGGGTGTCACTATGGACTCATTGCGCAATGAGTTTGATCAGCTGATTCAGTTCCCAGGTCTTACCAATGCTTGGGTTATGCCAATCAAAACTCGCATCGATATGTTGGCCACAGGCATTAAAACCCCAATCGGGATAAAAGTTGCAGGCCCAGACCTGAAAGTCATTGAGCAGATCGGCGCTGAGCTTGAGCCTTTGTTGGAATCGATACCGGGCACAGCCTCTGTTTACGCAGAGCGTGTTGCTGGTGGTCGTTACGTCACGATTGATATAAAACGCCGCGCTGCAGCTCGCTACGGTTTGAATATAAATGATGTACAACAGGTGATTTCGACGGCAATAGGCGGCATGAAGGTGGGCGAAACCATTGAAGGTTTAGAGCGCTACCCAATCAATGTTCGATACCCTCAAGATTACCGCCACTCTGTCAGTCAGTTGCAAAACTTACCCTTGGTGACTCCAAAAGGGGCACGTATCGCCTTGGCTGATGTCGCGGATATACGCTATGAAGATGGCCCTCCGATGATTAAAACAGAAAATGCCCGACCGAACGGATGGATCTTTGTTGATATTGAAGGGCGAGATTTGGGGTCTTATGTTGAAGAGGCACAACGCTTTGTTAGTGAGCAGTTTGAACTTCCTGTTGGTTACTCGCTGACGTGGTCAGGGCAATATGAGTATATGGAAAGAGCAAAGGAACGCCTTAGCATCGTCGTGCCGGTCACCATTATGATTATCATGTTGCTTTTGTATTTAAGCTTTCGACGTGTCGGAGAAGTCATGATTATCATGCTCAGTCTTCCTTTAGCGATGGTTGGTGGGTTGTGGCTGATGTATTTCCTTGATTACAACTTCTCTATTGCGGTTGGAGTAGGGTTTATTGCGTTGGCGGGCGTCTCAGTGGAGACGGGGGTTCTCATGCTGGTCTATCTCAATCAAGCATGGAGTGCTAAGCAGCAAAATGCGTTAGAGCGATCTAAGGCAACGAACAAACAAGATTTAACTGATGCCGTTCGAGAAGGTGCAGGGCTGCGTGTCAGGCCCGTGGTGATGACAGATATCACGGTGATTATTGGTTTAATTCCAATTATGTACGGTGTAGGCACCGGCTCTGAGGTGATGCAACGCATCGCAGCGCCAATGATAGGTGGTATGGCATCAGCGCTCATCTTAACGTTGGTTGTCATTCCTGCCATTTTCAAACTATGGAAACAGCGAGAGCTGACTCAACAATAAACAAATTCGATATGGAGCAACAACTTTGATCGTTTGCTCCAATGAAAGATCAAATGGAGAAAATATCATGAAAAATAAAATACTTATGTTAACGCTCATACTGACATCGAGCATCGTTTTTGCAAATACTGAACACTCACATATGCACCATGACCATGGAGAGATGGATCACAGCAAGATGGATCACTCAAACATGAGTATGGAAGGTGCATCGGCAGTGGGTATGCCTGCCACGGGCGCTCACCCAGATAAAGTTGTTTACGTCATGCTTACCGATGATATGTCTATTGAATTTAAACGTGATGTTGAAATCGAAGCTAATGATGTCGTTCAGTTTGTTGTCATGAATGCAGGAAAAATGAGGCATGAATTTGCGATAGGATCGCCAGCTGAAATGATAGAACACCGCGAAATGATGAAGAATATGCCTGATGACCATATGCATGACTCTGGTAATGCCGTCACTGTTGAGCCTGGTAAAGCCATGCAATTACTATGGCATTTTCATGGCGAAAGCCATGTTGAGTTTGCCTGCAATATTCCCGGACATTATGAGGCAGGGATGTCCAAAACAATCGAGTTGTAATCACTTGAAAGTGAGTATTGGACTGTAGATACCGATCTCATAGAGAAAGCTTTCTCATCTCCTTATAGTTCGAAAGCTTTTATACAATAAACATCTAAACAAGAAGAAAAAAATGAATAAATTAAATATGTTGACCGCTTTATTTACAGGATTCGTTTCATTTAATGCCTTAGCCATTACACCAGAGGCTTTTTCAATGTTGAGCCCAGAAGAGGCATTGACGATGTCACACCAGTGGCACAGAACTGGTGAGGCCAATGTACAAGTTCTTCCTGAGAGTTTGGTTGCAACGCTACCATCAGGTGAAAAGGCGACGATTCCGTTGAATGATCAATTCCTCCTTTCTATTGCTCCCTACGTGAATCAAACACATCCATGTACCTATCATGTCCCTACGGGTTGCCAAGGCGAAATGGTCGGAGAGGTTCTACAGCTAGTTGTTAGAGATGTAGCGACGGGAGAAGTATTAATCGATGACGAAGTAAAGACGCAGCATGATGGCTTCATTGACTTTTGGATGCCACGTGGCGGGGATTATGAATTCGCCTTCACAAAAAATAATATGGCCGTAACGGAAGTATTGAGTACTAAGGGTAACAGTCGAACATGTATCACGACGATGCAATTACAGTGATGTTATCCATATAAAGCTTGATTGAAAAATAGTCAGGCGTGCATTTAATCTGTTGTAAAGAGAAAGAGAAAGTGAGTGACTCCTGTGTAAGGAGAGTTGTCACTTTCTCTTTGCTTGGGCTCGATAATCGAAGCCCTATGAGCACCAAAGCGTTCATGAGCGATTTCTCAACATTTACTGGTTACTAAGGCATGCGTATTGTCGCACCTTATTGCGAGTTAGAGCTTACAAAATTACCGGCTACCAAGAGCCCTAAATAAGTATTTATAAGTGACCATGTAACTCTAAGTGTTCTGGCTATGCGTTGTGTTCATGTTTAAGCTGCTTTAAGGCTTAAGCATGGTGTAGCCTGCAGCGTTTCGAGGGTTTTATACTGCAAAGTAAATGGTTGCACATAATGAAATGCACTGACATTATTCTGAATAGCTATCGATGATTGGTGTATATTTTTGCTTACTTTTTGTCTCGCATTACTTTGCAATTTAATGCGGTACTATATTCTCAGGAGGTAAAATGGATTTTACGAGTGCTACGGAGACTCATTTTGAAGCAATTGCTCAACTGGTCTCTTCAGCTGAGGAGTTATACTCAGTTTGCCCTTCAGGCTCTTATCCATGGGATTACCGTCAAATTTTAGATATTTCCCAAGAGAGGTCAAACTTAACAGTATGCCTCGTCGATAATCAAGTTGTCGCTTTTGGGAATTTATATAATGTAAAACCATCGCAGAGTGCATTTATCGGCAATATTGTTGTGTCTGACGCATACAAAGGCCAAGGGATTGGACGAGCTCTTATTGAGCATTTGAGTTTACTGTGTTCAGAGCTTTATCAAGCTGTACCATATTTATCAGTATTTAATTACAACACCCGAGCCTTGCTGCTTTATACCAAACTTGGCTTCAAACCTTATAGTGCAGAGCCTCGAATTTCGTATGATGGTGAAACGGTTGTTTTACTTCACATGCGGAAAAAGAGAATGTGATAATGGCTCTGGCTACAAGCTAATCCACTAAACTAGCAGGCTAGCAAATTTACGCTAGTTAACATTGATGGTGCATCATTATAGTCATGCACTTAATCATTTGTTTAAGAATACTTTTCTAATGCGTACTACTTTCGCTTGGATCAAATTGTAGTGCATATTTGCTCATGCTATAGCGAGGTGTTAGATTTACTTTTAAACAAAGGAGGTTATAAGTTGAGGAATAACAGTAAAGCTAAAGTCACGTTACTGATTGGAAAGGTAGCTTGTGGAAAGACAACGTTCGCTCGTAATCAGGAAAAGTCTGATGGCACCGTTTTTTTATCGGTAGACGAATTACATCTAGCCGTCTTTGGTCAGAATCCGACACGTGAAGAGCTTGATAGCTCACATGCCGGTTGTCGAAATTACCTTAAAGGAATAGCTTTAGTATTTTTGAAAAATAACATTGATGTTAATTTGGATTGGGGTTTTTGGTCAAAGTCATCCAGAAACGAGATTAGTGAGTACTTTTCTGATTTAGGTTATGAAGTCGTTCGCAAGTACTTTGACATCTCCTTAGAGGTAAGGTTACATCGTAACGTAATCCGAAATAATAGCAATGATATACACTCGTTTAAAATAGAACAAAAAGATATAGAATTGTTCGATAGTTTTTTTGAAGAACCGGATGATGATGAAAATTGTGAGCGAATTACGATATAAGTCGCATAACAATGGTTTAAATTGGATTTTCGTAGCGATTAGCGTAATTGTCGTGTAAGTGTTTTCCGTGGTTAATTCTCGGCAGAGGAGCGTTATCTGCCAAGAATAAGTGTATGGACGATTTATGAAAAAAAGGTTTGATATTATTGGTGCGCCTTTTAATCAACTTGGGTGCGTGACAACCGAAGAAAATACGGTTAATGGTCTTCGTGATATGGATGAACGTTCATGGATAGGTCTTACAGATTGGATTCAAGTTAGAACTCAACGATGGGCTTCAGATATCGTAGACTTAGGCGACGTTGTTGTAACAACGGATGTTAAAAACCTTATCGAGAACGACGATAAAGATAAAGCACTTTATCACTATACAAATGACTTGAAGTCTGCACTTTTAAATAGCTATCAGAATAATCGAATCCCTATCACCATTGGTGGCGATCATTCCATTGCTGTTGGAACGTTACAAGCAACGATGGAATTCTACCAAAAAGAAAAGGGAAAGAAAGTCGCGATTGTTTGGGTTGATGCTCATGCAGATATCAATAATAGCTTAGAGAGTAATTTACACGGAAAACCACTCGCAATATTAATGAATCAATACCCTTATAATGGATGGCACATTCCTGCTGACATCGAAGTGAAACCCGAGGATGTTTACTATATTGGGGTACGAGATTTGATGCGTAATGAATTTGACCTCATTAATGAGTTGAACATTACTAATTATGATATGCCATTTATTGAAAAACACGGACTTAATGCCACTGTTGAAGCTTTAATGGTAAAAATCGAGAAAAACTACGACCATGTCTATTTGTCATTTGATTATGATGCTTTAGATGGCAGTGTATTTCGAGCATGTGCAACGCCTAATGTAGGTGGTTTGACTGCAAGGGAAGCGTTGCATTTAGTTGATACAATATCTTCCAGTTCTAAATTTGTCGGTGCTGATTTTGTTGAGTATATGCCCGAGCTTGACCAAAACGGGGTATCTAAAGAGTTAATGGTGAAACTCATTGATGCAGTGTGGGGATTTCGTATGTAACGTCGCATCACAAAGCTATCTAAACAATGCTTGTGACGTTTACCTTATTGCTTGGAGACAGGAATGGTCATAAAAGTAGGTCGTCGTCTGAACCTTGGCGGCTTTCAGCAACGTGTATGTTGTGTAAGAGGGTTGCGACAGCGCTTCTTAACATAACGGGGCTTTTGAGCAAATCGCCAGTGCCGTTGATTTTTTTCCATTACTTTCATCATATTCTCCTATATTTAATGAGGTTTATAGTTGGAGTAGTGTTGTCGTGTTCAGTGCTGGTAACCATCGAGAATTAAGGGCTTCGCTAGAATCTATAGGGGCTTGTGTTGGCATATTTGAGGTCAACCAAGTTGAGCACTCTTATACATTAGTGACAGCAAATACTCTGTTTGAGCAGGTTGTCGGTAAGGCACTTCCTGAATGTATTGGCACCAAAAGTGAAGTTATCTTTGAACGTTATGTTGATGTGCCATTGAAGGTGAGCTTTACCGACTGTATACAGGGGTGCATCGCAATTGAGCGAGAAATAGTTATTGATGATGAAGGAAGTAGCCGTTGGTGGCGCTTTATGGTCTCTCCCATTGTTGATGAAGAGCATTCTGTGAAACGCTTGTTTGTCACCGCTATCGAGATAACGGATAAGAAATTACTTGAACGCGAACTTAAAAAAACCAGCCAGCGTTTTGAAGCCGTCGTCGAGACGGCGTATGACGGAATCATCACAGTCGATGAAAGTCATAATATAAAGCTGATGAACTCTGCCGCTAAGGATATCTTCTGTATTGAGGAAGAGGAGATTATAGGCTCATCTTTACACACATTGATCCCTCAACGATACCGTGAAAACCACCCTAAATATATCGAAGGGTTTAGTGAATCGACGGTGAAGTCGAGGCCTATGCAAGCAAGAGCTTCAGTCGTTGGCTTACGAAGAAATGGCAGTGAGTTCCCGATTGAGGTAACCATTTCAAAAATAAATGTGGGTGGGAAAAATGAAATGACAGCTGTGCTGCGAGATATTTCTGAGCGGGCACGATTGATTGAAGAACTATCGAGAGCAGCCATTGAAGATCACCTAACAAAAATCCCGAATAGGCGATGCTTTGAAAGAGATTGCGAGAAAGAGCTTAAACGTACATTAAGATTTCATCGTTCACTTTCGTTAGTTGTCTTGGATATCGACAAGTTCAAGGAGACAAATGATGTTTTTGGGCATAAAGGAGGCGATGAAATTCTTAAACAGCTAGCTCAGTATATTAAAGCAAATATTCGAGATATAGATTATGTCGCACGTTGGGGAGGGGAGGAGTTTATCGTCTTGCTATCTGAGACAGATCTTCAAGGTGCAGAGGTTTGGGCTGAGCGTGTTCGTTCAATGATTGAGAGTAAACTGTTTACAGCTGGTGATGCGACGACTTCTATTACGGTGAGTATTGGTATCGCAGCATTGAGCAAATCGATGAGTGATTATAACACTCTGTTTGAGCTAGCAGATAAGCATTTATTTATAGCGAAGAACAGTGGTAGAAATCGTGTTGTTAGTGGTTAATTTGTTTTCTATTGCTTGGTCTAAATGCCATGTTGGTCACGGCTTTAATTATTAAGCTCAACTAACTTCATATGATCACTTAAGTATTATCATTAGCATTCATTTGTGATGACTTACGTTTGATCCTGGAGGTAGGAGATGAGTACTTACCGTCTTTTTTGTGTATCACTGCTGGTCGTGGGTATGCTTTCAATCGTTTTTTTAGTTCAGCAATTTTTGTCACAAGCGGCTTCCGCGGATGTTTTTATGGTGACTTCAAATGAGACCGCACCATTACCGAAAGATGCTAGTCAACCAAGGCTACCTATTAATCCCGTAGTGATGAATTTTGATAAACCACTAGAAAATAGCGTCTAGTCTGAAAAAAATACAAATAGTATAGATAATCGCATTTCTCAATGGCAAAGTCCCCAGCTAGTCATATTGAGTCGTCAAAAAAACCTTGATGCTTTACAGTCAGACTCTGCAGAAACGCTCTCTTTTGAAGAGTACCGAGCATTTCTTGATAAAATATACTCACATGTGATTGATTATTATAGTGATCAGGTTCCTGGTGATGTTTTGTCTGCTCTATTGTCGCTACGGTATACATTGCAAGGGGATGAGCATCATCAGTATTTATTTACAATGCCTCATCGTGCAGCTTTTCAGATACTTGCTGCTCAACTGCTAAGCGAATATCAAGTTGGTCAACAGTATGGCATGGAGAGCTCTGCCCATGCGCTTTTAGAGCAAGCAAAATACCGTTTATCCCAGTCTTATGGAGACAGCATCAATGTGATTATTGATTGGTTCGGAATTAATAACTTACTGACAAATAGTGATGTGCTTATTTTGCTCCCTAGCACAGATATTCCTATGGGCAGTCACCATTCAGTGCGTAGCGCTCCGTTATCACCTAGCCCATCGGGTTTCATTCAGCTTATACAGCAATTATTTGCAGAGTATCAATATGATCGGGGCTCGCTTATTTCTGTCGAATATTACCCTATTGGTGACTATTTAGCAGAGCAGACACTTATTGAGTGATGCACAACCTATTGATATTTCATCCCTTCCCCCAGAAAACATTGGCAAAACATATTAGTGGCTATTTATTCGTAAAAATGTCTTAAATCCCCATTATTTTTGCCTAGCATGCTTGCAAATGCATGTAAACAATGTACAACTATATGGGCAAAATAAGCAAGCTTCATCTTGTAAGGTATTCTTTACGCTCATTTGCGGGTGTACTCGAGAAGATCGCTTTTGTGATATTACTTTTAATGGAAGCTGACAAATCAGCATTAATGAAAATGGATTTCTTATGCAAAATTCTTCATCTTTAGCCGCCCCTCAAAAAATTGGGCTTTCTCATCTTTTACGCTCTTTAGGCCCAGGCGTTATGATGGCGGCAGCCGCAGTCGGGGGGTCACACCTTGTTGCATCGACTAAAGCAGGCGCTATTTATGGCTGGCAACTAGCACTGTTGATTATTTTAGTGAATGTACTTAAATACCCTTTTTTCCGTGCCGGTGTGCAATACACCATGGGAACAAAAAACAGCCTAATACAAGGTTATGCTGAATTGGGGCGTGGATATTTGTGGGTGTTTACATTATTAAGTGTTGTTTCAGCTGTTGTGAATACGGCTGCCTTATTGCTGTTTAGCGCCAGCTTACTGGCATATTTCCTTCCTTTTTCTCTGCCTAATCTTGTTTTGTGTGCCGTTGTTCTTGTGGTGTGTGTGACGATTTTATTTGCTGGTCATTATAGAGCGTTGGATACTATCTCGAAGGTTATTATGGCTGTGCTAACTGTGGCGACAATTTGTGCCGTATGTATAGCCGCGAGTAATGGCAGTGTTGCGCCTGCGGATTATCAAGCGCCTTCTCCATGGACGATCGCAGCAATTGGCTTTATCGTTGTCACAATGGGGTGGATGCCTGCACCGATAGAGATCTCTAGTATTACGTCTATGTGGTTGAAGAGCCAAACTAAGAAGCAACACGTGAGTGTTCAATCAGCATTATTTGATTTCAATGTTGGTTATATTGGTACAGCGACACTAGCGATTGTCTTTCTTTCGTTAGGCGCACTGATTTTACATGGAACAGATGTTGAGTTAGCGGCATCGGGAGTGGGCTTCTCTCATCAATTAGTCGGTATGTATGCTTCTACAATTGGGGAATGGTCACGTTATTTGATTGCTGTTATAGCTTTCTTTTGTATCTTTGGTAGTACGATTACTGTCATTGATGGGTATTCACGAGCGATTGCTGAGTCGCAACGTTTACTTCGTCGTCAAGAAAATGAGAGTCATCAAGTTTATCAATCATGGGTGTTGATTACAGCGATAGCGGCATTGGCCATTATTGTCTTTTTTGCCAAAGCGTTAATGCCAATGATTAACTTTGCGATGGTTATGGCCTTTATGACCACACCGGTATTCGCTCTTCTTAACTATCTTCTTGTAAGTCGTACCACACTACCTGACGAGCTTAAGATGGGGCACAAAATGAAAGTACTTTCAATTGTAGGGTTAGTGTATTTATTTGGTTTTCTAGCTCTGTTTATTTGGTGGCAGTGGTTGATGTAGTTCTCGGAATAGGCTGAAACTATGTCAACACTATCTTGATTGGATTAGAGGTGCACAAATCGTTCCCCTTTTTAGTGACTAAAAAGTAAAGATTAACGAATGATCGAGTATAAGCCGACTAGCTTCCGACATGGAGGCTAGTGGGTTGATTGATGAAGCTAGTTTGATGTTATGTTAACGGCGAATTGCGGTTTGAATAAATCGAACTTGAATCACAGCATCGAGAGCTCTGGCGTGATCACTCAACGCTATCACGCATTAGAGGTAAATTTGGGCTCTAGCCGTTAATTTGTCTAAGTGCCGTAACGATAATATAACTGCTAATTTTATGAATACAGCTCATCATAGTTACTGATGTCTGCTATTAGCTACTTTTTATAATATAAAGTATCAATTTCCACTCGATAGTAACTTTAAAGTCGTGTTAGGCATGTCTTTATTTGGCTTTTTTACGGGGATATTACTGCAAATCGATGCAAAAAGAACGTATCTAGAGGCTCTTTCTTCACAAGGAAAGTTCGATTTTGAATTAAATGGAAAGCGGTTATCTATGGTCAAACAGATGACTTTCTTAATTGCTCTTCTGTTCATCACTTTAACGGTTATGCTGACAATGGTAGCAGTGAAAGACTCTATTTGGTTAGAGAACAACCCTGAACTTGTTCTCAATGGCTCAGGCTCAATCAGTGTTATTAAAGAGTTTATATATATTGCTTTTGCTTTAGGCGCCTATGTTATTGTGATAATGACACAATGGAGCAAGTTAATGCGTTGTATCTTGACCATTCAAGAGGACAGCCTCACTGCAATTACACAAGGTAACATTAGCCAACGAGTCCCTATCTTTGAGCATAATGAGTTCGGGTCCATTGCTCATTTAACAAATAAAATGTTAGATAGCCTAGAATCCTCTCAAGATGAGGTAATGACAACTCGAGATGTCGCCATAGTGAGTTTGTCAGCGCTAGCTGAATCGCGGGACAATGAGACAGGTGCACACATTCTTCGTACTCAAGAATATGTGAGAGCGTTAGCTAAGTACTTATCAAACTTCGATAAATATTCGAATTTGCTCACCCCTAACTTTATTCAATTGCTATATAAGTCTGCGCCATTGCATGATGTTGGTAAAGTCGGTATTCCGGATAATATTTTACTTAAACCAGGTAAGCTAACTGATGAAGAGTTTGAGGTAATGAAACAGCATGCTGAAATAGGTGCGCAAGCGCTTTCTACCGCAGAGAAACAGCTTGGAAGTAACTCTTTTTTACAACTAGCGAAGGAGATTGCACTGACTCATCACGAAAAGTGGGATGGAAGCGGTTATCCTCGGCAGCTAAAAGGTGAAGAAATTCCACTCTCTGGTCGCTTGATGGCTGTGGCTGATGTTTATGATGCGTTGATTTCAGAGCGCATCTATAAGAAGGCGTTTAGTCATGAAAAAGCGAAGTCAATTATTGTCGAAGGGAGCGGTCGTCATTTTGACCCGCAGGTTGTAGATGCTTTTCTCTCACTAGAAGAAGAGTTTATACAGATTGCAAATCAGCCATATCAGAATCATCGACTCTATTTCCCTTGGCGATCGCCGGTTATCCTAACGACTTGGTAATCCATTATATTGATTAGTTTTTGCTAACGGTAAAGATTCACCATGAATGGAATCGTCTTATTCCATGCTCTCCACACAGGTTAAAAAGTTTTTTCTTAGCCAAAATCTTTGTCTCAGGCCAAGATATTTCTATTTTTTCAGTTAGCGACGTCGAGATATTGGGATTTTTTGGTGAATTTTTTTTCGTTCGCCTATTGTACGAAAAGTACAAATTCCACACATTACGACATAATAAATACTACTAATAGGGAGGTTCACCTTCCTTTCTTGTTTTATTACCAAAATTGATGGTTTTGCGTTTTTATTCACTTTAACTGCAGTTTTTGAAGGCGTTTAGTCTCTTTTAAGCAGTGTAGAGTAGTTTTTGAATAAGCCGGGTTAAAGAATGATTAACAATTTAAGCTGTATTTGTATTATTATAAAGCCTTAATTTCTCCGACTTATACCACTTTAGGGTAGTATTTCTCTGTAATTGATTTACATCATTTGTTAATTTCCTTTCACAACTGACAATGCGCCCAGTTATGCAGTTTTCTGCTGGAAGTATTTTTAGTTTTCAGGAATCCCTATGAGTAAATTGAAGCTCGTCGTAATTGGTAACGGTATGGTTGGTCACCGTTACATCGAAGACCTAGTAGAGAAAACCGATGCATCTCAAATTGAGATCACCGTATTCTGTGAAGAGCCTCGTGTCGCCTATGACCGAGTTCACCTTTCTTCTTATTTTTCTCATCACACTGCGGATGAACTTTCACTCGTTAAAGAGGGTTTCTACGAGAAGCATGGTATTAACATGTTGATCGGCGAGCGTGCTATTAATGTGAATCGAGAAAAACAGATCGTTCACTCTAGTACGGGTCGTGAAATCAAATACGACAAGCTCATCATGGCAACGGGTTCTTTTCCATTTGTTCCGCCAATTAAAGGGCGGGAAAGCAAAGATTGTTTCGTGTATCGCACCATCGAAGACCTAAAAGCCATCGAGCTTTGCGCCAAAAAAAGCAAGGTTGGTGTCGTTATTGGTGGTGGTCTACTTGGTCTTGAAGCTGCCGGTGCATTAAAAGCATTGGGGGTAGAAACTCACGTGGTTGAGTTTGCGCCAAAGCTCATGGCTGAACAGCTAGACCAAGTGGGTGGTAACCAGCTCCGTCAAAAAATTGAAAGCATGGGCGTTAATGTTCACACCAGTAAGAACACACTAGAAATTGTACCAGAGGGTACAGAAGCGCGTAACGTGATGCGTTTTGCTGATGGTACTGAGCTAGAGACAGATTTTATCGTCTTCTCCGCGGGTATCCGCCCTCAAGATAAGTTGGCGCGTGAGATGGCATTAGATATCGCACCACGCGGCGGTATTGCGATTAATGATCACTGCCAAACATCAGACGAAAACATTTACGCGATCGGTGAGTGCGCCTCATGGAATGAAAATTTCTATGGGCTGGTGGCACCTGGCTACAAAATGGCGACAGTGGCGGTTGATCATGTTGTCGGTAACGAAAGCACATTTGAAGGTGCAGACATGTCGGCGAAGCTGAAACTTCTCGGCGTGAAAGTAGGCTCTATCGGTGATGCCAATGGTCGTACACCTGGCTGTAAGAGCTACGTCTACCAAAATGAAGAGCTTGAAGTATACAAACGCCTTATCGTTTCAGCTGATAACAAAAAGCTGCTAGGCGCAGTGATGGTAGGGGATACGTCTGACTACGGCGATCTTCTCCAGCTTATGTTGAACGAAATTGACCTACCAGAGCATCCTGATGCACTTATCTTACCTGCACACGCAGGCGCGGAAAAACCAACCCTAGGTGCAGACGCACTGCCTGAATCTGCGGTTATCTGTTCTTGTTTTGACGTAACGAAAGGCAAAATTGCTCAAGCGGTGGCTGACGGTCACCATACCATCGGCGATATTAAAGCAGTGACTGGCGCAGGTACAGGCTGTGGGGGTTGTGTGCCACTGGTGACTTCAGTGCTGAATGCAGAGCTTGAAAAAGCGGGTGTTGAGGTGAAGAACGACGTTTGTGAGCACTTTGCATACTCTCGCCAAGAGTTGTTTCACCTTGTTCGGGTCGGCGAAATTAAAACTTATGAACAACTGCTAGAAAAGCATGGTACAGGCTATGGTTGTGAAGTATGTAAGCCGCTTGCAGGGTCGATCCTCGCATCGTGCTGGGGCGACCATATCCTTAAGCCTGAACTGGTTAAACTGCATGACACCAACGATAACTTCTTAGGCAATATTCAAAAAGACGGTACCTATTCTGTTATCCCTCGTATGGCGGGGGGTGAAGTCACGCCTCAAGCGCTAAGCGTATTAGCCGATGTTGCGGCGGAATACAATCTCTACACCAAGATAACAGGCGCACAGCGTATTGGCCTCTTTGGTGCACAAAAAGATGATCTTCCAGCCATCTGGAAGAAGTTGGTTGCGGCGGGATACGAAACGGGTCAAGCGTATGCGAAAGCACTGCGTATGGCGAAAACCTGTGTGGGCTCAACTTGGTGTCGTTACGGCGTTCAAGATTCTGTTGGCCTAGGTGTGATGATCGAGAACCGTTACAAAGGTATTCGAACGCCTCATAAGATGAAGTTTGGTGTCTCTGGTTGTACGCGTGAGTGTGCTGAAGCGCAAGGTAAAGACTTGGGCATCATCGCGACTGACGCAGGTTGGAATATGTATGTTTGCGGTAACGGTGGTATGAAACCTCGTCATGCGGATCTGCTAGCGAGTGATCTAGACCAAGAGACACTGATTAAGTATATCGACCGCTTCATGATGTTCTACATTCGCACTGCGGCGCCGCTACAACGTACTTCAGTCTGGTTTGATAACTTAGAAGGGGGTCTCGACTATCTACGCGAAGTGATTATTGAAGACAAGTTGGGTATCAACGACCAGCTAGAAGCAGACGTTGCCAAACTTGTTGAGGAGTTTCGTTGTGAGTGGACGGATACCATCAATGATGAAGCGCAACAAAAACGCTTTGCACATTTCATCAACTCTGATGAACGTGATGAGAACGTTGTCTTTGTTTCTGCACGTGAGCAGCACCGCCCAGCCACGTTTATTGAAAAGCACTCAGACGCTATTGCTTCAAAGCATCAAGGCGACATCATTCACGTAGAAACGGTTTAAGGGAGACAACATCATGGCATTTACAAAAGTGTGCAACATTGAGGATATCATCCCTGGTACAGGCGTTTGCGCACGACTCAACGGTGAGCAAGTCGCTATCTTCCGCCCAACAACAGCCGAAGCAGTGATGGCAATCAGTAACCAAGACCCATTTTACCAATCTAATGTGTTGTCTCGTGGACTTATTGTTGAGCATGACGAGCAGCTTTGGGTTGCAAGTCCGCTGAAAAAGCAGCGCTTTAACCTCGAGACAGGTGCATGCATGGAAGATGTAGGCATGAGCGTGAAATCTTACAAAGCACGCATCGTGAAAGGCTCGGTAGAAATCCAAGCTTAAGAATCAATAGATTAAAGGTTCCTACCGAGGTGTACGTAGGGTATTCATTTACGGGAGCCTTTCCCTATTCATTTTTAGATTTTTACTTTTAATTAAGGACAAATTATGTCAAGTAATGACTTTAAACCGGCAGAATTCGTGCAAACTATGATAGATGTGGGTGAGGCGAAAACGAAAACGAGTACACGTGATCTTCTTCTTCGCGGCACAATGGCAGGCATTATTCTTTCCATTGCCGTCGTCGTCGCGATTACAACGATTGTGCAAACAGGGATGGGGGTAGTGGGTGCGCTTGTGTTCCCTGTGGGCTTTGTCATTCTTTCTGTGATGGGGTATGACTTGGTTACGGGTGTGTTTGGTCTTGCACCACTAGCAAAATTTGATCGTCGTCCAGGTATTACTTGGGGGCGCATCTTCCGTTGTTGGGGGCTTGTTGGTCTGGGCAACCTAATCGGTTCTTTGATCGTTGCTTTCCTTGTTGCGATTTCTCTTACGGGCAACTTCTCTCTTGATCCCAATGCTGTTGCTCAGAAATTTATCGCCGTATCAACAGCGCGTAGCTTAGGGTTTGAGAACATGGGTATCGATGGCTGGATCACCTGTTTTGTCCGCGGTATCTTCTGTAACCTCATGGTTTGCCTTGGTGTGATTGGCAACATGACGGCACGTACGGTTGCGGGTCGTGTAGCGATGATGTGGTTCCCAATCTTTATCTTCTTCGCACTGGTATTTGAGCACACTGTCGTCAATATGTTCCTATTCCCGCTGGGTATGATTTTAGGCGCTGACTTTGGCATTGCGACTTGGTTGAACTTCAACCTAATCCCTACCATTCTTGGCAACATTGTGGGTGGCTTAATGATGACTTGTGTTCCTCTATACCTGACTCACGCTAAAACAGCACCATCAATCAAAACTGAAGAGAATGAAGTAAAAGCAACACCTGCTTTCGTTAAGTAATTCTTTTATCTAGCCCTGCTTGTTATTTCGCACGCAATAACGTAGCGGGGCTGATTAATGATAAAAAGTGGTTTTCCTTTTTGATAGGCACTTTTTATATTTAATCTTTAGTGAGTTTTGTTATGTCTCTACACGCACAAAATGCAAATCAAGGTGGATTTGTCTCTCTAGTCGGAGCGGGCCCTGGTGACCCTGATTTGTTAACGGTGAAAGGGTTAAAAGTGATCCAATCTGCCGAGGTGCTTGTCTATGATCGCCTTGTTTCGCAAGACATTCTTGATCTAGCCCCAGAGAGTGTAGAGCGTATTTATGTTGGTAAACAGCTTGATTTTCACTGTGTTCCTCAAGAGCAAATCAACCAACTTTTAGTAGAAAAAGCCAAGCAAGGCAAACGCGTTGTGCGCCTTAAAGGCGGTGATACATTTATCTTTGGTCGTGGCGGTGAAGAGCTAGAAGAGCTTGCTGAATATAATATTCCCTTCGAAGTTGTACCGGGTATCACCGCGGCAGCAGGTGCGACGTCGTATGCAGGCATTCCTTTGACTCACCGCGAACATGCACAAAGTGTTCAGTTTATTACTGGTCATGTGCAAAGTGATGGAAAAGAGATTCATTGGCCATCATTGGCACAAGATAACAACACACTTGTGTTCTATATGGGGCTAAAACAGTGCCGTCATATTCAAACGAATCTTATTGGACATGGACTAAGTTCAGATACTCCTTGTGCCATCATTGAAAATGGCACGCGTAAAGAGCAGCGTGTATTCACTGGGCAACTTTGTGAATTGGCATCAATGGCAGAGCAGGCCGTCAGTCCTGCATTAATTGTGGTTGGCAGTGTGACGTCGCTCCATAATAAACTGAGCTGGTTTAATTCGTAGGGCGTAGTATTTATAATCGACGATTTATCGGATGGTGAAGTCATTCAATTGCTTGAAGAGCATCTGGCTGATATGTATGCCACTTCGCCGCCTGAAAGTGTTCATGCCCTTGACGTGAGTGCACTTAAATCACCGGATATTACGCTTTTTAGCGGTTGGTTAAATGGAGAGCTGCAAGGTTGTGTCGCTATGAAACAACTCACTCCTGAACATATAGAATTGAAATCAATGAGAACGGCTCGTTCATCTCGACATTCGGGTGTGGCGTCGAAACTTTTAACCCATGCGTTGAATACCGCTATCGACAATGGTTATACCAAAGCTAGTCTGGAAACGGGGACTGAAGTTTTTTTCCAACCGGCTCGACGCTTGTATCAGAAGTTTGGGTTCACATATTGCCAGCCATTTGCCGACTATAAACTCGATCCTAACAGTCATTTTATGACTCGGGCACTATCGGAAAAGTTTGAATAACGGCTGGTTCCCCTAAGCGTTAAATGCTAGATAAAACCATATACGAAACTAGTCAAATAAGACCAGAAGCACAGCCTCTGGTCTTGTTTCGTTCGACTTTAACTCTTATTTTGTATCTTCTAAGCCGAAAGTGACCCTAAACGAGTTACAGTAAAAGGTCACTCCTTTTAGCAAAAGCACTATTTGACTTATTTCTTTACCACGCACAGCTTTCCAGAAGGATATCATGCAACTTGCAACCTATTTCACTGTGTTACATGTAAATAATTGCGCTAACCTCATGATTATATGACGTAAATGCTTTCTTTTTTTGCTCAGTTCTGATGACATAGACGACTACCAAGCGGCAGGATAGATTGCAGGCTGCTGTATATAAAGCGTTATGTCACTACGTAAATTTTGAACTGTGCCGTAGGAAGCTACATCAATTTAAGTGATTTCTTGATGTGAACAATCAAGTGCATATCATCAAGTGATTGTCATTTATCAGTTGGTGGAATTATGGTCAGGAATTACAGTGAAAACTTATTAAAAACAGATCCGGTTATACAACTAGCAAAGTTAGTTGGATTAGAGTGTGAAATTCCATATATAAGAGAGAATAAAGAAGCAATGTTACCCATCATTACAGGGGTAATACTATACCGGCAGTTAAATCATATCGAAAAAAGAAATGTATTAGTAGCTGCTAGTGATCTTGGTAATCCAAGGATTCTTGGGAAAATCCAAGCTTTGATCTCACAAATGATTGCCAAGCCAGCTTGGAATCCATGGTGTATGTCAAACGATGAGTTACGTATTTTCTTTAAAAAGAATAAAAGCGTATCGGACTTTTTGTCAACATGGTTTGTTACTTTAGAAGGTAAGCTTGAGGCTGGTTTCATTGCTGTTGCTGTTTTTCAAATATCAAAAGGTGGAGTTGGCGCTTTCTTAAAAGATCAGACTTCGACACATATTGTTGAGGGTGGGTTAAAGAAACTGAAGCTTTCTAGTTCTGTGACTAAGTTTGGTGGTAAGGCTTTTTTTGTAACCGTTATTCTTGCGAGTGTTATAAGAGGATTCAGCGACACTGAGGTTAAAAAAGCGAAAGAAGAACTATTGAATCGAGGTTTACTTCTACCTGAGGATCTATAAATGTTCTGGGCAATAGCACTGATAGTCTCATTTCTTTTTTTGTTTGGTGACTTTTCTTATTACTTTTATCAACGACGAAGTGATAAAAAAATAGTTTTTACACGAGTTATAAGTTTGATTTTTAGCTCTTGCCTTCCCATGTTTTCCCTAGTCAATTTGCTGGAGCTCTTCCCCGAGACTAAGGTTACATTTGCAGTTTTAGCTACTTTGACTTCTGCTCTAAGCATATTTTTAGTTGTTTTATCAGAACGTTATAGATACAAACAAGATAGGTGACATAACAATGCAATCAAGGTGATGCCTTTTACTCGGTATTTTTGGTATGGAATTTGGTACGCTTGGTTGGTTCATTGGGGCACACCTTATTGCAGGCGTTATGCCGATGCGGAATAAACAAGGAGTAAATTATGGCTAAAGCATTAAAAATAATAGAAAATTTATACGTCAACATGGATACGGTAGTTGAGTTCCTTGTGGATGATAACTCATTGAGGCTAACTACTAATGCGCACCCCGAACTTGCATTTTATCAGATAGCTCTGGAAGGCTCAGATGCATACAGCGAGATATTCGTACCAGTAAATCAACTAAAAGAAGTTTCTATCCATGACGGTGAACTTACCGACATTGATCAGTTGCTACTTAAATACAGCATGGACAAGCTGTTTAGGCACTTTAAGTCCCAAAAACCTAACAAACGACTATGGCGTCAATAAATAATTTTTAGCTATACTTTCATCCCACATAACGCCACCTCGTAGCATCGAATTTAGGGTAACTACCATTTTTCAAAACTTTACCGTTTTGGTCTACAGCGTGAAGACTAAAATGGTTCTTAGCTAGGTCGATACCGCAGAAATAAGAATGAACAGACATGGTGCCTCCGATGCTAATAAATACCACATAAGTGTGGCAGACCCTCGGGATGGGGAATCCATGTCATTCGTTATGGCTATAAATCGAGCTGAAACTGATGATGTTATAATTTCAAAATTAATAGTACCAGCTCGCATAGAAAGTTGCGCACGGTGACAGATTAAATTCCTGTGAATATAATGCCATAAAAATTATTAGTATGGTGTCTTATATGGATCAGAAAAATAAAAAACCAAAAGTAACTCTTGTTCAATTGAGGAAGATTTGGCCAAACGATTCAGTTGTTAGTGATTCATTTTTAAAGGAAGTAGCTGCAGAACTTACAGCTAGTCTAATTATAGGGAAAATTGATAATGAACTTAGACTTGCACATTTTCTTGCTCAGGTTAAGCAGGAAGTTGGATACAGGTTTAGGTTAGAGGAAGACTTAACGTATAGAGAGAAAGCCTTAATTTCTTTGTTTTCTTAATACAGGAAAAATCCTGAGTTAGCAAAAGAACACGCCTATGACCCTGCAAATAAAAAGAAGGCAAATACAACAGCTATCGCGAATCATGCGTATGCTAATAGAAATGGAAATGGCAGTATTGAGTCTGGTCATGGTTGGAAGTACCGTGGCCGAGGTATGATTCAGCTTACAGGGAAAGCTAATTACAGCTCTATTCAAGCAACGCATAATAACTTATGGTCTGAGAGTAAGGACTTTGTTGCACAGCCTGATTTACTATTAACAGCTAAATATTCAGTTCGCTCAGCTTTAGTTTTTTGGATTCAACATGATTTATACTTAAAAGCAGATAAAGGCACTTCTAAGAGTATAACTGACTCAATAACAGCTATTGTAAATAAAAACACGTCCAGTTATGGTAACAGGCATGAGCATCTTAAGTTTATTATCACTAAAAAGGTGTTTAAAGATGTGTTCTAAACTATTCAAACTCTTTGCTTGTTTAACTATTCTTACAAGCTGTAATGCCTACTCAAAAGGTTTTACACTGAAAGTTTATTCTGACAATCAATACATATTGAAACAATCTAGCCACATTAACAATAATGTTATTATGGATATGCAGGGAGCGAATGAGTTGTTTCTTGTTGGAGAGTATAATGTAACTTGTAAGGGAAATGATTATATTGTGCCTCTTGTTAAAGGGGGTATTGAAAATTCTGAATCTAATGCTGAATATTATGAGTATGTTGTATTTGGTTCTATAGGTGGTAAATTTACCCCTTTAAAGACGATTAGCTCATTTAATATTGTAAGCCGAGACTCTGGTGAGTTGGTAGAGAGTCATGTTTTAAACCCTAAGGCCGCAGATTTTTTGGATACACTTTGCACATATATAGTTAATAAAACTAGCTATGAATACCCTGTTCAAGTCATTGGTAAAACCGAGATTAACTAATGTCTGTGGCATAGCCATAACAAGGAAATCAAGGGCGATGCTCGGCGGTTTTGGTATGGAGTTCGTTGCGCTTGGTTAGTTTATCGTGGCGCACCTTATTGCTGGCGTTATGGAAAAATAGGCCGATCGAAATCAGCCTTATTATTAAGAATTTTCATCTAGCATCTTCAACATGTTTACGCGATGTGTTGTTGGGTTTTGTTTGATCAATCGGTGTATGAATTGTTCTAAGTTTTCATTTGATGTGGGTTGTTTTACTTCAACATTAGCTCCATTTTGGATTAAAAAAGAAAATGTTTCGATATCATTCATTAGAGCTGCGCTATGTAACGGTGGTAGGTGTTGGTCGTCATGCTTATTGATGCTGTTAACGTTAACACCTTGGCTAATTAGCGATTTTGCAACTCTAAACTTATTATGAGTGTTCGCGCTTAATATAGTTGTGATCCCATGCTTATCGTTAACTTCATTTATATAATTATCACTAATGCCAATATGCTCAATGTAAAAAGTACATGAGTATTCATTGAGGGAAATAATATTACTTCCAAGAGAACAAAGAACTATTCGTTCGTCACTTATTGACGAGATTAAAGACGAAATAACAAGTAAGAAGACTATAATGAACAGCGATAACTTTTTAAACATATTAAGCTATAACCTTAATTTTTTTATTATTCGTAATGTGTAATTTGGTTTTATTAACTGTGGGCTTGAATTGATTGCAATACCATTAATGAATTGATGTAATCGTGTTTGTGCTTTATTCGTAATGCATTGATTACAAATTCACATGTCTTTATTTGTCTCAAGTCATTTTTTGTTGCATGTTTAAAATAATGACTCGCAAATCCTTTCGCAACTTTTTGTATAACCTTTTTGATTGGAAGAGTTGGGTTTACGGTACTTTCCCAAACGCTCTGAATAAAGCCTATTTTAAATGAAGTATCAATAGCTTCTATAAGTAAAGCTTGTGCAAAGCCTCTGACTTTATTGTCAATTACAATGTTGTCAATGAGCGAGCTTTCAGTGTCAGTAAAAATAAATAAAAGTATTTCTTTTGTTTCTTCTTCATTGAATTTTAGTTCATGATCATCGAATTTTTGCAAGTGCATAATATTTCCTTGATTGAATAGATGTTGTTTTTAATAATTTTCAATTAACGTTGTAAATGATTATTTGTTAATATTTTTTGCATAATAGATTGAGTACGGATTTTCATGAAATATGACATTGTCAGTTTCTTTTCCTTGAAGGTTCTATCGCAAAATAGCCATAAAACGACCACCAACGCTCGGCATTCTAGGACTGAATTGGCTATGGTGTTTTCGGTGGTCTATCAATAGAATCGTAATGCGTTGCTGGCGAGCGTTATATGCAAGGCGTGAAAGTTTCAAGCTTATCAATGGGATGTGCTTCCTATAAACCAGTTCTCAGTTTTGACTAAAAAATAGTCATTAATAAGATGTCTCCATTTGAAAAAGAGAGATCATGAATGCGACACATTTAGATACTGAACAGCGCTACTCTCAAGTTAGGCTCAACACAGTAAAAGCTGCTCAACATAAGCTGAATAGTTAGCTTACCGTTAGTTGAATAAGGAATTTTCGTGGATATATTAGGTTTACTATCAGGTGTTTTGGCTCAAGTTTGGTACGTTATACCTTTGCTACTTGCTGTCTCGATATTCAAGAGTAGGTGGTTTAAAGGTGTATTCGGAGAGTTTTTAGTAAACAAATTGTTGTCGCAGTTGCCTGCGTCACATTACACATTAATGAAAGATGTGACCTTACCTACAGAAGAAGGCACAACACAAATTGACCACATTGTTGTCTCTAAGTTTGGTCTTTTCGTTGTTGAAACTAAGAATATGAAAGGTTGGATCTTTGGCTCGAAAAGTCAAAAGCAATGGACTCAAAAAATTTATCGTCATACGTCTAAATTCCAGAACCCTCTTCATCAAAATTATAAGCATGTCAAAACCCTTGAGTCATTATTGAGCATTGATTCATCTAAGTTGCATTCGGTCATCGTTTTTATCGGTGATAGTACGTTTAAGACAGATATGCCAAATAATGTTACTTACGCTCGAGGTTGCTTGGATTACATTAAGCAGTACATCCAGCCTGTATTTACAGATAGTGAGTACCTTCAAATTATCGAAGCGATAACCGAAGTTAAGCTCAAAAAAGGCGTTGTTACAGACCTAAAGCACAGGAAACACATTGAAGAGCTGGTCGCTTCAAAGGAAAATATAAAGCAATGTTCACGTTGTGGTTCTGAAATGGTTGTGCGTGAAAAAAAGCGTGGGGAAAATAAAGGTAAACAGTTTTGGGGTTGCTCGTCTTATCCTAAGTGTAGGTCAGTGGAAGAGTTCAACTAACAAACAATTCAACCTGACTAACACTCGGCAGTTTTGGTTTGGAGTTCAGTTGGCTTGGTGAGTTCGGTGGGGCGAGGCTTATTGCTGGTCTTATCGGTAAAGCCGTATTTAAATGAGCCGTTAGCTACAATGCAGTATTTTTGTTTTTAACAAGGAAGTAAATTTATGTCAGAATTGTTATCTATTATCGGAATTATAATTGTCGCTGTTGGCGGAATATTCCTACTTATTGAAACATTTAGAGAAAGTATCTTGTGGGGAATTGGTGGTATTCTTATTAGTCCAATTTTATTATTGTTTATCGTTTTACATTGGGATGTTTCGAAAAGACCTGTTGTCATACAGATTGTCGGTTTACTTATTATGTTCATCGGTTTATCGCTTGTGTAAAATGTGTAATATACAGTTAACAAGTGATTTAAACGGATCTTGGACTTTCCGCAACGCGCTATGGCTTATAGATAATTAATATTGGAGTTTATCGAATAGAGTTGAACTCTCAATATAGCACGAGCATATTAGTGCTCGGTTTATCAGGAATGTTGATTTTTATTCAATTATTAGTTGCGGACATTACAGGCATTAAACAAAAGCATACCCCTGGCACGGTTATCACCGCAGGCCATGATAGCTTTCTGTTTCGCTCTAACAGAGCGTTCGCTAATAGTAACGAATCAGTTGGGATTTTAGTTTTGTTTGCTCTGTTCGCAATGTTATCTTCTGCTAGTCCTGTATGGGTAAATAGCTTGTCACTCGTCTACCTATTTGGTCGTATCGCCCACATGATGTTTTATTACGCTAATTATCAATTGATGCGCAGCGCTGAGGAATCCCCTAATGATTTTCATAAAAATCATCAATTTAAGCTGGATGCACATCTTGTCATGTGATCAAATGGTTTCGCCAAAAATCAACTAACCAGACAACAAGATGTGCGAACTCAATATCTTACACGATTCTCTTTACCAATTCTGCCCTGAACTGCACCTAAAGCGATTGAACAGCTTAATGTTAGCGTGTCGCGCATTACTCGAGACCAAAACGCTCACACTGACAGAACTTGGCCGCAACTTACCTAATCAAGCGAGAACAAAACACAACATAAAACGTATGGATCGATTACTCGGCAACCATCACCTACATAAAGAGCGTCTCGCCGTTTATCGATGGCATGCCACTTTCGTTTGCTCTGGGAATCCAATGCCGGTGGTCTTGGTCGATTGGTCTGATATTCGTGAGCACAAACGCTTGATGGCATTGCGCGCATCCGTTGCATTACAGGGGCGTTCAATTACCCTCTATGAAAAAGCGTTTCCTTTATCTCAACAATGCTCCAAATCGGCACATGACCAATTTCTAGCAGACTTGGCCAGTATTTTACCGCCCAATGTCACCCCGCTCATCGTTAGCGATGCTGGCTTCAAAGTTCCTTGGTTCAAATCTGTTGAAAAACAGGGTTGGTTTTGGTTAAGTCGAGTACGTGGCAAGACTAAGTTTGCTGAGCTTGGCTCAGAGAAGTGGGATCCAATCAGCAAGTTACATACTCAAGCATCCAGTAGACCCAAAACATTGGGTTACAAAAAGCTGACCAAAAGTAATCCAATCCATTGTCACATGGCTCTGTATAAGTCTTTACCCAAAGGAAGAAAGAGCCAGCGTTCCACGCGAACCAACTGCCATCACCCATCATCGAAAATATACTCTGCGGCCACCAAGGAGCCTTGGGTGCTTGCGACTAACCTTCCTCCAGCGACTCGTACACCAAAGCAGCTAGTCAAACTCTATGCGAAACGCATGCAAATTGAAGAGACGTTCCGTGACTTAAAGAGTCCAGCTTACGGGCTAGGTCTGAGACAAAGTCGCACTAACAGTCCAGAGCGCTTTGACATTATTTTACTGATCGCACTTATGTTACAGCTAATGTTCTGGTTAGCGGGTTTGCACGCCCAAAAGCGAGGCTGGGATAGGCATTTTCAGGCGAACACCGAGCGAACAAGAAACGTGTTATCAACGGTTCGCTTGGGTATGGAAGTTTTACGAAGGTCAGACTATGAAATTACAACTCGAGAGCTACTTGCAGCAGGCGCAGAACTTATCAAGCAACTTCATCAAAATGGTTATGCGTTGGGTGATTTATGAGGGGATCCCTCAGTGCGCAGCGTGTCTTTCGCTGTTAGTGCTATCGGATTAACGGGAATATTTTTTTATGGAATATTACGTTGGATGTAGTTTTGCCCTAAAACCCTTTTATATCGCTTCTTGACTTCACTCGTAAAGACAATCTTTAAGTTAGGCGGCATAGTGTTTCAATCCGTAGGTCATATGATCAATTAAAGCCTTTTTGTAGCGAATAAAGAGCTATGAATCAGTTTAAACATGTAGCTGGTTTAGCGAAGATGATTATTCAGATTAAAACCTGAATACTGGGCTAAAAACAGTGCAAAAAAGGCGAACCAAATGGTTCGCCTCAGACTGCTGACAAAGGTCTAGCCATCGGGCTAGACCTTTGATCTAATAGGGGTATCGAAATATGGATATC
>JBHOGO010000042.1:0-37595 GCA_043421945.1 bacterium sp. HQB-150 | reverse complement strand
ATATCGCGATCGCGGCCTACGGCCGCTCATAAAAGAGAACCCCACTTCGAAAAGTGGGGTTCGTCAGCAATCTGAAGCGACCATAATGGTCGCTTTTTTAGGATGCTATTTTTTAGAGGAGGTAAACTACGATTGATTTCGGTAGTCAGCCAGCAAACGATCCAGCCACGCTTTCGTCGCATCATCCTGCTGCTTGAGCCCATTTGAACCGCGTGTAATTGTCGCAACACCGACACCAAGCAATTGACTCATTTGACGTTGACTAAGCTCACCTTTCAGTAGCTCATTGACAATATTCACTCGACCTAATAACGATTCTCGCTCATCCGGGGTAAGTAATAATGTCAATAACGACTCCTCCTTACCTTCCGAAACAGCTGTTTTAAGCAGCGCAATCACCTGTTGCCAGTCAGTAAAATCTGCTTGTTCCGCCATCCTTCATCCTTTTTGTTCTGTTTGAGGCATAGTAACCAATTCAGCACTCAAAGCAAATTCAACGCCCAAAATGAATGTCATCATTCAGCCCTAAATAAGTCACTTAATACTGACGTTCCATTTCCGTTCGCGTTAACAAGTAAGCGGGCTTCTCCAGCAGTTGGCGATAATAGACCTCAAACATCAACACATTCTGAACATAACCACGTGTTTCATAAAATGGAATTGCTTCAATAAACTCGAAAACATCTAGTTCACCATTACTGCGTGAAAGCCACTGTTTCACCCGATGGGGGCCCGCATTATAGGACGCAAACGCTAAGATACGATTCTTTTCCATGTCAGCTAATAAGCCTGTTAAGTACTTACTGCCAAGGAGAATATTGATTTCAGGAGTATAAAGCGTATCGACTCCTCCATAGGTGACCTTGTTTTGCCGAGCGGTCTCTCTTGCAGTGGCAGGCATAAGTTGCATCAAGCCTCTCGCCCCCGCACTCGAGGTCACATCGGGATTAAAGGCACTTTCTTGACGAGCAATCGACATTAACGTCACAATAGAGGTCCCTGTCTGCGCAGCCATGTCTGAAAACTCTTGCTGATAGGCCATCGGAAAACGCAAACGGATGTGCTCCCAATGCTTTCCAGAAATGGTCGCTTGTACCGCTTCGGCATGCCAGCCCCGCTTAGTCGCATCTTGCGCTAGCTTCAAACGTCCTTCAGTATCTTCTAAACGCATAAGATGACGCCACTCTTGTCGGGCGCTTTTATCTAGCCCTAACGCTTTGAGTTCATCAATACGTAACAGCGCTGCTTGATGTTGTGGTAACGCAACATCGAGTGTAGAGACTTCCTCGACAGGAAACGTGACGGGTTCGCCCAATAACGTTGCCGCTGCAACACTGTAATAATGACGCTGTTCCACTAATCCACGTAACAGCACCTCCCCTTCAGGTAGGCCTTTATCGTAAAGGAATTTACCACGCCAAAATGTCCAACGTTTTGTGGCTAATACCTCTTCAGAAAGTAACTCTACCCAGCTCAACGCACCAGCACGATCCGCTTCACGAATCGCCAGTCTTGCCCGACGTTCAATCAGCCCCATATCTTTGCTTGACCTTAGAGCACTATCTCGCCAAGCAGCCAACTCTTCATCTTCAGTGCTAAACAGGCGCCTTGCCAGCATGTCTCGAAGCTGTTGGGTTCTGGCCTCATCGAAATGCTGCCCCTTTGCAGTCTTATCCAATTGAGCTATCGCTGTCTTGATATTGCTGCGCGCTAACCGGTTAAACGCAGCCTCAACGATCGCTTGATTCCGTGGGGTGACTTTACTTCGCTTTGAGAAGTCACTGATGCCTTCTGGTTTATCAAACAGAGTAACCAGTATTTTCCCCTGCGCAGAATGAGAGCTCGGTAGCTGCTTTTGAAGATATTTAAGCCGCCCAATTGCACCTTTTTCGTAAACCAGCACCATACGATCAAGCACAAGATCACTCGTTAACCCGCCTGCATTACGCCACTGCGAGATCAATGGCTCACAACGGTCATCAATACTGTCGCCAGTCAGCCAAATCTGTTCGGCCCCCTGCCAAGCTTCTTTCTCTTTGCCTGTCATTGCCAGTGCTTGATAGTAATAACATCGATAGAGTGTGGTTTGAGGTACCGTCGCTTGTAAGCTCAGGAAGCCTTTCCAATCACCACGTGCGGCGAGTTTCAGTAAATAACTGTCTTTCAAAGTACCTTGAAAAGGCATATCAGGGTATTTATCCAAAAATGCATTGACCTCATCAATGCGCCGAGAAGCGAGGTCTCGTACAAATACCCGATAATCAAGGTAGGGATACAGTGGGTAATCGCTTAACTTAGCGTAAAGCATGCCAAATTTGATCGCATTACCGGATTCTAACGCCGCTTTAGCCGCCACATAATCTTCGCGCTGTTTCGCAACAGAAAGTGGTGTCGCATGCGCTAATTGCGCGACGGTTGTTACTGGGCTATCGGCTGTCGTTACTGCTGATTCGGTGTTTGCAGCCTGTAATCCGCTTGTGGCGCACAGTGATGCTGCCACGGTCGCCGATGTGAAAAAATGTTTTATGTGTCTCATTCCCCTAGTCCGTCCTGTCAGAAGAAGATCAATTTAGCTTTCGCGCTTGTCGTTTGTTATTTGCGACATCCCAGCAAGTACCCTGATATTGACCAAAATAGCTCGCCGAGCTTGCAAGCCCAATACGAAAGGTAAACAGACCATTAACACTCACACCTAAAACATCATATGCCAATAGGTTAATATCCCCAAAGACTCATTTAGTAAGTATTTGCTACCAACTGACTATAGGCGTCATTCAATCCCCATGCGCTCCCAGCACTATCGACTAACAAGCAATAGATACCACGATGGTCATCTTTCCTACAGGAATAAAATGCCACCTTCGAGGTGCTTCCTCTCATACTTTGAAGTGTGCCGACGGAATAAACGCGATAGAGGTAGCCGCTATCTACACAAAGACATCTTAGCCACATTTTTAGATGAATAATGTTAAACTTAGGTCAATAGCAGATACACTTATCCTTTCCTACTACCGTAAGAGAACGCAATCAGTTATGGCTGAATACGTATATTCAATGTCGCGCGTGAGCAAAATTGTGCCACCTAAGCGACAAATCCTAAAAGACATCTCACTCTCGTTTTTCCCTGGCGCTAAAATCGGTGTTCTTGGCTTAAACGGTGCTGGTAAATCAACCCTACTTCGCATCATGGCGGGTATCGATAAAGATATCGACGGTGAAGCACGTCCAATGCCGGGCATCAATGTGGGCTACCTTCCGCAAGAGCCACAGCTTGATGTCACGAAAACCGTGCGTGAAGTGATTGAAGAAGCCGTTGCCGATGTTGCTGGCGCGCTATCTCGTTTAGATGCTGTTTATGCGGCATACGCAGAACCAGATGCTGACTTCGATGCGCTTGCAAAAGAGCAAGGCGAGCTTGAAGCATTGATTCAAGCGAAAGATGGCCACAACCTTGATAACGCCCTTGAACGTGCTGCTGATGCACTGCGTCTTCCTGAGTGGGATGCGCGTGTTGAAAACCTATCTGGTGGTGAACGCCGCCGTGTTGCTATCTGTCGCTTGCTACTTGAAAAGCCAGACATGCTACTACTCGACGAACCAACGAACCACTTGGATGCAGAATCTGTCGGTTGGTTGGAGCGTTTCTTGGTTGACTATAACGGTACTGTTGTGGCGATTACGCACGACCGTTATTTCCTTGATAACGCTGCTGGCTGGATTCTTGAACTCGACCGTGGTGAAGGTATTCCATGGCAGGGTAACTACACCTCTTGGCTAGAGCAAAAAGACGAGCGTTTGAAGCAAGAAGCTTCGCAAGAAAATGCACGTCAAAAAACGATTGAGAAAGAGCTTGAATGGGTTCGTCAAAACCCTAAAGGTCGTCAGTCGAAATCAAAAGCACGTATGGCTCGCTTCGAAGAGCTGAACAACACTGATCACCAAAAACGTAACGAGACGAACGAACTGTTCATCCCGCCAGGTGAACGTTTAGGTGATAAAGTCATTGAAGTGAACAACCTCACGAAATCATTCGGTGATCGTGTTCTTATCGATGACCTATCGTTCAGCATGCCTAAAGGCGCTATCGTCGGTATTATCGGTGCCAATGGTGCAGGTAAATCGACACTGTTCAAGATGCTAAGCGGCACAGAGCAACCAGATTCAGGGACTATCGATCTGGGCGAGACAGTGAAGTTAGCATCGGTTGATCAGTTCCGTGACGAAATGGATGATACTAAAACGGTATACCAAGAGATTTCTGAAGGCGCTGATATCATCAAGATCAACAACTTTGAAATCCCAGCTCGTGCTTACTGCTCACGCTTTAACTTCAAAGGCAGCGATCAACAAAAAATCATCGGTGAGCTATCCGGTGGTGAACGTAACCGTGTTCACCTTGCGAAGCTATTGAAAACCGGCGGTAACGTTCTTCTACTCGATGAACCAACCAATGACTTGGATGTTGAAACGCTACGTGCACTTGAAGAAGCACTGCTAGAATTCCCTGGCTGTGCCATGGTTATCTCGCATGACCGTTGGTTCCTTGACCGTATCGCAACACATATTCTTGATTACCGTGATGAAGGTAAAGTGAACTTCTTCGAAGGTAACTACAACGAATACTCAGAATGGCTGAAGAAAACACTGGGCGCAGCAGCTGCAGAGCCGCACCGAGTTAAGTACAAGCGTATTACGAAGTAATCACCAACGTCAGAATGCATAGAATCTAGGTTTGCAGTACCGCAACTAGCACTCATGTAACACGACGAATAAGACCGCCATTGGCGGTCTTTTTTTTGCCCAAAAACCAGGTTTTTCCTGCAATTTAATCAGAAAATAGTGGTTAAAAGATCATTGACTGTTACGCTCAATGAAAAGGTAAGGAGGTAGATCATGGCGGAACATCGACGCTTTATTCGCATCGTTTATAACGCGACCGCAACACTGACCGAACACGCAAACAACACATCGCAAGAGCTCCACCAATGGGAAAGCGAACTTCGCGATCTCTCTTTGCACGGTTTATTGCTTCTCCGACCAAAAGAGTGGAAGCCAGTTCACAATAAACGCTATAATGTCGCGTTTTCTCTTCATGACAGCGAAATCGTCTTAAAGATGGAAACAGAATTAGTGAACTGCTGTGAACAATATCTTCGAATGAAAATTACCCATATTGATATTGATAGCATCAGTCACCTCAAACGGCTGGTTGAGCTTAATGTCGGTAATGATGACTTCTTACACCGCGAATTAGAGCAACTCAGTGATATCCATAACCTCTAATCGCGTTGTTCCATGACTACTAAATCTTCTGCTGAACTATCAGCATCCTCATCGCTGCTTGACTGCCACTGTTGGCCTAAAACGATTGGACTTGTCGTTTTCGCAACAGCATTAACGGTTATCGCAGGGATGATGTTTCAACGAGACAATGCACTGGCAGAGGTCGATGCTCTCCAGAAGAATATCGCTCAATTAACCCATGACAATAGCTTACTGGCACAGCAACGTATCTCGTTGTTAATGAGCAGTCATCAGCAGCAAACATTACTGGCTGATCGTGATGAAGAGCTTGCCGAACAGCGTAATATCATCCATACCCTCAAAGAAAGAATGGACAGCGTGGAAATCGCGATGGGCATTCAAGAAACGGAAGCGGTAGAGTCCCTTGAACACCGTGTCGACACAGCAGCGATCAACACCGCCGTTCGCGCAACAATGTTACGCCTTATTCCTAACGGACAGCCGATTGAAAGCTTCCGCCGCTCATCAGGTTATGGTCGCCGTGTACACCCTGTGACTGGTGATGTACGTAACCATCTAGGTCTTGATTTAACCGCCGATATTGGTACGCCCGTTTATGCGCCTGCAGATGGGGTCGTTGAACTTGTTCGCCCTAGCAACAAGGGCTATGGCAACATGGTCAAAATCCAGCATGCATTTGGTTTTGGTACTATTTACGCACACCTTGATAAATTTATCGTTAGAAATGGCGAGTTCGTCAATAAAGGGCAACTGATTGCTTGGTCAGGAAACACAGGGCTTTCAACAGGCCCACACCTTCACTACGAAGTGCGCTTCTTAGGTAGAGCATTAAACCCTAGTTCGTTTATCAACTGGGCACCTGACGACTTCGATAGCTTATTTGAAAAAGAGAAGAGCATTGCTTGGAGCAATATGGTTGATGTAATCGCACAAGCGATGACCCTGCCAGTACAACTGACTCAAGGTCGTGATGGCGCTCCTGCACTTGCCGTCAACGCTGAACTTCTTGAGCACAAAGACGAAGGCTAGTCAGCTAACCACCCGCTTCCTTTCAGCATAACTTCAATCAAAAAGGCGCCATCGGCGCCTTTTTGTTTTTAGCTTTGTTTAACGCAATATTCTCCTGACAGAGTCATTGCCCAACAAGAATCATTAGAACTCGTTAAAGACCTCTACCGCTTGATCAAGTTTCGTCACGGGATAGATCTTCATGCCTTCAATACCGCCTTTTGGCATGTTCGCTGCTGGAACGATAGCGGAGGTAAAGCCGTGTTTGAACGCTTCCATTAAACGCTCTTGCCCACTAGGAACAGGGCGAATCTCCCCTGCTAGACCCACTTCTCCAAACACCACTAAGTCCTGTGGTAACGCACGGTCTCTAAAGCTCGAAATAAGCGCCATGATCAACGCGAGATCAGCACTCGTTTCAGCGACTTTAACCCCACCAACCACATTCACAAACACATCTTGGTCGGCCATCTGTAAGCCACCATGCTTATGAAGAACCGCGAGTAAAATCGCGAGACGGTTTTGCTCTAACCCCACAGCAACACGTCTCGGATTTGCCATTTGGGAGTAATCCACCAGCGCCTGAATTTCAACGAGAAGTGGTCGTGTACCTTCCCACACCACCATCACAGAGCTGCCAGATGTTTGTTCCTCTCCACGCGTTAAGAAGATCGCTGATGGGTTGGTTACCTCACGCATGCCTTTATCGGTCATCGCAAAAACACCAAGCTCGTTGATCGCACCAAAACGGTTTTTGTGGCTTCGCAATGTCCGAAAACGCGTATCGCTCCCTCCATCAAGTAGGATCGAGCAGTCAATACAGTGCTCCAATACTTTCGGTCCTGCTAGAGAGCCATCCTTCGTCACATGCCCGACCATAAAGACCGCGACATTGTTCTGTTTCGCAAACCGCGTTAGAGCAGATGCAGACTCACGCACCTGCGCGACACTACCCGGTGAAGACTGTACATCATTCACGTGCATAACCTGAATGGAGTCAATCACCATGATTTTAGGCTTTTCTTTATTCGCCACCGTACAGATATTTTCTACGCTCGTTTCAGAGAGCATCATCAGTTTATCTTTCGGTAATCCAAGACGAGATGCTCGCATGGCAACCTGCTGTAAGGATTCCTCCCCGGTGACATAAAGCGTTGGCATCTGCCCTGCTAACCAGCACATTGTTTGCAACAAAAGCGTACTTTTACCGGCACCAGGGCTACCACCAATAAGAATGGCCCCGCCAGGTACGATACCACCACCTAAAACACGATCGAGCTCTTTGAATCCAGAGCTAAAACGCGGCACTTCTTGTAGGTCGATATCCGACAATACCTGAACCTTGCCTTCCGCCTCTCCCGCGTAGCCTGCGTATTTTTCATTACGTGTGACAGTGGGTGATGCAGCCAACCGCACCTCTGTAATCGTGTTCCAGCTGCCACATGCAGTACATTGACCTTGCCACCGTGGATAATCAGCGCCGCAGTCGTTACAAACATAAGCGCGTTTTGCTTTTGCCATGGTTACCTAGCTTCCGTTGTACGTGTTACAGCACTCGTTTTTCACTTTAAAAACAGGAATTAATCTCAGTGAAAGTCGTATTTTGCTGTAAAATAAGATCTAAGAATGTTGAGACGGATAGTTTAACAGAAAACAGCATGTCACTGGATGAACACAAAGATATCATTGAAAAGCTGATCCCACTTTTTGATAGCGATGATTACGACAATATGGTGGTCTTCCTCATGCAGGATGCAACACCACCTACTCGTCTGCGCGTAAAAATGGAAATAAATCGCCTTATGGCACCCTGCCATAAGAAAATCGACCTTAGAGGTCGAGTGAATGGCGAATGTCGTGCATACGAGCTGAACGGCCTCAGTCACTGGCTCGATGATGTTGCTATCAACACATACCATCGCCGAATTAAATTCTACGGTAATCAATTCCGAGAAGGGCTCTACGAAGAGCTTATGAATACCCGCAACAATTTTCGCGTGATGCATCAGCAAGGTGTTGACCCAAAAGCCTCTTCACAGCAAAAGCTCTCCGCAGATGATGACACTCTCGTGGTCAATGCCCTTCGCTTTGGCAACTACATGCTGCGCAGCGAAAGCCGCATTTTCATCTCAACACCTATCGAAGTCAGGCTACCGATGAAACAGGTAGTGAATGGAGTAACCTCTGATATTTCTGCGAGTGGCGCTAAGTTCAAAGTCCCCTCCGCCTTCAACTATGGATTAGGACAAACCATCACGGTCTCGTATGGTGAACTCGGTGAAAGAGCGAACATAGATGCGCTTATTCAAGGCATAAAATATCGCATTATTGGTATCGATAAGAGTGACAACAACAGCTTCCGGTGGCTTCGCGTCCAAATACTCGACAATAGTGAGGCCGTCAGCGCTGCCATTGATTACGAGAAAAGAAATACACAGCAAAAAGTCAAAAAGAACACTGATGATCTTGCCATGCAGGCAAAGTCAAAAGGGTATGAAAACTGCTACCTAAAACACACAGCCAGCTTACCCGTCTACTTTGCTGGCAATAACATTGCACATGTTCTGCTAACCGCTCAAAACCAGCATTTATGGCAATATTGGCATGATGAGCGTAACCAGCCAGTCATTCACCACCTGCTCAGTAAAACCCGTATGCAAGCACTGGGGAAGCAAGGGCTAAAACAATCATCAACGCTTATTTACTGTTTTCAGCACCAACAGGGGGATAAAACGTATTTTTACTCCGCAGCTCTGCCAGAGTTAAGCCAGCAACAAAGGCGTCTATTTTGGTTACTTGGTGCAAAGCGTGAGAGCTGGCGAGTACTGAGACTGTCGGTCTTCCCTCTCAGCGATGAAGACCACGAGCGCATGGATGATGTTGCGCCTAATTTGATTAATGAACATAGTGTATTGAGTCATGTCGCTTTACTAGAAGACCTCACCTTGAAGGAGAGCAAAAATGATTACCTCCTTGCTGTTAAACCAAACATTACCGCACGTGAGCTGAATGTCTTTGTGCATGGCCGCAGTACCATTAGTGAAGAGCTAACACGTTATTTCGATCCACAGCCACAGCGTACAGAAAACCGATATAAATTTAGTACCAAGGTTATTTTCGCTAGCACCAAAACTGGCAAAGTCATCAGCTCAACACATGACTTATCCGCTCACGGTCTGAATGTTGCTTTGAGTGCCCCAACCAAACTCACTCGCGGTGACCAAGTGATGGTCAGTTTGAGTGAACTGGCGAAAAATGCCCCTAAAGATACATTGGCTTCGATCCCTTACACTTGTGTTCGGGTCGCTCCCGATCGCTTGAGTGTGCAATTGGTATGTGAAGATGATGGCCACAAAGCGGTCTCTTACCTATCATTATTACTTGAAAAAAATCATAATAAGCTGACACAAATAGATGAAAACATTAGCCACAAAGAGCTTTTACTTGTTCTCTACCAAGTGTTATTGACACGACTTAAATGTGCGCCTTTCTTTGTCGATAAACAGAATCATCGCCTCAACCTGCGCACAATTGGTCTGAATTTCCCGTTAAATGGACTTCATAAAACACTTTCTACGCTGAGTTTATTCTCCGGCGGCAACGACCGACAGTACTCGCTCGCATCACTGTTTAAGAATAAGCTTAAACCTTTAGTTGCCGATCCTGTTCGTCCTATTGACCCTCCGGTGCCAACCTACAATGAGTTATACCTCAAAATATTGAAGCTTGGAGATAAGGTAACGGATGTTGAGTGTAAGCTCCTTTCGGAATTTGAAACCACTGAGCAGCGAGCCCAATTTATTAAAACGTCTCAGTCGGAGGGGATATTCATCGCACTGAGGATCTCCGCATTACCCATGAAGGGCGCGTTGACACTGCTCACTAGTCAACATCTCACTGAACTAGCACAACATACACTGCACCGTGCACGCACGATTGAAAACGAGTTCAGTTCACTGGTCGGCTGCGGTGAAATTAATGACATCACACTTGAGGTACTCACACGCCTATCACTGAATTTCGCGTAGCGTTTACCGACAGAAAACAAAAACAGCAACCTTTATGCTGCTGTTTTTTATTTTCTAGTTCTAAATTGGCTAATTGTTGGCTTACTAATAATTACCGAATACGATCAACCTATTTCGTGTATCGCTTCCAACTGATGCGCTGTGGAAGAAGTGATGCTGATAATAGGCACATAACGCCAGTAAGGTCACCGTGACGAATCGCTTTTTGTGCCTGTGCAACCACACGTGGTTTCGCGTGAAATGCAACCCCCATACCTGCAGCTGCCATCATCACTAAGTCATTGGCACCATCCCCCACCGCGACGGTGTTGTAGCGAGGAATGTCAAACTGCTCAGCTAACTCAGTCAAAATATCCGCTTTACGCTGTGCATCAACAACATCGCCAAGTACCTCTCCAGTTAGCTTACCGTCCTTAATTTCTAGTTGATTAGAAAATGCGGCGGTTAAGTTTAACGACTCTTTCAGGTGATCAGAGAAATACGTAAAGCCACCCGATGCGATAACAACATGCCAGCCACACGCTTGCAGTGTTGCGGTTAACTCCCCCATCCCCGGCATTAGAGGTAAGCTATCACGCACCTTGTCAAGAATGGCAGCATCAGCCCCAGCCAACGTGCCAACACGTTGACGTAAACTCGCTTCAAAGTCGAGTTCACCTTGCATCGCACGCTCAGTGACTTCCGCAACTTGCTCACCTACGCCAGCAAGAGCAGCGATCTCGTCAATACACTCAATTTGAATGGCGGTAGAATCCATATCGAACACAATAAGCCCGGGCTCAGACAAATCTGGCAGCTCATCGAGGGAGGCGTAATCAAGCCCTAATGCATCGACAATCGTCGCGATTTCAGTATCGAGTTCCCCATCAATCAAGAGCACTTCGTAATCACCGACTTTCCAGCTAGCGAGTACAACCTGTTTCTCCCCCGTAAAGGCTTCGATATCGTCTAAGTGTGCAGGTAGTAGGTAAGAACCATAGAGAAGCCAATTAGAGGCAGAAATGTCGAGGCGAGTCGCACCGCGTTGAGAAGGGAAACGCGAAAGCAATCCGGTGTGTTTTTTGATCGGCAGTGGCGTGAATCCATTCATTCCATAATTCCTTGGTTTTAGGCAAAATCAGAGTCTGATTGAATAGTTATCTATTTCATCAGGTATATACCCAAACCACTTCAGCAGCATGACAACGTGCACGAAGCAACAATACTTCGTTGGCTGTCAGGCTTCGCTACCATCAACTGAGCGTTCAAAGAGGCTTGGGTATTTACCAGCGCTAGCATCCACCAAACTGTCAATGTATAGTAAATCACATAAAATTTCAGCCTAGAATTGATATGACGAGTAACTATAAAAAACGTCTACTACGTGTATGGCAGATTACTGTGATTATTTTTAGCCTATGTGGTCTTGCTTTAATGCTCCAGTATGGCAGCCAAATAAGTATCCAAAATAGTCAAATAATCAACCAGCAGACTGATATGTTGTCGCGGGTTATTATTCGACAAGCAGCATTAACGGCTGCTCCCGCTATCGCAGAAAGCGATCAGCAAGTATTAGAAGGACTCATCTTGCAGCTGAGCCAAGAACCACTCCTGCTTGATGCAACGCTGTATGACCTAGAAGGAGTGACGATTGCCCGCACAAAAAATGCAATGCCGTTAAGTCAAACGCTAGGATTGAATACACCACTGTCTGTTGCCAGCTTAGGGCGCCAGCAAGTCATCGAGCCCATTTTGCATGAAGAAAAGCTCATTGGTTTCATCCGTCTCACCTTAGAGCAGGCAACAATTAATGCGGTAGCAAATAATCAAGTCGATTCGTTCATCAATACCATACGTGGCTTAGTGATTGGTGCGGTCCTGATTGGCTTACTGCTTGCTATGACATTTGGGCGACGTCGTAGGGATAAAATGCAGTATATGCTGACACATACACCTCAACCTCCAGGCCAGTAAGTTTATCTTGCATCAACGAAAGACCAACAGATACAAAAACAGCGGCTAAAAAGCCGCTGTTTTTTCATGCCTAAAACAAGCGATTAAGCTTCTTCAGCATCACCCAGTAATACTGATTCTAGAGCGATTTCCATCATCTCGTTGAACGTCGTTTGACGCTCATCAGATGTAGTTTGCTCGCCACGTAGAATGT
Source organism: bacterium sp. HQB-150 (assembly GCA_043421945.1). Lineage (GTDB taxonomy): Bacteria > Pseudomonadota > Gammaproteobacteria > Enterobacterales > Vibrionaceae > Thaumasiovibrio. Next base: position 25,148 of record JBHOGO010000042.1, on the reverse strand, counting down.
GGTCAGAAACCGTACAGATAGTTAGTGCCTTAGCACCGTATTCAGCAGCAACACCGTAGATGCCCGCCGCTTCCATCTCAACACCCAAGATGCCGTATTTGTCCATCGTGTTGAAGAACTCAGGCTCTGGCGAGTAGAACAGATCCGCAGAGAAGATGTTACCCACTTTTACAGGGATATTTTTCGCTTTCGCTGCATCAACGGCATTACGAACCATGTCGAAGTCTGCTAGTGCAGCAAAGTCATGACCGTGGAAACGTGTACGGTTGATTTTCGCATCGGTTGATGCACCCATACCGATAACAACATCACGTAGTTTCACGTCATCACGAACAGCGCCACAGCTGCCTACACGAATCACTTTCTTTACGCCGAAGTCTTTAATCAGCTCTGTCACGTAGATAGAACATGATGGGATACCCATACCGTGGCCCATTACTGAGATACGACGGCCTTTGTAAGTACCGGTATAACCGAACATGCTGCGAACGTCGCACACTTGTACCACGTCTTCAAGGAAGGTCTCAGCAATGTATTTCGCGCGAAGTGGGTCACCCGGCATAAGCACTACATCTGCAAAGTCGCCCATTTCAGCGTTAATATGAGGAGTTGCCATTGTCTTTTCCTTTATTGAGTTATTGGAATTACAGGAAGGACTTACCGTAGTCCATTTCTGATGTTTCAAAATAGTGAGCCAAGCTTTGGCCGATGTCTGCGAATGTATCGCGTAGACCTAATGAGCCAGCTTGTACTTGATGTCCATAGACTAGCACGGGCACATGTTCACGAGTGTGATCCGTTCCCGGCCATGTTGGATCACAACCATGATCCGCAGTCAAAATGAGCACATCATCTGGTTGTAGTTTTGCAAGTAATTCTGGCAAACGCGTATCAAAATATTCTAGCGCATTTGCATACCCTGCCACGTCACGACGGTGACCGTAAGCAGAATCAAAATCGACAAAGTTAGTAAAGATAATCGAGCGATCACCTGCGTCATCAAGCTGCGCTAATGTCGTATCAAACAAGGCTGGGATCCCTGTTGCCTTGACTTTATCGGTGATACCACAGTTCGCGTAAATATCGGCAATTTTACCAATCGATATAACACGCCCCTGCTTCTCTTCTACCAGCTTTTGAAGCACGGTAATCGATGGCGGCTCAACAGAGAGATCACGACGATTGCCTGTACGTTCAAATTCACCCGCTTTCTCACCCACAAATGGGCGAGCGATAACACGGCCAATGTTGTAGTCGGCCAATTCTTCACGAACGATCTGACACAGCTCAAGAAGGTTATCCAGCCCATAAGTTTCTTCATGACAAGCAATCTGAAAAACCGAGTCTGCAGAGGTATAGAAAATAGGCTTACCTGTTGCCATGTGCTCTTCACCTAACTCATCCAGAACTTGTGTACCAGAAGCGTGGCAGTTACCGATATAACCCGGTAGATTCGCTCTTTCAACAATGCGGTCGAGTAGCGCTTGGGGGAAACTCTCTGTTTTATCGGTAAAATAGCCCCACTCAAATAGCACAGGAACACCAGCCATTTCCCAGTGCCCTGACGGGGTATCTTTACCAGAAGAGATTTCGGCTGCATGGCCATAAGCGCCAATGATCTCTGCATCTGCATCTAAGCCTTGCGGGAAACGTCCCGTTGACTCTTCAGCGGCTTTACCTAGACCAAGTTTAGACAGGTTAGGTAACGTCAGTTCACCACAGCGATCACCGTTATCCGCAGCACCTTTCGCGCACTGCTCTGCGATATGACCTAAGGTATCAGAACCTACATCACCAAACTTAGCAGCATCGGCGGTTGCACCAATGCCGAAAGAATCTAAGACACAAATAATTGCTCGTTTCATTCTTAATCCTCTACACGTCTTGCGCACTAATACGACGGTATACGTCTGGGGTCGCTACTGGAGCGGTATCACCAATAGTGATCGCCGCAAGTACTTCATCAGCCGCTTGTTGCCATTGTGCTTCGTTGTTGGCATGAATCATTGCTAGAGGTTGCTGCATATCGGCAACTTGCCCTAAACGAATCATTTCAGCAAGACCGACCGAATAGTCAATCGTATCGCTCGCAACACGACGACCACCGCCCATTCCTACCACTGCCATTCCAAGTGCACGTGTATCCATCGCAGTCACAAAACCAGATTGCGTGGCATAGACAGGTTTAATGATGGAAGATGATGGTAAGTAATCATCATAGCGCTCAACAAAGTCGGCTGGACCACCAAGCCCTGAAATCATTTTCCCAAAGCATTCAGCAGCACGGCCATTGATCAACACTTCGTCTAATTTCTGACGAGCTTGTGCTTCATCGGTTGCAAGCCCAGCGTTTAAAAGCATATCAGTACATAGTGCCATAGTGACTGAATACAAACGTGGATTGCGCTCACCTTCTCCAGTCAAAAATTGCACCGCTTCGCGAACTTCTAACGCATTACCTGCCGTTGAAGCGAGCACCTGATTCATGTCAGTCAACAATGCGGTTGTCTTTGTGCCCGCACCGTTCGCAACCGCCACAATAGACTTCGCCAGCTCTTCAGAGGTGTCGTAGGTTGGCATGAAAGCACCCGAGCCTACTTTGACATCCATGACCAATGAACCTAGCCCTGCAGCTAACTTCTTAGAGAGAATAGAAGCAGTAATTAGAGAGATATTATCGACAGTGGCAGTGACATCTCGGGTCGCATAAACACGTTTATCAGCAGGAGCAAGATCGCCAGTTTGCCCGATAATTGCAACGCCAGCATCTTTAGTGACTTGACCGAACAGATCGTTTGAAGGGGTAATATTGTAGCCAGGGATAGACTCTAGCTTATCGAGCGTACCGCCAGTATGGCCGAGTCCACGTCCTGATATCATCGGCACATAACCACCACATGCAGCGACCATTGGCCCCAACATCAGCGAAGTCACATCACCGACACCGCCAGTTGAATGCTTATCAACAATCGGCCCGTCGAAGTTCATGTGCGACCAATCAAGCACCTGACCCGAATCACGCATCGCACAAGTCAGTGCAACACGTTCATCCATGCTCATGTCGTTAAAAAAGATAGCCATAGCAAACGCCGCGATCTGACCTTCAGATACGGTGTCGGTTGCAATACCTTGAATAAAAAAGTTTATTTCATCGCGGGTAAGCGCAATATTGTCACGCTTTTTGCGAATGATTTCTTGCGGTAAATACATAACATCACGTCCTTAGTGAACAACAAAGAGTGAATAGCAAAAAACAGAAAGCGCACCACAGGATGGGCGCGCTTTACATGACGGTTAGTAACCGCCTTGAGCTGCTTCTTCGCCTTCACCTAAGGTGTGAAGTAGGTTTGCAAGTAAGCTTGAAGCACCGAAACGATAGTGCGATGCATCCGCCCAGCTATCACCAAGGATACGATCAGCCATCGCAAGATATTGCGCTGCATCTTCAGCAGTACGTACGCCACCAGCAGGCTTAAAGCCAACACGTGCAGCTACGTCCATCTCTTTGATGACAGTCAGCATAATTTCAGCGTATTCAGGGGTAGCGTTAACAGGTACTTTACCCGTCGAAGTCTTAATGAAGTCTGCACCAGCGTTAATCGAGATTTCAGATGCTTTACGGATCAATGCTTCTTCTTTAAGCTCGCCAGTTTCGATAATCACTTTTAGCGTAATCTCACCACACGCGGCTTTACACTGTTTCACTAGCTCAAAGCCAACGGTTTCATTACCGGCAATAAGTGCGCGGTAAGGGAAAACGACATCGACCTCATCTGCCCCGTAAGCCACTGCGGCTTTTGTTTCAGCTACAGCGATATCAATGTCATCGTTACCGTGAGGGAAGTTTGTCACTGTCGCGATTTTCACTTCTGGGGTGCCTTGCTCACGCAGGGTCTTCTTTGCAATAGGAATAAAGCGTGGGTAAATACAGATCGCTGCCGTGGTTCCAACCGGGCTATTTGCACTGCGACAAAGATCGATCACCTTTTGGTCGGTATCGTCATCATTCAGTGTTGTTAGATCCATTAATTTTAATGCACGTAGTGCAGCCGCTTTCAATTCGCTCATGACTATCTCCAGTCCTAATACTTTTTACCAAGTTAAGTTCAATACAGCTCTGTTTTGCAGTTAAAGATAAACTGCCCTGTGTTGCCACAGCATGAGCGGCCTTGGTTCCTTGAAGACTTAGCTTATCGTCATATCTGACACTCTAAGCTAATCGACATCCGTGTTCACCGCGCGAACATTGCCTCATGCATATGCTCGCTTTTTACAGGCGCATCTGATTCAGTTCAGTGTATCAACCCCGTTGCGAGGTCACTATCTCAGACACGTTTCTTACCGCGTTTTCACTGTTTCCCGTCGGCACCAATCTACATTTCAATCTAAGTATTAATCTATTCACCAACCTATGCATCAATCCAAGAATCCTATGCATCAATCCAAGATTCAATACCACAGTCATGGTTACCTTAGGAAAAGAAACGCTCAACAACCCACTGATACAAAACACTCCCCGCGTATACCCCGACGATTCCCATGACTCCTGGCAATACAGGAGGAGCAGGAATGGGCAACTTAATTGCCGAGAACAACACCCCTACGATTAAACCAGCAATCAACGCCATGATGACTTCATGCATACCGAGCCCCTTCCTTCTATGGTTTCCCCATAGTGTAGTCGGTTAACGGGCAAAAAAGGGCTGTGCGCCCTAGAGAGGCTGCGTTTTCCCTCTCCTAATCCGTAGAGAGAAAAAGCAAACGTTTAGCATCCTTGAGTGTCGCTTAATATTTTTTGTAGCCCAGAAACAACAAACGCCACAGCAAGCTGTGGCGTTTGGGTACTGCGCTTCTTTCTACTTACATAGCAGCAAGTGTCAGGAAGAAACCAGCAATAGTAGCAGCCATCAAGTTAGATAGCGTACCAGCAACAATTGCTTTCACACCCATGCGTGCGATATCACCACGACGCTTAGGCGCAAGAGAACCTAGACCACCAAGTAGAATCGCGATAGAAGAAAGGTTAGCGAAACCACAAAGTGCGAATGAGATAATTGCTTTAGTCTTATCAGAAAGCACAACTGAAGCTTCTGGGCTTAGGTACTCAGCAAAACCAGCGTAAGCAACGAATTCGTTAGCAACCGTCTTAAGACCGATAAACTCACCAGCGATAGTCGCTTCAGCCCATGGCACACCAATCAACCATGCTAGAGGTGCGAATAGGTAACCTAGGATAAGTTCTAGTGTTAGGTGAGGCATGCCAACCCAACCACCGATACCACCTAGTAGACCGTTAACTAGCGCGATAAGACCGATGAATGCGATAAGCATTGCACCTACGTTTAGCGCAAGTTGTAGACCTGAAGCAGCACCGCTAGCAGCAGCATCGATAACGTTTGCAGGCTTATCAGCTTCATCGCCGTCGATATCAGCTAGTTGCTCGATTGGCTCGTTAGTTTCTGGCTTAATGATTTTAGCGAATAGTAGACCACCTGGTGCCGCCATGAATGACGCAGCAACAAGGTACTCAATTGGCACGCCCATTGATGCGTAACCAGCCATTACACCACCAGCGATAGATGCTAGACCACCACACATTACCGCGAATAGCTCAGATTGAGTCATCTTAGGTACGAATGGGCTAACAACAAGTGGCGCTTCTGTTTGACCAACAAAGATGTTTGCAGCAGCAGACATAGACTCGGCACGAGAAGTACCTAGTGCTTTTTGTAGACCGCCACCAAGAATCTTGATAACCCACTGCATTACACCAATGTAGTAAAGTACAGAGATAAGTGCCGAGAAGAAAATTAGAGTAGGAAGAACCTTGAACGCAAAGATGAAGCCTAGGCCATCAACTGAGAAGTTCACTAGGTTACCGAAAAGGAAACCTGTACCTTCTTGACCGAAGTCGATAACGGCAGAAACAGCATCAGAAATACCCTTAAGCGCACGCTGACCAGCAGGTACGAAAAGAATAAAACCACCCAAAACAAATTGAATAGCGAATGCACCACCAACGGTGCGTTTATTAATAGCTTGACGGTTATCAGACAAAAGTACTGCAATGCCTAGCAGTACAAACATCCCAACCACGCTCATAATTAGACTCATAATAAAGGGGTTCCTAAAAATAAAATTTGGCGTCTCGACAGTTTTGGCTCAAAAAGAGTCCTGCGCATTATACTGATGCGCGGCGCGATAAAATAATGCCAAACTCACACTTTTGAAAGCAAGAAAAGCATATCTCTACACAGTTACGTGACACAGATCACAAAAGAGCCAAGGCGTCACGCAAACGTTTTACGCAAACGTTTTCCAATCATGGAAAACATCATATTCATATCCCAAATAATTCACAACTTGAGAGTAAGGTAATGTTAGCGATTTCAGCAATAGGCTCACTCCTTATAGTACTCAAACTACGCAAGACATACGGGAGCCTGTCTGGGTGGTTAGGCATGCCTTGAAATCCTGAAATCGGCATATCAGGTGCATCCGTTTCCAAAACGATCGATGCCAAAGGCACGTGCTGAATGGCATTGCGTGTCTTCTTCGCCCTCTCATAGGTGATCGACCCTCCCACACCAAGGTGAAACCCTAATTTCAAGTAATCACAAGCCTGCTGGTAACTCCCAGTGAACCCATGAATAACACCGCCATATTGTGCTGGCTGACGCTTTAACAACGACACCATCTCTTGATGAGCCTTACGGCAGTGTAGAATAATCGGCAACTGACACTGGTTTGCAATATCAATATGTGCTTCAAGTAGCGATAGCTGTGCGGCTTTGTTTTGTGCCGAATCGTAGAAATCGAGACCACATTCACCAATCGCAACGCACTTATCATCCTGTTGCATAACTATAGATAATAATCGCTCACTATCTTGTGGCTCATGACGAACAAAAAAATAGGGGTGCATACCCAACGCATAGTAGATTTCTGGGTGGCTGTTACTCAGTGTTGCAACCTTCTGCCAATTCCAGTGGCCAACACTAGGAATTAAGAAGCGTGTAACGCCTCGTGTGCGTGCACTCGCTATCACGCTATCGAGCGTTGAAGGAAAGGCATCGAAGTCTAGGTGACAATGGGTATCAAATAACGTAGGTATGAACGTTGAAGGTAACGCTTCTTCCATTCATCAGCTCCCCAATCTAGTTGCGCTAAACTCATCATTCTAAACTAACCGCTCTCACAGCAGCACAGCAGCACAGCAGCACAGCAGCACAGCAGCACAGCAGCACAGCAGCACAGCAGCACAGCAACTAACAGTGCATTACGAGTAATAATATGCAACAGGGTGTTACTGTTTAAATATAACACAGAGTGAGTAGATAAATGCTACAGCAATAAGCCTCGAGATAGCTAAAAATGAAATACAACACACTATACTCAGCAAAAAAAATGGCTGATGCGATGCATCAGCCATTACTGCTATGAGCTATTCGTATAAATGCTTTATATCGACGAGTTCTGTCGGATGACTCCAAAGTGAGCAAATGCTCACTTCAAAACGAGGCTCTAAGGGGTGTGCTCATCCTTTTTATCTGGATTGTCATAACGCATGGCACAACAACTACGCTTGTTCTCTGGCGTTAGTCCCATCGAGTGGCACCATGCATCGTAGCGATTGATGCCACGCTTCACCCACGCAACAACCCGTTTTAGCATCACCTTATACCCTCTCGAATAAACCGTCATCCTCTCGACAACGACTGACGATTAGTGCTCGCGAGTCGCTCGGAAGTTCACATCAGGAAAACGCTCTGATGCTAGGTTCAAGTTAACCATTGTCGGTGCGATATAGGTAAGGTTATCACCACCATCTAACGCAAGGTTGGTTTGGTTCTTACGCTGGAACTCATCCAGTTTCTTCGGATCTTCACACTCAACCCAGCGTGCTGTTGCAACGTTGATACCTTCGTAGATCGCTTCAACGTTATATTCTGCTTTAAGACGTGCAACAACCACATCAAACTGAAGCACACCAACCGCACCAACGATAAGATCATTATTTTGCAGTGGACGGAAAACCTGTACCGCACCCTCTTCAGAAAGCTGGACGAGACCTTTAAGCAATTGCTTTTGCTTCAATGGATCACGAAGACGAATACGACGGAAAAGTTCCGGTGCGAAGTTAGGGATACCCGCGAACTTCAATGTTTCGCCTTGAGTGAAGGTATCACCAATCTGAATCGTACCGTGATTATGCAAACCAATAATATCACCAGCGTAAGCATGCTCTGCTCGGGTACGGTCACCGGCCATAAACGTAACGGCGTCCGAAATGCTCACTTGCTTACCCAAGCGAACATGATTCATTTTCATGCCTTGCTTATAGGTACCAGACACAATACGCATGAAAGCAATACGGTCACGGTGTTTTGGATCCATGTTTGCTTGGATTTTGAAAACAAAACCAGAGAATTTCTCTTCAGTCGCTTCCACATCACGCTCGTTTGCTTGACGGGTTTGAGGCGCAGGAGCCCACTTAGTCAAACCATCTAGCATATGGTCAACACCGAAGTTACCCAATGCAGTACCGAAGTAAACTGGCGTCAATTCACCGGCTAAAAATAGCTCATGATCAAACTCAGGGCAGGCACCAATCACCAACTCAAGCTCTTCACGAACACTTTCCGCAAGATCTTCACCAACAGCAACGTCTAACTCCGGGTTATCTAGACCCTTGATAATACGCACTTCTTGGATTTCGTGACCATGACCTGATTCGTACAAGATCGTCTCATCACGGTGAATGTGGTAAACACCTTTAAACTCTTTACCACAACCAATAGGCCAAGAAATAGGCGCACAAGCCATACCCAGCTCGCTCTCTACTTCATCCAAGACTTCCATTGGATCACGTACATCACGGTCAAGTTTGTTCATGAAAGTGACGATAGGCGTATCACGCAGACGGGTAACTTCCATCAATTTACGGGTACGATCCTCGACACCTTTCGCAGCATCGATCACCATCAAGCATGAATCTACAGCCGTTAGTGTACGGTAAGTATCTTCCGAGAAATCTTCGTGTCCTGGGGTATCCAGTAAGTTCACTAGGCAATCGTTGTATGGGAACTGCATTACCGAAGTTGTTACCGAAATACCACGCTCTTTTTCCATTTCCATCCAGTCAGATTTAGCATGCTGGTTAGAACCACGACCTTTTACGGTACCGGCTTTTTGGATAGCGTTTCCGAATAACAGTACCTTTTCAGTAATGGTTGTTTTACCCGCATCGGGGTGCGAGATAATGGCAAACGTACGTCTCTTAGAGACGTGTTGCTGAAAATCTGACATGGAAATATCTTCTTAGTTAGTACCACAAACAAGTGTGCGGCAGGAGCTGAATCGTAGTTTGGGCGCTATTTTCGCTGAAATTAACGCCAGACTCAAATATGAATTGACGATATCATCAAACTACTGCGGCAATTCGTCATATCCGTGTCACTTTCTTACGCTATCAGCCTAAGATATTACGTCACAATGAGCGAATTTTATCCTCCACTACATTGCTGTGTATTTTTTGCGCTTTACATATACGCCACTCCATATATGCTCTTTTCCGTATATAAAATCTATGGACGAGCACCTTATGGGCATTTTTGAGCGTTATCTTTCATTATGGGTCGGGATAAGCATTGCGATTGGCGTTATTCTTGGCAACCTTTTTCCAAGCGCATTTGCGGTTATCGCTCAGTTCGAGTGGGCGCACGTCAACTTACTCGTGGCTGTGCTTATTTGGGTAATGATCTACCCAATGATGGTTCAAATCGATTTCTCTGCAATCAAAGATGTCGGTAAAAAACCTAAGGGGCTAATACTCACGCTAGTCATTAACTGGCTGGTCAAACCGTTTAGCATGGCACTATTAGGTTGGCTTTTCTTTAAAGGCTTTTTCGCCGAAATGGTCGATCCACAAACGGCCAATGAATATATTGCGGGAATGATTCTGCTTGGCGTTGCGCCATGCACCGCGATGGTGTTTGTTTGGAGCCAGCTAACGAAAGGGGATGCGAACTACACACTGGTACAAGTTTCAGTCAACGATCTTATTATGATTTTTGCCTTTGCACCAATAGCAGCCTTCTTGCTGGGTATCAGCGATATTAGTGTACCGTGGGGACATTGCTCTTTTCGGTCGTCCTCTATGTCGTACTCCCTGTTGTCGCAGGTGCTCTCACTCGTCGCCAATTAGAAAAAAAACAGCGTAATATCGAGCTATGGCTCTCTAAATTGAAGCCTTGGTCTATTATCGGTTTACTCGGCACGGTGGTCTTACTGTTTGGTTTCCAAGCACCAACTATTATCTCGCAGCCACAAAGCATTGTGATGATCGCCATCCCATTGCTTATCCAAACTTACGTGATTTTCTTTATCACCTACCTCGCGGCAAAACGGATGAAACTGCCTCATAACGTTGCAGGACCTGCCAGTATGATTGGTACATCTAACTTCTTTGAGTTAGCCGTTGCGGTCGCTATTTCTCTTTTCGGTCTGCACTCTGGCGCGGCGCTGGCCACAGTGGTTGGTGTACTCGTCGAGGTTCCGGTGATGTTGTCATTGGTCTACTTCGTCAATAAGACGCCACACTGGTTTACAACGAAAGCTGACGCCTGATCACTCACACTCGTCGTCACGGCGATATAACGACCGGCCGTGACGATAGAGTGCGAATGTTATGAAAATAAACAGATTAGTGAGAGGAAGAGGGATTACGCAAAAGGGTTATCGATAAAGCAGGTCATCACTAAAGCATCTTCATGGCCATTTTTAGCCGGGTAGTAATTGGTGCGACGATTGATTTCGTTGAAACCTAGTTTCTCATATAAATGGTAAGCAGCATGATTAGACTCGCGAACTTCAAGCCACGCCTCTTCGCCCCCAAGCTTTTCACTTTCTTCTAAGAAAGCTTCAACTAACAGCCCGCCATATCCCTTACCTTGTTGCTTTGGATCGACAGCAACATTGAGCAGTGTCGCTTCACCTGCGACATGCTGAGCGTAAAAATAGCCGACTAAGACACCATCAATCAACAACCCTCGGTTAAAACCAATTTTTGCTGGCGCTTGGCGAATCATTTTTTCTGACCATGGGTAGTCATGTGCAAGTTGCTCAATCGCCCATACGCTGTCTAGATAGAGGCTATCTAACGCGACAATACTACGTTTACTATTTGTCATAATTACAGATCTGCTGCCAAAGTTGTTTCTTCGCGGAAGGTTGTTGATGCATCTGAGACAGTGCGATTGAGCGCAATACTCTGACATCTGAAGGCTCACTACTTTCACAACCAGCGTACCAAATCCATGTCAATTGATGCTCCCCCAGCTGGGCAACGCCTTCTGTTGAGACATGCATTGCTTGCTCAGGCGTGAGTTTCATACTGGCAAGAATACGACCAAACAACCATGCATCGTGCTCGTCAATGGTCTCATCAGAGACAAAGAGTAGCGCAATATCTTGCGGTAAATGAATTGTAGGTTGCTGAACGTTCGGGTAATAGTGCGGATGGCGCAGTTGCCAACGCTGTAACCCCATCGCTCTTAATCGTTGGTCTGCCGTGATGCTCATACTTCTCTCAAGCTTTTATCAGGAAGGGGGATCCTACTAAGGACCCCGCTCGCTTACAACTGATTAAACTCATCACTGTATTCGATTAGACCCTGCTTGCCCGCTAGGTGATCGGGAAGAATTTCATGGATCATAAATGCCTCAGCTGGAACAGGCCACACACAACGAAAACCCTTATCAGCAGCCGTCGTAAAACCAGCCGACTGGTAATGAACAGGATTACCGAGAGTCACAACGACTGGGTAGCCCAATTCGCCAAGCATGGTTAGACCTTCACGAATTAAGGCATGAGCAACCCCTTTACCTTGGTGTTCAGGTAGTACCGCTAATGGCGCAAGTCCTTGCCAGCTCAACATTTCACCGTCGAGGCTAACTGGGCTGAACATCACGTGGCCGATCACTTCACCGTCGTCACTACAGGCAACGACCGACAGGGTCAACTGACTGTTTTCACGCAAAGCCATCACCAAGTTTGCTTCTGCGGGCGTCTCAAACGCTGTTTTCAATAAACGGTCAATAACAAGAATATCGGCAGGTGCTTCTGTTCTAATCAGCATGTAATGGTTCCATCTTTGTGGCGAGTCCCGTTTCAACAAAACGAGCCAGTTGCTGTAGCATTGCGCTCAGCGGCTTAGGTAGTGCATCCCAGTCTACACTATCCATCAAGTTCTTCACTTCCAAACCTAATTCGGTGTCACCTTCTATTTTGAGGCGGCGCTGAAAAAAGAGCGTATCGGGGTCTTCACGACGTGCCGCTATCAAGATGAGATCATTGGCATCCGCCTCAAAGCTCACGTCCACATTTTCACACTGCTCGGCAACAATCAGTCGATCATTTTCAAAGCTAATATAAGCGGTTAATGCCATGTCCGTTACCGACAAGCGCATCCAACGGTGTTCTAGAAATTCAAAATCCCCCTCTTCGAGCGCTTCTCGAAACACATTTTCGAGGGCAGTACTTAACATGCGACGCTTGACTTCAAACGGCGTTAATTGCGCTGGTAGACGAAGCCATGTTGGTCCTTGCGTCACCAGTCTCTGGTGTAATTGGCGAATCACAGTGCTTCCTTATGTGATGTGTCATTAGATATCGAGAAAGAGTCTTTTGCATTGTAGAGGAGCACTCGCCTCGGTATTAAGGGGTTATATCAATAAAAGTGCGACTTTATGAGACAAGCATGCCATCAATACACCACCTGTTAAATTAATCCTTGCGATCGTATTTGTTACCGATAAAGTGGTAAGTTAATATTCAGACACCACCAATTACGAAGCCTGCATGCCCACCGAATTACTCTCACATTGGTTCCCACTCCTCACCGACAATAGCCCATTTCTATTCGCTATTTTGGATACTGACCACAATTACAAAATGGTCAACAGCCGCTACAGTGAGATTAGTGGATACAACCGTGAAGAGTTAATCGGTAAAAATGACCAACACGTACTGGGCGCGCATTTCTATCAATCACTTGCACCGTACTATCAAAGAGCCTTTGCGGGTGAACATGTCGAAGCGGAAATCAATCTAGGTGAAAATCAACTCGACAGTAGTTTCTATTTTAGTGTCACTCCACTAAAAGGAAAAAGTGACGAACCGCCGACAGAAGTGATTGTGCATGGTTTTGATACCTCAGAACGCCAGATTTTACTGAGCTCTTTGGAAGAGTCGGAGAATCAACTACGCGCTCTTACGCAATTGACATCAGATGGTATCGTTATAACGGAAAACAACCATATTCTAAAAGCCAATGCGCAAGCGATACAGTTACTAGGGATTGCCCAGCCACAGGAGCTTCAAGGTCAATCATTAGGGCGCTTTCTGATTGACCTACAAACTCGCCGCATTATTAATGGCAACCTGACTAAGTTAAAAAAGGGCGATTTATGGCTTTGCCAGACATCACCACGGGCAAAAGTGCAGCGTTTATTGGAAATATCATCTAGCGATATCAGCTTGATGGGCGCCCCTGCAAAGATGATTAAACTGGTTGAAAAACAACGCCCTCAAACGCTGGCTGAACCAACCGCTACACCGGCAATGCAAGATCCGTTAACGGGGTTAATGAACCGACAGGCATTTTGTCAGCAGTTGGATTTACTTCTCCAGCATAAGAGCAACCTTCAGGTGCTCAACGTCGACATCGATAATTTCAAAAATATCAATGATTCACTGGGGCATCACATCGGTGACCGCGTACTGAAAGAGATTGCTATTCGACTTCAGCAAATGTTGCCAAGCAGTGCTGTATTGGGCCATTTAGGTGGGGATGAATTTGGTATCATCTTACCGTCACCTGAACATGAACGCTCAGCGCAGGTGCTGGCTCAAGAAGTCATCACGTTAATCAATTCACCGTTTGATTTACTCCATTTCAGTAAACATCTTGCCTGTTCCATCGGTATTGTCCACGCCCCATCACATGGGAAAGATGCTCGTGCGCTGATGCAAAATGCAGATACAGCGATGTATGAAGCGAAGACTCGTGGCCGTAACCGCTTTGTTTGCTTTGATGTGCAGATGAGTAAAGATGCCCGAATACGCCTTTGGCTTGAAATTGAGCTACAAAAAGCAATTAAAAACCAAACGTTAGAGGTGTGGTACCAACCAAAGGTCAACGCGCGTAACTTTGCTATTTGTGGGGCTGAAGCACTTGTCCGCTGGAAGCACCCAGTTGAAGGCTATATTAGCCCAGCCCAGTTTATTCCTGTCGCAGAGCGCTCTGGGCTTATCGAGCAGCTTGGCCTCGTTGTTATCCGTGAAGTGTTCCGCTCGGTACGCCACTGGCGTCGCAACAAGATCCTACCGGGCCGTATAGCCATCAACTTGTCCCCTCAGCAATTTGGTAACCCACATCTCATACGTGATGTGGAGAAGTTAATTCAACAAGAGCAAGTTAACCCAAGCGATATTACCTTCGAACTGACCGAAAGCGCAGTAATGAGCGATAGTGATCATGCGATTCAGATGCTCAATGCGATTAAACAGCTAGGCATCGCACTCTCTATTGATGACTTTGGAACGGGTTACTCTTCACTGGCCTATCTCACCCGGTTTCCACTTGATGAGCTCAAGATTGACCGTGCTTTTATCAAAGATCTCGATACTTTGCCCAAGCAAGCAACCCTCGTTGAAAGTATCATTCACCTCGGTAAATCGATGGATCTGCAGATTGTCGCGGAAGGGGTTGAAACACTTGAGCAAGCAACGCTACTCGCTAACTTGCAATGCCATGCGATTCAAGGTTTCCACTTCTACAAGCCGATGCCAAGCCCTGAATTCGAAACCTTACTCTTAGAAAATATCGGTCAGAGTAGCTAAAGCGAGAGGTCATTGCATGACCTCCTCCCCTCATCGATAGGTTAATACCTTTAGCGTCAATAAATCAGAGCCTCACACCAGTAGAAATTTCGCGCCACACTGGTCACTCTTTTTCAATAAAACCTGCCATAAATCAATCTTCTACTCTGCGAGAGCCCTTAATATTTAGCTAAATACTGCACAAGTCATGCGCAGAATATCGTCTCATTGCATCTCTATTCGTCATATTTTTGTTTACTCGTGATATCGCTTCACCACGAAAGTAAAACCGATGAGATCACTACGACGCCAATAAATACAGGGAGAGTTAATGGAATTGCTATGCCCAGCGGGAAATCTACCAGCACTAAAAACCGCGGTAGACAGCGGTGCAGATGCCGTTTACATCGGCTTCAAGGATGACACCAACGCACGTCACTTCGCAGGTCTTAATTTTGCGGGACGTAAATTAGAAAAAGCGATTCAATATACTCACGATCGCCAACGTAAAATCCATGTTGCGCTTAATACCTTCGCCCACCCAGACGGGTTTGAACGTTGGACGAAAGCGGTCGATAATGCGGCGGCGATGGGGGTGGATGCACTCATTATTGCTGATATCAGTATTCTCGAATATGCAGCAGAACGTTATCCGGATATGGAGCTGCACCTATCGGTTCAAGCCTCTGCCACCAACAGTGCTGCTATCGACTATTACCAACGAAACTTCAATATTAAGCGTGTCGTGTTGCCACGAGTATTGTCTATACACCAAGTGAAGCAGCTCTCTCGTCATACCTCCGTTGACCTTGAGGTCTTTGCGTTCGGTAGTCTCTGCATTATGGCTGAAGGCCGCTGCTACCTCTCTTCTTATATGACAGGGGAATCACCGAATACGGTTGGCGCGTGCTCTCCAGCAAAATTCGTACGCTGGCAAGAGACAGAGACGGCCATGGAGACCAGACTCAATGATGTGCTCATCGATCGTTATCAACACGGCGAAACAGCCGGATATCCTACGCTCTGTAAGGGACGATTCAACGTTAACGATAACTGCTACCACGCACTGGAAGAGCCGACAAGCTTAAACACTTTGGCCATTTTACCTGAGCTGTTTGCAGCCAATATCGCCTCTGTAAAAATTGAAGGCCGTCAACGCAGTCCAGCCTATGTCGAACAAGTTACCCGTACATGGCGTGCTGCGATAGACCACTACCTCGCCGACCCAGAGCAGTACCGTGTCGACCCTCGCTGGAACGCCGCTTTGGATAAAGTATCAGAAGGCAGCCAGACGACCTTGGGTGCATATCATCGCAACTGGCAATAGGGAATCATCATGAAATATGCACTAGGACCACTACTCTATTTTTGGCAGAAATCTGCTGTTGAAGATTTCTATCACCACGCCATAGAAAGCTCTGCCGACATTGTCTATCTAGGCGAAACAGTCTGCTCGAAACGCCGTGAAATGAAATTCAAAGATTGGTTTGAGATCGCTCAACAATTGGCTGGCGGTGGTAAGCAAGTCGTACTCAGCACGATGGCGCTATTAGAAGCCCCTAGCGAAGTTAACTTGATGAAGAAGTATATCGATAACGGCGACTTCATCATCGAGGCCAACGATGTCGGTGCCATCGGTTTAGCCGAGCAACAAAAGGTGCCGTTTGTGGTTGGCCCTGCAATCAATGCTTACAATGCACGCACACTCCAGCGTTTTCTAAAGCAAGGGATGACTCGCTGGTGTATGCCGGTAGAATTATCTCGTGACTGGCTCACCAATGTACTGCAACAATGCGAAGAACTCGGTATCCGAGACCAGTTTGAAACTGAAGTCTTTGCCTATGGCTACCTACCATTAGCGTATTCAGCGCGCTGTTTCACCGCACGAGCAGAGAACAAAGCAAAAGATGACTGTGCAACCTGCTGTATCAACTACCCCACGGGGCTCAACGTTGAAAGCCAAGAACAGCAACAAATCTTTAATCTCAATGGCATTCAAACACAGTCGGGCTACTGCTATAACCTGCAAAATGATATCGCCTCAATGGCTGGGTTGGTCGATGTCGTCCGATTGTCACCATTGGGGGTTGAGACACTCCAAAAACTCGATGATTTTAAGCAACGTAAGCACGAAGCATTAGCGACCCACGACTGCAATGGCTACTGGCATCGTGTCGCAGGGATGGAAAAAGTGCCAAGTTAACCGCAGTTATCTCCCGACTCCGATATAGGGTGTATCAGTCAGTGAGCAAATAGTGATATTGTGACGCACTTAAACTTAACCAGAACATGCACCTAGCACTGTAAGCGAGTGTTTAAGCGGAGAAGCCGCACACACAAACGGTGCATAAAACGTATATGAAAATGAAGAGGCTAAAGAGAGATGGAAAGTAATAAACCTTGGGGAATGGCAGTAAATACCTACTGTTTTTTACTGCATATCAGCCAACTAGCAGGCTTTATGATCCCTGGGTTTGGTTTCATCATTCCCATTGTCATGTGGGCAACCAACAAAGATAAATACCCAGAGATAGACCAACACGGTAAAAATGTCGTCAACTGGCTCATCACCGCGTTTATCTACTCAATCATCTGTTTTGTACTGACGTTTGTCCTTATTGGTGCTCTCGGCTTTATCATTCTGGGCATTGCCAATATCGCTTTCGCTATCATCGGCGCGATTAAAGCAAACGACGGCCTTGTGTGGCGCTACCCTGCAAGCTTCCGTTTTATTAAGTAGAAACAAACGTAACGAAAACGAAAACGAAAAAACGGAGCATCACGCTCCGTTTTTATTAACGACCTTTTTCTTACCTAATCCATATCAATGGTAACGTCGCTCAAGCTACCACCTTTGTTATCGATAGGCTTATCGTCACTACTACCCAGCTTTATCATCAAACGAAGGTCATTTTCTGAATCCGCATGATGCAGCGCTTCAAGTTCGGAAACTTTGCCTGTTTTGACCAGTTCATACAGCGCTTGATCAAACGTCCGCATTCCCTGTTCATTACCACGACGCATAACCTCTTTTAAATCGTGAAGCTCACCACGACGAATTAAATCTGAAATCCTTGGGGTGTTAATCAGCAACTCAAACGCGCCATGCCGCCCCTTCCCATTCGCATCAGGAATTAACTGCTGAGCAATAACACATTTTAAATTCAAAGAGAGATCAAAAAGAAACTGCTCACGACGCTCTTTAGGGACCAGATGCAAAATACGCTCGAGAGCTTGGTTAGCGTTATTGGCATGCAATGTCGCCATGCAGAGGTGACCGGTCTCAGCAAACATCATCGCATATTCCATAGTTTCAGGTGTTCGAATCTCACCAATGAGGATCATATCCGGCGCCTGTCGCAATGAGTTTTTCAGCGCGACTTCATAGCTCTCGGTATCCAAACCCACTTCTCGCTGCGTCACAATGCAATTATGGTGATCATGAACAAACTCAATGGGGTCTTCAATCGTAAGAATATGACCACTAGCATGCTCATTACGAAAGCCTGTCATTGCCGCCATCGAGGTGGACTTGCCCGACCCCGTTGCGCCCACAACGAGGATCAACCCACGCTTCGACATCACCATGTGTTCCATTTCACGCGGCAGTGTTAATTGCTTGAAGGTAGGGATATTGGTTTCAATTCGTCGAATCACCATCCCCGGCATATCACGCTGCCAAAACGCACTTACCCTGAAACGCCCACTGTCACGCACAATGGCAAAGTTCGCCTCTCGTGATTCAAAAAACTCAGCAAGCTTCGCTTCATCCATCACATTGTTAAGCATGATATTGACTGCAGCCTGTGATAGCTCTTCGCCAAATGGCTCCAGTCGTCCATTAATTTTTAACAATGCCGGCGCACCGACCGTAATATAAAGATCAGACGCTTTCGCCTGAACCATCTCCCCAAGAACTTGATTAATCTGCATGCGAATGTCCTATTACAATTGCTGTGTATTTGGACCAGCCGTCTTCCGACGCGCCTCTTCTGCTTCAACCAGCCCTTGAGCGACAAGTAACCGTGCTGCTTGCTCCATAGTCTGCATACCTTGACTCGATCCGGTTTGAATCATGGAGTACATCTGAGCGACTTTATCTTCACGAATCAAATTTCGAATGGCAGGTGTTGCCAGCATGATTTCATGCCCAGCGACACGACCACCGCTGGTGCATTTCATTAAGGTTTGAGAAATAACCGCGCGCAGCGACTCAGAAAGCATCGAACGCACCATCGATTTTTCACTTCCTGGGAAGACATCGATAATCCGGTCGACCGTTTTCGCTGCGCTACTGGTGTGCAAGGTACCAAACACCAAGTGGCCAGTCTCCGCTGCCGTTAGCGCCAAACTAATCGTCTCTTGATCACGAAGCTCACCCACTAAAATTACATCGGGATCTTCACGCAATGCTGAACGAAGCGCCGCATTAAAGCTGTGAGTATCACGATGGACTTCACGCTGATTCACGAGGCTTTTTTGACTGGGATGAACAAACTCGATCGGATCTTCAATGGTCAATATATGGCGGTTGTAACGCTGGTTAATATAGTTCACCATCGCCGCTAACGTCGTCGATTTACCAGATCCCGTCGGCCCTGTCACTAACACCAACCCTTTTTGTAGTTCGCTGATATTTTGGAATATCTCTGGTGCTTTAATATCTTCTAATGTCGGTATTTTTTCTGGAATAGTCCGAAAAACGGCTGCCCCTCCACGCGCTTGGTGGAACGTATTAACACGAAAACGCCCAACATTTGGCACCGCGAAAGAAAAGTCACACTCGAGATTCTCTTCATACTCGCGGCGTTGAGAATCGTTCATGATGTCGAACACCAATTTATGCACTTCTGCATGAGATAATTCTGGTAGACTGAGTTTTCGCACATCACCATCAACACGGATCATTGGGGGAACCCCAGCTGAAAGGTGCAGATCTGAGGCGTTATGCTTTACACTAAAGTCCAATAATTCGGTGATATCCATTCACATTCCCCGCAGATAAAAATTATGGCTAGTATCAAACAAAATATAGAGCAGATCACTCATCAGATACGCTTAGCAACTGAAAAATGCGGCAGAAGACCCGATTCAGTGCAATTACTCGCAGTAAGCAAGACAAAACCCATTCATGCCGTTCAAGAAGCCATTGATGCTGGACAGCTTGCCTTTGGTGAGAATTACGTTCAAGAAGGCGTTGAAAAGGTCCAGCATTTTGCGCAAACACCACACAGAGACCAATTGAAATGGCACTTCATCGGCCCCATTCAATCTAATAAGACCAAACACATTGCTGAACATTTTGATTGGGTACACTCTGTCGATCGCGAAAAAATAGCAAAACGACTCAACGATCAACGCCCTGCAGACCTGCCTCCTTTACAGGTGCTACTGCAGATCAACACCAGCGGTGAGGCGAGTAAATCAGGGGCTGATGCAAAATCTGTCGCTGAATTAGCGGCAAGTATTGCCACACTACCCAATCTTCAGCTCCGCGGCTTAATGTCTATTCCCGAGCGTGCAGATGACTATGACAGCCAACTACGGGCATTCTCGCAACTGACCGAGACGCTACAGCAGCTTCTCCCCGCTCACCCACACATGGATACGCTATCGATGGGGATGAGTGGTGATATGGATGCCGCCATTGCCGCAGGCAGTACCATGGTGCGTATCGGCACTGCTCTGTTTGGCGCGCGCGATTACAAATAATGACGTTCATCAACGTGTGCAAGAATAGTAACCATATGTGGTTAAACATTATCAGGACTGAAAATAGGTAACGTATCATGGAACACAGACGTATTGCCTTTATAGGCGCGGGAAATATGGCGCGATCTATTATTGCGGGGCTCGTTAATAGTGACTACCCAGCAGAATTGATCACAGCGACTGCGCCAAGCGAAACACGACGCAAACCAATGGAAAGCCAGTATGGTATCCACACCACTGACAATAATCTGCAAGCCGCCAACGATGCTGATGTCATCGTCTTGGCCGTGAAGCCACAAATGATGGAAGAAGTTTGTAAGCCATTACAAATTCTCGATTTATCATCTAAGCTGGTGATAACTATCGCTGCGGGTATTACCTCAGCGCGTTACGATGAGTACTTAGCGCAGCATCTAAAGTTAGTTCGCGTCATGCCTAACACACCGAGTTTGTTAGGTCTTGGTATGAGCGGCTTATATTCAGCGAATTCACTACCTCATAGTGACCGAGCATTTGCAGATACGTTGATGCAGGCAGTCGGCAAGGTCTCTTGGGTAGAAAAAGAAAGCGGGATCAATAATATTATTGCAGCGGCTGGCAGCTCTCCGGCATACTTCTTCTTGTTTATGGAGGCGATGCAAAAAGAGGCGATGGCACAAGGCTTTGACGAATCGACGGCGCGTGAGTTAGTGCAACAATCAGCGCTAGGTGCGGCGGCGATGGTAAAAGAAAACGCAGGTCTCGATCTGGCAACATTACGCGCTCAAGTCACCTCGAAAGGTGGTACAACAGCGGAAGCAATCCGTACATTTGAAGAACATCAACTTAGCGAGACGGTATCCAAGGCCATGCAGGCTGCGGTAAGTCGTGCTGAGGAAATGGAAAAACTGTTTTAGTTTGACAAGGTAGAATATGAATTCAGTTCAATTTTTAATCCAAATCGCGTTTCAACTTTTTGATCTCTACATCATGGTGGTCATTCTAAGAGCTTGGCTACAATGGGCTCGCGCTGATTTTTATAACCCATTCTCACAATTTATCGTGAAAGCAACACAACCGATTGTCGCGCCACTGCGCCGCTTCATTCCCGCGGTAGGTCCTTTCGATCTTGCCACCATTAGCTTTGCGTACCTGTTGATTATGTTAAAGCTGTTTGTGCTCACCTCGTTAAGTGGCTTTAGCTTTAGTCCTTTACCGGTTGCGGCACTGCTTGGCTTAGTCAAAACAACAGGCACCTTGTTGCTATACGTATTGATTGCTCGCGCCATTCTTAGCTGGATAAGCCAAGGACGTAACCCTATTGAATTGGTATTCCACCAACTGACCGATCCCATTACGGCACCATTGCGTCGCGTAATCCCAACTGTCGGTATTTTTGATTTAAGCTTCTTGGTGCTATTTATTGGTATCCAATTCGCGAATTCTCTCATTGGTGACCTATTAAGCTCGGTATCCATGGGGCAAATCTGGTTTGCGCTATAACTCGCTCGCTAGATAATAAAGCGTTAAGTGATAAATAGGTAAGCCACATGAGTGCCGTTTACTGGCAGGATAACGATCTGATACTCAGGTTGTATATCCAACCCAAAGCCAGCCGAGATAACTTGGTTGGCTTACATGGCGACGAGTTTAAAGTCGCTATCACTGCCCCTCCGGTCGATGGCAAAGCCAATGCCCACTTGACCAAATACCTTGCAAAGCAATTTAAGGTATCAAAAGGGGCGGTATGCATTGAGAAGGGCGAACTTGGCAGGCATAAATTGGTTCGGATAGCATCACCAACACAGCTTCCTAGCAATGTTGCTGAGCTACTCGACACCACAACACCACCAAGCCCGTAAGATGAACTCACTTATAGGTTCATGCTATCAAGCGTACCGTGAAATCAGGTAAACAGTGTAAGAAGACCAGAGGGATCTGGTCTTTATTTCTAGCACGCCCTAACGACTAGACTGTTCTCTCCATAAGATATTTTCTAGCCATTAGGCACTTATTGACGAAAGGATAAGTCCGATGAGGCATATCCTAAACATCGTCACCTCCCCCAGCACAGAACGGGGTTATCGACATCTAGGAGATGAAGATGAAAAAATGCATTGCCATCATGATATTACTCATCAGCAGTCTGCATGCCCATGCTGAGCAGTTCGAACTGTTCGACAACTTAGAAGTGCACTACTCTGCTATCCCAACCACTTTCTTAACCGCAGAGATAGCCAACAACTATCAAATCCAGCGAAGTAAATACGCTGCGTTACTCAATATATCAGTCCTTGACCGCCAGAACAGCAATGAGGCGGTTAATGCCGCCCTTCATGGAGAAGCGGTCAATTTGATTGGTCACAAGACGACGCTCAAGTTTCGCGAAGTCCGAGAAGGTCAGGCGATCTATTACCTTGCTGAGTTGCCTCACACCAATGAAGAGCAGTTTAAAATCAGCATCAATGTCACGACACTGGGTGGTGTAACTAACCAACTGAATTTTCAGCAAACGTTTTACACTGATAACTAATCTCTGATATCTCTCATCGGGTACGACTGCCCCAGTCTTTCGCGCCGCCCTTCCCCTAAAGCGGCGCTATCGCTACACTACGCGCACTATTGACCACAGATGGAACAAATCAAATGTCTAAATTGGTATTGGCGACCGGCAATCAAGGCAAAGTACGCGAGATGGCTAACTTATTAGCAGAGTTTGGCTTTGACGTGAGTGCGCAGAGTGAATACAAAGTCTCAGACGTTGCTGAAACAGGCACTACCTTCGTTGAAAATGCCATTATTAAAGCACGCCATGCCGCTAAAGAGACTGGACTACCGGCGATTGCCGATGACTCAGGCTTAGAGGTTGATGCGCTACAAGGCGCTCCTGGGGTTTATTCTGCACGCTATGCGGGAGCAGATGCCTCCGACCAAGACAACATTGATAAGTTACTCAACGCGATGAAAGGTCAAACGAATCGCCGTGCACGCTTCCACTGTGTCCTCGTATTCATGCGTCATGAAAATGATCCGACACCACTGATTTGTCATGGTAGCTGGGAAGGTGAAATCGCCGAACAAGCCGCTGGAGATCAAGGGTTCGGATATGACCCTATTTTCCAAGTTCCTGCATTCGATTGCGTCGCTGCAGAACTGCTTCCAGAGCAAAAGCGACAACTCTCACACCGTGGTAAAGCACTTCAAGCACTGTTTATCGCCCTTAAGGGAAGTGAATGGAAGGACAGTGAATGATCACGCCACCACCGCTAAGCTTATATGTCCACATCCCATGGTGTGTACAAAAATGCCCTTATTGCGATTTTAACTCTCACGCACTGAAAGCAGAGATCCCTGAGCATCAGTACATTGATGCACTGCTCGATGACCTTGCCACTGATATTCAGCGACTGGCACTCACGCCTCGTCCGCTGCATTCGATCTTTATCGGTGGTGGCACACCAAGCTTGATCTCTCCGCAAGAAATTGAGCGCCTATTAAAAGGGATAGAGCGTCAAATTCCTTTTTCAGAGCAGATAGAAATCACGATGGAGGCCAACCCAGGCACCGTCGAAGCTGATCGCTTTATCGCTTATAGGAAAGCGGGGATCAACCGTATCTCTATCGGCGTTCAGTCGTTTGAAGACAGTAAACTAAAACGTCTTGGCCGTATCCACGGCAGTAAAGAAGCTATTCGTGCCGCAAATCTGGCAACAGAAGCGGGACTCAATAGTTTTAACCTCGACTTAATGCATGGCTTACCCGACCAATCACCTGCACAAGCTCTTAGCGACCTCGATCAAGCCATCGCGCTAAATCCACCGCACTTATCTTGGTATCAGCTCACCATCGAGCCTAATACTCTGTTTTACTCTAAGCCCCCTCAGCTACCTGACGATGACGACCTTTGGGATATCTTTGAACAAGGCAACGAAAAGCTCTCGCAGGCTGGGTATGTACAGTATGAGATTTCAGGCTATAGCAAGCCCGGCAAGCAGTGCCAGCACAACCTCAATTACTGGCGTTTCGGCGACTATCTCGGTATAGGCTGTGGCTCGCACGGCAAAGTGAGCTTTGAAGATGGCAGAATCGTACGTACCGTTAAGGTTAAACACCCACGTGGGTACCTCAACTTACTCAAGCCCTATCTTGATCAAGAAACTGAGGTCATCGCGGAAGACCGCCCCTTCGAGTTTTTCATGAATCGCTTTCGCCTCGTTGAGCCTTGCCCAAAAGCAGAGTTTACACAGCGAACGGGTCTACCGAATAGTGTCATTGCGAGCAGCATTGCGAATGCTATCGACGATAAGCTTATTACTGAAGATGCGACGCACTGGCATATCACGCCAAAGGGACAGCTATTCTTTAATGATCTGATCGCCCTGTTTGTGGGTGAAGACGACGAAGAGTAACGCTAAACAAGTGCTCAAAACAAAAAGCCACGTTGACTGCTGAGTCAACGTGGCTTTCCTTTTGATCATTGGATCACTGATACCTAATTAACCTGAGATCGGTTTAAGCCATCGCCATCAATCCTGATTTTTCTGTGTTTGTGATGTTAAGTGATGGCTTCTCT
>JBHOGO010000041.1:0-38458 GCA_043421945.1 bacterium sp. HQB-150 | reverse complement strand
GATGCTCGACCAATTGCTGTATTCAAGCATTCAAACAGCTCCAATGCCAGAAAGGCTGCTTAAGCTAGCTGAGGCTCAGTGGTAATCAGGTATTGTTATGTTGATACTTACTTCAGTTGAAGCAAGTCCCATTTATTGCCGTAAAGATCTTCGAAAACAACAACGGTGCCGTATGGCTCGATGCGCGGCTCTTCATTGAATACAACGCCATTCGCTTTCATTCGTTCATAGTCTCGCCAGAAATCATTGGTTTGCAAAAAGAGAAATACTCGACCGCCCGTTTGGTTACCGATGGCTTGTTTTTGTTTGTTAGTACTGGCTTGAGCAAGGAGTAGGTTTGTGCCCTTTGAGTTTGGCGGAGAAACTTGAACCCAGCGCTTACCACCCCCTAAATGAGTATCTTCTATTAAGGTAAATTGCAGTTTGTTTGTATAAAACTCAATGGCTTCGTCATAATCTTTCACGACTAGCGCGATATTACCAATTTGCTGTTGTACTGATTTAGACATAGAAACCCCCAGAGCTTTAAACTCGATTTTACATGAATATTTTTATCCATGATCAAATTCATTTATCTTATGGTCACTTTCACTGATTAAATAACACTGATTAAATGTCACTGGATAACCTTTGGCATTACCTTGTGATGGGAGGGGGAGTATTGACGAAGTTGGGATGTGTCAATAAATAGAACGACTAATTGTAAACAAAACTATGCTAGGGTGTGCAGCTAACGTGGTGAGTACTTTACCACACAGTCATTGTCCGCACTGTTAACGCGGTAGCTTGGTAAGGAACACTGCATGATTGAAAACAACAAAGTCGTCACTATTGATTACACGATGACCGATGAGAATGGCGTTATTATTGATTCTTCTGACGGAAAGGATCCGATTTCATTTTTGCATGGTGCAGGCAATATGGTTCCTGGACTAGAAGCTGAGCTGATTGGTAAAACATTCGATGATGAATTTGATGTTACCGTTGCCCCTGAAAATGCTTATGGTGAGCGCATGGATCAACTGGTGAGTGAAGTGCCAGCAGAGGCATTTACAGGGGTTGATAAAGTTGAAGTTGGAATGGCTTTTAATGCAGAAACCCCCCAGGGCCCTATCCCTGTTACGGTGACAGCAATAAGCGATGAAAAAATTACTGTTGACGCCAACCATCCATTAGCAGGGAAAACGTTGACCTTTAGAGGCATCGTTCATGACGTGCGCGATGCAACGGAAGAAGAGCTGGCCCACGGCCACGCTCACTAAATAGGTAAAATTATCAGTGAGCTTTATTCGCTGATGGTTTAGAAAATATGCCTTAGACAATTACTTTACCTTGCTCATTAACGGCACCCTCTGCGGTGCCGTTTTAGTCTTTGATTATTCAATCTTTCTGCACCTTACATTTCTCAGCACGAAACTCACCATTATTGCCAATACTACATTTGATAATAATTCGCGTTTACATTTTATGATAATGGATGCTATTATGAGCTAATGGTCTAAATGAGCTATTTCATGATGCCGAATATTTTTGGATACGTTCGTTGTTCGCCGATGAATAGCGCGCAAGAGCAACAAATCGAAGATATCCGTGAGCGTTCTCCCTCTATCGAGTTGCGGTGTGAGCGAGGAGTACGCGGTTATGTGCAAATGCGGGATAGACCTATCTGGTCTGAACTTCTTTCTGAATTATCGAGTGGTGATACGCTGGTGGTTTGGTGGATAGAGTGTTTAGGCGGAAATGATGAAGATTTGTTGGATACACTAAAGGCTGTTTTAGCCCGTGGTGTCATTGTCGAAACTATTCATTATGATTTGGTGCTCCAAAAAGAGTGTCCTATTTCGCAAGGTCAAATTGCCTTACTGGGCGGTATGGCAAGCTACAGTACGATGAGAAAACGAGGTTTTGCGGAAGCAGGAAGACAAGCTTTACGTGCGCAACCTGAGCAATGGAAAGAAAAATACCGAGGCCGACGAGCAGATAAAACCCGTCACCATGAGATTGCGAGCCTATTGTTGGCAGGCTATACCCTAAAAGCGACCTCCATAGAGACTGGTGCCAGTGTGTCGACGGTTAAACGAATAAAAGCGAAGCTAGTTGAACAAGGGCAGCAGGGTGAAATGCGCCTTCGTTCATCAGGTGTATTCAATGATAAAGAATAATAAATTTAGCGAGGCTCCAGCATGAATTTAGCTAAGAAAACGGCAATGAACCCAGCAAAGAAACCAGGCATGAAGCCAAAGCAATTAACTGTGCAGAAGATCGAAGCGCTGTCGCCTTATATGCAAAGAATTATATTTAGCGGTGAGGATGTCGCTAAGTTCCTACTTGATAGTGTTGGTGGATATCTGAAGTTCCTTTTCAATGAGCAGGGCGGCACTGAGCTCATTATGAAAGAAGGGCAGCAACGCCCGACGATGCGGACTTATACGATTAGAGCGTTAGATCATCAAGCGAATGCGTTAACCGTAGACTTTGTACGTCATGGTGATGGTTGTTCATCTGAAGAGTCTGGGGTCGCAGGTTGTTGGGCGATGAATGCTAAACCTGGTGATGTTATTTTTGCAGGTGGTCCAGGTTTACTACAGCCGTTTAATGTTGATAGTGAGTGGTTACTATTTGTTGCTGATATGACATCATTGCCTGCTGCTGCTGTGCAGCTTGCTAAATTACCAGATGATGCCCGTGGTGTCGCGATGATTGAAGTCACTACTGAAGCAGATATTCAATCACTTGATGCGCCTGAAGGCATCGATATTCAATGGCATGTTGAAGCGCAAAGTGAAGGTACGTTAAGCGATTCAGTGAAGGCACTGCCATTAGCAGAGCATGACAGTGTTTCTGTTTGGTGTGCTTGTGAGTTTAACCAAATGCGTAGTGTGCGTCGTTATGTGTCTGACCAGCTATCACCCGCTCGAGAGAAAACCTACTTTAGTAGCTATTGGAAGCGTGGCGTTACAGAAGATGGCCACAAGTTGGCAAAACGAGAAGATGCTGAAGCATTGAAAAATCAAATGAGTTAGCGTTTTTAGCCATTGCACATGAGATGACGTGCAATGGCTTAATATTGCCTAGGCGCTTCACTTTTTCTGTCGCTCCTCTTAACCGACCAACTTTACTTACTTTATTTCCCCTACGGTAAGGACTCTGCTTTATTCACGCAGCTGTACTCCCTTCACCAATTATTTCAATCTATTCGCGATGTCTCTACTGAACAGCATCGGTGTTGTTGTAGACACTCTTATTGGTTTTTTTGATAAACAGTGTTGGTTTTATGGCACTGTTTTTGTCGATTTAGTACACTGCAGAATGTGACTCATTTCGCATTTTATATATGAAACTATTTCGAGCTTTTTTAATTATTTTCGCGTTCACGTTTGCTGGCAACCTGTTGTCGACGTGGTTTTCTCTTACCGTACCTGGCTCTATTACCGGTATGCTTTTGCTGTTTTTTGCGATGGTTATAAAGGTGATACCTTCAGAATGGGTTAAGCCTGGTAGTGAGCTGATGATGAAACATATGGCACTGCTGTTTGTTCCGATTAGTGTTGGGTTAATGGAGCAAGGAGATATGATTCGCGCTCATGGCTTAACGCTGATTGTGAGTAATATTTCCAGCTCGTTGCTGGTATTGCTGTTACTTGGATTGATTTGTCAGAGGGGTGAAAAATGATCTGGTTAGTATTGACGATAGTCGTTTTCTACTCTGCTCGTTATTTTACTCAACGTATACGACACCCACTGAGTAATCCTCTGCTGGTTAGTCTAGTGATTTTAATCCCCCTTTTGCTACTACTCGGCATTCCATATGAGACCTATTTTGAGGGAAACCAGACTTTGCATATGCTGATGCAACCAGCCGTTGTTGCCCTTGCCTATCCGTTATATGTGCAGTTGCCAGCCATTAAAGCACAATGGAAGTTGCTATTAACCTCGTGTGTTGTCGGCAGTGTTGTCGCTATGATTTCTGGTGCAGGGGCGGCCATGTTGTTGGGGGCAGATGCCGAACTTGTTGCTTCTATCCTACCGAAATCAGTGACCACACCCATTGCCATGTCAGTCGCAGAGAGCTTAGGTGGTGAAGGGGCTATCGCGGCACTCATGGTATTGGTTGCGGGGCTTTTTGGCGCATTATTTGGCTACCCTATTTTGAAGCTGGTCGGAGTCTCTTACCCTGTTGCCCGTGGTTTAGCGATCGGCTCGGTCTCTCATGCTTTAGGTACCGCGAGAGCAGTCGATGAGCATCACCAGGATGCTGCCATTAGTTCAATGGCGTTAGTCCTTTGCGGGGTGATTACTTCGTTACTTGCCCCTTTGGTTTATACCTTATTGGTGTAAATTAAAATATTGCGCACAGTTAGCATATTGTCGATGCATTGCAGGGATTAAATAGAGTAATCTATCCCTTCATTTACGGTGATAACGAAAGGATGCGTCATGATTCAACTCGCGATTATTGGGACGAATTGGATAACAGAAAAGTTTGTGGAAGCTGCTCATTTGAGTGAGCAGTTTCAGTTGACTGCCGTGTACTCCCGTCACCTTTCCGTTGCTCAAGAGTTTGCCATCAAATTTGATGTGACGTGCTGTTACGATAGTTTGTCAGCATTGGCTGAAGATGAGTCAATTGATGCCGTCTATATCGCCAGCCCGAATTCGCTGCATTGTGCTCAATCTATGCAGATGATGGCTGTCGGAAAGCATGTCATTTGTGAAAAGCCTTTAGGTTCTAACCTTACGGAAGTTGAAGCGCTCTATCGGTGTGCCAAGCAGCATAACGTTGTTCTCTTTGAAGCATTTAAGACGGATTATTTGCCAAATATGCAAATAGTTAAGTCGTCACTGCCGCGTTTGGGGCGGGTGAGAAAAGTGGCACTTAACTACTGCCAATATTCTTCCCGATATCAAAAGTACTTAAACGGAGATAATCCCAATACCTTTAATACTGCCTTTTCAAATGGCTCTATTATGGATATTGGCTATTACTGTGTAGCGGTAGCCGCATCTCTATTTTCAGCGCCACTGCGTATACAGGCAAATGCGCAATTACTGCCATCGGGCGTAGATGGGCATGGTTCTGTCTATCTACAGTATGATGGCTTTGATATCGTGATCCAGCATTCCAAGGTCTCTGATTCAGGAATACACAGTGAGATTCAAGGAGAAGAGGGCACGCTGATTATTGAGCATGTCTCGGAAATGAGTAAAGTGTGGTGGAAGCCTCGAAGTGAAGAGGCCTCCATTATCTCTGTGGCTCAGCATGACAATTCCATGCGCTATGAAGCGGAGCACTTTGCGAAACAGATACATGACCAGAGTATGGATCAAGAAGCGGTACAGCGCTCTCGTATTACAAATCACATTATTACAGAGGTGCGCCGCCAAACAGACGTCGTATTTCCTGCTGATCAGTTGATTGACGATCTTATCAATGCGGAATAATACACCTTAATTACACGCAAGCTTTATCGCTAAATAGCGTCACTGTTCAATGCCACCGGCTTGAAAGGGAAGGTGGCGTTATTTAGTGAGCAACCCTTCCTGCTTATGCTTGTACATCTCTTTATCTGCTTCACTGAGTAAGCCTTCAAGAGTGACATCTTCATCGACTTTGGCTGATGCAATGCCTTCACAAAATGAAATGTCATAGCCACGATTTGTCGTCGCATTATAATCGTTGAGGGAATCTCGAAACCGCTTAATGGCTATTTGTGCGACTGTCTTCGATGCGCCTGACATGAAGACCACAAATTCATCTCCTCCAATCCGTGCAAACACATCAGATTCACGAAAACTAACGCGCATTAAGTTGGCGAACGCCTGAAGAGCAAGATCGCCTTCATGGTGGCCGAATTTGTCATTGATTGGCTTAAATTGGTTAAGATCTAAGTAAGCAAGTGAGTAGGGGTAGTGGGCAATTTTACAGTAGGTAATGCTTTTGTTTGCCAGGGAGATGAATCCACGACGATTAGATATTTGGGTTAATTCATCAATGGAGGCATTGCGGGTGGCCGCTAGTTCTCTTTCTGCCATTTTGGCAAGATCGACTAGATCAACCAAGCTATCTTCAGATAATTGATGAGGCTTTTCGTCGATAATACATAATGTACCAAGCTTTGTACCATCTTCAAACATAAGTGGTACACCAGCATAAAACCGTATATTGGGTGGTCCCGTGACGAGGGGGTTGTCAGCAAAGCGAGGGTCTTTCTGAGCATCGGGGATGACAAAAGGTCCTTCCCCTAAGATTGCGTGTCCACAGAATGAGATATCACGAGGTGTTTCCAATACATCGAGACCAAAGCAAGACTTAAACCACTGCCTATTTTCGTCAACTAAACTGACAACCGCGATGGGAACATCGAATAATCGTCTAGCAAGCCTTGTGACTCGATCAAAACGTTCTTCTGGTGTCGTATCCAGAATATTCAGCGAATGTAAGTTTTTAAGTCGTGACTCTTCATCGCTAGGTCTTGCAGGAGGAAGCATTGTGTCAATTACCTATTTGATAGCCTTGTTGGTTAAAAATAGCACAGAATCCTAAGAATGAGACAGTGCATGGTGACTCATTGCCCATTTTATTCACTGCGATTGATACGTGAAATGCCTACGCTGTTAGCGTGGATGATGGACAGTTTGTTGACGTGGGCTATGGAATAGTTTGTTGGTGGTCTTAGGAGAAGTTTTAGTAACTAGTTTTGTTATGCCATCACATCGGGTACATCTGGTGATGAATATATAAGCATGCACTCGAGAGGGGGCTTGAACGCCTTAGCAAAATCGTGCATTCCCCCATACTGGTATATCGATTAGGGCAATGCACAAATTTTTGTTAACTCAGTTATTTCCCTTCTGTCATAGAGCGCTCGTGAAATAGGAAGCGAGCGAAACAGAAAATGCTTAATTACCGAATTAATGTATTGTCGTTCTGCTTACTCTGCATGAAATCACTGACATTTTGTAAGGTTGTCGTGGCAATGTTTTCAAGCGCATCTTCTGTTAGAAAGGCTTGGTGGCCAGTAAACAAAACGTTGTGGCAGGCAGATAAACGTCTAAACGTATCGTCGGTGATCACGTCATTGGATTTATCTTCAAAGAAAAGTTCTTTCTCCTCTTCGTAAACATCCAGCCCCAATGCGCCAATTTTACTCGCCTTTAACGCATCAATGGCAGCGTCAGCGTCAAGTAAGCCCCCTCGACTTGTGTTGATGATCATCACACCATCACGCATCTGTTTAAATGCCTTTGCGTTAAGGAGATGATAGTTGTCTGGTGTCATAGGGCAGTGCAGGGTAATGACATCAGAGTTGGCGTATATCTCTTCTAGAGAGCAATAAGTCGCGCCAAGTTCAATGGCGGTCGCGTTTTCGTAAGGGTCAAAGCAGAGAATGTTCATGCCAAGCCCTTTTAGAATCCGGATCGTTGCAATGCCAATCTTACCGGTTCCAATGACGCCTGCCGTTTTGTTGTGGAAGTTGAAACCCACTAGGCCATCGAGAGAGAAGTTAGCATCTCGAGTACGTTGATATGCTTTGTGGAAGCGACGGTTTAAAGTCATCATTAGACCGACGGTATGCTCTGCAACAGCTTCTGGTGAATAGGCCGGAACACGAGCAACTTGAATACCCAGCTTTTTGGCTGCTAATAGGTCAACACGATCATACCCTGCGCATCGCATAACAATCAGGCGAGTCCCTTGAAGTGCTAGCTTGTTGAGGACAGGCTCAGAAAGGTCGTCATTGACAAAAGCGCAAACCACTTCGCAATTATCGGCCATTTTAGCGGTTTTGATTGAGAGACGAAAATCGTGGTAGTTAATTTGGTAATTAAAATTGTTATTGATACGAGAGAATGACGCTTCGTCGTAGCCTTTCGCACTAAAGAAAGCAATGTTGAGCATGGGAGTCTCCTGTGGAGTATTATATTTATCAATAGGAATACGCTCTTTTCTTTCAGAAATAAACCCCAATTTTCTTGTGTGTTATTGTGATGTATCTATTTGGTTTCGCTAGTATTGTTTTCTCTATTTTTACTTAGTTAACTGGGCTCATATCGAAGTAGATTTCTCAGTTCGTGTATAAGCGTGGCTATTTCATGCCTATATTGAGTTATTTAATGTATTTGATTTTTAAATTCTGCTGTTAATACCTATCCCTAACGAAGAGTGGGAGAGCGAGCCTTAAATTCAAAGTCGAGCTGTGTCATTTTATTCTCGTTGTTCGAGCTAGCCTAGACGATCACCATGTGAAGGAATTGTAGCTGGTTACGTTTGTTGTGGGTATTTTTTGCACTAAAGAAAAATTGTGTCAATATCTGTCGAGCAAGGTATAGGATGACAATCTATTTCATAAGGTAGGGCGAGTAAAAAAGATGACTGATATGCCTATGCGATTAGTCATTCAACTTAGGAGAGGCTTTCTGACTTTTGGAGGTTTTGTACCGCCCATTCTGAAAATACCTTCCATTATTTCGATTATTGAAGTGAGAAAGTCACAAAAAATTGCTATAACGATGGGCTGTATCGCTCTATCTGAGAGAAAATTGATGGATCACATGGTTTCTTGATTGTAGAGTGCATAATGTATTGGTGTTACGTTTCGAAGAAGTATTAAGGTTTCAAGTATGTCTGATGTACCAGAGTCAATAATTAGCGGCGCAGTAGAAACATTCAATCCTGTTGCAGAATCTTCCGGTTCAATTTGGGGATATGTGGCTGGCGGCGTTGCTGTACTGGTCTTGATAGGTTTTTTTGGTTATAAAAAGATAAACAAACCTGCGTTTATCATTAACCAAGTGCGCAAACGCACGATGAAGTCTATTCAAGAGCAAGGGGGTGAAAACTCCGAATTTGTGGAAGATATGGATAAGCTTCTGGATTCAGTATTGGACTACGCAAATACAAATAAAATGTCAGGCTCTCAAGCAGTAAAAATTCTTGAGCCAATGAACGACAGCAAGCGTATTAAAAGTACTGGTGATGTGTATAAGTCAATGATTTATATTGCCAAGGAAGTTGGCGATGTTAACTTGTCTCGAGAGTTGACGAATAAGTCTAAGCAAGTTAAATCAAACTCTGCATTGATGGCGGGTTTGTTTAAACGCGCTGGCATTTAAGCCTCTGTTCAATGTATAAAAAAGACAGCCTCGGCTGTCTTTTTTTGTGTTCTAAACGCTATCCCTAAGAGGGGAACCTACCATTACTGCTGGACAGCAAGTTCGGCCGCTGGTGCAGGCGATGACTCTCCAAGCTGCTTCATGTCTTTCCATAGTATCGGTGCAACAGCAAGGGTCAGGATAATATTAGAGAGTGGTAATGATAGCCACACACCATTGACGCCAAGCCATTGTGGTAAAAAGAATAAAAATGGTATTTGAACCAGCATATTACCCGCAGACACCAGCAGTGCTTTTCCACCTTTATTGACTGACATAAAGTAGACCGATGCAAGGAATAAAAAGCCATCTAAGAACAAGGCAAAGAGGTGCAAGCGTATGCCATCTTTTGCTACATCCATCAGTTGCTGATCACCACGACTAAATATGTCAATGATTTCTATCGGGAATAGGTTAATCAATATGACCGTGGAGATACCCAACGCAATGATGACACTGAAAGCCAGTTTTACGGTTGCTTGAATTTTAGTAAATTGCTTTGCACCAAAATAGTAGCTGACAGGGGGTTGAAGACCGCCAGCAATACCTTCTGCAATGAGATAGTACATGGTTGCAAGGTAGCCAATAATGGCAAATGCACCAACATGCACGGCAGAACCATACATCATAAAGAGTTTGTTATGTATGGCGATAATAAAACTAAAATACATAAACATAAAAAGGCTGGAAGCGCCGAGTGATGTAATACGCCATGCGATTTTTAGATCAAGTGTTGGGCTATCTAACTTTATTTGGCTAAACGACAGTAAGAAGTAGCCTAAACCAATAGTGAAAACGACGATTTGTGAAATCACGGTTGCAACAGCTGCTCCTTTGAGTCCCATGTCCCATATACCGATCATCAAGTAATCCAGCGCGATATTAAGCAGCGCACCAATAACAGTGAGTGCTGTCGCAATCTTTGGGCTGTCGTCATTTCTAACCAGCATAGGGAAGGCTCCCGCTGCGATCGTGAAGAAAATACCATAAGAGAAGATGCCAATATAATCAGCACCGTGTTGAAATGCAGCGCCTTCAGCCCCTTGGAGTGTTAATAGGTCAATCCCGAACAGACGCAGAATAGCCATGGAGAAGGCACCAAAAGCAACCATAAGCCATAAACTGGAAGATAAGGTCGCTTTTGCCCCCTGCATATCTTTCTCACCACGAAAGATAGACATTGTACTGCCGCTACCCATACCAATGAGAATGCCAAATCCCATAGCAAACCCGATAATGGGCCATGACATGTTGATACCAGCTAAGCCTTCAAAGCCGATGAAGTGCCCAACAAAAATACCGTCGATAACTTGGTATAACCCACTGACGAGCATTGCCGCTACTGACGGAATAGCAAAGCGCCAAAATGTTTTACTAATGGACTCATGAGCATCAACATTGATTGTTGTATCTTGCATTCTACTTTACTCAGACTAATTAATGGCATCATTATATTTGTTTTGAGGATGGACGAAAGATAGTATCTATCCGCTATTCGTATGGTTTGTGATAGTTACGGGTCTTGTCTGCACGAGTAAGGAGATATGAATGAATTGGACGTTAGATCAATTGCAAGCCTTTGTGACGGCGTCACGCCTTGGTTCATTTTCGGCAGCGGCAAGGCACTTAGGTAAAGCACAGTCTCGGGTTAGCAGTGCTATTTCGAATTTAGAAGCGGATCTTGGCTTCGATTTATTTGACCGTTCAGCCCGGTTGCCAGTGCTGACTTCACTCGGCGAAGAGATGCTGGCAGAAGCCTCCGCTATCCTTGCTCAATGTGAGCGTATGGAGTCACGTGCGTTAACTGCATCTAAGAGTGAGCAGTTATCAGTTGTGATGGCGACAGATGAAGCGGTACCCGTTATCTCATTCTATGCGCTGTTGGTAGAATTAGAACAGCGATTTCCAGAGATTCGACTGACCATGATTCATGGCTCTAGGGATGATAACTTAAAATCAGTAGAAGAAGGACGGGCGGACTTTGGCATCACTTTTCGACATCGAGAGCTCCCTGATATTCTTGATTTTCAGTCAGTAGGGCATTTTAAGTACCAATTGGTTGTTGCGCCTGAGCACCCTCTCGTAGAGAAAAGTGCCCCAACACTCACTGATTTACAGGCTTATCGTCAGCTAGTGATTTGCGATAGGACAGGGGAGGGGCGTGATAAGCCTTTAACTGCTAATCATTGGCATATTGATAGCTATTTTTTGATTTCTGACTTGGTATCAAGACAAGTTGGTTGGGCATTTATACCGTCGCATGTCGCGCACTCAGAATGGTATCGCGAGGAGCTTGTCTCGCTGCCTACCGATAATATCCCTCAAGCATTGGTCTCAGAGATTGGGATTATCAAGCGCCGTGATAGGGCGGAAAGCACTGTTGCAAATTGGCTCGCTGATGAAATGCGACAATTATTCAATAGAAACAGTGACTTCGTACTGTAAGTCATAAGCTGCTGATTGCCTTAGGTGGAGTGAAAATGGATCAAGACATCACTTTATTCGTCAAAAAACTGATTTAGAGTAATTGCTCTTTCATTTTGCAAATTGCCAGTCTGTACTTATCAATACAAAATTTACGCGTCGAGCTGGGATGTGATTAAGTGACTGATTAATATGTGCTTTATTTTTTATTCCATTGTTGGCATCTAACTTGCTCCTTGCTTTGGTAACTCAACAAGGAGCCCGTTATGAATAAAATCACCCTTGCAATCGGCGGCTTAGCGTTAATCAGTACTCACGTATACTCTGCCCCTTTTACTAACTGTCCAAGCAAAGCGTACCTGTTTCAAGGAACTCCTGCCTCTATCTACGGAGTCAATCTCGTCTCGGGTAGCAGTGAATTACTGACGAATGATGTTGGTACCACAAGCAATGTTAATGGAGTAGGTTTCAACTTCACCGACCGCTATATCTATGGGTATGCCACTTCTGATCTTCAAGTGGTTCGTATGGGCGCTGATTATCAGGTTGAGCCATTAAATGTTAATGGCTTACCTAATGGGGTGAATTTTTATGTGGGTGATGTCTATGACCACACTTACTATGTTTATCGCAATGGTGAAGGCTTTTACCGAATTCCTCTAAGTCCTTTGGACAATGACCCGAATGCCACTTTAGAAGCGGAATTAATTACCACCTCTACGCCAGTGAAACTCACTGATTTCGCTGTGAACCCTGTCGATGGAAAAATGTATGGTATCGATAACAAGAGCGGCTTTTTGTACCAATTTGACCTTCAAACGGGAGATGCCGTTGAGGTCGGAGATACAGGAGAGCTAGGGACTTTTGGGGCTGGATATTTTGATGTTAATGGCAACTATTATGTGTCGCGTAACCAAGATGGTCTGGTCTACCGCGTAGCATTGGGCGATTCAGATGAGATTGCAGCAGGAAATGTTACAGCGATTAAATTTGCTGATGGCCCTTCCTCTGGCCAGAATGACGGCGCTCGATGTGCAAATGCACCAGTGATTGATGAAGATTCAAATATCGATTTTGGTGACGCCCCTGATAGTTACGCGACGACGTTGGATAGCAATGGACCTCGTCATGAATTAGATAATTTAACGTGGCTGGGTGTGGATGCCCCAGACGGCGATTCAGGTGCGACAGTATGGCCGTCGTCCGATGACGCAACAGGTGTTAGCGATGAGCAAGGTGCTAGCTTTGTAACCAGCATTGAGCCAGGTTTAGATAGCATCGTGAACCTCTACGCAAGCACAAGTGGTTATGTGTCTGCGTGGGTTGATTGGAATGCTGATGGTCAATTTGGTGATGATGAACAAATCCTAACAGATGACAGTGTTAGCGCGGGTAACAACGTGCGTATTATTGAAGTGCCTATCGAAGCACAAAAAACCGAGACGTGGGCACGCTATCGTATTAGCCAGCAAACAGGCTTAGGAGCAACTGGAGGGGCAAAAACAGGAGAGGTAGAGGATCATCTCGAAACGGTTGATGATGTGGATACAACCAGACGTTACTTCCCTTCACAAGATGCGTTTGTCACGTTAGCGTATGAAGATAAGTGGCCTCTCACTGATGATTATGACCTCAATGATGTTGTCTTTCATTACAACGTAACGGAAACGTTGAAGTCTGATGAAGTCGCAAAAAGTCAGGTGTCCGGTGAGTTACTAGCGGTAGGTGCTGACTTCCGAAGTGGTTTTGCAGTGCGTATTCCCGGTGTCTCTCCTACTAACATCGATACCACAAAAACACGCTTACTAATTAACGGCGTGCAACAACCTTCCGCCAATCTCGAATCAGGAACCGTAGATGCCAGCTTTATCATCTTGGCAGATACAAAAGAGGCCTCAGAGACTGCATGCCAGTTCTATCGTACAGAAATGGGGTGTAAAGAAAATATCAATGTTACCTTTGAGTTGCATGTCTCCTACCTTGAGCCTGTTGCTCTTGATGAGATTGGAGAAATGCCTTACGACCCGTTTATTTTTGCCACAGAAAATCGTTACCGCGGTAACCTATTTGGTGATAACTATCCAGGTCGTGGTTTAGAGATTCATTTAGCGGATAAAGCGCCTACAGCCAAGTTTAATAGCGACTTCTTTGATAGCAATTACTTTGGGGTAGAGATCGATGATGACAGTAATGCTAATAGCGGTAAGTACTTCAAAACCAGCAACAACCTACCGTGGGCAATTATGATTTTTGATGAGTGGGAGTGGCCACAGGAACGTGTTGATTTGTTACAAGCTTACCCTGATTTCCAGCAATACTGTGAGTCTGGCGGGTTCGAAAACCAAAACTGGTATAGCAATAGCATCACTAACAAAATCTATAGATAAGGAGACGCATCATGAAAACGTTAATTTTATCAACACTGATGGCTTTACCGTTAATTGGATGTGGCGGAGGAGGAGGTGGTGGTAGCTCATCATCTTCACCAGCGGCTCCTGTTATCGCACCAACACCGACAGCAGAGGTTGTCAAAACAGAAGACTTAGTCGCCCCTGAAGGCTTTGACTATAACCCGATAGAAACGAGAACATTATCGGTTGATATTGCATCACTATCAACGGCGAGAGCATACTTAACGGTATACGGAGAGTATCAAGTCGCACCAAATGGTGACAATGTACCAAGTTATAATACTAAGCTTGCGACGTTAGCACTTAATAATGGGGTTGGAGACGTTGAACTCGCATTAGGGGAAGTCGACAGTGATTACCTTGCAGAGATTTGGTTTTACGATGGTACTGAGCCTATGCAGGTTGTGTTGAATAGTAGTGACACACAGTGGAACTGGAACTGATTTAACCGATACGCTTTTGTTATGAGTTGCCAAATGAACCACTTTTACTCTATTTACAGTGTAAAAGTGGTTTATCACTTTAGATATCTTTCACCCATCCACCCATCCAGCTATCTAATCATATCGCTCTAACCTGATGACTTCGCAACAACCACTTTCAAGTACGCTCTGTAAATTGAATGGCCCATTAATGGCTACCTTGAAAACGAGATAAATTACTGTGAGCTATAATGCGCTCATTTTTATATGAAAGAGAGTGTTATCAATGGCTCGTTGATGAACAAATCTGATGAAAACACTTTGTATCCATAAGGTGATTCTTGAGACACAAGTCACTCATTGTGATGAAATTGAGGAGTAAAAATATTAGAAGTGTTTGTTTGCGCTAAAATTTTGTCTATTGATATTACTCGAGTGCAGACAGGATGCTTAGTCACTTAAGGACAAGAGTTAGAGATCAGCGTTTCCCTATTCAAATACATATCGCCACGATTATCATCGTCGTGCTTTTTGTCTCAGGGGTATCGGTAGCTACCTTTAATTACTATAAAACGACTCATATTGTTGAGGCGAATCAAGTCACCCTATTTGACAGTGTTAGCGATAACATTTTACTCGAAACGCGCTCTTTACTTGATGGTGCACAATCAGTGACAGCAACATTAAGTACCTTTGTTCCCTCCATTGCTGAAATTCTGAAAGATGAGGCTCGATGGTTAAGTTACTTCCAAGAAGTTCTTTCTCGACAGGAGGCATTAACGGCTGTGTATGTGGGGGACACCAATGGCGATTTTTATCTCGTTCGTGCACTTAGGGTTGATGCACATAGAACTCAATTTGATGCACCCTCAGCGGCGATGTTAATGGTAAATAGTGTTGAGAAAGGGCAGGGCAATATCCGTTTCTTCTCTGACGACCGTAGAGAATTGCAGGATGATCTAAAGCGAGAGTACCCCTATGACCCGCGAACACGAGAATGGTTTAAAATGGCCGTTAAACAGCAAAAGGTCATTGTTACTCCCCCATATCGGTTTTTCTCTGGCGATGATATTGGTTTTACCATTGCACAGCTTACCGATGATGCAACAAAAGTTGTTGGTGTCGATTTAGCTCTCTCTCGCCTTTCTCAAAGTTTAAGTGGGCAGGTTTTTTCTCCGAATACACAAGTTGCTTTATATGGACCACGTCACCACCTGTTAGCACATAGTGACCCCGATAAACTTAACGTCGAATCCAGTAGTCAATTATTGAAGAAGTTAAGCGAGAGTGACTCGGAAGCCTTGGTTTATATGGATGGATTAACGGCTGCTGGAACCTATCATTTCGAAATTAATGGGCAGCAATGGCGTGGCGCGATTGATATGCTGGGATTAGGAATCGCGAACCTCTATCTGGCAGTTGTTAGCCCTGTTGATGAACTTCTTGTTACCGCTAAGCGCAGCCGGGATATCACAATACTGATTTCCCTGTTTATTATTGTCTGCTCAGTACCAATGGCACTTTGGATGGCTGGATTTATCTCGCGGCCATTGAAAGCGTTAAAAGAGCAAAGCGAAGCGATTATGGCTTTTGACTTTGAACGGGCAACTCCCGTCGATTCGGCCGTTTTAGAGGTCTTTCAGCTTAGTGGCACGATACAAAAATTGAGTCAAACCATTGAGCAATTTGCGAAAGTTTCTACGATTGTGGGGAAAGAGGATCACTTTGATCAGCTTCTTCAGCACTACCTTGATGAGTTGAAGATTGTTGCTAACATGCCGTCCGCGGCTATTTACCTCACGGATGCCGATGGAGATAAGCTGGCAGCTAGTCGAGGTGAGTGGCCAAGATTTTCTGATAACCTTAGTGAGGTTGATCATCCACTCACGCAGAGCTTAGGTGGGTTGGATACACTGACTTCTGTTCAGAGTGGTTATGTCTGGGTAGGTGATAGTGCGCACAGTTTTTTGGCTTGTCCATTACTCGATAAAGAGATGCAGCGTGTTGGTATTATGGTCTTTCTAGACCATCCAACTCGGTCGATTAACCCTCAACTGACTTCCTTTATGGAAGCATTAAGTAGCGTGATTACTGTAGCTGTTGAAAATCGGCGTTTGATAGAACATCAAAAGACGTTGATGCATGCATTTATTCGGTTGATTGCTCAGGCGATTGATGCCAAATCACCTTATACAGGTAAGCATTGTGAACGGGTTCCAGAGCTGACCAAGATGCTGGCTGAGTCCGCACAACAACAGCGTGAAGGAGTATTTGCAGATTTTAGTTTAAGCGATAACCAATGGGAAGAGTTGTTCATCGCCTCGTGGCTTCATGACTGTGGCAAGGTTACCACGCCAGAGTATATCGTTGATAAGGCAACCAAGCTGGAGACGATTTA
Organism: bacterium sp. HQB-150; assembly: GCA_043421945.1. Lineage (GTDB taxonomy): Bacteria > Pseudomonadota > Gammaproteobacteria > Enterobacterales > Vibrionaceae > Thaumasiovibrio. The sequence goes on along the minus strand of JBHOGO010000041.1, from coordinate 21,650 downwards.
TGATCGGATTCATGAAATTCGCATGCGTTTTGAAGTACTAAAAAGAGACGCTGAAGTCAATTTTTGGCGGGAGAAAGCTCAAGGAAATAAGCCTTCTAAAGAGGCATTGAAAGCGCAGTTAAAGGAGTACGATAAGCAGTTCTCATTTGTTGCCGAATGCAATTTAGGTACAGAATTTATGTCAGATGAAGCGATTGAACGCCTCAATGTCATCGCGAAGCAAACATGGACAAGAACACTTGATGACCGATTAGGGTTGTCACATCTCACTCTCCAGCGCTTCGCTCAGCCACAGGAGAGCTTACCTGTTCAAGAGCAGCTTCTCGCTAACAAAATTGAGCACCGTATCCCCCGCGCTTCTTCTACAGAGCACAGCAAATATGAATCCTTTACATTGAAGCGTCCACCTTTGGCGCAAAATGAAGGGGAGCTTTACAATTTGAGTATTTCACGAGGTACGTTGAATGAAGAAGAGCGATTTAAGATAAACGACCACATCATTCAGACCATTATTATGCTGGAGGAGCTCCCTTTTCCTTCTCATTTATCAGCCGTCGCAGAGATTGCTGGTGGGCATCATGAGAAGATGAACGGTACTGGTTACCCTCGTGGGTTAAAAGGTGAGGAAATGTCCGTAACGGCAAGAATGATGGCGGTTGCAGACATCTTTGAAGCATTAACTGCATCAGATCGCCCCTACAAACGTGGAAAAACACTCAGTGAAGCGTTGAAGATTATGTCTTTCATGGTGAAAGATGCGCACATTGATGCTGACCTGTTTCAGCTCTTCTTAGAAGATGGTGTCTACCTGCATTATGCTGAGCAATTTATGGCTCCAGAGCAGATCGATGATGTTGATATTGCAGCGTATTTGCCGAAAAAAGAGAGTAAGATGAAATCACCAAGTGATATGCTCTCACTAGAGCCTTCGAGGTCTTAAATATGGGGCTGCACAATACAAGCTTCTAGACCACATTTTGACAATAGATCTTTAGGTGATGAGGAACGCTATGTGCTGTTGTGTCGAGGGAAGGCGTTGTTCTCGGCACTCGGTATGATCTTACTTAGCTTGTCTGTTTGAACGCGCAATTTTTAAGTCGCTACTTAAGTAGAATCCTTCTCACTAAGCGTAGAATTAACGCCCTATTTTTTAGAATAAACCTATTTTTAGGGATCCAATGTGAGGAGTGAAGGACAGTTTTCGCTTTGGAAAATGTTAAGAAACCTTCGTGTCCGTGGTAATGGCCCATGCCGGAGTTTCCTATTCCGCCAAATGGTGCGTCGTCAGCAGCAACATGCATCACTGTATCGTTTATCGCAACGCCACCGCTATGGGTGTTTTTTAATAGCCGATCAATGGTAGCTCTATTTTTTGACATGATATATAAAGCCAGCGGTCTTTCATGATCGTTAATATATTCAATCACATCTTCGATATGGTCATAGGTTAAAACGGGTAGGAGAGAACCAAAGATCTCTTCTTTCATTACTAACATTTCATCTGAGGTATTAGTAATTAACTGGGGGTATACGAGATAGTTTTGTTCTGAATTAATCTCTTTCACAGAATGTATTTCGGCTCCTTTACCTTTCGCATCCTGTAAAATTGTCAATATACGTTTATGTTGATGTTCATTGATGATATGCGTTTGCTGATTATTATCATTGCTTTCTAGGAGGTACTCTGAATAACGCTTGATAAAGGTAGTAATGAATAAATCTTTTCTCTCAGTGGGAACAAACACGTAGTCTGGCGCAACACAAATTTGCCCAGAGTTTATTGACTTACCGATAATGATTGCATCAACAGCCGTTTTGATATTGATCTCATTATCAATGATGGTCGGAGACTTTCCTCCCAACTCTAATGTCACCGGTGTTAGGTTTGATGCTGCAGATTGAGCGACTTGTTTGCCTACATTCGATGAACCCGTGAAAATGAGGTGATCGAATGGTAGTGATGAAAAAGCAGCACCTATATCTGCTTTACCTTCAACAATACCGATATGATTGGTGAGATCTTTGATGATATCTCGAAGTACTTGGTTGGTATGAGGCGTAAATTCACTCATTTTAATCAATACTCGATTACCAGCCGCAAGTGCTTGTATCGTTGGGCCAAGGGCTAAATACAGAGGGAAGTTCCACGGGGAAATCACACCGACGACACCAAGGGGTTGGTATTGAACCGTCACTTTAGAAGGCATGAGTAGCAAGCCTGAGTGACGCTTAGAGGGCTTCATCCATTTTTTGAGCTGTTTAATGGTGTAGTTGATATTTGTGACACAAGGAAGTAAGTCCCCCGTCATTGTATCGAAGTCACTCCGGTAGCCAAAGTCGAGGTTGAGTGCTGTGTGTATTGCTTTTTCGTGCTTTAAAATAGATGACTTTAGCCGACTTAAAACCCTAACGCGTTCATCGTAAGTTGGATAAGGCGAACAATTATAACGGTTTTTCATGTCTAAAAAGAGCGTTGTTAGCTGTTCGTTTGTGTTGCTCTCATCTATTGCTTTCATTGTCGTCCTTGGTGTCTTAAAGGTAGTCTTATCCATGCTATACAATAAACGTTTACAATGATATTACTATCATTTAATTAGGTGATGATAAGTAACGATGAGATATTTGACTCTAAATGTAGAGGTTTTTTTTAATTTATTGTTTAGGGCTTAAATATGGGTATTCCTGATGTTTTTCTTTACCTAAAATAATAGATAAAAGCGCTAATGCATGATTAGCGCTTTGTATTCGAGGTGCTTAAGATTAAAGATAGTTAAGCTTGCTTGCTTTATCCTTATCAAACTCTCGTAGTGTCTTTCTTGCTAAATAGCGAAATGGAATGGTTTTAATACATTCCTCAAAAGGCATAATGGCAAACGCCCAAAATAGAGGCGCATCGAAAAATTGGATGAGTACAACCAATAGACTGAGTGATACCAGCCATTGGCCTGAAAAGTTAATAATAAATACCGCTTTTGTTTCCCCCAGCGCCCGTAATACATGTCCATGTACCGTGTTGTAGCCACGTGCTAATGGGATGAAAATATAAAGAGGTGCAATAATTGCTAGAGCTTGTAATGTCTCTGGCTCCATCTCTGGGTAGATATACGGTAAGCACAGAGACAAAATGAAGAAAAAGACGCAAGTAATGCTAGAAAAAATCATCGTCATTCTTATGCTGGTATCGACATCTTGTCGCAAGGAGTCAAGCTTGTTAGCCCCAATTGCCTGGCTGATCAGAATAGCAATAGAATGGACCCAAGAGGTCGTAAACTGCGTTCCCATTCGGATCCAAGGCATAATTAAGGTGATGGCGACATAAGAGTATAAGCTGAGCTGTGAATAGAGTAATTGATAGATCGTTGCACCCACAGCAAGCATTGCCATGTTGGCAGCGATAGGAAAAATTTCGACAAAGTGCCGCTTGGTGAGTGTGATGAACTGAGTAAGCTTCTCGGGTTGACGAAGAATAATGGTACTGTCAATTCGAAAGCAGTACGACAAGTAAGCGGTACGAATCAAAATAGCGATCAAACTACCGAGCGCTGCACCCAGTACACCAAACTCAAAGTAGTGAATGAGTAGGTAGGTTGATAAGGCATTAATAGGAAGCTCGATAAGATAACCAACAAAAGGAATTTTGGTTCTTCCAAGGCCATTGAAACAAGCAATCATGACTTGCGTTAGAGCGCTAAATAGTAATGTCAAAGAAGAAATTTTAAGATAATTAACGGTTTGCAGTAGTAGCTCGGCATCTTGAGTGATGTATCCAATAAATACGTCACCGAAAAAGAACAGTATGATTGAGAAAAGTATCGCGACACCAAAGTTGATAGCCATGCCGCTGAGGATGGAGCCGCTCAGTGTATCAGATCGCCCTGAGCCAAATGCTCTGCTGATAACGAGCTGTGTGCCATTTGCTAAAGCGTTTTGAAACCCGAGCAGAAAAGCAACGATGGCTGTCGCGACCCCTATTGCAGCAACGGGTACCTCACCCAGAGGAGAAACCAGTAATGTGTCGATAAGAAGCATGGATTGCATCAATAGCGCATTCATTGCGAGCGGCCATGCCATTTTTAAATTTTTCTTCACAAAGGGGGAGAGTAGCAAAATAGCTCCTAATAATAAGGGGGATAAGGTGTATATTGTATTATTATATTTTAATCTTTATGCTGACTACTAGCCTCCCACTAAAATTAGCTGTCATTGGTTTCTTCAAGCCCTCCATCAGCATTGCTGAGGCCGCTTTTTACAAAAGCGCGTGTCCCTACTTTGAAATCCAGAACGAAAAGTACTGGGTTAAACTATCGTCTACGAGCGGTATCGTCTTGTTTGAATCAAAAGCTAATGCTTTGTTGGTAAAATAGTGATACCTAGCGGGGAGAGGAGCAGCTCTTGTTGCCAATCGCAGATGGTTACGCCACGCAATGAAAGGTGGGTGATATCAATGCCTGTCAAATCAACATAGCTGAGGTTTGTTCCTTCTATGTCAAATGCACCCCAAGAATCGGGTGAAAATTGCCCGTCACTCAGGTCGGAGCCCTTAAAGCTCGCCCCTGTAAGATTCGCACCAATCCATTTATTTTTTGATAGCTCGCACTGTTCTAGTTTGGCATCTTCTAGATCGGTATAGCTGAGGTTGCTTTTGATAATGCACGCTTCACATAGATGGGTTTGCGCGGAAAGCTGCATAGCGAAAGTGGTATAACGGAAGTTGGCACCCTGAAGCTGACACTCTTTGATTTCAATGCTATAGGCGTCGGCATATTGAAATTGAGCGAAACTAAGATCACAGCGTATGAAGCTGGTTTCTTTGAGTGTGGCATGGAGAAAAGAGCAGCCTACGTCATGACCGCGTTCAATGAACCGACAGTCGATAAATTGGGACTCGCTGACATCAGCGTAATTAAAATCACATTGAATAAATTCGCATTGTTCAAACGTCGCGCCTATCCACTCTTTGCTGTTAAAGTTTTCTTTTACAAAGCGTTGCTGAGTCAACTTCATGACCAATCCTGATTGAATTCAAACGTTGGAATAGTAACGGTAAGTGAGTACGGTTAGCGAACTATTTTTGCTTGTCACCGTCATGATGAGGGTATAATGATGCGTAGATTATTTGCTAGGTAAAATAGGAACATTGAAATGCGCACATTTGTACTCCGAGCGAGAGCAGCTTCCACCGATAGTCAGCAAATGCTGGCAGGTATTGGGCAAGAGTCTCACAGCGAGATCATGGCGCATATGCTAATGAATGCGATGTTTGTCGCGCAATCTCATCGAGATGATGTTGTCGTGCATGTCGTATTAGAGAGCACTAAAGATTTTTCACGCACAGTGACTTTTGTCGCCAATGAGTTGACGGAGTTGGGTGGGTTCCATGAGCAAGCACTATTGACCAAAGTGGCGAGAGCCTTAGATAAATCTGTAGGGATGACAAAAGAGCAGTTGCGTGTTGTTGAACCCGGTATTACGGTCAGAACGATAAGCTTTGAAAAATTAGTTACGGAGTTAGCAGAAGATCATCAGCTGTACATGATGGATAAAAAAGGCGATGGCATTCGAGATATTGAGATTGCACGTAATCCCTGCTTTTTATTAACCGATCATATTCCGATGCCTAAGAAGAGCTTTAATAGCTTAAAGCGCTTAGGAACAGAAAAAGTAAGTCTTGGGCCGAAAATGCTATTTGCCTCACAGTGCGTTACGTTAATCCATAATGAAATGGATATGAGAGATTAATGAATGTTGTGGTGCTTCGACTTAAGCGTGGTGATGATCTAAAAAGCGCGATCTTTAGCGCCGTACTGACTGAAAAAACCAAGAGTAATAGAGCGCTTGCGAGTGGCTGTGTGGTCTCGTGTGTTGGGTGTTTATCACATGTGGCATTAAGGTTAGCTGATGCCACGAAGACACTGCAAATAGCTGCGCCTTTTGAGGTACTGACTCTTAATGGTACGTTGACCTCGGAGCACGTACATTTGCATCTCTCAGCTGCTGATGCAGAAGGAAGAGTGATCGGAGGGCACCTACTTGAAGGGAATATTGTTTCTCATACTATGGAAGTATTTTTACACTTCTATCCGGAGATGGCACTAACACGAGAGTGGGAACCTGATACAGGGTATTCAGAGCTTGTTATTCACTGAGCGATAAGCGCCCAAGTCACGATAGTTAATCAAAAAGCACCATTTGGTGCTTTTTTTGTATGTGTGTACCCATCAAAGAACTGAAAGAATGGGCATTAAATTGCTTGGCTATCGAACACGATTTCACGATATAGCTTTGTAAAACCTTTCGCTGAAAAAAGCGTTCTGAAACTCTCGTCATGAGACTTTACTTCAACAACATTTCTACGTTTGAACTCATTGATGAGGTAATCTCGACCTTTCTTTGATGAAGGGAAAAAATAGCGGCGCTCTTCATCGCAATACTGGGATATTTTGACAAGCTGATTATTGATTAACAGTGGGTTATGGTCATAAATATCCCCTGACTCAGTCAGGCAGTCTTCATCATCAAAGAACAAATAGACGGAGACTTCATTTGCCTCCGACACGGACAATAATGCATAAAGTGATTGATGTAGACTTTCTTGAACAAGAAGTTCATCACCATTGGATAAGTACCATGCTTCGGTTTCCCCTTCAGCAAGTGCTGGAAAAGAGAAAGCCAAGGCGACAACGAGAGATTTCAAAAAGGTATTCATAACATTCCCTTGTTAGTGGTGGGTATGAAATACGTTATGTGAATGTTGATGTGAAAGCAATAAAATCAACAGGTTCTATAGCTCAAAGTACAACAGCGTTGAGTCAAGGCGCTTACCGTAAAGGTACTCCTTGCTTGCAGCCACGTCTGTCTTTCGCTGAATTTGTTGCCCTATTTGGTTAGGTAATTGGACTTTCATGATCGAAATCTGTCGTCAACTTATCAAAAAAAAGGTGCCACTCTTTAGTAAGGCTTAACTTAGGATCCAAGTCGCTGCTGAGGTGATGAGCATTTGTACTGGTTTCAAAACGAGCAAAATTCTTTTCAAGTAGCCAATCAATATGCTGTTTAGGTAAGAACTCGCAATTTTCTTTACTAACACAAGTGAAGTGTATTCTATTGATAGTCGATAGAATGCCAAACGGTGCATGACTCCACAGTTCGACTCTTTTTAGATGCTTATAAATGACTGCATACATCCAAAACAAAAAAGCAAACATAAACAACAACGGTGTAATCATGCCATAAACCTGTGATTCTTTATCCTTTGTGCACGCTACAGAATAACAAGTCAGAACTCAAGGGCTAAGTTGTTGACCAAATAGGTTGTTTTTATGGGGAAACCCTTATTTATCAGTACTATAACTCGATATTATCGTAGGGGGGGAGTTATGGTGAGAGACAAGGGTGCCATTCAGTACGAAGCTCAATATAAACGTCATTTATCATGATGCTTTACCCAAGCATACATAGTCGAATGAGTCATAGCGTAAATTACTCGACTTTTAGATCGGCTGCTACACTTATAATTGTATGCAATGTATAGCACTTTATTTATTAGTAAAACTAAAAGGATACTGAAATGGACAGGGATCATCGTGTGCTCGCTATTGATTCAGAGCCGACGTTTTTGTCTAATATTAAGTCGTTACTCAATACACATTATAAAATCGAATGTGCCAGCAGCTACGAATCAATCTCTGAGTTGATATTTAACTTTAAACCAGACATCGTTATTGTTGGTCGTTATCTCGATGAAGATTCAACGATTATTCTCTATCACGAACTTAAAAAGTTTAAGGCTGATATTCAGTTTGAGAAGTTGTTTTTGTTAGGTGAAGATACGCTAGAAGCGCGTTTATTAGCTTATGAATCAGGTGCGACAGATGTGATGCCTCGTTCGTTTGAGCGTTTTGAGCTAATCGCTAAATTGACGGTTATTTCTACCTACCTTCAAGAGAAAAAAGGTTTAGTCTCACAATGTGAAAGCGCCGATTTGACGACTCGTGGGTTAATGATTGAGGCCACTCAATATGGGAGAATTGTCCAGTTTTATCGAGACCTGTCATGCTGCACCTTTATTGAGCAATTGAGCTATACCCTTTTTCAGTCGTTAAATTCACTCAATCTACATGCATCCTTGCTCATTCGTGATGATGAAAACCTCTATTTTGATAGCGCGATTGGGGTTGTAAACCCCATTGAAAAAAATGTATTTAGCCTCCTAGAAAATGAAGGGAGGATCTATCGGTTTGGACCTAGACTGTTAATGAACGATAGGCATACCGCTTTTCTAATAAAAAACCTGCCGGATGATGAACAAAAAGTAGGTGTATTGAAAGATACGTTAGCCGTGATGAGTGAAGGTTTGGAGGCTAAATACCTTGATATAAAACGTCAAAATACACTCCTTCAAGTTGTTGAAAATATCGCCTCTTCTATCGAAGATATTACCGGTCGTATCGATAATTTTGACCAAACTTTTAAAACACTCTATGCGGAAACAACGCATGAACTTAATGCCAGTTTCCACTTCTTAGATATGACGATGGAGCAGGAAAACCATTTTTCAGACATGGTCGAAAAAGTATTTAAGAGTATGCTCATTGCTAAACAAGATATGGCACATGTACGAGAAGATCTTGAAGCGTTAACATTAGGGTTAACGTCGTCAGATATTTTACTCGAACCTGAAAGAGAACCACCAAGTGCTGATTTAGGAGGAGGGGATGTTGAGCTCTTTTAGGGGGAAGTGAACAGAGAGGCGTGTACTGCGTTTGAAGTATTAACTTGGGCTAGTGGCCGCCTCGCTACATTGAATACTGCTTGTTGGCTTAATTGCCCATCTCCTCACTTTCGCTCAGTTGACCTTCGCGGTAGTAAGCCCATTCTTCTTTCATCTCTCCGTCTTCCAAAACGCAATATGTGACACGACGGTCAGATTCACTGACTGTTTCTAATAGTCCATTTTGTTCAACACAGTACATTGAAGCAGGGTTAGCGATCGAAGTTTGGCTGATGACTGGCTCGCGATCATCGAACATGAGATTGCAACCGCATAGAGATACAGAAGCAAAGGCTAGTGTGCAAAATTGGATTATTTTCATCTCGGTTAACTCGGCTGTTTTCTGTGGATAGTTAATGGATTATATACGCTTAAATACGGTCTATAAGTACTTTATGAATGTATATTTGCAGAATTATCGATATTTAGTACATTTTATCACGCTGCAAAGCAGAATACTGCCGCAATGATATGAACTGGATGCCCTTGTGATAGAGAAAAGTAAAGTCGGATATGTATCCGACTTTATGATGTCTCTCAGGCTATCAACTGCTTGAGTAGTGAAAGCAGTGGCCAAGATAGCCATAGTGAAACGAAAGCGAGTTAGTAAAGCGAGTTGTTACCCTCTAAATATAGTCATAGATGGTGTGCTTTTATTATTCGACTGGTTTATTGGTTCATTATGAGTGGTGAGTGACATTGACTGCATCTTGAGGTGCAACGCATTGAGTGTTGTTGTGACTAGTGACTCATTTTAATAAAGCGAGTTAATGCCTACAAATAACGATAGGGAAGAGAGGCTGTTCTCTTTAATTAGCTTTATAGGTAAATAAGCGCTTTCTAAATGGCAGGATCTAGAACAATAATAAGAACGTTGTTTTATAATTTTTAAACCAATTTGTGTATATACTGGTTGCCTTGCTTGATGCATAGTACAATCTCTGTAACTCTTGGATTATACACGATAGCAGAGCACAGTATGTGCCACTCTAGGAAACCATATGACCGCCTCTAAACAGCCCGAATCCGTCTCTTCTGTTATGAAAACCTTTGGTATTTTGCAAGCATTAAGTACGCAGAAGGATATTGGTATTAGTGAGCTCGCTCAGCGCCTAATGATGTCAAAAAGTACGGTCTATCGCTTTTTACAAACGATGAAGACATTGGGCCTTGTGTCACAAGATGGTGATAGCGAAAATTACTCATTGACACTTAAGTTATTTGAAGTAGGTGCTAATGCACTTGAGTATGTCGACTTAGTTGAGTTAGCTGATTTAGAAATGCGAAAAATTGGTGATGCGACGTCAGAGGCGCTTCATTTGGGGGCTTTCGATGACGACAGTATTATCTATATCCATAAAGTGGACTCAAAATATTCACTACGGATGCACTCAAGAGTCGGTCGACGCAATCCATTATATAGTACGGCAATTGGTAAGGTGCTGTTAGCCGATCGCTCTGATGATGAAGTGAGAGCGATTCTATCAGAAGTCGAAATGGTAAAGTCGACAGTCCACACTCATGAAAGCATCGATTCATTTATTAATGAGCTGACAACGGTACGTATGTCAGGCGTTGGTGAAGATAACGAGGAGCAAGAAGAGGGATTGCGTTGTATTGCCGTACCTGTGCTCGATCGTTTTAATCATGTTGTTGCAGGTATGAGTCTCTCACTACCTGTTATTCGCTTTACGGAAGAGAAGCGCAGTGATTATATTGCCCAGCTGCATGATGCCGCCGCTAAGGTATCTGCTAAGTTAGGTTGTAAGGCATACCCTCACGGTAATAATTCATAATGGTCATATGCTGAGATGGCGTGAAGTGACGGTTGAACGCTGCTGCTACTTTCACCGATTAAGGGTGAGATCATGCGTAAGCGTGCAAAACGTACTGTTTGGTTCAAGTTTTTCTTTTCATTTTTGATGTGTTGCGATAGTTTCCAACTCAAAATGCTAGAAGGGGCAGTAGATGGAAAAACATGATGAAGTGCTGATTGCCCTTCGACAAATTATTCGAGCAATTGATTTGCACTCAAAAAAGCTAAATAAAGAGGCAGGCTTAACCGGTCCGCAGCTTTTGCTTATGCGTGAAATTAGAGATGCTGGTGAAGTGACAATTCGACAACTCGCTAACAATACGAATATGAGTCAGGCGACAGCGACGACAATTTTAGACCGCTTAGAGAAGCGCGGTTTAGTGCAACGTGTTCGTAGCACTTTAGATAAGCGAAAAGTACATGCTTATTTAACCGATACTGGCAAAGAGACGCTAGATAAGGCTCCACAGCCACTTCAGGAAGGCTTTATTGGTCAATTCAATGACCTAGAAGAGTGGGAGCAGTCACTACTGCTATCGTCGCTACAGAGGGTCTCATCGATGATGAATGCAGAGCACTTAGATGTGGCGCCTGTCATGTGGTCTGGAAGTGTGACAGAGCAAGAGTAGGCCTGTCGAATTGATGCGAAATCGCAACAGTGACCGGTTCTGAACGAAGGCTTAGTCCCAATAAAAAAGCGATGCATAAGCATCGCTTTTTTAATTGTCTCAGGTTAAGTGCTAAAGTAAAACCAAGTGGAATAAGTCGTTGATCAAGTCTTATTCTCATTGGTCTAATCGTTAGCCCCCCCACCCTGATGAGCGAGAAGATGATCTCGAAGAACTGGAGGAGCGCGATGAACTTGAGTTCGAGCTACTCCAGCTCGATTTTGCTTTCGCGACAGAACCAAAACCACCTCGTTCGATGGTACGAGAAACGGTTGGTTTTGGCTTCATATCATCACGGGAAATTCGATAACTTCCCTTGCTATTAATGCTGCCGTAGCGATATCCGTCGGCGGTCGTCCAACGGTTGTGGTAACTACTACCTGAGTACGTTGAATAGTACATTGGTTGAGTATAGTAGCGACGGTTGTTATCAAGCATTCGAGCAAACATAAAGCCGGCCATTGCAGGCATAAACCAGTTGTTTGATTGGCTTTGATAGCAAGCTTGTGGACCAAATTCAGCCGTACAATCATTCATCGAGTTGTACTTTGGCGCAGTGCGTTCAGCTTCGACAAGTGCATCTTGGTACGCCGCAGCGCACTCTTGTGCATGCATTGGATTATCGTTAGTACAATCATCTACCGTTTGGTAAATGGATGCTTCAGGCTCAGGATCGCCACTACAGCCTACCAGTACTGCACTCGCAATGGGCGCAAGTGCGAACCAGCGCCAGTCCTTTCTATGACTTCCTGTATTGACTAATTGACTGCGTTTCATTGCTATCTCCTTAGTAGCTCATACAGGCGGCATTTAAGATGCCAACGGAGATAGACATTGCAGCCATGATAATCGCGGCTGGTAGCTCATCATTCTTGATGCGCTCGATGAGCTTTGGCATAAAACCAAAACGAATGATCGCAAATGCGATTGCTTGAGCAACAAGTGCAATAAAGCCCCAAAGTGCGAAGTCAATGAAATCAACTGAATTGCTTGCTGCGCCAGCAATAGCAACAGCATAGCCTAAAAAAGCACCTGACAGCGCGACTGCAGCAGAGGTGTTTTTTTCTTCTTTCACTAGGTGCCATTCATCATGCGGAGTCAGGCGCGTATAGATAAGTTTAAACACCAATAAAAGAACTAACGAAAGCCCGAAGTACATCGCAAATGAGGGTAGTCCCGCTAGATATTGTGAAACCATATTAAAATCCTGTCCTTAGCCAATTAATTTAAAGTCTGTTGGTGTTAGATCGATGCCTGTGCTAAATACGACACAACGATCTGCTCGGTTATCTGTAATTTTTTCTTCAGCAGAAATGAGCAACGACTCAAAGAGTGAGTCACCCACTTCTCGCTCATAAAGCATAATAAACTGGTCTGTTTGTGTCGTCGCACCTTGTTGAGACCATGTAGTCTCTGTCATCGCAACTGGAACGACATTATCCCAAACTTTTTTAAAAGTATGAGATTCAAATTCCCACTGCGGTTGCACCACATCGTGATTTAACCATTGATCCCACTGTGAGCTGGTATCGACAGCACTGGTATCATAAAAATAGAAGAGTTTAACTTCACTGACATCAGCGTCATTGACACCGTGTTGCAATATTTGAATGAAGGCGTCATCATCAGTGTAATAACGTACTAGGCGTGTATTCTCGTCTAGTTTTACTTCACCGACCGCTTGTATGAGGTGCGTTCGGCTCGCGCCTTCGAAAATTAACTCTGGCTCAATAAGTCTCAGTTTGAGGTCATCGAGTTCAAATGCACCGCCTAAACGAAGACCAATAACCTCTGGGGCCATCGGCACTTCAGGTGCTTTTTTCTTTTTCAGCCAATCGAACATAATCGTTCCTTTCCAAAAATTTGCTTTACCAACTCATCGTGGTGATACGTTGTTCGGCAATATAGAAAATGGTATCACCCGGGGCTACTGGTGTGTTTAAGGGAGGATTCAGTTGCATCGTTCCATCAGATGGCATCACGCCAATCAGCGTAGCGTCAAAATCGGTCTTGAGACGAGCAAAAATAGAATCAATCTGACAAGGTTCAGCACCTTCAGGGTAAACGATGGCGTATTGTGTCATGCCATGATTAGTGGCAAGCAATTCATGATGTAACTGACTCGAGCCTGGGTCGACAGCGGCTTTGGCCATCATTTCAACTGAAACCGATGGGATACATTCGACGTTTGGACAGTGGTGTTGCAGGAGATCACTGAGTGAATCGTCATTGAAGTAAGCTAGCATGTGCGCGGAGGGATTAACCCTTGCACAGTAAAGCGCAGTGCTTAAGGTAATATCATCTTCTGGGTTATCAATTAAAATGGTTGTGGCTTTTGAAAGACACGCTTTTTCCATCGCAATTGAATCAGTAAATGTTTCTGTACGAATAAACTCGACTTCCCCAGGAAGCGGGTTTTCCATTTTTGGTCGCACACAGAGAATAATATCTTTTTGTTGCTTTACGTCATGCTGGAGCATACGAACTAAATTCAGCGTACGTTGTCCATTCCAACCTAATATAACAATGTGATTTTCCACACTGAGCCCTCGATTACCTGTAATGCCGCTGCGCCAATAATCCACCATGATGCCGGCGATTCTACCGACAACAATAGCAAATAAACTTAGCCCAGCAGGAATGACAAAGATTAGCGTTAACCATTTACCGAGTGGCGTCTCGGGGGACATGTCACCATAGCCAACGGTCGATGCCGTAACGACTAAGTAATAAATAAAATCAGTGAAAGAACCGTAAATGGCCCCTTCATCAGCTAGCCAATACAGCGCCCAACTAATAAAAACGTAACTGCTGAATAATATCAGCAGGTTACGTCCGGTAAGGCGGTTAAAATTTTGGAAAACCCACCGCCGTAAATTTAGCCAAATCGGCATAATTTACTTACCTAAAATACGTGCTAGTTCATCTTCAGCGGAAGATTTACCAGCTGCTGAAATTCCAGCATCGGCAAGTTTTTTGTCAAGAGCGCTACCAGATTGCTCTTCTGCAAGCTCTGAAGCGGCTTCTAGTTCTGCTTGACGTTGCGTCTGACGATTTTTGATTCGCTCTAACGATTCAACCGCGGTGTGCATTTTTGCGTTGGCACCAACATTCGTAGCAGAAACCGCAGATTGTGCCTTTTGTACGGCTTCATTGGCTTTAACGACATCAACTTGTTGCTCAAGTTGGCGTAGCTTATCTTTTGCTTGGGCAATGTTAGCTTTCATTGTCTCTTCAGAGCTAATGAATTGGTCTAGGTAGGTCTGTTCGCCATCCATCTCATTGCGAAGCTCAGCGACTTTTTTAGCGCACTCAAGGGCGAGATCTTGCTGACCTTTTTCCATTGCAGTACGTGCGTGAGCTTCGTACTCCTCGACGCCGTTGTTTATCCCAGATACTTTTTGCTCGGCAACTTTACGTTTGGCGACAATACCCACTAATGCTTGATCAGAACGGCGTAGCTCTTCTTTTGCTTCACGGATCTCTTGATCCAAAATGCGAAGTGCTTGATTATCTGCAACTGCTTCAGCTGCTTCATTTGCACCACCTTTAATCGCGGTTACTAACTTTTTCCATACGCTCATGGTGATTACCCTTCTACTAGATGGTCTTGATATAATTCAATGAATGCTTCGACGTTACGAAACAGTGTCGCAACTTCTATAACGACACTTTCAGCCTTAGACTGAGATGAAAGTGAACCGAATGCAACATAGTAGCTGTCACCATTGATTTCATTGATGCCAAGTGTTGAGAGTGGAAACATCTTATGAGTGCGTAAAATATCTTCGTTGAGAGAAGCTATATCACGTACTGAAGATTGAGGAAACAGTAATACTTCAGCTAGAATTTGCTCGCCTGCAACTGCAATGAATGCATCGATACCATCTTCATTTGAAAGGATCAGTGTCTCTTCGCTACGCGAAACTGCCCAACCTTCATGGCCTTCAAGTAAAGTTTGTAGTTGTTCTACTTTCCACATCATTGTTATACCTATCAATGAGTTAATATTAAGGCATGACTGCCAAGGTTTACCGATTGTAGGGTAAATTGTTGTGAAAAGATAATCCCTTACATTGTTTTTTATGACGAGGTTTGCTTTTCACAATGAAATACGATGTATTGATTTGTTCACGCTATGTGCTGAACTGAATGTGTTGTTAATCTCGTTATCTTTATCGTGTGGGGCTATTTCAAGGTTGATTGTGTCACTTATTGTGATAATTTGAATGATATAGACGTTGATAAAGTCGGCTTTAAACCAAGCGGTTGCTGGCTACACTAGATATTGTTAAGGAAGACCATGAGTTCAAGCACCATTCTTACTCCAACCCAAATTATCAGTGGGCGTGACATCCCTCTAAAAGAACTGCTTTTTGCTAAGCGCTTAATTGATAATTATACGCTAGTTGCTCAAAAGGCGAGTCCAGCGGAACTGCTTGCTGAGATGAAAGAAGCGGTCGAGAGCATTGAGTATTTCAAAACGACTGATGACCCTTGTGAAGTCCGAAATGTTATTAGCAGTGCTTTGAAGGGGGTTACTGACGTTGATTCGTTTGAAAGCTTTGTAGCGTTTACACAGTCGCCTTCACAAGCATTACATGAATTGATTGAAGATCGTGCTGAATTGATTAAGAAAGAGCGAGAGCTTTTGATTAGCTCAGGGTATGAGATCTACTAGCAGCACGGTGTTCGAGGCCGTGGCATTAGTCTATTAAGCCTTTCTTCTTAAGGTACTTCTGTGGTGTACTTTAAGACGTGAAGTGAGAAGAACGCACCTTTTCTGTATATATTTCAATGAGAAAAGGTGCGGCATTAAGGTGTATGGAGGTTAAGAGGCCTTTACGTGTGCTTCTTCTTCGCTGTCACTATGCTCAGCAAAAATTTCTGCCACCGCATTACGACCAAGCTCACCTTTTAGATTTCCTTCGTCATCAACAACCGGCAATGAGAATTCACTCGCAATGGATTCAGTTAATACTGTTTCAATCGCTGCGTCTGGAGAGATTGTCGGCACTTCTTCATAGACATCCTCACTGAAGCCTTCAACTTTATCGTCGTCGACCGCTTGTTGTAGGCTTTCTTTGGTGACAACGCCTTGGAAGCCTTCGTCTGTGACATGGTAAGCATATTCGCCGCGTTGTTGCTTCATTTGTAGAATGGCTTCGCCCAGTGACTCTGAAGTGATACGGCAAGCAGGCGGCTTCATTACCGTTTCAACAGTGAGTGCTCTGGCACGGTTGACATCTTTTACAAAGGCTTCGACATAATCATCAGCAGGGTGGAGTAAGATTTCATCGGGTCTTCCCTGTTGTACCAAGACTCCATCTTTTAAGATTGCGATTCGATCACCGAGACGAAGTGCTTCGTCGAGATCGTGGGTAATGAAGATAATTGTTTTTTGCAGTTTTTCTTGGAGCTCAATCAATTGATCCTGCATTTCACTGCGGATTAACGGATCGAGTGCTGAAAATGCTTCATCCATTAATAAGATTTCCGCGTCGGTACACAAGGCGCGGGCTAACCCTACACGTTGCTGTTGACCGCCTGAGAGCTGTGCAGGATATTGATCTTCGTAACCCTTAAGGCCTACCGTCTCGAGCCATTCTGTTGCTTTCGCATTTCGTTGGCTTTTCTCGATGCCTTGGATTTCGAGTCCGTATGCAATATTGTCTAGTACCTTACGGTGTGGGAGTAGCCCGAAGCGTTGGAATACCATTGACATCTTATGGCGGCGAAATGTCTCTAACTCTTTTTGAGACAGTTGCATCACATCCGTCCCTTCGACAAGGATTTTACCTTCTGTCGGGTCTATCAACCGATTAAAGTGACGAATCAGTGTTGATTTTCCTGATCCAGACAAGCCCATCACAACAAAAATTTCACCACGATTGATGCTCATATTGATATCACTAAGGCCGACGGTATGCCCTGTCTCAGCAAGAATGTCATCTTTAGAGTCACCAGATTTAACTCGAGACATGACTTGTTGTGGTTTTGGACCAAAGACCTTGTATAAGCCACTAACTTCGATAAGCGGACTAGTCATGTTTTAAATCTCCAAGGTGTGCCTGAGTACGTTTTGCGTAAGCTTGTGATGAGCGGTCAAACATGATCGCTAATGCAACAATGGCAAGGCCATTAAGTAGACCGAGGGTGAAATATTGGTTGGTGATCGATCTGAGTACCGGCTGACCCAACCCTTTAACGCCAATCATTGAGGCAATAACCACCATCGAGAGCGCCATCATGATTGTCTGGTTGATGCCTGCCATTATTGTTGGCATGGCTAAAGGGAGTTGCACGTCGAACAAACGTTGCTTAGCACTGGCACCAAATGCCGTTGCGGCCTCCATGACCTCTTTATCGACGAGGCGTATACCGAGATTCGTAAGGCGTATTACTGGTGGAATTGCATAGATGATAACAGCAATAAGGCCGGGGATTTTACCAATACCAAGCAGCATTACGACGGGTATTAGATAGACGAATGCAGGCATGGTTTGCATGATATCGAGTATTGGCGTGATGATCGCCTGCGCTCGGTTTGAGCGTGCCATGATGATGCCAACAGGAATGCCTATGAGTATGGCGAGTAGGGTACAGACTGTTATGATGCTGAGGGTTCGCATGGTGTCTTCCCACATGCCAAAGTAGCCAATGAGGAGTAAGGATACAACACAGCCAGCAGCTAACTTCCAAGATCGACTCGCAAAATAGACGAGTCCAGTACACACCGCGAGAACTAACCACCAAGGTGTACCGATTAAAAGTTTTTCAAACCAAACTAAAAATGAAAGCACAGGGTCGAACAAACCTTCAATGGTTTCCCCATACTCGCGAGAAAATTGACGGTACGCGCCGTCTAGTGTTTTTCGAATGCCGATTAAGTCACTTCTAGACATTTCGGGAAATTCGGTTAACCAATTGCTATCTGACATTTTCTTTCCTTAATATATCGAGCAACATCCTGTCGGTCGTGAAAAAACGTCATGACTTGATGCCATGACGCCTTATGTTTCACACGTTAATTCACTGCTTCTTCATAGCTTATAAAGCAGCTTTCACTTTTTCTACAACATCTTGAGAAACCCAAGATTGCCATACTTGCGGATATTCTTCTAAGAAGTAGTACATAGCTTCTTCACCGTCTGCCTGATTGTCTTCCATCCAAGCCAGTATACGGTTTAGGTCAGCATTTGTGACACCACGCTTTTCGAAATACTTATAAGCTTCAGGGGCGCGAATAGCGAACTCTTCTGTCGTAATCGTATGTACTGGTGATGGCGGATACATGGTGACTTTCGGATTCTCACATCCTTCGATGGTGGTACAATCAATAAACTCTTCAGTGTCAATACCGCTTCCAAAGTCGACTTTCACCATTTCATACTTACCAAGTACCGATGTTGGAGCCCAGTAGTAACCGAACCATGCTTCTTCACGCTCGTAGGCTTTCGCAATGGCACCAGATAGGCCGGCACCGGAGCCTGGGTCAATAATGTCGAAGCCATCTTTTTCAAGTTCAAGGGCATTAAAGAGGTGGCCAGCACTAATTTGGCAGTTCCAACCCGCTGGGCAGGAATAGAATGCAGAAAGGCTTGGGTCTTCTGGGTGCTTGAATAGGTCGGCATGCTGGCGAACACCATCAATAGTGGCAAGTTCAGGGTGTTTATCAACGAGATATTTAGGTACCCAGAAGCCTTCTTCACCACCATCGACAAGTGTTCTTCCTGCGTAACGTAAACGTTTTTCTTCAACCCCTTTATCCAAGGCATCTTTTAGGCTGTTACTCCATAGCTCTGGAGCGATATCAGGCTGGCCTTTTTCGATCATAGATGTCCCTGTTGGCATCGTGTCGCCAGGAACTAATTCTGCATCACAATCGTACCCATGTTCTAGAATGAACTTGTCAACATTAGCGATAAGACTTGCTGAGCTCCAGTTCATCTCTGCGATGGTTACCGTACCGCATTCTTGAGCTTGAGCTGTAACTGCGAATAGAAGTAGTGCAATAGCTTTCAGTTTCATTGAGTTTCCCTTTCTCGCTGATTGAATTTTTTGTGAGCATACCTGTCAATTGTTTAGACATCAAATTATTAGAAGTCCTTTCATTGACAGGTTGCTTATTCAGTATAGATAATTATTTTGTTATCACTAAGTAAACGGTTGAATGGAAGTGTATATTTTAAAACATGCTGCTTAAGTGGTTTTTTATTTGGGTTTTGAGTTTTTTTGTAGGGTGAAGCATTGTCTTGGTTGTTCTGTGTTTAATGTTTGTTATTAATGATGTTGTGAGTCAAAATGAAAACTGAGGTGAATAAATGTGTTTCTTCTCGACGTATTGTTATGGAATAGGTGCATTACATGATGAAATACGATAGGCATCTAAGGGTGTGTTGGGTGTTTTTTGCTGGTCAATATCATTGAACGGTGAGAAGGGCATGCTCTTGGCGTAAGATTCCTCTATAATCAGCCCCCTTTATGTTTAATGCTATCGCGCCTACTTACATGATTACCTGTTACATCGAGCCTGCTCTATAGTTAATGTAAGTAAAATGTCGCCTGTTTTAGGACCCCAACATGTCTTTCGCATCACAAAGTTTTTCTCCTGAGATCGTTCGTGCTCTTGATGAGTGTGGCTATGAAAAGTTAACACCGATTCAGCAACAAGCGATCCCTCAGGCTCGCCGTGGCTATGATATTTTAGCGAATGCACAAACGGGCACAGGTAAAACAGCGGCATTTGCCTTGCCAATTATCCAAAAGATCTGTGATGAGCCTAAATCACGGAAGCCTGGCTTAGTACGTGCTTTGATTATGGCGCCAACCCGAGAGCTTGCGGCTCAAATTGCGCAGAATATTAAAGATTACACACGATATGTTGCTGTGAATGTTGCCGCCGTTTATGGGGGAAACAAAATGTCTTCGCAGATGAGTCAATTAGAAAAGGGTGTCGACATTCTTGTCGCTACGCCAGGTCGTTTGTGTGAGCATTTAGAGCAAGGTACGGTATCGCTATCAGGCCTAGAGTTCCTTGTGTTTGATGAAGCTGACCGTATGTTAGATATGGGTTTTATCGGTGATATCCGTGCGATTATGTCTAATGTAAAAACGCACCCGCAAACCATGTTGTTCTCGGCTACGTTTTCGAGCCAAATGAATGCGCTTGCTGTCGATATTTTACGCAAACCAAAACGTATATCTGTCGCCCCTGAAAATGTGACGGCTGAAACGATTGCTCACGTTGTTTACCCTGTCGATGAAGAGCGTAAACGCGAGCTGCTTTCTGAACTCATCGGAAAGAAAAATTGGCAGCAAGTATTGGTGTTCGTGAACTACAAAGAAAACGCCAATATGTTAGTCAAGGAACTAAAACTTGATGGCATTAAAGCGGTACTTTGTCATGGTGATAAAGGGCAGAGTGCTCGTCGTCGCGCGTTAGCAGAGTTCAAAGAAGGTAAAGCGCGCGTGATGGTTGCAACAGACGTGGCAGCGCGTGGGTTAGATATTCAAGGTCTACCGCATGTTGTGAACTACGATCTACCATTCTTGGCTGAAGACTATGTTCACCGAATTGGTCGTACAGGTCGAGCCGGTCAAAAAGGCAACGCCGTTTCATTCGTGAGTCGCGATGAAGAATTGACGTTACACCAAGTTGAAAGTTTAATCGGGCATCGTATTCGCCGTATTGAATTAGCGGGATATGAGCCAAAATCGCGTGAGAGCTTTGTCGATAAGATCCATACTAAAGCAGGCTACAAAGATCGTAAGGGACGTACGAATAACCCTGAGAACGATCAAGCTTCCGCCGAGCGCCGTGCAAGAATGCGTAATGTGCTAAAAAGTCGCGCTAAGACGCCAATGAGCCTCAAAAAGTAGCATTCAACGGCATTCAGTTGAAATCCTTATAAAACGCCTGAGCCGTGCTAAGAACACGGCTCAGGCGTTTTTATTTTCTACACGGCCACGCCTCTGACCATTTTTAAATGGGTTCCCCCGCCTCATCTTCCTCAACGATATCTGTTTCTAAGCTAGCTTCGGACAGCCACTGCTGAATTGCGTGCGAGTTCAATACCTTTTTTTGATACTGTTTTGCCTTTGGGGTTAACTCTATTTGGTATGTTTTAAAGCGTAAGGCGACAGGTGCAAACATCGCATCGGCGATACTCCATTCGCCGAATAGCCACTCACCCGGAAAGCGCTCCATCTGTTCAGACCAAATTTGCTCAATACGTTTGATATCACTTTTAGCGATTTCACTGAGTATTACTTTACGGGTCGCACGACAATTCATCGGCATTTCACTGCGAATACCGGTGAATTACTCCCACTAAATCAAAGATTATAGTGTGAGCTTCTTGGTGTAGCCTTGACTTACTCGCCAAACTCACCA
>JBHOGO010000040.1:0-39124 GCA_043421945.1 bacterium sp. HQB-150 | reverse complement strand
TTAGAGTCATTTTCATGGCTGATAGCATGATCTTCTCGTCGCAAAAAATCAAGCCCCTTCAATGATCACAGGTATACTTGCACTTAGAAAGGACGCTTCATGGCAACGAATCTCTTTAAACACCAAGCTCTTTGCATACTGTCTGCAACGGTATTACTTTCAGCATGTGCCCAGTCTCCTACAGGTCGAAATCAGGTACTCATGTTTTCTTCAGATGAGATGTCTTCACTTGGTGCACAATCCTTTGAACAACTAAAACAACAAGAAACGATTTCGACAAATAAACCCCTCAATAATTATGTCCAGTGTGTCGCGAAATCAATCACTGATATCGTAGGTACCCAACCTGATTTTGACCAATGGGAAGTGGTCGTATTTGACAGCGACCAAGTTAATGCTTTTGCGTTGCCGGGCGGAAAAATTGGAGTCTATACTGGGCTACTCAACATCGCAGAAAACCCCGATCAACTCGCTAGTGTCATCGGTCATGAAATTGGCCATGTTCTCGCTGAACACAGTAATGAGCGCCTGTCTCGCAGCCAACTTGCACAGATTGGTATGCAAGTGACAAGCATCGCAGTCCAAGGGGCTGGCTATGGGGAGTATCACGATGTAACGATGGCTGGATTGGGTTTAGGTGTTCAATATGGGGTGCTAATGCCTTACGGTCGCGCTCAAGAATCGGAATCAGATATCATTGGCGTAAGGTTGATGGCTGAGGCTGGATATGATCCAAACGAAAGCGTCACCCTTTGGCAAAATATGGCTAAACACAGTGGAGGGAACCAACCTGCAGAGTTCATGTCTACTCACCCTTCCCACACTACCCGCATTGAAGATCTCAACAATGAAATTAGCCGATTGCCTCCGTTTGAATCAAAAGCGTCGCATTGCTTAAAGCCCAACTAAATTTATCGTCATCATCAATATGAGCACTGTGTTTTATAAAATTCACGATTATCACAAATGACGCTCATTTGTTTCAAACTAAGCAAGCAACTCATAAAAAGCGCAACATGCGGAAGTTTTAGACATCACGCTTAGGAACAAGGTACAAGGTACAAGGTACAAGGTAAATAGAAACAAAACATATAGGAACAAGCACCGTATACTCGAACTCCTAACATTTACGAGCTATAAACGTGAGAGCATAAAAAAACAGCACACTAAAAAGTGTGCTGTTTTCGTTGATTTGCTCTTAATATCGCTAATTAACTGTTAATTAATCTCAAGCCCATTCCAAGCGCTTTCAACCTTAAGTTATTTCTCGTAAGTGAAGCCAGGTGTAAACACTTCTACACGACGGTTCTGAGCGCGACCTTCGTCAGTCTCATTGCTTGCAATCGGCTGCTCTTCACCACGACCTTCAATAAAGATACGACTCTCATCGATATTAAAGTATTGCTCTAGATACGCAGCAACTGTAGTTGCACGTGTCTCAGACAAGTTCTGATTATAGCTTGCCGCACCACGTGAATCAGTATGCCCAATAACGTAAAGCTGTGAGCTAGGATACATATTTAGACGTTCAGCAATTGGAACCAATTTTTGAATATCGTCTTCGGTCAATGAACCATCATCAAACGCGAAGTATAGGTTGCGCGTAATTGGCTCTACTTCAACAACCATTGGTGCAACAGGCATTGGCTCTGGTTCAGGCTCTGGCATTGGCTCTGGTTCCGCCATTGGCGCAGGCGTCACACCACCAAAGTTATACACTAAACTAATACCCCAGAAATGTGCATCCGCTTCAATCATATCTGCGTAGTACTGATATTCAAAACGAGTCGAAATATCATTATTAAAGAAATACTCAACACCAGCACCCACTGTAGTTGCCCAGCCATCACGACCTGAATAACCAGATTCTAGTCCAGATGCTTGGTTGTCAAAGCGGTATCCACCGAATTTACCAAAAATTTCTGTGCTTTCTGTGAGGTCCCAAGATGCCTTACCAACTATGTCAAACCCATCAATATCCCACGTAACACCCGTTTGCTTGGCTTCACCTAATTTCGTGTAGCCACCCTCAATCGCGAACCAAGGCTTAATGTTGTATCCGAGGAAAACGCCGCCAGCGATGCTATCACGATCGTCAAACTTATAAATATCACTGTAAGCCGCATCAGTAAAATGAGCGTTACCTACACGCGCACCCACATACCAAGGCTGAGACTCTTCTGCAATTGCAGAAAAGGCCATTAAAGCTGTCAACGGTAGAACGCTGTATTTTATTTTCATGCCTAACATCCTTTTTGCCACTACTCTGTTCAATGGAAGCTTGATAGAACCACACATTACAAGAAATAATGATTATGATCACCGACATACGTACGACTACCAAACTGTATGCATTATAATACTTTTTTTTGACATTTGAACATTTAGATCAAATATCTACAATCAAAATACCCCCGCAAGATATTAAATTAATAGCATAAATTTACTTTTTAGCTACAAAATCCAACAAAACTTCACAAAAAAACAGGCAATGTCACGAAATGAGGCTATTACTTTCCTTCAGCTAAGGCTTCTGCCGTTGCATCTTCTACCGCGATAAACATATGCTTAATCTCACCGGTCACTGTTCTCATCGGGTTTAAGCTGACGTTTTGATACATGAACTCAACTTGCTGGGTGATCGGCCTCACATTACGGCATCGAAATAGATATGGGCGCTGACGCCAGATAAGAAAACTGCGACACCCTAACTCAAGAACAGGCTTTGATTTCGCAATAAACCACTCTTTATCAATCTCTGGAAACAAATCAAACAGTGATTTCCCCATCACATCAAATGACTGCTTACCACTATGGTGAACCATAAATCCATTCCAAAGATGGATATTAAAATCGCGATCGACAACAATTAAGCCTGTATCAACATGCTGGACAATATCAACCATCCAATGAAATTGCTCGAATTCAGCGGGTAATGCCTGCATGATTAATGATCCTCCATAAGGTAAGCGAGCTTATTATCGAGGAGCGGTAGAGACTCATCGACAAACATGAGTAACAAATCACACTTAATCTCTGTTTTTTCAATGGCATAGCTGACTTCAAACGTCATTGTTTTACGCCAGTTTCCACTCGTTTTTTCAATCAAGTCTTCTACTGGAACGTGTTGCCCGAGCAAAACTGGATGGCTTTGGAAGAATCGAACAGCTGCTTGTTCACCAATACCTTGTAAAAAAGATCCAACCATAATGTTACTAATATCCATTAGGAGCTCTAACTCGTTATCAAAGTCTTTACTCGAAGGGTAATTGAGGATCTCAGAAAGCTGATTGACACTACCGTCACTTAATAACACGAGGGCTTCACCCGCGATCCCCTCGCCGGAGAAACCTTGGCAAACGCCCGACATGGCATCATTTGAAACCAAGTGCCGCATCGTCATATGCAGCTCACTCACTTCAAACAGATTAACATTCGGTAGCGGTAGCTCTACAAACACATCAAAGTGACGTGCCAATGCATCTGCTGCTCGTCCAATGGCAACGTTAGCGACTTCCATGTAAATATCACGCCGCTTGAGTTTTGGAACCACAACTGGACGTATGACGGCATCGAGATCAGCTTCAGGTGTCGAGACTAATGTTTTAAGTAATTCGATCAGCTGAGGCTTATCAATGGGTTTTCGGATAAAACCTTTTGCGCCGAGGGCAAATACGCGTTTTTGCGCTTCGGGCTGTACATCAGCAGAAACAACAATAACAGGCAGATCAATGCCTGCACTCTGCATCGCTTCCAGGGTTTGGTAGCCATCCATCTCTGGCATCGTGAGATCCAAAAACATGATGGAGAAGCGCTGAGCATGCATTAATGCCATCGCCTCTTTACCATGATGAGCAAAAGTCACCTCAGCATTAAGAGATGCAGGCAAAGAGCGAGCCATCTGCTTTCGAGCGAGTGCAGAGTCATCACAAATTAAAACGGGTGTGGTCATGGATACGTCCCTGATAATACGTTGAGACAATATAACTACGTTTACATTGGCTGGATTTTACAATGTAAATCAGTAACAACTTTGTTAATAATTTCTTTTGAGCATAGGTGAGATGTTTCACTAATGCGAGACAAGCCGAGAAATATACCCTATTAAGGTTAGGTTCAGGTACACTTTTATCAGACGAGCAGAATAAACGCCTGTGACGAGGATACTTTATCGATATAGTGACCATTATTCTTCGTCTTCAACACAAATGTCGATCTCTCATTCAGCTTGTGTTATATTTCTTTTCGTCATTAACTCCTTGAATTAGTTGTTAATGATAGGCGCTAATTAGTCGGTATTTCGATACTGTAGCCGCTATCCAGCTTGAACGGGTTCTTAGGGGTAAGATGTTTGTTCTTTGGGTTTCGCTAACCGCTCAATTAGCGCCGTTTCTTCTCTCTTTTCAGCATGACACTCTACTTCTTCAATATCAGAGAGCAACAAATCATGCACCATATCAATATTCAACCTTTCCCCTTAGGCAATACGAAAGTCTCAACAGCTCCTTTACTTCCAGAGATGATTCAGCCGCTAAGTGAAATATTAAAACAACCCGCTGTACACCGTCTTTTGCCCGGTTACCTCATTCAACCGAGCCGCTTTGAGGGCTATTTCACGATGCTTGCGGCTATGAACGAACATGATTTGACGATGGGTTATGAAACCGTTAACCAACTTAGTTTCGCCATTTTTAGCCACGATGAAAAGCGGATGGATAATGGAACTTACGCCTCGCAAAGGAATGAAGGGGGGCCATTAATGAGCCCGAGGTTACTCGAAGAGAAAAATTCAATCGTCAGTAAGTCTCTCATTGGTGTCTGCACTGCAGTCCCACCTGATAATGCCCCGAATATCTATGAACTAGGATTCTTACTCGACCCGGCTTATCAAGGCAAAGGGATTATTCATTACTTTATCTCTGCTATGCAGGAAATATTATTCCACCAGCTTAAAGCTCAGCGGATAACAGCAGATATTATGGGAAATAACGTCGCAAGTGCGCGAGCTTTAGAAAAAGTGGGATTGGTGAAGGAAGCGACGCAACGAGATTATTATCATATCAATAATCGTTTTGTCGATCGCGTGCATTACGGCAAAGTGAGTGACCGTATTGGCATAACCACTACCCGTCGGCAACAATACGGCCAAAAAGTTAACTAATCTTCATTGAAGCTATTCTTCATTAAAGCGATGGATGACTTGATTGCTACTTCCACGCCAAATGAGATTTGCATCTTTTAAATCCTCTTCAAATTTACCGTCTATCAGCACATCGACACAGTCTAATACCGCTTGTTGAGCTGGCGTCACCTCACTCAGCACATACCCACTCCATAACCAGATATCTTTCCCTACACACTCAGACTTAACACGCTGTACCAGTCGCAATACGTCATCGACGTTGGCTGGATGAAGGGGATCCCCACCGGAGAGTGACAAACCTCTACGCTTGATTCGTGTATCGTTGAGGTCTCGAATGATCTGATCTTCAAGCTCTTGCGTGTATAGGTGCCCAGAGTCCAAACGCCAGGTCGTTTTGTTATAGCAACCTCGACAGGCATGAACACAGCCGGAAACAAATAAGGTGCATCGTGTACCTGGCCCATTAATAACATCAACAGGATAATAATGATGGTAATGCATAGTACGTACTCATAGACGGTGACTTAGATGAAAAAACAGCAGACCCATCGGTGTCTGCTGTTCTTGTTACACTCTTTTAATATAGCGTGATTTCGACTACATGTGCTTAACGCGACGCTTCACTTCTTCTTGTTTACCGAAGTTAAATGGACGTGCATCTGGGCTGCCTAGGTAGCCACAAACTCGACGTGTTACTGACACTTTTTCAGAGTTGTGATTACCACAGCTCGGACAAGTAAAGCCTTTGCTCGTACATTCGAACTCACCAGTAAAGTTACACTCGTAACATTCATCAATCGGTGTGTTTGTGCCGTAGTATGGTACGCGGCTGTAGCTGTAGTCCCATACGTTCTCGAGCGCTTCAATGTTGTGCTGAATATTTGGATATTCGCCATAACAAATGAAACCACCATTCGCGATAGGCGGATAAGCCATTTCGAAATCAATTTTATCGTAAGGGTTAACTTGCTTTTCAACATCTAGGTGGAAACTGTTGGTGTAGTAACCTTTATCGGTCACACCATCAAGAACACCAAATTTCGTTGCATCAATTTTGCAAAAGCGCGTACATAAGTTCTCACTCGGTGTGCTGTACAAACCAAAGCCATAACCTGTTTCGTCTTTCCATGCATCTGTTGCTGCACGAAGGCGGCGAACAATCTCAATGCCTTTCTCACGCAGTGCTTCTGAGTCATATACGTGCTCATCAGTACCGTAAAGCGCATTGATAGTCTCGTGAAGACCAATGTAACCCAGTGAGATTGACGCACGACCGTTCTTAAAGATCTCAGAAACATCATCATCCGCTTTCAAACGAACGCCACATGCACCTTCCATATATAAGATAGGCGCCACACGAGCCTTCACACCTTCTAGACGAGAGATACGTGTATCCAATGCTTTACGTGCTAGTTTTAAACGCTCATCAAGAAGCGCAAAAAACGCGGCTTCGTTACCTTTCGCTTCAATCGCGATACGTGGCAAGTTTAAGCTCACAACGCCAATGTTATTTCGTCCGTCGTGGATCTGCTCGCCATTCTCTTCATAGGCAGACAGGAAGCTACGACAGCCCATCGGGGTTTTAAATGATCCCGTCACTTCAACAACTTGGTCGTAGTTAAGGATATCGGGGTACATACGTTTAGAAGCACACTCAAGCGCTAAACGCTTAATATCGTAGTTAGGATCGCTATCTTTGTGGTTCAAGCCATCTTTAATCGCGAAGACAAGTTTTGGGAATACCGCTGTTTTACGATTTTTACCCAAACCTGCAATTCGGTTTTTCAAGATAGATTCTTGAATCAGGCGAGATTCCCAACAAGTACCCAGACCGAAACCAAATGTCACGAAAGGTGTTTGCCCATTCGCGGTATGCAGCGTATTTACTTCATATTCTAGAGATTGGAAGGCGTCGTAACACTCTTTCTCAGTTAATGAAAGCGCATAGGTCTCGGCATCTGCAATATTCCACTCTTTTGCAACCGTAAGGTGTTTTTCGTAACTCACTTTGACATAAGGAGCCAAAATTTCATCGATACGGTTGATCGTTGTGCCACCGTAAATATGGCTAGCAACTTGTGCGATAATCTGTGCAGTAACAGCCGTTGCCGTTGAAATCGACTTTGGTGTGTCAATTTCAGCATTACCCATTTTGAAACCATGAGTCAGCATGCCGTTCAAATCGATCAGCATACAGTTAAACATTGGGAAAAACGGAGAGTAATCTAGATCGTGATAGTGAATTTCGCCACGCTCATGAGCCTGTACAACATCACGAGGTAAAATGTGTTTAGTCGCGTAGTGTTTTGCAACGATACCCGCTAACAGATCACGTTGTGTAGGGATCACTTTACTGTCTTTATTCGCGTTCTCGTTGAGTAAGCTTGCGTTACTTTGTTCGATCAAACCACGAATATCACTGTTAAGCTGGCTCTTCTTTTCACGTGCTAAATCACGGTCGTGACGGTATTCAATATAAGCACGGGCGACTTCGCGATGCGGGCCAGTCATCAAGATATCTTCAACAGCATCTTGAATTTGATGAATATCAACCTGCTCAACATGCTCAAACTGTGCGAACACGGTGTGTGCAACGTCTAATGCATAATTGCTGTCGATATTTTCTACAGCTTCAGCTGCACTGAGTACCGCTTGTTGAATGCGTGCGATATCAAAAGAGACGCGACATCCATCACGTTTAATCACTACCGGTTTCACAGAAGGCTCCTTACTTACAATCATGACACTGTCACAGACAACACTAAATGTAGGGTCTAATACAGCGGCAAGTACAATATGTGGGTATTAAGCGAGAATTCAGCTTCAGAAACATTGATCTCGATCATGATTTATTCAAGATAGAACAGTCAACAAGCGATATGCTTCACAGAGTCATTAGGAAGCGTAATTCGCCGAATTGTTCCATAAAAAGTCAACCCAAAGATCAGCTAAAATGAGTGATTTATAAGTTGACATTCATCCCAAAAATTATGTGATTTACCTCGCATCCAAGGTAATTAAAACAAATACATTCACCCTATCAATGAGTGTTCTCGTACAATTTAGGCTTGCTTTTCTAACAGTAAGGTCTACTACTCCGTGCAAGTAAAAAGATGCCTCTTCATTGTGTGCCTTTGTATGCTCCCCTCTGTCATTTATGCTCAAACGCTAACGATTGTCAGTTGGAATCTGCAATGGCTATCGACCAAAAACGATAAAATACATAGGCAGCAGAACGACTTTAAAAAGATCAAACAGACACTCGAGCTACTCAGACCAGACATATTGGCATTTCAAGAAGTCGATTCCGTGGAGGTGTTGACACGCATTCTGCCAGATAACCAATATACCCTTCATATGTCTGCCCGACTCCCTACTGAGGTAAGCGCGAGCGGTAACCACCAAAGAGAAACGAAACAGAGCCAGCAATACACAGGTTTTGCCATCAAGGAAGGTATAGAGGTGACACGCCAACCAGATTTATCGCGCTTATCATCATCGTCTGGACTGCGTAACGGCACCTATGTCGTTATTGATGCACCAGAACCAATACACCTTTTAAACGTTCACCTTAAATCAGGATGCTTTACCGATATGGAGCGGAGAAAAAAAGCATGCACAACCTTGCGGCAGCAGTTTACTGTGCTGACGGAATGGATAAACCACCAAACAGAACAGCAGCAACACTATATGATGATTGGAGACTTCAACCATCGGCTCAGTGCCAACGACTGGTTTTACACTTGGAAAGAAAACCGTATACACAACAGCAATATTGACTTGCTCACAGAGCCACTTAACGCCAGCTGTTATGCGCGTAGTAAACGTGGAGGCTTTGTCCGATACGATGAACTCATCGATCACGCTATCACGGATAAAGCTTTAGGCATGCGAATAGAGCGCTTTGGCTCGATAAATCAATATCAGATCGCCTTGAAAGATATCGAAAGATTTGTCATTTCTGATCACTGCCCTATTTCGGTCCGAGTTCCTCTCTAGAAATACAGCAACAACCCCATACGACACCTCTTTTTTTTGCGGGAGGTTTAAATCGTATTCATGATGTCATAATTAGCCATCTGGCGTGATGAGCATCACAATTAAATTGTATCCCACTGCACCAGACTTGCCAGTAGTGTTACAACAAACACGTGGATGAACAATATACAAGACCAACACAAGGAGTGTTTTATGCTAAATACAGTGGATAGCCTAACGAAGAGCTTTGTCGCCCCAACAGAGGATGAACTACTTATCGCCTACCCTAATGATGTTTACCTAGATTGTGATAAAGAAGCTGACTTCGGTGAATACAACGACATTATTTTGCTTTCATCATAATGGCAGGCGCTGTCTTAGCGTCTTGCAACTTGATTAAATGAAGGGATTAGCACTCATGAATATGGCTTTAAAAATACCGCCACCTATCGTTTTTGTTGCTGCCCTTTCCTGTATGTATGGTATCTACAAGTTCTCACCTCGCTGGGAAGTCGATAATAACATTGCCGTTGTTATCGGCAGTACCCTCTTTAGTCTTGGGGTATTAATCGCGATCATCGCAACATGGTCATTGAGAAAGCACCATACAACTGTTGATCCTCGACATCCTGAAAAGAGTGAGCAGCTTGTCACAACACATGTTTATCGACTTACACGAAATCCAATGTACCTTTGCCTGGTACTCTGGTTAGTTAGCTGGGCGATATTCTTGAGATCTCCTCTATCATTGATCGTCGTGACAATTTTTATTATTTACATCACACATTTTCAGATCAAACCTGAAGAACAGGCGCTGACAGAGAAGTTTGGACACGCATACCTTCAATACCTCAATAAAGTAAGAAGGTGGATATAAAAAGAGTGGGGTTATCGTCAGCAGTGATCACCTATATTGATCACTGCGACCATCATCTTTAATTACATACCACTTGCCAAATTGACATCCAAGCGGTGCGGTGACATAGCTTGAAGTGTCTGTATAAGAAGCAAGATACCCGTTATTCCTAACCCGATACCAATCCCTCCCCAAATACCGGCAAGACCAAAGCTGTTCATAAGCACCCATGTCGCAGGTATACCACACACCCAATATCCAACCGCAGTCACAATGGTAGGTCTCATCACAATCTTCATTCCACGCAATAAATTGATCGCAAGCAACTGCCATGCATCAACAACAAAGCAAAGCGCAACAACCCAAAGCACAGCTGACAGTAAATCTGTCATCGATACGCCATCACTCACATCGCTGAGTTGGAAGATAGCGGCAATGAACTCAGGCCAAGCAACAAATATCGCAGAAAGCACCACACTAATGAGCGTCACGATGATAAAACTGTGAGCGGCTATGCGACGAATGCGCCCTAGGTCCCCTTCACCATAAGCGCGCCCAACAAGAATGGCTGCAGCCTGACAGAAGCCAAAATTAATACTCCATGTAAAACTTAAGCATTGCAGCAACACCTGATGTAATGCCAACGCTGTGACGCTTAACATCCCTGCCATTAGCGTCCCACCATAAATAAGCCCGTGTTCTAATAATGCAGCGATTGCGATAGGTAAACCTAAAGCCAGCAACGGAAGCAACAAACGGAAGGAATATTCCTCACGTTTTAGCCAAGGTGCGTAAACTTGATATTTAGGCTGAGAAAATACCCAAAATCCATATCCGACCATAGAGATAGCCGCCGCGATTGCCGTGCCAGTCCCTAGTCCAGTGAGCCCAAGCTCAAAAGAAAACGCAAGCAGGTAACTAATAGGGATATTAAGAATAATTGTCGAGATAGACATGATCATAATCGACCGTGTATCTCCTAGGGCACTCGTTAAACCCCTTAGCACTAATAAAAACAGTGTGGGTAACATCGCCCACTTTAAAGTGTTTACATACTCCATCGCGAGAGTAATCACCTCTGTAGGTTGCTGTGCTTTTTCAAGAATTAACGGCATAAAGCTAAAACAGATTGTGAGCAAGCTACTGAGGATCAGGGTTAGTAATACCCCTCCTTTTACCGCATGGCGGATTTTTTGATCACCATAAGCTGGGCGTGAAACACGTTGGCCGTAAGCGATAGCAATCAGGTTAGCGACACACCCAACCGTGCTACCCGCGATAATAAAGACAAAATTGTAGACAGATGCACCTAAACCACCAGCGGCCAAATCTGCCACGCTGAGGCGTGACATCATCCAAACATCGGTAAAAACGAGAGCGACAGCAACAAGCTGAGAAATGATTAAGGGAAAAGAGAGCGAAAGTAGCTTTTTCATGAAGACCTCAAAAGTAGATGCTGCAAAAGTACGCTTTTGATGGCTGGCATTCAATTAATATTTATGGGACTCTGTCATTCTAAAAACTCATGAGAACAATGAATGACCCCTTACCCGCACTTGCCCCACTCTCACAACGGATTTAAAGCATTTGAAGCAGTGGCTCGTTGGATGAGTTTTACCCACGCTGCTGATGAACTGAACGTCACGCAAAGTGCTGTCAGTCGGCAAATTAAACAATTAGAAGCCGATCTCAATACTACGCTTGTTATTCGTCACCATCGATCCATCACCCTGACACAAAAAGGCGAAGCCCTTGCCAAGCTTTTACGTCACCATTATGCCAATACCGAAAATCTCATAGCAGACTGGGAGAAGGTCACTGAAAGTAAAATTGTCATCAAGGCGGCGATGAGCTTTGCGATTCGTTGGCTCATTCCCAAATTGCATGTGCTCAACGCTCGTTATCCTGATCATGAAATTGTCATCGTCCCTACAATGGAAGAAGACTTTGGACAAGAACATAGTCAATATAAAAACGTAAAAAATGCTGATTATGACCTGCTCGTATTTAATACCCGTCGCCCTGAACTTTATCACTCCCTCCACGGGACCAATAAAGTACAGCACCTTGCTAATATTTATTTTTTACGCCAAGAATACATGGCACCAGTTTGCTCTCGTGCCTTAACAAATACGCAGTTTGATATGAGTGCCATCTTATCCATGCCACGACTTCACTCAACGATTGATCACCATGATTGGCAAGAGTGGCTTTATCAAACGCAAGTACCCGATATACCAACGGTTAAAAATACCACTTTCTCAACCCTTGATATGGCATTAAGCGCTTGCCTTTCTGGTCAAGGTGCAACCGTCACGGATCTGCTACTCGTCCTTCCAGAATTAGAGCAAGGCTTTATTCAGTGCCCTCCTAATACTGAAGTGCACTCAAGTGCTTGGCAATACTTCTGCCACTGTGCTGTGAAAAGCCCTATTATTGAGGATCTTCTCGCTTGGCTACAGCAGCAGACTCAACAAGATATTGAACTACTTTCATCCTTAGCAGAAACAAATCAGTGGCAGCGAAAAGATCACCTTCACCCTTAGAGCACAAGTATTGAAAGGTGCATCACAATTTAACGCAACAGATATATCCATTCGTAAAACTGTCATGTAAGTGTCATACAATCGCTAGATAACACCATAAACACACGCCCAGATTACACGACGGATACATGTCAGATTCCTAATTGTCACATCGGAGCAATTGATGTGCGGGGTGATGTAAGGGTGTTCGTTTTATTGACTACTTCGGAGAACATAATGCTAAGTAAAACTACAGCAATGTTGGCGCTAACAAGCTTCATTAGCTTTAACGCGTTTGCTGCTACTCAAACTGTATCAATTTCTGGCTCAACATCCGTTAGCCGTGTCATGGAAGTATTGGCAGAAACTTACAACGCACAGCAAGATGAAACGTTTATTGCGGTTCATGGCACGGGTTCATCAGCAGGTATTGTCGCGGTTAAAAATGGGGCAACGGAGCTTGGCATGAGCTCTCGTTATCTTAAAGAAGAAGAAGCATCCCCTAATCTAAAACTCATTGAAATCGCACAAGATGCTATTGCTGTTGTTGTTCACCCATCAAATCCGATAGAGAATCTTTCTGCCTCTCAAGTTAAAGATATCTATCAGCGCAGAGTAACTAACTGGAACCAAGTGGGTGGTGAAGACTCGCTCATGGCAGTGGTTAGCCGTGAAAATGCCTCTGGCACTCGATTCTCGTTCGAATCAAATGTTGACCTTCTTCAAAGTATTAACGGCGAAACAGTATCAGATATCAGCCGCCACGTTCTGGTTGCCAATGCAAATAGCATGGTAAAAACATTGGTCAATCATAATAGCCATGCTATTGGTTACGCCTCACTAGGCAGTGTTGATGCCTCAATCAAAGCCATTGATTTTGCTGGCATCGAAGCGAGCGAAGAGAACGTGCGAAATGGAAAATACTCACTATCACGCCCTTTTGTTATCATGCATAAAGATGGCGAAATCAGTGCTGAGGCACAAGCATTTATTCATTTTGTCCTTTCAGAACAAGGTCAAACCATCGTTAAAGATCTCGGTTACATTAACGTAAAATAGAGACCAAATCGGTTCATCTTCTGTGATAAACATATTTTAGAGCCGGTATATATGACTCGGAACAAAAGCGACTTCTGATAAGTCGCTTTTTCTTAATTATTGTTTAATGATTGATAGATAATAAACTAGTCAAGCGTGACAGGGTAATGCTTGCAGCCTCCCCACTCTGTCCATGAGCCATCATAAACACGGAAATGCTCATACCCCACTAGCGACGCGCCTAGCGCTAAAATGCATGCTGTAATACCAGAGCCACAGCTCATGATTAACGTATCATCACGGTCACTGACAGCACCAAAACGCATTGCAAGCTTCTCAGCATCGACCATTTTTCCATCTTTCACTAACTGTGCGAAAGGCAAATTTTTTGCCCCTGGCATATGCCCACTTCTAATACCTTTTCTTGGTTCTGGCACGCGCCCGTAGAACCGATCGGAAGGCCGCGCGTCTAGCACCGAAACAGATTCATCATCCAGAATATCTTTTAGTGAGTCACCATCAATCACCCACTCATCCTGAAACTGTGCAACATAACGCGGCATCGCTCGGGTAGTCTCTGGTAAAGAACGCAAATCACCCGACTCTAGAGCATAACCTGCTGCTTTCCATGCGGGTAATCCGCCATCGAGTACTGCAATATTACGATGCCCCATCGCTTTAAACATCCACCAAACTCTTGGCGATGAGAAAACACCGACACTGTCATAAACGACAAGTGTATGCTCATTCGATATCCCCAACTGAGAAACTGATTCTGCGAAGTCATCAGCCGTCGGTAGCATATGTGGTAGTGCCGAATGCTTATCCTTAATTTCACCATCAAAGTCAAAGAACAGGGCCGTAGGGATACGCGCAGAGCGATACTCTTCTTGCGGGGATCGCTCACTACCGAGCATAAACCAAGACGCATCCAACACGACAAGTTGAGGGTTTGATAGGTGCTCTTGTAACCATTCAACAGAAACTAAAGCATTTGAAAGTGCTAATTGAGACATTGACCATTCCTTTGAAGATAACTCGAATTAAGATACTGTAAATTATCTAAAAATGCATGTACTCTCAATTCATTGATAGGATGAGAAGTCACCCCATTATCCGCAAAAACCAGAATGAACGCAGTGAATATTATGAGCGCAGTGAATATTATGAGCGCATAGTATTTACCTACCTTATAAATAATGACACTAAATTTCATTTGACGCTGATTCGATACGCTTTGCACTATCCTAAGATTGAAAAAATAAACAAATCTAACAGAGAGTTTCAAAAATAGTTATCGACTAACAATTAACACCGTTCAGAGACAAATGCCAAATACCATGCAATGGTTACACCGCGATTCACAGATCGAATGCACAAGAAAGGAAGCAATATGAAGTTTACGCCATGGGGGATTGCAGCGCTGCTTGCTATCCATATGCCTGTACAAGCCTATAACATGGGGAGTATCACCTTCTCCCATGATAATGATGGCATTGTCGGTACAGATCGCAATTACTCAAGTGGTCTGTTCCTTGAACTTCATTCAGCGATTAGTCCTTCATTAGCCACCAATGCACCACCACTCATTCAAATACCCGCAGAATTACTTTTACAAGATGGCACAAAGCAAGGCTGGTCTATGCGCCTAAGTCAGCAAATATGGACGCCTTCAGATATCGAGATCGTTGAGCCTCAACCCAATGAACGCCCTTACGCCGGCACCATGATGTTTGACACACAGGTATATCAATATACGGCTATGCACGCTGACAAATTCCAAGGGCTGATAGGTATTATTGGTCCGGCATCACTTGCAAAAGATGGTCAGCGTTGGTTACACAGCATTATTGGTTCTGATGACCCCAATGGTTGGGAATATCAGATCGATAACACCTTCTTATTTCAATTCGGCTATGAACGACATCAGGCCTTGCTCCGCAACGAATTTTTAAATGGCCTCGACATAGAGTTTGGTGCAATTGGCCGAGCAAATGCCGGGAATTATCGCTCTGAAGCTGCGGTTGGCGGTATGCTAAGGTTTGGGAGCTCACTATCACAAACCTACGGCGCAGTGGGTACGATGCCAGGAAGGTACGTTGAGACAGGCTTTTTAGCCACAAGCCCTGCAGGTAGCTTTATGTATATGGGGTTAGAAGCGAGATACCGCTTCAATGATATTACTATCACTGGAGATCGTCCTGATCCAAGCTACTCCATCAACATTGAGCACAGACAGATCAGCTCAGTGGTGGGTTTCGTCTATTACCAGCCGCGCTGGGGGGCGAGCTTATCTCTCCACACTTCCACCAAAGAGTTTGAAGAAGATAGGCATTCACTCAATAACAATGGTTCACTCTCCGTTTTTTGGCGCCTCTGAGTCAGCATTAGAACTGACCTCCTTCAATGAAGGTGACCCCTTACTAGAGCAAGCTTGTCGTCAACAGAAAAAGTGGAATAAAAAAGGGAAGCCATTAGGCCTCCCTTTTTTCATTAGCTTTCGTTATTTTCTCACTAGATCGCTAGTCGATTAACTAAGTAGCTAAGTAGCTAAGTAGCTAAGTAGCTAAGTAGCTAAGTAGCTAAGTAGCTAAGTAGCTATAAGATAACTTCGAATAGCGGTAGTCCCAGCATCCTAACAAAGCCTAGTTACTCATCATCAAGTTCGATCAGCTTTGTTGAACCACCATGATGTTTCTCACGGCGTCGCTGAACCAGTGCAAAGAACCCTGGTATTAACATTGTACCGGCAATCAATACGAACAGCAGACCACCTGTTAATGAAATACCTAACGAGTTTTGACTAACACTACCCGCTCCCGATGCAAAAATCAGTGGAATAATACCAAGGATGAATGACCAAGATGTCATGTTCACCGCACGGAAACGTTGCTTACCGCCGCGAACTGCAGCCTCAGAAATAGAACACTCTTTTTGTTCTCGTTCGTTCTTAGCAAATTCAACAATCAGTATCGCATTCTTCGCAGCGATGGCGATGAGTATAACCAAACCAATTTGCGCGTATAAATTCAATTCAGTACCGGTTAAATTCAACGCAACAAAAGAACCGAGTGTTGCCAATGGTACGACGAGAATAATCGCCAACGGAATCGCCCAACTTTCATACTGTGCAACTAAGAACAGATAGATAAAGACCAATGCAAGCCCGAAAGCAATAATCGCCTGATTACCTGCCAACTTCTCTTGATAGGCAAGCCCTGTCCACTCATATTGATAGCCGTTTGGTAAATTTGCAGCAACGCGTTCCATTGCAGCGATCGCATCACCGGACGAGTAACCTTCAGCAGCAGTACCGTTAATCACAACAGAACGATACATATTATAACGCCATGCTACATCAGGTTCGAAAACTTGCTCGGTGCTAATGAGTGTACTTAAAGGCACCATGTCACCACTCGCAGAGCGTACATGGAAGCGCTGCAGATCATCAATGCTCCCACGCGCCCAATCTTCTGCTTGCATCGTCACACGGAAGCTCTTACCAAACAGGCTAAAGTCATTCACGTATTGACCACCAAGGTTAGCAGACAATGTCGCAAAAACGTCCGACAGCGGAATACCTAGCTGCTTCACTTTTTCACGATCAACATCCACATAGTAGTGAGGAACGTTTGCTCGGAACGTTGTAAAGGCTGACACAATTTCAGGTTGCTGCATCGCTTCAGCGATCAATGCATTAGACACATCAGCCAGATCAGAACGAGAACGACCCATGGTGTCTTCCAACACAAATTGGAAACCCGATGTAGCACCCATTCCCGGAACCGCAGGCGGCCCCATCGCGAACACAGAAGCTTCAGGCACTTCCATCATGGCACGTATGTTTAAACGCTGAGCAATCGCATTAGAGCTATGGTCACCATCCATAGCCAAACGTGTATCCCAATCTTTCAATTTAATGAACAGTGAAGCACCATTCGATTGTGCAGCACCGGTCATGAATGCATAACCGTCCGCAATTGTCATATTTTCAACACCAGGCTCTTGAGAAACAATATCTCGTAGCTTCTCGGTTACCTCAATTGTTCGTGACAACGTTGCGGAGTCAGGCAACTGAACGTTAACCAATAAGATACCTTTGTCTTCTTGAGGAACAAAGCCTGACGAAGTGTTCTGTGCTAGCCATCCTGCAGAACCTGCAGCAATGACAAAAACCGCCAATAACATTGCACTTTTACGCACGAGCACACCCGCAAGCTGCCCATAGCGATTCGTTACTTTATCAAGGCCACGGTTAAACGCTTTAAACCAACCTGCATCTTTTGCGCCGCGTTTAAGCACGAGGGAACAAAGAGCTGGAGAAAGTGTTAAAGCATTGACAGATGACAGACAAACAGAAATACAGATCGTTAATGCAAACTGTTGATACATGATCCCGGTAATACCAGGTAGCAATGAAACAGGGATAAAGACGGCAAGCAATACCAGCGTTGAGGTAATGATTGGTCCTGTCACTTCCTTCATTGCCAACAATGTTGCTTGGCGAGGTGTTATGTCAGGGTTCTTATGCATAATGGTATCGACATTTTCGATAACCAGAATGGCATCATCCACAACAATACCAATCGCTAAAATCAAACCGAACAAAGTAATCGTGTTAATGGTGAAGCCAGCGATCGTCATGAACGCAAATGTACCGATAAGAGAAACCGGAATCGCAACCACCGGGATCAATGTCGCACGAGCGCTACCTAAGAATAAGTACGTCACTGCAATCACAAGAATAATCGCTTGGATTAGCGTGATCACGACTCCCTTAATGGATTCAGCAACAAACGTCGTTGTATCATAACTGGTGTCGTAAGCCATCCCCTCTGGCATGATCTGTTTGAGCTCACTTAAGCGCTCCATCACTAGCTGACCAGACTCCAAGGCATTGGCATCAGATTGCAGCGTTAGAATAACAACACTGGCTGGACGATCGTTAAACGAACTCTTACCAGTATAGAAGCGTTGCCCAAGCTCAACACGGCCAACATCTTTAACCCGTACCATTGAGCCATCATTGTTCGCACGCAAGACCACATTTTCAAACTCAGAGACTGACTCCAAACGGCCTTTCGTCACCAAATTGAACTGAACGTCACGCACTGATGAAGATGGTGCAGCACCCACTGACCCCGTCGCGACCTGAACATTCTGCTCACGTAGCGCGTTGCTCACATCAGAAGACGTCATTTCTAGCTGAGCTAACTTATCTGGATCAATCCAAACTCGCATGGCGAACTCACCGCCACCGACAACAAATACATCACTGATACCTTTAATACGCGATAAGCTATCTTTAACGTTGATCGCCAAATAGTTATTGAGGAACTTTTCGTCGTAAACATTATTCTCATCATAGACATTGAGTACCATCAAAATATCTGGAGATGATTTACGAACGGTAACGCCAACATCACGTACCGCTTGCGGTAGCTTTGCTAGTGCAGACTGAACTCGGTTTTGAACATTAACTTGGGCTTGATCAGGATCTGTTCCAATATCAAAGGTGACACTCAAGCTATAAGAGCCATCATTGGCACTCTTAGAAGACATGTAAAGCATGTTTTCTACGCCGTTTACCGCTGATTCTAACGGTTCAGCAACCGCTTCTTCGACAGTTTCAGCACTCGCACCCGTATAATAAGCAGATACGGATACCGTCGGAGGACTCACTTTTGGATACTCCGTTACCGGTAAATTTAGAAAGCTAATAATACCGGCTAGCGAAATAACTATCGCGATAACCAACGCAAACTTAGGTCGTTGGATAAAAAATCGACTAAGCATAATCAATTACTCTTCGTTGACGACTTGAACATTAACTTCTAAGCCAGGGCGAACACGCTGCAGACCCGTCGTTAGCACCTTAACCCCTTCGTCGACGCCTTTAACAATGATGTCTGAGCCCAGATCAGCACCTAACGTGACACTGTTACGGTCTACGACATTGTCATCACCAACCGTCATCACGAAATCACCAGCAATGTCAGTTTGAACAGAACGACGAGGAACAACGACAACTTCTGTTGTATCTGATCTTTGTAATGTTACATCCGCATATTGCCCAGGAAGCAAAAATCCATTGGCATTAGGGAACTGCGCACGCATTTCCAGTGTGCCTGTAGCACGATCGATTCGGTTTGAAACGTAAGTAATCTTTCCTGGATCTGAATAAGTGGCATCTGAACCAAGGCCTAACAATACCGTGACGTTGTCACCAGAGCCTTCTGGGTTCTCTACATTCATGGCAAATTGATATACTTCACGCTCACTAATAGCGAACTGAACATCAATAGGATCGACGCTAACTAACGTCGCTAATGGGCCTGATGCGGGTGCAATTAAGTCCCCTAAACTCGCTGAGCTTCGACTAATTCGTCCGCCAATAGGCGCTTTGATTTGGGTATATTCTAGGTTGAGTTCAGCACCTTGAAGCGCTGCTTTAGCAGATGCAACTTGAGATTCAGCTTGGCTACGAGCGGCAGAAATACGATCATATTCAGAACGACTAATACTTCCTTTAGGTAGTAGTTCTTGTGCTCTACTCCAATCCACTTTTGCGAGTTCAAGCGCGGATTCAGTTTGTGCTAAAGATGCTGAAGAAATCGCAACTTGCGTTTCATAAATGGCTGGGTCAAGTTGAAACAGGAGTTGCCCCTTCTCAACATAATCACCTTCGATGAAATGACGGGACTTAAGGTATCCTGAAACCTGCGCAGAAATGGTAACGTCTTCTTGTGCTTCCAGTCGTCCTGAATATGTGACTTGATGGTTATATGGAACTGCGGTAGCTTCAACAGCTGTTACGGAGAGCAACGGCATTTGAGCGCTCTGTTGAGAATCATTGCAGCCAGCAAGCAAAAGCCCGGTAATCAATGCAATAGAGAGTTTTGAATATTTCACGAATAGCCCTTTCTACGATAAAGTAGCCTAATAATTGACATGAAGAAATTAACATTCACTTGTAAATGTAAGCTGAATGAGAACAATAAAAGATTAAGGTACTTACATTTATTAAACATAATGTTCGATGCCATATATAAACACTACCGATCCCGTAAGTGAGATATAATCCTATGATGAACGGATACTTTATTGGTGTCATGACCGGAACAAGCCTTGATGGAGTCGATCTCGTCTTAGCTCAAATATCCGCCAACAATTTTCAGGTTAAACACACGGCATCAGACTGTTATCCTGAACCCTTACGGCAATCACTCTTAAAGATGATCACCTCTGGTCATGTCTCACTCGCTGATTTAGGTCAATGTGAACATCAGTTGGGTCAATTCTACGCGAAGAAGATTAACCAGTGGTTAACCGATATAAATGTTGATTCAAAAGAGATCATTGCAATAGGTTGCCACGGTCAAACCGTATGGCATCAACCGACACAACCCTATCCGTTCACAATGCAAATTGGCGACAACAATTTACTCGCTGCTAACACTCAGATCCCAGTTGTTGGAGATATACGCAGAATGGATATGGCCTATGGTGGCCAGGGAGCACCTCTTGTGCCTGCGTTTCATGACGCGCTGTTTAGGGACAACAAAAAAACCGTTGTTGCTGTCAATATTGGAGGCATCTCGAATATTTCGGTCATGGAGAAAATTAACCCCGTGTATGGCTTTGATACAGGTCCAGGCAACACCTTATTAGACTTATGGGTCGCTCGTCATCTGCAAAAAAAATACGATCATAATGCTGAATTTGCATTACAGGGTAACGTTAATAAAAAGTTACTTCATGCATTACTCAGTGATCCTTACTTCAAACAGCCAGCCCCCAAAAGTACAGGCAGAGAGTACTTCAATGCGCAGTGGCTAGATGATAAATTCAAACAGTTCAATATCAAAATTGGCTCACCTGCCGACGTTCAGGCGACACTTTGCCAACTCACTGCAACTACGATTATTCAATCACTACCCAAGTTAACAGACGAAGTAATTGTGTGTGGCGGAGGCTGTCATAACCCACTGATAATGAGAATGTTATCAAATGAACTTCCTTCAACCAACGTGGTAGACTCAAGTCAATACTCACTTGACCCCGACTTCGTTGAAGCTGGAGCATTTGCATGGCTTGCACATCGCCGTGTAAATAAGTTACAAGGTAACAGCACTGAAGTTACCGGTGCATCACAAGGTGCAATTCTAGGT
The DNA here is from genome assembly GCA_043421945.1 of bacterium sp. HQB-150. Classification (GTDB taxonomy): domain Bacteria; phylum Pseudomonadota; class Gammaproteobacteria; order Enterobacterales; family Vibrionaceae; genus Thaumasiovibrio. The sequence continues at coordinate 17,413 of JBHOGO010000040.1, read as the reverse complement.
GCGCTTTACCACCCTTAACGCTATTTGGAGATACTATGGGGCCTGTCATTATCGACATCGAGGGATTATCCCTCCAAAAAGAAGACGTGACGTTGTTACAAAATCCTAACGTTGGTGGCGTGATTCTATTTAGCCGCAATTACGAAAGCCTCGAACAACTCAAAGCACTTACCACATCGATCAGAAAAGTACGGTCAACGCCACTGGTTATCTGCGTTGATCAAGAAGGTGGACGCGTTCAGCGCTTTAGGGATGGCTTTACTCAAATACCTGCAGCAAATACCTATCAACATAAAAAGAATGGTGAAAGGCTCGCGTTTCAAGCAGGCTGGTTAATGGCTACAGAGCTCCTTGCTGCTGGTGTTGACTTCAGCTTTGCGCCCGTGCTCGATATTGGGGAACAATGTGCAGCCATCGGTGACCGTTCATTTGGAAAAACCAAAGAGGATGTCGAGAAGTATGCAGAGCAATTCTCTCTAGGAATGAAACATGCAGGGATGTCTACAACCGGTAAGCACTTCCCTGGCCATGGCGGAGTTTTGCAAGACTCTCATTTAGAAACCCCCATTGATAACAGAAAAGATATACAAAGCAACGATATGGCCATTTTCGAAAGCCTAATCAATAAAAATCTATTAGATGCCATTATGCCTGCTCACGTAATCTATAGTGCACACGATCCTTTACCAGCAAGCGGATCGCCCTACTGGCTTCAGTCGATCTTAAGGGAAAAGCTAAATTATAAAGGGATCATTTTTTCTGATGACCTTAATATGAAGGGAGCTGATGTCATGGGAAATTATGGCGAACGTGCCATAAAAGCCTTAGAAGCAGGTTGTGACGTACTCTTACTCTGTAATAATCGAATAGGACTACTTGAAATGCTTGCAGCTTTGCCATCGAAGCCAGAAACAGCACTTCATTTACTAAAATCGACAAAGTTACAGGAAGCTGCTGAAGCTTATTACAGTGATGCAGCGAACGAAATTAGAGCGAGTTTAGCAACACTATAATGAGTTCATTGAGTCATACCTTGGGTCATCGTTAGGTAGCTTAGCGATAAAGAGCAGCCCTACCATAGCGATTTCCCAACGATTAGATGGCGTCGTCCGTCGCAATATTTAGCGAGGGGGATATCGCGACGACTACGTAAAGTGATGTGCTAAGTCAAGAGTACACTATCTCAAGGCGCATGTAGCTCAGAAAACCTTGAAATTTCTGCCGTCATTCAAGTGTATTCGATATGGGCTTAGTTGCATTAACTTTCGCCGATTTCTACACCTCACGAAAGCCGCTGCCATTCTGCTCAAGAATGTCTAGCTTGGCGACGTTCTTTAACAACAACCGCAACAGCACCCACGATAAATACAATCACTAGAGCCAATTCCATCATCATTACCTCCTATTACAAATTCATCATATGAATATTTTAACAGGAATAGTCACTTCAAACTAAATACAGATCAAAAAATTCACAGTAAATTGATTTATTTTTGTGAAATGAGTAGTGCATTTATAGGCTTTGATATCTGAAAAAGTGAGCATCTATACACTCTTGATGATTGGCGATTGAGGTCATCATAATCGGGATGGAGATCGAAACAATATATTGGATAAAAACATAAACTTAACATCAGAACAACACTAATGATTTAGGGAGGGCTTTATGAGTAATAAAACGATAGAAATCACCTATACGTTATATCAGCGCCCTATGATCTTCTGCACACTTTTTAGTGCCTACTCAGATCCCAGCACGCAATTTCAACAAGCTTGTTACACCCTGAAACAGCTTACACAAAAGCACCAAAACTCCGTCGCTATTTCTACGAATTACTACAGCAGCAAAGAAAACCAAATTAGAGAAATGCTTCATCTTATCAATCTTATAGGCTTGTTATCTACCGTCGATATTCAGCGAGTTGTCTGCCACCATCATAACTTAACCACGATCCTGTACGATCAGCGTCGATCATACTATTCTAAGCAAGCTGCCCACCCTCACCTCAGGCATTACGGCTATGAAAGTGGACATCATTAAACAGTCTAAATCACTGTTAGCAGGAACCTCACTGCAAACAGAACAATAATAACCAACCAAACAGGGAATTTTGCATATTTCAATGCAATCCATCCAATAATACAGCCAACAACATCTTTCCAGTCACTGATCGCTGAAATCGCAATAGGGTTCACTAAAGCAACTGCCAAAAGTGCAACAACAGTGGCATTGACCCAATTGATAGCCACTTTTAGTCTTGCGTGGGCCATTAACTTGTCCCAAGTAGGAATCATTGCAAACAACAATAGAGCACCTGGTAAAAATACTGCTACTGTTGCCAGTAAACTCGCTGTCATTGGACTGTTTGGCATCGCACTCGCACCAATATAACTCGCCATGGTAAACATAGGGCCAGGAACCAATTGCGCAGCGGCATAACCAGAAATAAATGCTTCTTCTGTCACTAAACCATCAAGCATTGGCTCTAATAAGGGTAAGACAACATGGCCTCCTCCAAAAACAAAGCTACCCGCTTGATAAAAGATATTAAACAGATTGATAAGTGAGTGGCTATTACCCAATAACGGTAACGTAATAAGAAGGATAAAAAAGGTTGTCAGTAAGTAATAATTGGGATTCCACGCCTTGTAATGTTTCTCATCACTAACCGTTTCTTGCGAATTTGTGACGAGGTAACCAATAGTAGCGACGACGATAATAGGTATCACTTGTGCTAATAATCCAGAGGTTACAGTAAGCCAAAATGCTGTAAGAACAAATATAACCCAATGAATACGAGTCTGAATATTCTTCTTTCCCATTCCCCACACAGCATCCAACACAACAACCAACGCCAACCATTTTGCAGCATCAATAAACAAAGCAACAGCAGTGAGGTGACTAAGACCTCCCGATGCAGCAACAGATAAGAATGTTAATAGTAAAAACGATGGTAATGTAAAGCCAAGAAATGCCAAAAACGCCCCGAAATACCCCCCTTTCTTATAACCGATAAACATACCAAGTTGGCTACTCGCTGGACCAGGAAGAAATTGACACAAAGCGACAGCTTGAGTAAATGTTTCCTGTTTTAACCAATCACGCTTTTCAACAAACTCTCGCTGAAAAAAACCAATGTGTGCTGCTGGTCCCCCAAAGCTATAAAGACCCAATAAAAAAAACTGCAAAAATACAGACATGCTTAATCTCCTAAAAATCAATTCATAGAATATCCCTCCCTTCATTATGAATGAAATCGTTTATATCAATTGAATTCATTATTGACATTAATTTATAGATGTTCAACCACATAATAAGCTGTCACACCTATAGTTTACTGAATAAGCGTGATAATATTGTTTCCATACAAAAACCACAACACTAAGTCACTGTAAAATAACTTTATTCTGAAGTTAGTGAACACTTACACTGTATTGGTTAATTCTTCTGGGATGATTAATTGATAAGGTAAGCAAAGGAAAAAGGACTCATGCTGGATAATCTGCAACAGATGGTGATATTGGCAACCCTCGCCCATGAAGAAAACTTCACAAGAACAGCTGAGAAATTGGGCATTTCAAAATCACACGTCAGTAAACAAATTAGTGCGCTTGAAGATCGACTAGGATGCCAACTTGTCCAAAGAAGTACTCGGGTAGTCTCATTCACAGAGATAGGCCTACAGTTTGCCGAGTATGGTGACAAACTCATTAGGAATGTGGAAGATGCCGAAGCACTTGTGGCTGGGTATAAAAATGAAGTCAGTGGTGTACTACGACTAGCTGCTGGCTTGTCATTAGGTACCCCATTTATTTCAGCATTACTTGCGGACTTTAAGGCTGAGTACCCGCACCTAAAAATTGAATTGACCCTTTTTGATCATCGCCCTAACCTACTCGAAGAAGGCTACGACTGCTGGCTTGCAGCGCATCATCAGATACCAGAATCGATGGTCGCAAAAAAGATATACGATTGCGAGTTTATGCTTGTGGCAAGTCCTGAATATATCAACCGTTACGGTGAAGTCACCACGCCAGAGTCATTAAAGCAACATAACTGTATTACCTATAAAGCAGCAGATCGTAGTTTTGAGAGTTGGTCCTTCGAAAACGGAGACACTGTTTCCGATGTGAAAGTTCGAGGTGACTTAAGGATTGATAATGCTCCCGCTATTGTTGATGCTTGTAAAGCCGGGCTTGGTATTGCTTATGTTGCAACCTATCTGCTGCATCAAGAAGTACTTCGAGGTGAACTTGTACAGCTACTCCCAGATTGGAAGCCAACACTTCAGCTTCCCTTTTATGCTGTCTTCCCAAGAAGAAAGCACCTTGCTCCAAAGGTAAGAAAATTCATTGATTTTACAATGGAAAATATGCAATACAATTCAAAATGGATGAAAAGCAGCAACAAATAAGCTACACGACTCCAAAAGTAATTAAGATTAAGCGATTTCCGTCTGATAATGGTTTTAATTACCATAGAAGCATAGAAATCGCTTTTTCTTACTCATTAAGCCTAATTTAAAATCGTAATTAGGGAATATCGATAGCTTTAGGAAGATTAGCGATCAACACCTTGTTTAACGACGGGCATCGCGTACATACTTTTGATCACTGCCGCAACTGCTTGATCAATAGCGCCGAGCTTCAGATCAAACTTGTCTCGCTCGATCTTCGTGACACTGTCATGATTCTTATCTGCTGCAATATAGTTGACAGGGAACAACTGATAGTTTTCGTAGATTTGACGATCGATTTCCAGTGCTAGCTGCTCTGGTGTCTCATAGCTTTCTGTGACAACGTCACCAAATGCAACATGAATTCGACGTTTTTCACCAACGATCCCTTTTACGATACTGTCTATATCTTCAAATTCACTTTTTTGATAATGACCATTTTGCTCTTTAGCGACTAATTCGTTAGCTTTAGCATAATCACAAGGATCATTTTCATAACTAATGCTGACCGGTACAATATTGAGAGAGCGCATATATTCGCTAAAGCCCAATTTTTCTTTACGGCCTTGCATATGGAACATTTTAAGAATGGCAGGATCAGTACGATCATCACCATCTTTCGCTCGCCCCTCTTTTTGTGCAATCCAAATAGAGGTGTTTTCTTCTTTTAGAGAGTATTGAATATAACCAGAAAGTTGAGTAACCGCTTTCATTAGCTCTCGAGGCGCTTTAATCGCCCTCTTCACAATAAAACTCTTATTGAGTCTCATTAATTCCGTAGCACACGGTTTTTTTAATAAGTTATCACCAATAGCAATTCTGGTTGTATTGTAACCTGCTGAATGAAGGCACCAGTTGACTACTGCAGGATCCATTGCAATATCACGGTGATTGGATACAAAGAGATAACTTTGCTTTGGATCGAGCTTACTCAACCCACTGCTGCTCACGCCTTCACTTGATCCAGAGATGGCTTGTGCCATATAGGAAGCAATATGACGCTGAACATCTTCCACGGATTCAATCTTTGACCAACGACGAGTCAGTATCGCTTTTAAAATGGGTTTTAATAAACGTGCAATAACTCTTGGTAATTTAGAGAAACGATAATGTATTATCGCCGTAATAAATTCATCATCTTGGATGAGTCGCTGTAAAGCACCTTGCACTTCACTGTCGTTGTATGGACGAATGTCCTTATAAATGTCGTTTTCCACATTAATTCTTCAAACTACTTAGATGGCGCTATTTTACGCAGTAACGACAGAGGAATCAGTATTCATTTTATCCAATTCGATTGGTTGGAGGTCTAACCAGATCTAAAAACATCCAAATTAACACAACGTTAGCAATTATCAGCCCTATTATGAATAGCTCTCGATTGTGCTCCTAGCCGAATAATAAAATCACTGCCCTAGACCCTTTTTTATTGACGTAAAACCAATAAATGCGCAGTATGTGCAACGTCGTTATTCACTAGTAGATCCATAACATGCAGCAAACTATTGACCATCAAGTTCAGTCCACTGACAAGTTAATTGTCACAGGTCGTAAGAAGGCAACTTACAATACGTTGATCTCCCCAACAAAAGGTGAGCTCATCGTACGGATCGGAAAAATACATCACCTTCTGCTACCCGGTGATTTGTTTTGGATCAACCAAGACTGCCTTCAAAGCTTGATCATAACGCCAGGGTCTGAATGGCAAACTATTCGCGTATCTGTACGATCACCGCTGACGTTTTCTACTGTCGCTGGACGCTTAAACTCAGCTCCTTTACTCACTGAGTTAGTGAAAGCATTAACCAATGATCAAAATGAACAAAAAGGGCGTCAGAAGAACCTTCTTGTTGTTTCTATACTCAATACGCTTCACCATATTCTGGCCGCGACTTCAGTACAGCAATATTCTCCTTCAGAACATTACTCAACTGAAATTGCAAATACAAAAGTATTACACCGTAACAAAAACCACCCCATGGATGATGCTCAACGAGAAAAACTTGAGATCTGCATGACTCTTATCGACGCAGTGAAACAAAAACGATCAGGAAAGAAGTTGAATCAAATAGCGGAAGATATGCAAATCGACAGTGCCGAATTGCATTCACTTGCACAAGAATACCTTCAAGAAGCTTGGTAATTGATAGTATTTTCTAGCTGAATACAGTCAAAGAAAATAGCGTTGTTATTGAAGTGGGATCTGCATCTGCAACATGAAGTTACTATCAGTCTCTTGCTGCCAACGATAATCAAAACGTAGGCGGAGCTTATCAGTAGAAAGCTCCCCTATCCCGAAACTCATGGTGATGCCATGCTGACGAATCCAGCGTTTGACGTCCTCTGGACTCAGGTGCTCTAATTCTTCTATACCTTCGGGGGCATAAAGGCTAAAACCATAATGGGATCCACCTTCAAACGAACTAGAGTAGAAAGGTGAATCTGTGACCCAGCTATCCCAGAAGCTCTCGTCTTCTGCATAAAAAACATCAAACTCAATAGTTGGCTGATGGTCATCACATTCTTTGTCTTCTGTTAGATTAAACGGGGCTTGCCCACAGCTTATCGTTGTTTCCGCTGAAGAGACACTCGAAGCATAGGACATACTACCTAACATCAGGCTAAACAAAAAAATAACTAACATACCCGTTTTATGCATAAAATACTTACCCAAAATTTCCCTGTCACACGAGCTACCAAATACTGGTAGTTTTTTGATCTTGGATTAACATTTGTTCAACCCTCGGCGTTACATAAGTCTCAATGCTATGCCCATTACATACTGCGTCTCTGACATACGTACTCCGTACGTCGATAGACTGCGGACACGCTAGTATACTCCATTGTTGTAAGATATCATCACTTCGGTAGAACTTGTTAAAATTAAGTAAGTTATCTGGACCTAAAATAAACGTGTAGTCATTGTCTGGGTGCGATACCGAAAAGTTGGACAGTACATCATAGGTTGTTACTGCTTGGTCCCCTAGCGCCATCTCTTGCTCTTCAGTTTTTAAGTACAAATTACGCATATCAGCATCTTTAATAAAAGCTTCAACCCAGCGGCAACGCATTTCGAATGTTGCCATTTTTTTCCCCCAAGCATGCGCAAAACTCGGCAACAACCAGACCTCATCAAAATGAGATAAGCGCTGGATCACAGACAAATGACCTTTTGTTGGCGGGTTAAATGCGCTCCCAAAGATAGCTATTTTTTTCACAGTTTGGACACTCCTTTAAGACCAAGCGAATTTTACGCGTTTTTTCTTATAATTCACATTGATCATCAAGTTTAGTTGAGCGATCATCCAGAATAAACATCATAATGAATTCACTAGGAATTAACTGACATGGAAAATCTAATACGTGAAGAGATGCGCGTTCTCCCAACCATCGATCCAGCCTTCGAAGTCACTCGCAGAGTCAACTTCATAAAGCAGTGCCTCATTAACGCACGATGCAAAACACTCGTTCTTGGCATTAGCGGTGGCGTCGACTCTACGACTTGTGGCCGACTTGCCCAACTTGCTATTGACGAATTAAATAGTGAGCACACTCAAGAGCAATACCAATTTATTGCGGTTAGATTGCCCTATGGTATTCAAAAGGATGAGGATGAAGCACAGTTAGCATTAAGCTTTATTCAACCATCACATTCAATCAGTATCAATATTAAGTCGGGTGTCGACGGTGTACACTCCGAAACCCTTGCTGCACTGAAAGATGTCACTCAACGTAAAACTGAAAATGCTGATATTGACTTTGTAAAAGGTAATGTGAAAGCCCGCGCCCGTATGGTTGCACAGTATGAAGTTGCTGGACTTACAAATGGGTTAGTCATTGGTACTGATCATAGTGCTGAGAATATTACGGGCTTCTACACTAAGTATGGTGATGGTGCGTGCGATCTTGCACCACTGTTTGGGCTAAGTAAACGTCAAGTAAGACAACTTGCTGCCCACTTAAATGCACCATCACTGTTGGTCGAAAAAGTGCCTACAGCTGATCTTGAAGAGCTAGCGCCTCAAAAAGCCGATGAAGATGCACTTGCTCTTACCTATGATCAAATTGATGATTTCTTAGAAGGCAAGCCCGTCGAAGATTTTGTTTCAGAGCGACTTATCAAGATCTATCAAGCCACACAGCATAAACGTCAGCCTATACCGACAATCTATGATTAATTGCGCAGTAACAAACTTGCTAAGCGAGTTCAGTTACTAACCCGTGACTTAGCTCAGTCACATAGCTCAGCCACATAGCTAGCTATACGCTGACCAGCATTGACTTTATGGGGTAGTTCATTACTACCCCATCTCTTAGTTTAAAATCAATTATTTCTCGCTGGCATCAATTTTTACAATTAAGTTATCGAGCTCCCACCAGATAGCTTCACAAAGCCCTTGGCGATAACAAGCGTTTTTAAAATCACTGTGCTCTTCTTTGTAGCGAACCAAACGAGATGGGGATAATGTTTTACTCGACCTGACGTTTGCCAAACGATCACACGCTTTAACAATTAGCGCAAGCCTCGCTGACTCCTCATAGGTATTAAGACTTTTAAGACGTGCGTTAGTTTCAGCTTTACGAACTTGCCTTGTTTTTGCATTTGAGTCAGTTAAATACATCACTGCATCAGCAATGGTAAACCCAAAGTCAGCAGCTATCTCATCGACACTCGTTGTCGTATCCTCTAACAAGTCATGTAACTGCGCCACAATCATGGCATCAGAACCAAACGGTGTTGCTAACTCAGCAACACTATCTAAATGGAAACTATACGGTCTATCACCATATAGCTGACCGACATGGCGTGAGCGGGCGAGCGTCCTCGCTCTAAGGTAACGATTATTCATATTATTGGCCTTCCATGCATAATAAAAAAGACATGTACGGATAATAAAAAACCCTAAAGCTATTTTTCAGCCTTAGGGTTCGAATTACTCTGCGTCTTTTTTCTGTTGACGAATTTCGTTAGCAACTTTCATGATTGCTTCGCCACTGCTCATCCCTTGCGCCATCAAAGCGTGGATGCGATCAGCAGCAATTTGCTGCTCTTCATGTGTAAGTGTTGGATCTGACATATTACCCCCAAAATCAATGAAGAATATTTTAAGGGGTATTTACCACACTGTCACTTACTGTCTGCGCCTTTTGTGTCGATAAACCCAATCAGATAGAAAAAAGAGACTTCTAGAACGCCACCTTCATCATTTAACTGTTTTAGTCGCTACCTCAATACAGCATTAACGACGAATATAGTTCTTGCCGACTTCTATACTCTTTAGATTCGGGACAGCTTAGAACATCAGTGCGAGTTGTATCGATCCTCCGTAAACTCCCGTTCCCCCGTATGAAGCGCCGATATCTAGGTTTACAATCCCCAAAGGCGATAGCCCGACACCCGCTGTAAATGCTGTATCGACATTACCTTGTAAGTCATGCTTAACACCAGCTCTAAGCTGTGCCTGTTTAAACGCATCAAACTCCATCCCTACACGCGCAAATTGTGTTTCGGCTTCAAAAAGGTTGCTATCAAACCGCTTTGATTTAAGAAGGTCAATGTCCACTGCCATCGTATAGAATTTACTCACAAACCCAACACCTGTTGTAATACGAGGTTCAATTTTGTATGTGAAACTTCGTCCGCCGAGTTCGGTAAATGATGCGTCGGTATTGACTGTCTTATAATCATTTGGGATGACATTTCTAATCGCTAACCCTGCACGATATGGGCCTTCGACCCAAGCAATACCCAGGTCTAAATTGAATGTGGTTTCATCGGTTTCATATTGTTCATCGTCAAAATTTTCTACATCAAAGTCGTCAAGGGAATCGGTAAAGTTGTAGGTCGTCACTCGCTGCATTTTAGGTGCTATACCCACAAGGTATGAACGCCCCCCAATGGCTATAGGCTGCGCCATTGCTACACCGATATCCATAACATTAACGGCTAAAACGGTTGCTGAAGATTTAATATCATTGACATCAATACCTGATAAATCGTCCGCTGATATATTTGGTATACCGATGATATCTACATAATTGTTAATAAAAAATGTTGTAGGAATAATCATGCGAGGGATGGAAATAGCGACACCAATATCAGCCTTGGCATTAAGGGTTTTACCATCAATGTTACCCAGAACACGCTCAGCACCATTAGCGTCCCCTGCATCGACAGCATCAGAGAAGTCGTCAACATCATCGAGAAACTGGTCCCTGTCGCTAACGTCAAGCGACAGAGAAGGAATGAGTATACCCAGATTATTTCGCCGATTGACAACACTCACTAAAGCTGGATTGTAAAAAGCACCGGTTAAATAGTCTGCCGTCGCAACACCAGCCCCACCCATCGAGTAGGTTCTCGTGTCATCAGCAAGTGTGGAAACAGAAAACAGAGCTGTTGCTAAATAAAGATATGATTTTTTCATTATGTGCACCACTGCATATATTATGGTTTATATTCATAATATAGATGCAATGGCTACATTCAGAGAACAGAATCAAGACAATAAATCTTAGAATGCTATATCCGTCACTTCAATAATTGTTGCTGGTGCATGAACTTCAGTGGGTTTAATTAACCGTTGAACTTCTTGTACTTGCAGATCACCCTGCCAACGAGAATCAATTAAGCTCACACTCAGCCAATATCGTCCCGGGTTTAATTCTGTCTCTTCAGCGTTAAAGACTGTAGGTAAACGTCCTTGGTCTCGCTGTTGCCATATGGTTCTTTGATAAAGCCTATCAAGGGGATAAACTTGCTGCTCAAGTACAGGTACTGGGCACGTTTTCATTGGAAGTTGATGATTTGCGATATGCCAATTAAAGGTATCAACCCAGGTAATACGCTGTACCGTTGCTGGGTCTTCTAAAATCAACCACTGATTCCACTCGGGATGGTTAGCAGTCGATAGTGACAGTCGATAAAGACCACGTGGCAATGTGTCTGAAAAGTGGCGAAAGCTCATTTTGAACTGACCGCCTTTTGAAACGGCGGTTCTTCCTGATATCACATTCTCTTCTGGCCACTGAACGAGGTCAATCGATAAAGAGTTAACATTCGATAGGCCTTCGATGTTAACGCTATAGTTAACTTGGTTGACGTGTTGAACAGTTTCTCTTTGAACCGCGAGTTCCATTAGCCATTCCGGCAATGCATTAGGAGTCAGGCTACGACCACAATCAACACCGATCGCGGCTCCCAATAGTGCATTCATGTTATCGCCAATTAATGGCTCTGGCTGCTGTTGCCACAATTGAACCAATTGCTCGAAACTACCAGATACATTACCTGATAGCAGCAAATCATGTGCGCTTGATAACGAATCCTTGCTGTCGAACCAACGTGCATTCGCATTGGGTAGGAAACCTAGAACGAAAATTGCACAGAGAAACTTATTCATACTGCCACTTATTCAGCACTGCCACTTATTTGTCAGTACCAATAGTAAAGGGTGTTTAGCCGAGATGCTCATCTAAACACCAGAGAAAAGAAACTAGTCAACACTCACATTAAGTAAGTGCTTTCATTCGATAGCCAACACCTCTTAGGGTCTCAATATTGATGCCTTCAATCTTTTGTCTTAATTGTAGGATGTGGGTATCTACTGTCCGAGTGGTCGGATAATGATTGTAACCCCAAACATGGTCTAACAACTCATCTCGTGTGAATACGCGACCAACATGTTTAGCGAGGAAAAAAAGGAGATCAAATTCAGTTCGTGTCAATGTCACCGTTTGATCACCCACCATCACATCACGGGTTTCAGTATTAATCGTTACCGGGTTAACAACCAAAAGGCTATCCGCCGTTTCGACTGTATGCTCTCGCTGGCGCAGTTGAGATCGTATACGAGCCAGAAGTTCTTGTTCAGCAAAAGGTTTGGTTAAATAGTCATTCGCACCAGAATCTAGACCTTTCACTCGGTCATCAACAGACACCATTGCTGTGAGAACAATCACAGGTAATTTTTTTTCCAGCTGCCATGTTGGCAGGTAATCTAACGAATCACCTTCCGGTAATTGACGATCTAAAATAACCATGTCGGCTTGTGACCACAATGGTGCCACCGCGGTCGCACAATCAGCATGTAAGCATTGGTAGCCCGCATCTCTTAATATGGCTAGTAAACCTACGGCTAAGTTACTGTCATCTTCGACGAGCAGAAGTGTTTGACTCACAGGGTATCTCCACTACAAAAGTCGTTGGGGGGCCTTCAAGGGTCAGCTTGCCTCCCATACGTTTAATCATTGATTCAACAATTGTCAGCCCGAGGCCTAGCCCTCTTTCACTGACAAATGGTTTGCGAATTCGCGACCAATCTTGCTTGGTTAACGGTCCTTGATCGCAAACCCTCATTATTAACCGTCCTTTGGTAATAGAAGCGGATAACGATAGCGGTGCTACCCCGTACTTCTGTCCATTTGCTAACAAATTGCTCACACAAGTTGCTAACCAGTATACATTGACGTCGACCGCTTGATCTTCTGGCAGTGATAAACTCACTTCAAACGGCTCGCAAAGAAACTCTACCCATTCGTTAAACGACGGGACATGCTCAACGCTTAACTGCCCTTGTGTTGACTGCAAATAATCTTTACTTGCTTCAGCAAGTTGTTTCAACCTTCGTGAATCCTCACAAAGACGACGAAACTCATCGTAAACATTCTCAGGCAACGTATCAAATTGACGACGGAAACCCTCGACGGTCAATCCCAAACTTGCGATCGGTGTACGTAATTCATGCGTTAATATTTGTAATACTAACATCCGCTCGGCCATTATATTTTGATGAGACTTCCAACGATGGTAACCCCACCCGATCACAAATAGACCATTAAATAATACAAGAGCAATCGCTAAATAATAAGGTAATCTCGATTCTTCAATACTTTGCCAGCAAATATTACCGCTATGAGTAACACAATATTGGACATCGTTGACTAAATTAAAGCTCACATTATGGCGGTCGATCGTACGAGACCAAATGGAACGATCATAGATACGATACATATCTTGATGACGAACCCACAGCTCTTCACCAGTGATGAGGAAATCAGACCCTGAAATAAGGGCACGTAGTGCATCTTCAGGCATTACCTGTAAGCGGAATAACTCACTATTTTCTTCTGCAATAGGACGTTCAGTAATGTGATAAAAAGGGAGTAACTCTTCGTAGCGTTCAGGAAAAGTCATCACATAACGTTTTGCATAAGAACCGCCACCGGGATGGATGTAATCTGCTCGTCCGAACCAGCCAATCGGCAACACAGTCTGATTACAAAGCGCTCGCGTGAACACTACAGGTTGCGTTAAAAGCGGGTTAACAGGCCACGGTCCTTTACAACTTTGAGCATTGTCATACAAACGCTGTAGTTGAAGAATGGGATACTGCGCCGTTTGTGGTAATTGGTATTCAGGTAATAGCAATACTTCCGGATAGTTAACTTGAAACTGACGAAAATCGTACTCGGCAATATTATGCTCAACGGAAAAGTCTTCTTTCAGCAACGACAATCTCTCCGGCACCGTTGATGCCAGAGTTTGAATAGAAAATAGACACAAAATTATTAAATACCACTTCATAGTGCCGATAATATCATTAACAATAGTCTTAATGTCAGGTTCAGGTGAAGAAAAGGAGAGCTTTAGCTCCCCTTATATTTAACACCAACAAAGGCTATGCATTCAAATAACCAACGAATAACTAACCTATTAAATGTTCGTCGATATATTCAAACAACTCTCTTTAGCATCTCCAAATAACATCATCGTATTATCTTTAAAGAAGAGTGGATTCTGCACCCCTGCATACCCTGTATTCATCGATCGCTTAAAGACAACCACTTGCTTAGCGTTCCAGACTTCAAGAACGGGCATCCCTGCTATAGGGCTGTTTGGATCATTCATCGCGGCCGGGTTTACGGTGTCATTGGCACCAATGACAAGAACAACATCAGTATCACTGAAGTCTTCATTGATCTCATCCATTTCAAGCACAATATCGTAAGGCACTTTTGCTTCAGCAAGTAAGACGTTCATGTGCCCGGGTAAACGGCCCGCAACAGGGTGAATACCAAAACGTACATTCACACCGCGCTTACGTAATTTATCGGTTATCTCGTAGACAGGATACTGAGCTTGGGCAACCGCCATACCATAACCTGGAGTGATAATGACATTCTTTGCCTCTTTCAATAGTTCTGCGACCTCTTCGGCTGAGCACTCTCTGTGCTCACCGGTAACATCCTCCCCTGCAGGAGCGGCGCTATCATTGCCAAAGCCGCCGGCAATAACAGAGATAAATGACCGGTTCATCGCCTTACACATGATATAAGAGAGAATTGCGCCGGATGAACCAACCAATGCACCTGTCACTATCAACAAATTATTCGCTAACATAAACCCTGCAGCAGCTGCAGCCCAGCCGGAATAAGAGTTAAGCATTGAGACAACAACAGGCATATCTGCGCCACCGATTGACGCAACCAAGTGGTAGCCAAACAGCAAAGCGATTAGGGTAACAACAATAAGAATGAAACCTGAACCTTCTGCGTTTACAAAGCAAAACAGCAATATTACCGAGATAACAATTGCGGCAAGATTCATCTTATGGCGATGGGGAAGCATTAATGCTTTGCTTGACACAATACCACGTAATTTTCCAAATGCGACCAAAGAGCCTGTAAAGGTTACTGCACCGATAAATACACCGAGGAAGATTTCAACCAAATGAATGTTGAGCATCGCGCCTGACAAATCACCATGATGTAAAAAGGTATTAAACCCGACCAATACCGCAGCCATCCCAACGAAGCTATGCAGCATGGCAACAAGTTCAGGCATTTCTGTCATTTCAACTTTTTTGGCGTAAAAAATGCCGATGCTTCCACCTATCACCATAGCGAGCAAAATTAAGCCCGTGCTTTGTGAATAAGGACCAAAGATAGTCGCAATCAACGCGAGCGCCATCCCTGACATACCAAAGTAGTTACCCATGCGTGCGGTATCTTGCTTGGATAATCCAGCCAAGCTAAGGATAAAGAGCACCGCTGCAATAAGATATGCCGCTTGAACAATTCCTGTAGACATAAAACTCTCCCTGTTATTGGTCCTTGCGGAACATTTCTAGCATGCGTTTTGTGACGGTAAAGCCACCAAAAATATTGATACTCGCGATAAGAATGGCAATGAACGCTAAAAAGCTGACAAAGCCATGTCCTTGGCCTATTTGCAATAAGGCCCCCAGAATAATGATGCCTGAAATGGCATTTGTTACCGACATTAAAGGGGTATGCAGTGCATGAGTGACATTCCAAACAACGTAGTAGCCAACAACACATGAGAGCACGAAAACCGTAAAATGCGTGAGAAACTCTGGTGGTGAATAGTGTGCAACCCAAGCAAACATAGCAGCGGCTATACCGACATAAGCAAGCTTTCTTCTCGGGGATGTCTGTTTTTCAGTTTTTGTAGCAACGGGGTCTGCCGTTTGACTCTCTGGCGATGACACAGGCTGAGCAGAAACCTGAATCGGAGGGGCTGGCCAAGTAAGCTCCCCCTCTTTCATAACGGTTAGCCCTCGAAGCACCTCGTCCTCAAAATTGACCGTTATCGTACCGTCTTTTTCCTTACATAAGAGTTTTATCAAGTTGACTAAATTGGTGGCATACAGCTGTGATGATTGCGCTGGTAGGCGTGAAACCATGTCCGTATAACCAATAATCGTAACACCGTTCTCAGTGGTAATGATCTCATCCGCCACTGTATATGCACAGTTCCCACCATTGGCTGCCGCTAAGTCAACAATAACACTGCCTGCCTTCATGCTATCGACCATTTCTTGGGTGATGAGTTTTGGCGCTGGTCGACCAGGAATAAGGGCTGTAGTGATAATAATATCGACTTCTTTAGCTTGTTCCGCGTAGAGCTGCTCGGCTGCAAGGTTGAATGCGTCAGACATTTCTTTCGCATAGCCATCGCTACTCACTTGCTGCTCTTCGAAGTTCACAACAAGAAACTCGGCCCCCATGCTTTCAACTTGCTCTTTAACTTCTGGGCGCACATCGAAGGCGCGTACAATCGCACCTAAGCTCCCAGCGGCCCCTATCGCAGCGAGGCCTGCAACACCAGCCCCCGCCACCAATACTTTTGCAGGGGGAACTTTACCAGCAGCGGTTATCTGACCAGTAAAGAAGCGACCAAATTGATGTGCAGCCTCAACAACTGCACGATATCCCGCGATATTTGCCATTGAGCTTAAAGCATCTAATGCTTGCGCTCGTGAAATTCGAGGGACGGAATCCATCGCAAGTACAGTGATATTACGTTGGGTTAATCGTTCAAGAAGTTCGGGGTTTATGCCCGGCCAAATAAAACTGACCAAAGTGACACCGTCACACAATAGTTCAATCTCATTACATTCATCTGTAAATTGCGGGGGGTTAACTTTGAATACGATATCACTTTGCCAGACGTCTTCCTTCGCACCAATAACTGCACCAACGGCTTGATAAGATTCATCATCGAAACTCGCCGCCGCACCGGCATTAGGCTCAACAATGACATTAAATCCATATTTAACAAGTTGCTCAATCGACTTTGGCGTTGCTGCCACTCGATTCTCTCCAGCCACACTCTCTTTGGGTATACCTATCTGCATTATCCATCCCTTAACACGTGCAATGAAATATAGGACGTAGAAACTTCGGCCAGATAACGCTCAGTTGATAATAAACCAACACAAATAACAAGCACCTCTAAGCATGACCAATAACGCCCAGCTTTATATTCTTCTACGTTATCTTAAGGTTAGCTTAGTTATCAACGTTGTGATACGCGACACAAACAAGGAAAAAAAGTACTTTGGTGCTGTTTTTATACCAAACTGGAAAATTAACTGGTCAGGTTGATCCACTCTCTTGAACACATTTTTGATACCCTTTGGGGACTCATC
>JBHOGO010000003.1:0-157303 GCA_043421945.1 bacterium sp. HQB-150 | reverse complement strand
TTTACTTTTGGCGAAGCAAATTATAACTCTTTACCATGTTGTTCAAAAAACACTCACGAAAGATCAACACGCCCTAGTAATTTACAAAAATTACTGACCGAGCTGACACAATCCACGACGCATTTATCTCAAAGTACTGAAACTATCAAGCAAGCGAGCCAAGCCTCATATGGCCTTTTATCAACACATACTAATGAAACCGCTCAGATAGTTACTGCTATTGAAGAACTATCACAAACGTCCGCCATTGTAAAAGAGCACGCCTGCTCAGCTGAAAGTGTCGCAACCTCTACCACAACATTAAGTAAAGAAGCGCAAGCAACGAACGGTATTGCTCAAGAACATATCGAAGTGCTTAACGATCAAATTAGTGGCACTGTTGATGATATTAATGACATGGCTAGAGAAGCAGAGAGTATTCAATCTATCGTCAATGTGATTGGGGATATCGCCGCTCAAACCAATTTACTCGCCCTCAATGCTTCTATTGAAGCTGCTCGTGCAGGCGAGCATGGACGTGGTTTTGCGGTTGTTGCTGATGAAGTACGCGCACTTGCAAGTAGAACACAGGACAGTACTTCTGAAATAGAGTTGGCACTTAACAAACTCGGGGAAAAGTCGAATGGGCTGGTTGATTCAATAGAAAACACCAAGCAACACTGCGTTGATACACGAGCTGAAGTTGAAAAAACAGTCAATATGTTAGTCGCGCTTGATAAAGAAATTGAGAACATTTGTTGCTTCAATACTGAAATACGCAACTCGTCTGGCGAACAAAATATGGTCATCCAATCTGTCAATGTCAATATTCACAAGATTAATGATCTCGTGACAAACCTAAACGTTGTGAGTCAAGATCAGCTAAACGAGTCAGGACGTATCACTGATTTAAATATCAGTGTTAACCAAATGATTGGAAAGTTTCAAATTTAAAGATAAAGAACGTATTTTAGTGATTCAATAACACAGCCGCACACCCTGTCTTCGCAATGTAAGAAACAGGGTGTTGCGCGAGTATGCTATCAAAGGCTATTTAGAAGACTTTAACAAATCTAGCTCACGCTGCAGGGCATCTATCTGTGCTTTCTGTACGGCAATATCATTCAAAATCGCACTCACCTGCTCTGGTAACGTGTGATCACGGTAATCCTTACCATTAACGGAAAGTGACAAAGATAACAGGTATTGCTCCATATCGAGAATATAGGCTTCATAGTCATCTCTGTGCAATGCGCGTAATGCTAATACTGCTTCAAGCATATGCGTGGAGTGCGCTAATTCAAACGAGATTTCATCCACGGCATTATTAATGGCAGTGAAATCACGAGGCCTGACATCGATGATACTTTTAGCTTTAGCTAATGCGACATCGACCTTGGCAAAACTAACAGTAACGAAGGTTCTTGCATCTCTTCGCCTTAACTCCCTCGACACATTTTCTAAGGGCGTCACGTAAATACGCTTAATGGTTTTGACTTCTAAGCTATTCGCTCGCAAAAGAAACTCATCTTGCAATGTGACTGCTCGTGACTCGCCTTGCTCATCAAAAACAACATACAGCCTTTCATACATGCGCGCTAAGCGGTCATATTCACTTCGAAAGTATTCTCTTGATTCGATACCTTGCAAATAGTTTAAGTGCAAAGCGGCGTCACGAAGCGCAATATCAGCAGCTCTTTGTGTATCGAGTAGTGCCTCGTATACCCCTTCCATATCGACAATGTCTTTTTGAAAGCGGCTATAGTAAGTTTCAGAACCAAAGAAAGACGTCGCATGCAACCTCTCTGGGTTATCTTCAAATTCTTTAACTGTATTTTCTACACGTTGCCATAAGCTCTCCAAGACTTGGAGTCTTGAAGGTGAATAGAGCCTAAGAGATTCAATATCTTTTAACTTATTTTTCCACTCTACATACACTTCCGATGCATTTTCGAGTAGGAGCACGTTTTGTTCTCGTGCGCTTTCAGGTGCAGCGGGTGTTGAATTGCAAGCTGCCAGTGAGGTGGCTAAAGCAATACAAACAGCCACCTTATAAAAAAATCTCATTAAGCTTCCCATACATTGGTTGCAAAAGCCCGCAACCCATAAAAACCGCTTGATTCTAATGCGAAACTAGCGAGTACTGAAGCCTTTTGAGTGCAAAAAGTCTTTAATAAAAGGTCTCGCTTCTTTTGTGAGCGTTTTATGCATTTGTTCTGACCAATTATGCGTGACCTTCCCTTCAGTACGGCTGCGATAATACATTGCCACTTGTTTATCATACTGACTAAGCAATTCTCGATCCAAGTCTTGGTAAGACTCTTCATGTACCATGAGCGCAAGTGGTAAACGCGGTTTTACCTCTGGCCTTTGAGCTGGATAACCCAAGCAAAGGCCGAACAGAGGTAAGACATATTGTGGCAAGCCAAGAAGATCACTCACTTGCTGTGGCGAATTGCGCAAGCCTCCTATATAGACACCTCCTAACCCCATAGATTCAGCAGCCGTTAAACAATTTTGTGCAACAAGAGCCGTATCTACTGCACCAATTAGCGTTTGTTCGGTATACGATAATTCAGCATCTGGAACAATCTGCTTATGACGTTGATAGTCTGCACAAAAAACCAAAAACTCAGCACATGACTCGACATAAGCTTGACCACCAGCCGCTGCTGCCAGTTGAGCTCGTGTATCGGGGGCTTTGACCCTAATAATACTGACACACTGAATAAAACTGGATGTAGACGCTGCTCTTCCGCATTCTAAGATAGTACTAAGGTCAGCGTCAGCAATCGCTTTGTCTTCAAATTGTCGAATAGAGCGATGTGATAAAAGCGTCTCTACCGTACTGTTTTCCATAGACATTCCTTTGTATATGTTGAGTGACTACTCTGTGCAATGTTTATAAAGGCTCGCTTTCAATAGTCGATGTACATTGACAGACTTGCTCTAAAATATGGATCAAACGCGCTTCTGTCAGTGGCAATGGGTTTCCTTTAATTGCAGTCGACCGAAGTGCATCGCTTGCAATATCGGCAAACAGTTTCCGGCTTAAGCCATACATTTGCAACGACGGGATATCTAGGCGAGTTAATGCATTTGTCACCCACTCTATCGCATCTTGTGGGGTTGCTTCCAAATTATCGGTCAATAATACCCCCAGACGACGGTAACGGTAAATCACATCGTTACGGCCCATCTGTTCCGCAACCGAAATATTTTCTGCCATGACAAAAGGTGCTAATCGTGCAGTAATGGCTCCATGTGGTGCAGTTAGCCTGCCACCCAGTGCCGCAGCTAAACCGTGTGCAGCCCCTAAACTTGCATTACTGCGCGCCATTCCCCCTAATAACGAGGCAAAAGACATTTCAGATCTTGCTCTAAAGTCATCATCTTCACAGGCAAGAAAAAGAGCCGTAGACAATTTTTTCAGCCCTTCTTCACACACCATATCTGAAAATGCATTGGGTGCATTACACACATAAGCTTCCATAAGGTGAGTAAAAGCATCTAATCCACTTCGAGCTGACAGTGACTTGTCCATTCCGTACGTTAATGTTGGATCGATAATCGCCACATCAGGCAGCAATGCTTCATTTCTAATATTCACCTTAATGTTTTCTTGTGCTGACTTGAGCACTGCATTCCGAGTTACCTCTGACCCTGTTCCCGCATTCGTTGGTATCGCAATACAAGGTAATGGTGCATTTTTGAACGGCATACTCCGTCCAATAACTTCAACATAATCGTAAACACTGCCTTGATTTGGAATGATGGCAGACAAAGCTTTACCAACATCAAGCGCGCTGCCACCTCCAATGGCAACGATCATGTCTGGTTTGAACTTACGCCCCATAGCTGCGAGCTCTTCAACCATGGCAATCACAGGCTCGCCCCAGACAGCCACCTGCTGATAACGCATCCCTTGCTGCTTTATATAGTTAATGACTGGCTCAGCACGCTCTCCACCACGCCCTGTGACAAGTAAAACGCTGTATCCATACTTAGCTAAAATCGACAAGGACTGATTCAACGACCCCTCTCCGAAAATCACTTGCTTTGATGTCATGAATTGAAACATTACATACTCCCTTAGCAAAATCGAAACACTCAAATCTACTTCAGAGTGAATGAGCGACCACTAATCCGTTTTGACTTGGCGCAATAACTCGACTCTCTTTCCTTTATATACCTTGGTAATTTGAACAAGTTCAATTTTCTCAAGAGCATGAGCAATCTGATGCACTTAAGCTGCTGCCATTGGTCAGATATCATCCATATCCTTTAATGATAGGCAACGCCTATTAAAGCAAACGTTAAAACCGTCTTTCTTCTCATAAAAGTTTAGGGCATAGTAAGCCCATACTATTTAAGGAGAAGAAACTATGTTCGTTGTTATTTTTGGTCGCCCTGGTTGCCCTTTTTGTGTTCGCGCTAAAGATATTGCGGATGAGTTAAAAGAAAACCGTGAAGACTTCAACTATCGTTACGTTGATATCCACGCTGAAGGGATTTCAAAAGCTGATCTTGAAAAAACAGTGGGCAAACCTGTTGAAACCGTACCTCAAATATTCATCGACCAAGATCATGTCGGTGGATGCACAGAATTCGAAGCGTATGCAAAAGAAAACCTTGGTCTTTACCAATAAGACTCGGTTAACGCTCATAAAGAAGCTGCTTCGGCAGCTTTTTTATTACCTCTCTTTCTGCCCTACTGAGAACAACTTAAGCATAGCAGCCCTTAACAAGTCGTCACCTCTATCATTGGGACTCAACAATATTGCGTAAACTTATCTCAACAAGCAGATCCCAAGTAGATATAACCCAAAAGATCATTAGCATAAGAAAAAATCACCTGAAGCTGACCTTTTCAAGCTGACCCTTCAGGCCGTTTAGATTAAAATAGGGGTTTCACCCTCCAGTCCTCCATTTGGAAAAGTCGCTCAGTGAACATCGACGTCGTTTCATTATTGCACCAAAACAATATTTTACTCCTATTTGTTGTCTTAGCTATTGGCCTATCTATAGGCAAAGTACGTTTAGGCAACATTCAACTCGGTAACTCTATCGGCGTACTACTCGCTGCACTTATCCTTGGCGCCTCCGGTTTCACCTTCGACGCCGACGCCCTCAATATTGGTTTCATGCTCTTTATATTCTGTGTAGGTATAGAGGCAGGACCTAACTTTTTTGGTATCTTTTTCCGAGATGGAAAGCACTACCTCATGCTCACGTTAGTCGTACTTATATCCGCTGTTATTCTTACCAGAATTTTGGCGTTTCATTTTGGGATCGAGCTTGGTATTGCGACGGGCATGATGGCTGGCTCTTTAACAGCGACGCCTGTTCTTGTAGGTGCAAAAGATGCCTTAAATTCCGGACTAAGTTCATTCACTGACTCGAAAGAAATCGCTCACTTAATCGATGGCATTAGCGTGGGTTATGCTCTCTCTTACTTGTTTGGCTTAATTAGTTTAATTGCGTTCGCCAAGCTGATGCCTACCTTACAAAAGCAAAACCTTAAAGACTCTGCGCTTCAAATAGCTCAAGAGCGAGGCATTGGCGAAGTCGCACAGCGTAAAGTCTATTTACCTATTATTCGCGCTTATCGTGTAGGCCCTGAATTGATTGACTGGCTAGATGGTAAGAACCTTCGCGAACTAGGCATTTACAGACAGACGGGCTGCTATATCGAACGTATTCGACGAAACGGTATATTGGCAAGCCCAGATGGTGATGCCATTTTACAACTTGGTGATGAAATTGCTCTGGTAGGCTACCCCGATAGCCATGCCCGACTTGACCCTGCATTCCGAAATGGTCGCGAAGTATTCGACCGAGATCTACTCGATTTACGCGTCGTTGAAGAAGAAATCGTCGTTAAAAATGATAGTGTTGCCGGTAAGCGCTTATCAGAACTCAATTTGACAGAATACGGCTGTTTCCTTAACCGTGTTGTTCGTGCTCAAATTGAAATGCCCGTCGAACAAAATATCTTGTTAGCTAAAGGGGATATTTTACAAGTCAGTGGCGAACGTAGCCGAGTGTTGGGCCTCGCAGAACGAATCGGCTTTATCTCTATCCATAGTCAAATTGCCGACTTACTCGCCTTTTGTACGTTCTTTATCTTAGGTATGTTGTTCGGCATGATCACATTTACCTTTGGTCAAGTGACCTTCGGTTTAGGTAATGCTGCAGGCCTACTTTTAGCGGGCATCACTCTCGGCTTCCTAAGAGCGAACCACCCAACCTTCGGGTATGTACCGCAAGGTGCATTGAATATGAGCAAAGACTTCGGACTGATGGTCTTTATGGCCGGTATTGGCTTGAGCGCTGGTAGTAATATGCTTAGCGCTTTTGCTGAGCTTGGTGGTCAATTAATCATCGCGAGTGTCATTATTAGCGTTGTGCCTGTTGTGCTTGCCTACCTCTTTGGGGCATATGTTCTGAAGATGAACCGTGCCCTGCTTTTTGGCGCCATTGTCGGTGCCAGAACCTGTGCTCCAGCAATGGATATGATTAATGAACACGCACGCAGTACGATTCCAGCCTTGGGCTATGCCGGTACCTACGCGATTGCCAATGTATTACTCACCATTGCCGGTACGTTACTCATCGTCTTTAGTTAATATGGCTGAGCGCAATTAACGTATCCAATTTTAGCGACTTAGTAATAAGTCGCTTTTTATTTGCCCAAAGATTATACAACTCATAAAGTTGATGATAGCTCGCCTAGTGATAAGTTTTGTGAATTTCCATTCAGCTTTTCAGCTAACGTTAAGCCACCCTCAACAATAATGTTACAATACTGAACG
Organism: bacterium sp. HQB-150; assembly: GCA_043421945.1. Classification (GTDB taxonomy): domain Bacteria; phylum Pseudomonadota; class Gammaproteobacteria; order Enterobacterales; family Vibrionaceae; genus Thaumasiovibrio. The sequence continues at coordinate 150,509 of JBHOGO010000003.1, read as the reverse complement.
CCGATACGCGAAAGAGGAAAAGAAATGCGCATTCTGATTGTTGAAGACGATACGATACTAAGCCACCACCTAAAAACTCAACTTAGCCAACTAGGTAACCAAGTACAGTGTGCCGCCACTGCTTCTGAGGGGCTCTTTTTCGCGCAGAACTATCCGAATGACATCGCCATTGTCGATCTAGGCCTGCCTGATACTGATGGCATTAGCCTCATTAAAGAGATTCGAGCAAAAGGTATACGCATGCCTATCCTCATTTTGACAGCCCGCTCCAATTGGCAGGACAAAGTACAAGGTCTAGATGCTGGTGCTGACGATTATCTTGTTAAACCATTTCAAAAAGAAGAAATCGTTGCCCGACTAAACGCTTTAGTTCGTCGCAGCGCAGGCTTTGTTAAACCAGAAATCGTTGCGGATAATATCACCGTCGATTTACTGGCTAAAAGTGTTTCTATTGATGATGAAACGATGGAACTGACCGCCTTTGAATATGATCTTCTCGAATATCTGATGCGCCATAGCCGTCAGGTTGTTTCTAAACAGCGCTTACTTGATGTGTTGTACGAAGATCAAGAAGGTGACCCGAATACTATCGAAGTAATGATCAGCCGCCTACGCAAGAAGTTTGCAAAACACGGTATTGATAATCCAATTTCGACCATTCGTGGTCAAGGGTATATTTTTGAGCTTGCAACAAAATGATAAAGCCAAAGCCGACGTTACGGCGACGAGTAATGATCACTTCGGTGATCATTCTTGTTATGATCTCCTCAGCGATGGCAGGGGTAATATATCAACTGTTTCGACAGAGTCACGTTAACGCATTTTCCAACGATCTTATCAATCAAGCCCCACTATTTATTGCTCAGATACATCAGGCAGGCTTAGTCAATGATATCGACAATTGGCTAAATACAATCGATACCGATAATCCTAGTTACACCTCGGCACTCTGTATCGAGGGTGAAGCAGTATGGACATCAAGTGATATATCAGAAGCAGATAAGCAGAAGTTCTGTGAGAAAATTGCAGGCGTCCCTGATGGCGTAGAGCTCGTGAACAGCAATGGTGAACAATTCTATCTTGCCTATATTGCTACGCACAAACCTCCAGCTAACAGCCCATTTGGTCTGAACCAACCCATAACACGTGTTGTGGTTGTCCGTGAAGCGACGGACTTTATGGAGCAACGCACTGAAGTAGAACGTAACACATTACTTTCACTGTCTGGATTTATTATCCTCTCGGTCCTTGCGCTATTCCTCGCTTTTCATTGGAGCTTTAAACCCATGTCTCAGCTCGCCGATGAATTAGATAGCATTACTGATGGTAAACAGCCTGATCTTAAAGCACGCTACCCCATTGAACTTGAACCTGTTACAGCTGCACTTAACCGACTCATTTACCTCAGCCATGAACAAGGTGAGCGATATCAACACGCCATGGATGACCTCGCTCACAGCCTAAAGAGTCGTATTGCAGCAACCCATGCACTGATGGATAGCGAAGAGCTTACTCAGCAAGAGTTGCAAGAAAAAGTCAACGAGCAAGTCAGCCAAATGGATGAGCTGATCCAGTATCAACTCAAAAGAGCAATGCTGGGTCATAAAGGCTTAACGAAGGAAGAAACAAAACTGAGTGACGTTGCTAATGGGCTAGAGCGTATGTTGAGCAAGATTTATCGAGACAAAGAGATCACACTTCACCATAACTACAGCGATAGTGTCCTGTTGCCGCTCAACAAAAATGACATGATGGAGCTATTTGGGAATCTGTTAGAAAATGCTTATCGCTTCGCATTATCGCAAGTGGCTATTTCAACACATCTATCAGACAGCTCATTAACCATTCGTATTGAAGACGATGGCGCTGGTGTAGAAGAAAAATTTCGGGAGGCCATCTTCCAACGTGGTGTTCGTGCTGACCAGCTTAATCCTGGGCAAGGTATTGGCTTAGCCGTGTGTCATGAGATTGTGTCTATCTACGAAGGAAATATATGGGTAGAAACGGCTTCTATCGAAGGGGCTGCGTTTGTTATCGAGCTTCCATTAGCATAATCAATTAAAGCGAAAAAATTATTCGGTAAGAAAAACTTAGTCTATAAAACGACAAGAACAGCCAAACGCTCTAAAGTAAAAAACCGACCCATCATTTAAATAAACACTGAGTTTATAAATATGTGGTCGGTTTTTTATCATTGCCAGCATGACATTAACTTTAACGAGCTAATTCATTCGCTGACAATTTACTTAGCAAACGCTAAGACGAAACTACCCTTTACTCAGGTAGCTCTGCATTGTGATAAACATTTTGAACATCATCACAATCATCAAGCGCATCTAAGAATTTTTCAAATGACGGCACATCATCAGCTGAAAGGTCATGCATTGCTTGTGGAACAAAGCTGATCTCTTCAAGATCAATCGTCACATCAGGAAAAGCGGCTGCAAGTGCATTTTTCGCCTTGAAGAACTCCGTGTGCGGTGCAAAGACAGTGATAACACCCTCTTCTAGCTCGATATCCGCAACATCCACATCTTCCATCATTAATGCTTCAAGTACCGCTTCTTCATCTTCGCCTTTAAACGCGAAAATAGCTTGGTGCTCAAACATGTGAGCAACGGCACCAGGACCACCGATCTTAGCATTGTTTTTCACGAAGCACTGACGTACGTCCATGAATGTACGGTTGTTGTTATCTGTAAGACAGTCAACAATCACCATACAGCCACCAGGACCAAAGCCTTCGTAACGCGCCGTTTCGTAGTCTTCACCACCAGCACCACTTGCTTTATCGATCGCTTTCTCGATAACGTGAGAAGGCACCTGATCTTTTTTGGCTTTTTCAATCAAGCGCTTTAAAGAAAGGTTGGTATCTGGATCAGGGCTACCATTTTTAGCAGCAACGTAAATTTCTTTACCGTACTTAGAGTACACTTTAATTTTTGCGCCTTGCGTCTTAGCCATTGACGCCTTGCGCACTTCAAAACTTCTTCCCATGGGAGTTCTCTCTGTTTTAGCAGGGATTTTATTGGCAGAGATTATAGCGATTCACTGGTTTCGCTGCCAGCAAAAAAGCCGCCTCTTTAATAGGCGGCTTTCGCAATTTGTGAAATTAAATCAAGGTGCAGGTAATCTGCGCGCTTAATTGAATCGCTAACTGACCGTTATACGTCAGCCACGTCGAATTCTACGACAGGGTTAACATCAGCTTCATAGTCAACACCATCAATACCGAATCCGAACAACTTCATGAATTCATCTTTATACTGCTGATAATCAGCCACATCGAAAAGATTTTCATTGGTCACTTGAGACCAAAGAGCTTGGCAGTGCGCTTGAATATCTTCACGTAATTCCCAATCATCTAGGCGTAAACGGTTCTCTTCATCCACTTCTGGTGCAGTACCGTCTGGCTTATAAAGACGAGCCGACATCATACGGAATATTTGCTCCATACAGCCTTCATGAACACCTTCTTCACGCATCTTCTTAAAGACCATCGCGATGTAAAGTGGCATCACTGGAATCGCAGCGCTAGCCTGTGTGATAACACTTTTCAGAACCGCTACGTTGGCTGTGCCGCCGATATCAGCCAGCTTTGCATTCAATGCTGTAGATGCACGGTCAAGATCCATTTTCGCTTGACCTAATGCACCATGCCAGTAGATAGGCCAAGTGATTTCAGTACCAATGTACGAGTAAGCGACGGTTTTACAGCCATTCGCTAATACGCCAGCTTCCGAAAGAGCGTTAATCCATAGCTCCCAATCTTCGCCGCCCATGACTGTTACGGTATTTGCAACTTCTTCTTCAGTAGCTGGTTCGATCGACGCTTCAATTAGTACATCTTTGTTAGTGTCGACAGCCGTCGCCGTATAGGTTTCTGACATTGGCTTCAAGCAAGAGCGAATCACTTCACCCGTGTCTGGCATTTTACGCACTGGCGATGCCAATGAGTAAACCACCATGTCAATTTGACCTAAATCTTCTTTGATAAGATCGATAGCGGCTTGCTTCATCTCATGAGAGAACGCATCACCGTTCAAGCTTTTTGAGTAAAGACCAGCTTCTTTTGCAGCAGCATCAAATGCTGCGGTGTTATACCAACCAGCAGAGCCTGATTTACGCTCTTTCCCCGGTTTCTCTAGAAAAACACCAATCGTTGCTGCGTCGCTACCAAATGCGGCAGCAATTCGAGATGAAAGTCCGTAGCCTGTTGAAGAGCCAATGACGAGCACCTTCTTTGGACCATTTTCAAGTTTAGGCTGAGCTTTTGTGTAAGCAATTTGTTCAGCGACATTGTGCTGACAACCGGTAGGGTGAGTGGTTGTACAGATAAATCCACGAATTTTTGGTCTAATAATCATTGTCGATTCCCTTGATATGTTGACGCTAGGATAAAAGTTTCATTTCATTTACGCATCCGTTTTATCCTTATTTCCCGCTTTCAAAGGAGTGGTTGGATCTGTTACAGGCATAACGAGCATTTATTAACCAGTAAATTGTCCATTTGGTCACAAAATAGAAGCGCAAAAAAAGACGATACCCACTTAAGTCGATATCGCCTTTCATTCACACCGCAGCACTTCACATAACTTCGTCTCACATAGCAGCATCATGAATAGTGCATGTGCCAAACATCTATCACGCTACCTGTTCCACTTCATTCAATGACACTGCACCCATCTCTTCAGCCGAAAAGTGATCCACTTGAATAGCAATACTTCGCAGTGCTTCTGCCTCTTCCACTTGTGCTTTTTCAGCTTCAGTAATCACTGACATCTCGAGTGCTATCGCTAATTTCTCTTTTAAAGGTAATTTTGCAGGAATATCACCGGCTCGCTGTACTTTAACGATACGTTTTTCAATGGGTTTAATGGCTGCAATAGCCAAGAATGCCCTCTCCATAATACCAATTGAGTCGCTTTCACTTTCACCGACATAGCAAAGGTGGGTCAACCGCTCTCTATGAGCACCAGGCGTCATCACAAGTGCACTAATTTGTTTAGCTAAGTCATCGCTTGGCTGGGTAAATCGATTACCGAGAGGGAACAATAAGGTCCTCAGTGCTATTCGCGCTGTTCGATTCGGGAAGTTATCAAGAAAGGCTTCAAATGCATTGCCACAACGATATAAACAATATTTAAGGCTATAATGCACAAACGGTAAGTCTTCTTGATGTCGACCTTGGTCTTCGTAACGCTTTAACACAGCAGAAGCCAAGTAGAGATGACTCAATACATCCCCTAGCCTTGCAGAAAGCATTTCTCGACGCTTCAGGTCACCACCAAGAACCAACATCGCCATATCTGTTGCCACAGCCAATGCTTTACTCATCCGTGTTAAGTGGCGATAGTAACACGCCGTTTCACCGCTGATTGGGCTAGAGGCGAATCGTGAGCCTGTCAGCGCATGCCCCAGTGCTTTTAACCCATTTCCCGCTGTAAACTGAATATGTTGGCTCAACAAACGATCAAACTCTGCTTCACCCTGTTGGGTATCCGGATTGGCTGCACTCTCCATCTCTTTCAATACAAATGGATGACAACGCGTCGCCCCTTGTCCAAAGATCATCAGATTTCGTGTCAATATATTTGCACCCTCAACCGTAATGGCGACTGGCATACCAAAATAGTGCTGGCCGATATAATTCATCGGACCTAACTGAATAGCCCGTCCTGCATGGATATCCATGCTGTCATTCAGCACCACTCTTGCTAACTCAGTCATATGGTATTTCGCAATAGCCGTGACAATGCCAGGTTTTTCACCAAGATCGAGCGAAGTCGTTGTCAGTGTTCGAGCGGCCTCTAACATATAGGTGTATCCACCGATACGGCCTAATGCCTCACCCACGCCCTCAAACTGGCCAATAGAGGTGCCAAACTGTTTACGCACGACTGAATAAGCGCCTGTTGTACGTGTCGTTAAATGCCCAATGGCTGCGCCCAAAGCAGGCAGTGAGATCCCGCGTCCAGCCGACAAGCATTCGACCAGCATACGCCACCCTTTCCCAGCATAGGCCTGTCCGCCAATGATCCAATCCAAAGGAATAAAGACCGATTCTCCTCGGGTCGGGCCATTCATAAATGCCATATTCAATGGATTATGACGTTCACCAATTTCAACACCAGAATGATCGGTTGGGATCATTGCACACGTGATGCCAAGATCACTTTCCTCTCCGAGTAGATGTTCAGGATCGTGAAGTTTAAATGCCAAACCGAGTACTGTTGCGACAGGGGCTAAGGTGATATAGCGTTTATTCCAGCTAAGCGTTATCCCTAGGACCCGCTCACCTTTATATTCGCCATATTCAACAATCCCTTTATCTGGAATTCCACCCGCATCTGACCCTGCTTCTGGCCCCGTTAATGCGAAGCAAGGTATTTCTCTTCCGTCAGCAAGTCTCGGCAGCCAGTAATCTTTCTGTGCTTCAGTACCATAGTGAGTTAAGAGTTCACCTGGTCCCAACGAGTTAGGCACCATCACACTGACAGCAGCACTTAGACTACGTGTCGCAATTTTAGAGACGATGGTTGAGTTTGCGTGCGAGGAAAATGCCAGTCCTCCATACTGTTTAGGAATAATCAACGAAAAGAATTTCTCTTTTTTTAGGTAACGCCAAACGTCATCAGAGAGATCTTTTGTTTTTTGAACGGTTTCATAATCATCAATGAGAGCAAGCAAGTGAGACACTTTACTGTCAATAAACTGCTGCTCCTCTTCCGATAGCGTTGGCTTTGGATATTGCAGCAGTGTCGTCCAGTTGGGTCGCCCTGAGAATAGTTCTCCGTCCCACCAGACACTCCCTGCTTCCATAGCTTCACGCTCAGTTTGCGACAAAGGAGGCAATTTCTTTTTAAAAAGACTAAACACTGGTTTACTGAGATACTTCTGACGTAGCTGACCCATCTTATCTATCCTTAGCTGACCATTAGCCAGTCTTTATAAATTTGCGGTACGCTGATTAATCACAGCGAGTTCTTGCCCAACTTCAGCACCCACACCCGCAGCTAAATACGGCACGAGTCGGTCGAAAATATCTTCAGTTTCTGCAGTACGACCAAAATCACTTGCAGCTATCTCGCTCAACGCTTTACTGGATGCCATCGTAAAAACACAGGCGCCTAGTGTAAAATGAAGCCGCCAAAACAGCGTCTCTGGGTCTAACGCTGGATTGGCACGACAGACTGCCGAGGTAAATAGTGTAAGAACATCTTGGTAACGCGTCACAATGAACCAACGTAAATGCCCTTGCACATCGGTATAACCACGCCCGAGTAAACTCATAAATACAGCAGCGCCATTGGCTCGATAGTCATTAAGCGCTAACAACGGCTTCTTCAAACATTGAAATACCTCGTCCATGGTGAACTCATCTCTTTTCATCAAGGCATCGAGTTCAACATGAAGGGCGGGCATAAAGGCCTCTAAATAACGACTCAGTACAGCCCTGACCAAGTTTTTTTTATCACCATAGTGATAGTTCACCGATGCTAAATTCACCCCAGCTTTACTGGTAATCGTGCGTAGCGATGTCTCATTGAAACCGTGCTCTGCAAACAAAACCTCTGCTGTGTCGAGGATCTTATTCTTTGTATCTTGTCGACTAGCCATTTCAATCACTCAATTTAAACAGATGTTTGAATTCTATACCTGCAACATAAAAATAACAAGTAGCGATATATCACAACATCCCAAAAAGGGATAATTTGATTTTAATCAATTAGATAGAGTCAAGTAGGAAAGAAGTATTAAAAAAACCTCAAAAAATTGTCAAAACAATGGAACTCTCTGAGGGGAGGCATGTCTATTTAAGTGCCACTGCTTTTTCTTGAAGAAATTCTTCAAAGCCTGTATCCGAACTTGGGTACAGGTTTTTTGCTATCTGGGGTTATCAACTGTCGCACAACAAGAAAATTCTCTCACTGCGACACATTGATCTTCATCTCGTCTCATCAGTAGGCGAAAGATGCAAAATAAATGTAAATTCTTTGAACCTTTCCCAAAACCCTCAGTCCTAATAAATAAGAGATTGATATGTAGTGCAACAAGTGGCCGCTTAGCGCACCGCATGAAGTGATACATCGATACTGAAACTGCTGCTTATTCTCCTTATTGTGTAATGGAACTTCCGCCTGCTTCGTATAGAGCAGGCTTTTTTTTGCCTATTTCTTATAGCTCAAAGCGTTGCCTTGCGTTCAAAAAGCCACCATCAGGGCGTGTAATTCAAAATTGCTGTCAATACGACACCTAATGAGTAACGATGACGACTTATTGTGCAGCTTATGCATACTCTCAACGATTTCATAACGTTCACAATCTACTACCCTGCTTGATAGTTTTTTTCTAAATGGAAATTTATTTCCTCTCAGCTGAAAGAAAGTGACAAAAATCACCTATTTTTTGAGCTATTGAATGCCTTTTTTTAATTACTTTCATCAAAACTGAAAGTAAAAAACTAGACACAGCTCAAAATAACACGGAGAATTAGCGTTTTTTATACCTACTGAGCCTCGATAAGAGGTATAGTTTAGATAGTACATCGTTAACGGTATGTTGTGAGTTTTGCAACGATAATCAAATATAAGCCGAATATTTTCCAATGAATACCCTCGAAAAAATACAAAAAAATATCGATCAGTTCAGTAAATCTGAACGAAAAGTGGCTGAGGTGATCATTGCATCGCCGCAATCAGCCATTCATTCCAGTATCGCGACCCTAGCTAAAATGGCTGATGTGTCTGAGCCTACGGTCAACCGTTTCTGTCGCCGTTTAGATACCAAGGGATTTCCCGACTTCAAACTGCACCTTGCACAAAGTTTGGCTAACGGTACCCCGTACGTAAATCGAAATGTCGAAGAGAACGACAGCGCAGAGTCATACACCAACAAAATCTTTGAATCGACAATGGCTTGTCTCGATGTTGCCAAAAACACCATCGATTCGTCACAAGTCAATCGTGCCGTTGATCTACTGACTCAAGCCAAGAAAATTTCATTCTTTGGTTTAGGTGCTTCAGCCTCTGTTGCCCATGATGCAATGAACAAATTCTTCCGCTTTAATATCCCTATCATTTGCTTCGATGACGTTGTTATGCAGCGTATGAGCTGCATAAACTGCACCGAGGGTGATGTTGTTGTCTTGATCTCACATACAGGTCGAACAAAAAGTCTTGTCGAAGTTGCCCGTATAGCATCAGAGAATAATGCCACCGTTATTGGCATCACTGCGAAAGACTCCCCATTATCCAAAGAGTGCTCGCTCGTTATTACCCTTGAAGCACCTGAAGATACGGATGTTTACATGCCGATGGCAAGCCGCGTGGTTCAAATGACAATTATCGATGTACTCGCAACAGGCTTCACCCTCAGACGCGGTACTGGGTTTAGAGATAATTTGAAACGCGTCAAAGACGCAATAAAAGATTCCCGATTTAGTAAAGAAGACGTGATGTAGAAAAAACCGTGGCTTATACCACGGTTTTTTTTTGTTCTTTCTTGACGATAAAAGCCTCAATAAAGCTGCTTTATGACTGACTATGTCTTATGGAGAGAGATATGCCCCATTCGCTACGCCGCACTAAAATTGTCACCACGCTTGGTCCTACCACTGATAAAGATGACGCCGTTCTTGAAGGAATCATCAAAGCTGGAGCCAACGTCGTCCGCCTAAATTTTTCCCACGCTACGGCTGAGATTCACAAAGCTCGCGCTGATAAAGTTCGCAAAATTGCGACTAAACTCGGTCGGCATGTCGCAATCCTTGGTGACTTACAAGGTCCAAAAATTCGAGTGTCGACATTCAAGGACGGTAAAATATCCCTGTCGATCGGCGACCGATTTACACTCGATAGCGAAATTGAGAAAGGTGAAGGTGACAGCGATGGTGTTGGTCTTGACTACAAAGACCTTCCCAATGATGTGCGAGCAGGTGATGTCTTATTGTTAGATGACGGTCGTGTACAGCTTAAAGTACTCAACGTCGAAAAAACGAAAGTTCATACTGAGGTGACTGTTGCTGGTGCACTTTCTGATAATAAAGGCATCAACAAAAAAGGCGGAGGCCTATCTGCTGAAGCTCTCACGCCGAAAGATAAAGCTGACATCATTACTGCTGCCGAGATTGGCGTTGATTTTTTAGCCGTTAGTTTCCCTCGAAATGGACAAGACATGCATTATGCGCGTCGCCTTGCTAGAGATGCAGGCCTGAATGCACAGCTTGTTGCCAAAGTGGAGCGTGCAGAAACTGTCGCTACTGACGAAGCACTGGATGACATCATCACTGCTTCGGACGTCGTGATGGTTGCTCGTGGTGATCTTGGTGTTGAAATAGGTGATTCAATGCTTGTTGGCGTCCAGAAAAAGCTTATCAGACGTGCTCGTAGCCTCAATCGTACCGTGATTACCGCAACACAGATGATGGAATCAATGATTTCTAGCCCGATGCCTACTCGAGCCGAAGTCATGGATGTCGCGAATGCTGTGCTTGATGGCACTGATGCGGTGATGCTTTCTGCTGAAACTGCCGCAGGACAATATCCAATCGAAACGGTGACATCAATGGCGGAGGTTTGTGTTGGTGCTGAGCAAATGAAAAGTATCAATGTTTCAAATCATCGCATGAATCGTTCATTTCCAACCGTAGAAGAGACGATTGCGATGTCAACGATGTACGCTGCGAACCATTTGGAAGGGGTTAAAGCAATGATTTCACTGACTGAGTCTGGGCGTACTCCATTGATGATGTCACGTATATCCTCTGGCCTTCCTATTTTTGCTTTGTCTCGTATCGACTCCACATTGAACCGCGCTTGCATGTACCGCGGGGTCACTCCTGTCTATTTCGATAGTGGCGACCAAGATGGTCTTGCCGTAGCAAGCCAAGCTATTGAAACCATTTTGGAGCAAGGCCTTATTAACAAAGGCGATACCGTTATAGTCACTCAAGGCGATGTCATGGATAAAATGGGTTCGACCAATAACATGCGTATATTAACGGCATAAGCGACTTCAATTTGCCCACAACGACGAACTCATTGTGGGCAGTGATTAAGGTCTTTACTCAACATAGCGATATACGCTATCTAAGCTTTTATCCATCCATTTTCTACCGCATGATCAATTACTTGCGACATTTTTTTCCAAATAATGGTGGAGCCTTGCTCAATACGACTCGTCACGCTGACAACTTGTTGTTTCGATACACCATGCTCAACCCAACTTTGACCTTCGTTGTGGTGGTTTAGCAACATAGGCATCATACGATCTAAGGCTTTAGCAAATTTAGCTTCTGGGGTTTGCGCTGCTTCAAACTCCTCCCATAGCGCCATCAATTCTTCATGTTGATCTTGAGGTAGCATTCCAAAAAGACGCTGTGCTGCAGCAAGCTCCTTCTCTTCCTGCTCTGCAGCCGCCGCTGTATCGTAAACAAACAGATCGCCTGCATCAATTTCAACGATATCGTGAATGAGTAGCATCTTAATCACTCGTGCTAACTCAACAGGCTCGTTGGCGTGCTCTTCAAGCAAGACCGCTAACAACGAGACTTGCCAGCTATGCTCAGCACTATTTTCTTGACGCCCACCAGCACTTTTAATTTTAGTTTGGCGTAATACTCGCTTTAACTGATCAACTTCGATGATGAGTGCTAACTGTTTTTCTAGGCGATGCCATTGTTCGGTCATTAGGGTGTCCAGTAATAATTTGTTAATGAGGTCAAGATGTGATCTTCCCACCTGCCATTAATCAGTAAATAATCTTTTGCTTCGCCTTCTATCACAAACCCCTGCTTCTCAAGCACACGAGCGCTCGCACTGTTTCGTGGCATATAGCCAGCCATAATGCGGTGCAGGTTTTGCTCATCAAACATCCAACGATTACATAACCCCAAGGCCTCCGACATATAGCCGAGTCCCTGACAATGCTCATCCATCGAATACCCAACGTAGCAGGAGTGCATCGGATAACGAAGTACATTACTGTAGGTAATGACCCCGATGATCTCTTGTCTACCTTGCTCTCGGATTAAAAAATAGAAGGCTAAGCCGTGCTTCTGCAACTCAACCAACTGCAACATTCGCTGCTGCCAACCTGATACTGAGAAGAAGCTATCTTGGCGTTTCGGCTCCCACGGAGCCAAAAAATCGCGGTTTCGTGTGTAATATAAGCTTAATTCCGGGGCATCTTTCGTGGCAGAAAGGGAGACCTCAAGACGCTTAGTTTCCAAAACAACAGCGGCGATATCACCGCCAAATCGTAATTTATCCAACATATTACGACTTATTGATCGCATACTCTCGCAACTTATTGGCCACCGCAGTATGGGAGACTCCTAATCGCTTGGCCAATTTGCGTGTAGAAGGGAATGATTTATACAAATTCGTTAAAATAGACGCTTCATAACGCCCCATAATCTCATCTAACGAACCATCTAAGTTTGCTTCACTGAGCAGCGCATTACTTTCTACCTCAGGAAGCTGCAAGTCGCTGCTATCCATCTCTCGCCCTTCTAACTGAGAAAGACTACGTAACAAAATATTGCGCAGCTGGCGTATATTACCCGGCCATGGATACTGAGAGAGGTGCTCTTGTGCTTTTTCTGTTAACTCAGGTTTCACCTGTTGCAGTTCCGCTGCAAACTGAGCTAAAAAAAGCTCTGATAGTGGTAAAATATCAGCACTCCGATCACGAAGCGGCGGCACATTCAAAGAAAGCACATTTAAGCGATAATAAAGGTCTTCTCGAAACTTACCTTCAGCAACCAAATCAACGAGCTTACGTTGCGTAGAGCAAATCACGCGAACATCCACGCTGACTTCTTGCTCTTCACCAACGCGGCGGAAGGTACCATCTTGTAGGAACCGCAGCAGCTTTATCTGAAGGTGTGGCGACATTTCACCCACTTCATAGAGGAAGACGGTGCCCCCATCAGCCTGTTCAAAAATCCCTTTCTTTGTCGTTCCATCAGCCTCAAGATGGCCAAACAGCTCTGTTTCAACCGCATTGTCCGGCATCGAAACGCTGTTTAATAACAAGAAAGGGTGTTGACTACGGGGTGAACGCTGATGACAAGCACGTGCAAGTACTTCTTTGCCCGTTCCCGTTTCCCCCTGAATTAATAATGGTGCATCAAGCAGTGCTAATTTCTTGGCCTGGTTTAGCAATAATTTAAAACGACTAGATTGACCAATAAGATGTTCAAATCCAGTATGATCATAATTTTGACGCCAAATCGGACGCTGTAAACCCGCTGCAGCTTTTAATAAAACCACCGCACTCGCCAAGACCTGCGCTTTGGACTCGTCAGAAACATAAACAGGCATAACCTCCATGACATAATCTAAACCACTAATAACAACCATTTCGGTATGCATCGGCGGGATGTCATTCTCTTTGGGTTCATACTCCCGCTTATGCATTTCTAGCCATTTAGTAAAATTAAACTGACTTAAGAACTCATCTATCGAGTGACCTTTTATCAGCTCAGCTGGCGTCGAATAAAGCTGACATGCAGCTTGGTTTGCCAACGCAACTTTACCACTAAGGTCAACAGAGAATACGGGGTCTGGTAAGCTGCCTAGCAGAGATTTGAGTTCACGATGTTCGCGCTCACCCGGCATAAATTGAATTTTTCTTACATCTAGCACGCCGTCTATTAGACGGATCTGAGACATTAATTTACTGAATTGCTCAAATTCTATTTCGGGGCAATTCAAAAATATAATACCAGAGGTATCTATCTCAATGCCGCGGAGATCAATCTCTTTTTCAGCAAGAATGTCCAACAATTCGCGCGTTAAACCTAATCGATCTTCACACTGTACTTCAAGACGCATATCGGATGCCTTCCCAACCCAAAAATTTATGCCGTGTGCAGCAATGTCAATACAGCCCATTCAGCGATAACAAACATTGCCAATACACACGAAAACAGAAACATACACTGTCAGGATAAGTTGACAGTGAGTAAAGTGTGCGTCGCGACCTCTGGGGAGTCAAGTCAGTGGATACAGAAATATGCGCAATACAACACTGGATGCGCACGTTTCAACCTATAAGCATCAACAGATACCTTAAAGACATTACTCGTCACCGTATTATTACTTCGTCTCAGTCTTATTTCCTTGCCCAATACGACGAAACTCTCGCAATAAATCTTTTCGGACATCCACTAACTTCAGTGGACGACGACCTAACCATGGCAAAGGCCTTAACATTTCCATCGTTTTCAGACCTAGCCTCGCGGTCAATAACCCGACACCAAGACCTTGACCTGCGCGTGCTGAAATCTTACCCGTTAAATCCATTGAAAGCATATCCATACTTGCATCTAGGGCTATTTCAGACACACCGACCATCGCCATGTTTCTCACGAGCATTTTCAACATGGCAATCCGAGAGAAGTAACTCAGCTCAACACCATATAACGCACTCAATTTATTCACCATCGACAATGTGCGCCATGCTACCAGCAACATGTCTGCGGTTGCTAATGGGCTCACCGCCACCATTAAACCGGCTTCTTTTGCATGCTTAGCAACCAGCTGTCTCGCTTGTTCATCCTGCGCGGTCAGTACCATGCTATCGAACATTTCAAGCACTTCTCGATCATTATGGGTAGCAGAAAGCGAATGAAGCCAGCGATCATAGCCTTCGCTATGTTTTGCACCCTTCTCTACCACTTTCTGGCAAAATGCTTTCGCTTCACCAATACCTTCTTTGACTAAAAGCTGTTCACCCCTCTCTCGTTCAGACTGGCGTTGCTTTAGACGACGTAAGTACAGCCATTCAGAGCCAACAGCTCTTACACCCAATAAAGAAAGTGCGCCAACGAATCCCCCCCACCCTAAGCTAAGCCAATCCCCTTGAGCAAAAGCAGAGGCAATATGATCAACGGTCTGCCAACCGACTAAGCTTAAAAAGCTAATACCTAGAGCTTTCAAACCCCATCGACGTTTAGGCTTGCTATCAATGATAATCTCTGCGAGCTCTTCTTCAGCAGCAACTAACTCAAATTGAGTATTTTCATCGAACAACTGCTGGGCATTAAGAGAGGCAGACTTTGCTTGCTCTTGAGCAACTTGTTCAACCGTAGAGGCTTGCTCAAAATCGATTCGGCTTTTGATGCTCATCTAAAACTTATCTCCTAATAAATACTGCAGCGCCTTATCCATCCGAATATGAGGTAGTGGCTCATCACTCGCATGCGGTTGAGGACGAAAAGGAATAAAATCGAATCCCTGTTTTTCCCAAAATGTTTGGTCGGGAAGACGCTTTGGCACATCGCCAGGAAATAACATGCGTGGCGTGCCGTCGAGGCTTGTACCTTGTAATGCAGCAACCTGCTGGCCTTGGTGATTAACAAAACCAGGCACTGTCGTACTAATGGACGCTAAGCTAAGGCACTCCATGTCAATGCCTTCAAAACTCGCGTGCTGATAGGCTTCATGAACGATTTGCTGCATGAGACTCACCATATGTGGGTGCTGTTCTGGTGTGACATGATCCGCTTTAGTGGCAGCAAACAACACTTTATCTATCTTTGGAGCAAATAGACGTTTTAATAACGTATTTCTGCCATAGCGAAAGCTACCCATTAAATGTTCGATAGCTTGCCGCATGTCATTAAATGATTCTGGCCCGCTGTTCAGTGGCTGCAGACAATCAACAAGAATAATTTGACGATCAAACTTAGAAAAATGCTGCTTATAAAACGGCTTAATGACATGTTGTTTATAATGTTCGAACCGCTCTTTAAGTACACCTAGCGGCGATTCTGGAGAAGCTTCATTAAGCATTTGTGCGCTAACAACATTGGGATCAATTGGAAAAAACTGTAACACAGGGGCGCCTGCTAGCTCTCCAGGCAAGACAAAACGACCGGGTTGCACCCAATGCAGTCCGCCTTCCTCTTTGCACTGATGAAGATATTCAGTATAAAACTGGCTGACTGTCGCCAATTCACTTTCGTCTGCTGTCGCAGACCAATCAATCGTTGCCAATGCCGAACGCCAAGATGATGCTAATGACTCTCTCGATCCAGTTAATGTGTTAAATTGTTGCTTTGACCATGCATAGAAATCTTGTTCAAGCATCGGTAGATCAAGCAACCACTCGCCGGGGTAATCAATAATGTCGAGGTATAAGGTTGCGCTATTTTGAAGATATTTCAACGCGCCATGTTGCGGTGTATATTTCAATGCGAGTCGTATTTGGCTAACATCATTCGTTGGTTTCGGCCAATCAGACGGATCAGAAAGTAAACGGCTCATACCTTCATCATACCCAAACCTCGCCATACAGAGGTCAGGCTGAAGTACACGCTTGGCACCTTGTAACACACCGTCTCTAACAGGGCTAAACAAGGGTAAGCGTGGGTTTGTACTCACATGAAGAAGTTGGTTGACGAGGGACGTAATAAACGCAGTCTTACCGGCAGTAGACAGTCCTGTGACCGCTAACCTAACATGACGATCTAAGCCACGGCTTACCCATTTGTTTACTTCATTGCCAATACTGACTTTCATTACTTTTCACATCTCCCTCAATCGATCTTACGCCGTCTGTGACATTACCGTTGGTAACGCTTCTATTAAATTTTACCCGACCACAAAAAAGCACCAATGCAGTCATTACTACTGCATCGGTACTTCGCAAGTACAAACAACATTACAACTTACTGAACTCTCTATCGACTTTAAACCGCGAGGAAGTGACGTACGCTTCCATCGCTTGTAACTGCTTGTCTTGCTGATCGAGCTCTTCTTTCAATTTCTGCAAGACATTGCTCGGAGTCGTTCCCGATTGCCAGTGCCTTTGCTTCACTTTATGTGCTTTTCGTTGTTTCTGACGTTCAACTTGTTCGGCAGGGGCTTTGTCTAAGACTAAACAAGCAACGAAGTAAGCAATGAAGGTAAACGGCCCCATAAATAGCACTGCGCAAATCACAACAATTCGAACGAGCCAAACTTCCATATCGAGCTTAGTCGCAATACCTGCACATACTCCCCCGACTTTGCCATTTCTTGGATCACGGTAGAGTCTTGTTCTTGAACAACTCATTATCGTTGCCTCCATCCAGGTGACTCTGCATCTAAAATCTTTTCAAGCGTGATAACACGCTCTTGCATTCGCTCTGCTTTATCGCTGAGAGCTTGTAGCTGAGCAGAGTCTTCCGCACTGAGTCCCTGCCCTGTGTGCCGCTTGCTTCGGTAATGGAGCACCAGCCAAATCGGTGCCACTACAACGAGAAATACGATTAGAGGTACCGCTAATGCCCATGACATCATAAGTTACTCCTTACCTTTCATTTTTTTCTTCATTTTCGCTAACTCTTTCTCGATCTCATCCTGAGCCTGTAAATTAGCGAACTCATCTTCTAATGACTGACCACGTCCGATGGAATAGCTATCGGCTTCAGCTTCTATCTCATCAATGCGGCGTTCGTACTGTTCGAACTTTGCCATCGCTTCATCGACCTTTCCGGTATCCAGTTGGCGACGAACATCACGACGATTATCTGCGGCTTGATGGCGCATCACTAAGGCTTGCTGACGAGCACGAGTTTCCATTAACTTACTTTCCAGCTCTGCCACTTCACTCGCGAGTTTATTGATCGTCTCTTCAACAAGATGCATCTCTTCATCGAGTGCAAGGGCAAGGTCACTGACTTTCTGCTTTTCGATCAGTGCTGCACGCGCGAGATCTTCACGACCACGTTCCAACGCAAGTCCCGCTTTCTCCTGCCAGTCAGAAACTTGTGCCTTAACTGCTCGCACTTTTCGTTCAAGCTCTTTCTTATCCGCTAAAGCTTTTGCAGAAGAGGTGCGCACTTCAACGAGCGTATCTTCCATTTCTTGAATGATCATGCGAACCATTTTCTGTGGATTTTCTGCTTTATCCAGCAGTGCCGTGACATTCGCATTAACAATATCGGCAAATCTTGAAAAAACACCCATAATTGACTCCTAAACAGTTATCTATTTTTCACTGCTCTCAATTTAGCAGTTTGCTCCACCTAGGTAATACAAGTCGTATGCCAACTTTTTTATGGCTATTTTTCAATCGATTACTACACTGCCTGACCAAAACGCTGCTATCATTTGATAAAATTAACCACAAGTTAGTGATTATGACCAATCGCGCTACGGAAAGTTTAATTGGTGAATCCGATCTATTTCTTGCTGTCATCGATCAAGTGTCTAGACTCGCCAGAATCAACAAGCCTGTCCTTATCATCGGTGAGAGGGGAACAGGTAAAGAGCTGATTGCACAACGGCTCCACTATCTCTCTGCACGCTGGAATCACCCTTTAGTGTCCTTAAACTGTGCCGCGATCAGCGATGGTGTGATGGACACTGAGTTATTCGGACACGAATCTGGCGCTTTTACCGACGCTAAACGACGCCATGCTGGACGATTCGAGCGTGCTGAAGGTGGAAGTCTTTTCTTAGATGAGCTTGCAACTTGTCCACTTCGCGTTCAAGAAAAATTACTAAAGGTGATCGAGTATGGGCAATATGAGCGTGTCGGAGGTCAAAAAACACTGCACGCTGACGTTCGTTTAATCTGTGCAACCAACGCAGACCTGCCCGCAATGGCCGCTGAAGGCACCTTCCGCGCCGACCTGCTTGACCGGCTTGCCTTTGATGTTATTCATCTTCCTCCTCTTCGTGAGCGACACGAAGACATACTTTTACTCGCTGAGTTCTATGCCTTAAGGATGTGTCGTGAGATGAGCCTCCCTCTTTTTGCCGGCTTTTCCCCTCAGTTACAGCAGACACTTCTCGACTACGAGTGGCCAGGTAATGTTCGCGAGCTTAAAAATGTTATTGAACGAGCCATCTTTCATCATACTGACCCAGAGCTTCCCATTGAACGTATTCAATTTGACCCTTTTCAGGCGCCTTGGCGAGACAGCTCTAGCAAAGACTCACAAGAAAAAAGAAAAGAAGATGATGGCAAACACCTCTGTGCGCCCACTCTCCCGTTTGACCTGCGAACATTTCAAGCCGAGCAAGAGTGCGAAATTGTCAAAGAGGCTTTGCAGAAGTATCACTTCAATCAGCGTAAAACCGCTGACGCTTTGCAGCTAAGCTATCATCAATTAAGGGGCTTACTTCGAAAACACCAGCTCTCTGTAGAAGGACAAGAGGATGAGTAGATTTGATAAATCTCATTGGGTAACAATGTACAGAGCAATACTTGTCGGCCTAGCTGGCCTACTGTTCGCTGGCTGTGGGAGCGATGACGAAAAAGTATCAAACCTAAAGCAACATGGCTTTGTCTATTGCGGCGAAGATGCAATTAAAACCCTTAACCCTCAGCTTGCCTTCGATAGTCAATCGGTTAATCATTTAGGAGCACAAATATTTGAGCGCCTACTCGATATTGATGCAAACAGTCACCACCCTTTACCCGCCTTAGCACGAAGCTGGAGTATTAGCGAAGATGGGCTCTCCTATACATTTTATCTCCGTGAAGGCGTAACGTTCCATCAAACCCCACACTTTACCCCCAGCCGTTTCTTAAATGCTGACGATGTGGTCTTTAGCTTCAAGCGTATCTTAGACTTAGATCACCCTTACCACCCTGTTTCTGGTGGGCAATACCCTTGGTTTGAGAGCCTTGGCTTTGACAGTATCGTCTCGGATGTCGTCGCTGACGGCCCTCATACTGTCACTTTTTCCCTCTATCGAACCGATAATGCTTTTCTCTCCATGTTGGCAACAGCACCTGCGGTTATCCACTCAAAAGAGTACGGTGAATATCTACAGCACGCAGAGCGTCTAGAGCAGTTTGACAGTCAGCCTCTCGGCACAGGCCCTTTTCAGTTTATTGAGTATCATGAACATAGTCATGTCCGCCTACAACGGCACTGGGAATATTGGCAAGGTGCAGCAAAGATGGAGCAGGTTGTTTTTGACTTATCCACCAAGGGCATAGGGCGCCTTGCGAAGCTGATGACTGGCGAGTGTGATGTCATTGATTCTCCACCCGATAGTCAGATCACACTGATCGATAGTGATCCTAACCTTGAATTGCGTCGTCAAAGTGGTCTTAACGTCAACTATCTCGCCATAAACCATGATAGTTATCTGTTTAGTGACCCACTACTTAGAAAAGCCATCTCAACCGCGATCGACAAACAAAAAATCATTGATTCTGTTTATCACGGTGCTGGCCAGAAAGCGGATTCAGTCCTTCCCCCCTCTTCATGGGCCTACGATTCCCAACAATCTCGAGTTGGCTACCATCCTACTATTGCAAAGGCTTACTTGGAAAAAAGCAACTATGCAGAGGGGCAGGTTATTAAACTGGCCTTTTTCAACAATGATTTTTCATTTGACTTAGGCGCACATAAAACCGCAGAGCTCATTGAGGCCGATTTACGCGAAATTGGTTTAGAAATTGAGCTAATACGCTTCAATCACAGCGACAATTTTGTGTTAGATAACGGATTTAGTTATGATTTGCTTCTAACGGGCTGGCGAGCGACTAATGGCGACCCCGATAGCTTCCTGCGTCCCATTTTATCGTGCGATGCAATTAGCGTCGGAACAAACAGCGCTCAATGGTGTAATCTCCAATTTGACAATTTATTAGAACTGGCGTTAAAGACTAACCAAGAGAAACAACGTATGCGGTACTATCGGCTCGCACAAGAAGTCATCCATCAGGAAACGCCTGTGATTCCACTTCTTCATAGCCATCACTACCAAGCACACCTTCGCTCTATTGGAGGGCTTCAGCTCAGTCCTTTTGGCACACGGTCTTTTTCTACCGTGTATCGTAGTGAGTAACTTATGTTTATCTACGCGCTCCGCAGATTGAATTTATTTGTGGTGACTTTTTTATTGCTAACCTTTGTAAGCTTTAACATTGCAAAATTAGCTATCGATGGTCCTTGGTATGGCTTGTCTATCATTGAGGGGTGGCCACTATATTTACGTCAACTATTAGCATTCGATTTTGGCGTCAATCACCTCGGCTTACCCATACAAGATGACTTGCTCCGCTTTTTTCCTGCAACGATTGAATTGTGTTTTTTTGCTTTCCTTCTCGCACTTATCGTCGGCATTCCCCTTGGAACCATTGCAGGACTAAAAAGGGGGAAGTTGCTTGATACCGTGATCAGCTCTGTAACGCTCCTTGGCTTTTCGGTTCCCGTCTTCTGGCTCGCCATTTTACTCATCATGATATTGGCTTTACATTTTAGTTGGCTGCCTATTTCTGGTCGGTATAGTTTGCTTTACTCGATTCCGTCTCACACAGGGTTTGGGATCATCGACACACTATTATTGGAAAAGCCTTACAGAATGGAGGCTTTTCTCGATGCCATTCAGCATTTAGTACTGCCAACCTTAACCCTTGCAGTTTCGCCACTGACTGAGATAACACGCTTAACACGCTCATCAGTTGCAGAAGTGATGACTCAAAATTATGTCAAAATCGCCCCGACAAAAGGGCTTTCGTTGTTAACTATTTTACATCGCCACGTGATTAAAAATGCCTTACCTCCTATCGTCCCTAAGTTCGGTCTGCAGCTTTCAACTATGATCGCAATGACATTTATCGTTGAGTCTATTTTTAACTGGCCCGGTATTGGTCAATGGTTACTCAATGCCATCAGCGATCAGGACTATATGGCTATCCAAGCAGGTGTTATTTGCATTGCAACCATGGTGCTGTTTGCGAACATCATGTCTGACTTGATTGGTTCTTTCATTAATCCGCTATCAAGGAAAGAGTGGCATGCTGTCAAATAATGTCTATGCTGAAGACCGAATTCCCAATCAATGGGTTCGTGCTTGGTTAAACTACAGACGAAACACCCTCGCGATGTTTGGCTTATGGTGTTTTGCTATCTTATTGCTTGTCACGCTATTTGCGCAGCTGCTTGCACCATATACAGCGATTCAACAACTGCCTGATCTCTTGTTACCACCCTCCTGGCACCCACAAGGTAAGGTAGAGCTTTTCTTCGGTACCGATGACCTTGGGCGTGACATGTACAGTCGCCTGCTGCTAGGAACACAATATACTTTTGGTACCGCACTCATGGTCGCGATTACAGCGAGTATATTAGGCATTATTATCGGGATCCTTGCGGGGATGACTCGTGGGCTACTCTCAAGTACCCTTAATCATATTCTCGATACCATCATGTCAATCCCTTCGCTGCTGCTCGCATTAATCGTTGTCGCATTTATGGGTACTGGCTTGCCACAGATCATGTTTGCAGTCTGGCTTGCCCTCATCCCCCGCGTGATTCGAGCGACCTATACAGCCGTCCACCAAGAAGTGGAGAAAGACTACATCATCGCGGCAAAGTTAGATGGAGCAAACAATTTCTATCTGCTCTATCACTCTATTTTACCGAATATTTTATCCGTGTTTGTCACCGAGATTACCCGCGCAATCTCGGTTGCATTACTCGATATTGCTGCATTAGGCTTTCTTGGGCTTGGCGCGATCACACCGACACCCGAATGGGGAGCCATGCTAGGTGATGCTATAGACTTAACCTATACAGCACCATGGACCGTTACCCTGCCAGGTTTAGCCATCACCTTTAGTGTTTTAGTCGTTAACCTCGTTGGCGACGGCGTACGACAAGCCATTATGGCAGGAGTAGATTAATGCCATTACTCGATATTCGCCATTTGACGATTGAGATTGATACCCCCCAAGGGTTAGTTAAAGCGGTTGATAGAGTCAGTCTAACGCTGAACGAAGGGGAGATCCGGGGACTGGTTGGAGAATCAGGCTCTGGAAAAAGTTTAGTTGCCAAAGCCATTGCAGGGGTGACGAAAGACAACTGGCGTGTCACCGCTGATAGGCTACGACTCGGCAATATTGACCTTCTCCAACTCACACCACGTGAGCGTAAAAAGGTCATTGGTAAAGAGCTCGCGATGATTTTTCAAGAGCCATCTAGCTACTTAGATCCTTCAGAGCGTATCGCGACCCAGCTTGAAGAAGCGATCCCTAGTGAGAGCCATTCGGGGAAATGGTGGCAACGTTTTAATTGGCGCCGTAAACAAGCGATAGCTTTAATCCATAAGGTTGGTATTAAAGAGCACCGACGCGTCCTCAATAGCTACCCTTATGAGCTTACAGATGGAGAGTGTCAGAAGGTCATGATTGCAATGGCAATTGCAAATCGACCTCGCTTACTGATTGCTGATGAGCCAACGAACGATCTCGACCCTATCACACAAGCTCATATTTTTAGACTGTTAAGCCGCATGAATCAGCTTAATAACACCACGATTTTATTGATTAGTCACGACTTAACAACAGTGACTCAATGGGCAGACCGAATAACAGTCATGTATTGTGGGCAATCAGTAGAGTCTGGTAACCGCAAACAGATATTGCAAATGCCTAAACACCCTTATACTCATGCACTCATGCAAGCAATGCCAGATTTCAATCTAGATTACTTGCCGCATAAAGGTCGGCTCCACACACTACCAGGTGTTATTCCTCCATTACAGCATCTACCCATAGGCTGTCGATTAGGCCCGCGTTGCCCTCAAGCACAGCGAAAATGTGTCGAGGTACCAAAGCGTAAAAAAGTGAAAAACCATAAGTTTAGCTGCCACTTTCCACTGAATATGCCGGAGAAAGAGAAGTCATGAGTAGTCTATTGGAAGTGGAAGATCTCTATAAAGTTTATCAATTTCGTGAAGGCCTCTTAAAACGCCGTCACGTTGAAGCTGTCAAACCCGTTTCATTTTGTTTGAACCCGGGGGAAACACTCGCTCTTGCTGGTGAGAACGGCTCTGGTAAGTCGACACTTGCGAAGATGCTTGCTGGTGTAGAAAAGCCGACCTCAGGCAGAATTCTAGTGAATGGCGAAGAACTTAAACACGGAGACTACCTCACACGTTGTAAGCTCATTCGAATGATCTTTCAAGACGCCAATACTTCGTTAAACCCTAGAGTTCAAATTGGGCAAATCCTCGAAGGGCCTCTGAAGCGAAACACCAGCATGACACCCAGCGCGCGCGAAAATAGAGTGAAGCAAATTCTCCGCCGTGTTGGATTACTTCAAGAACATGCCTATTTTTACCCACAGATGCTCGCAACGGGTCAAAAGCAACGTGTCTCTTTAGCGCGAGCTTTAATTCTACAGCCCTCGATCATAGTTGCAGACGAGGCACTTAGTGGGCTCGACATGTCCATGCGTGCACAAATGCTCAATCTACTTCTGGAACTGCAAGAGGAAATGGGGCTTGCTTATATCTATGTATCCCAACATATGGGGATTATTAAGCATGTCACTGACAAAATACTTGTCATGAAACAAGGTGTTGTCGTTGAACAAGGAAGAACAGATGAGGTTTTCGCTAATCCACAACATACATTGACGCAAAAGTTAATAGACAGTCATTTCAACGCGCAAACACTCGACCGTCATAACAGAGCGAGTAACAAGCCACACCAACGTCATTAATATGAATAGAGAATATCTATAGATTGATGATTGCGGCGAGACTAGCCTGAATAAAAAAGCCAGCAATCGCTGGCTTTTTAGTCTTTGGAAAACAGCGTTAAATTACGCTAGCGATGCGTTAATTGCTGCAAGCACTGCTGCTGGGTCTTCTGCTTGAGTAATCGGACGCCCGATAACAAGATAGTCTGAACCTGCCGCGACAGCATCTACAGGCGTCATCACACGGCGTTGGTCACCGGCATCAGCACCAACAGGGCGAATACCTGGGGTAATCAATTTAAACTCATTACCTAGTGCTGTTTTAAGTAGCGAAGACTCTTGTGCAGAACAAACAACCCCATCCAAACCACTATTCTTAGTTAGCGTCGCTAATTCTATCACTTGATCTTGTGGTTCACGGTTAATACCGATACCGCGTAAGTCAGAAGCTTCCATACTCGTCAAAACGGTTACAGCAATGAGTAATGGACGGTCTTTACCGTAAGGTTCCAAAATATCACGCGATGCTGCCATCATGCGCTCACCACCACTTGCGTGGACATTCACCATCCATACACCTAGCTCAGCAGCGGCACGAACAGCACGAGAACACGTATTTGGAATATCGTGAAATTTCAAATCTAGAAAGACAGAGTGGCCACGTTGATGCAATTGACGAACAAAGTCTGGGCCCAATAAAGTAAACATTTCCTTGCCCACTTTTAAACGACAGCTGCCCGGCTCAATACGGTCTACAAACGCTAGAGCTTGATCTTGCGTTGGGTAATCCAGTGCAACGATCACTTTAGGGTCTTGTAGTTTCGGGTCTAGCAGATTCGGGGTTGACATAGCAGCTCCTGGTTGTCGTAAGGTGGGATGATTGCGATAGCAATCGATAACTTGCGGGAGGCGATTATATTGAAAAGTGGACCAACTGACTAGTATTACTCACCGTCCAAACCACGAATAGGCTTTACAGAGGCCCAATTTTTACAAGAAGGGCATTGCCAATAGAGTGATCTTCCTGAAAATCCACATTTTTGACACCGATAGCGAGGTTTCATTTTTAGCTGCTCACCCACTAACGCACGTAAGCTCGTTAGACTGGACTTCGCTCGTCCCTCTTCGGCTTCATCAAGATGATAGTCCATCAATCGATAAAAACCTTTCATCGTGGGGTTTTTCACCAACTGGCGGGTAATAAAGCCCTGAGCAGATTCAGGCCCTTGCTCTCGAGCAATAAACTCTGCCAATTTAAGCTCTGTTGTTGCCCCTGCTTGTGCATCAACAGCAACCTTTAAGAAACGCATTAAGCCTCGATCATCTCCTACCCCTTCATAAGCGGCAGAAAGTAACGGAATAGCCTCACTCACAAAGTCAACATCTTGAGCAACAATCTCTTCGAGCACCTTAATCGCTTGCTTATATTTTTCTTCCGCCAGCAGTAAACGCGCGCTCATTAATGTTGCTCTAACGCACTTTTTATCGGCACTAATTGCTTTTTTCAAATACTGACGTGCCTTATTGTGTTCCTCTGCACCCATTGACTGCATTGCAAGTTCACAATAAAACTGACCAATATCTCGCTTCAGCTTCGTTTTTCCAGACCTGACCAACTGTGAAGCAGCCTCAATGGCTCGCTCCCACTCTTTCGTTCGCTGAAAAATATCCAAAAGCTGTCGCAATGCATGAATCCGGTGATCGGGCTCATCGAGAAGTTGCTCGAATATTTTTTCAGCTCGGTCAAAGAAACCCGCCACCATATAGTCTGCACCGAGTTGCTGCAAAGCAAGGTTTCTTTGGTCAATAGTAAGGTTAGGTCGAGCAATTAAATTCTGGTGGATACGAATTGCGCGATCAACTTCACCCCTGCTCCGAAACAAATTTCCTAGGGCAAGGTGCGTATCAATGGTTTCGCTATCGACCTGAAGAAGATCTATGAAAACATCTACAGCTTTATCAGACTGATCAGAGAGCAGTAAGTTCAGACCTTCGACATACTGACGAGAGATATGATGTGACTGCTCCTGACGTTGATTCTGAGCGCTCCTGTTTCCCATATACCAGCCGTAAGCAGCAGCAATGGGTAACAACAGAAACAACAACTCAAACATTAAGTATTTAGTCCTTAGCAGCCACTACCTGATCCGAAACCTCAGTCGTCGGCGCAGTACGTAGCTTATCGAGTTCTTGTTGCTTCTTATCAAGTTTCTTTTCTAGACGTTTACGTGCATAACGAGCTTTGAAGTATAGAATCCCTGAAACAGCCCAACCGAGTAAAAAACCACACGCAAACACGCCACCAAGCAATGTTGAAAGCGTAAAGTCATCTTTAGCAATTAAGAAATTGAAAGTGACAACCTCCTGATTTTGAGCACCTAGTGCTAAGGTAATCAAAAAACAGGCGATTAAAAGCAGAATGCTCACAACTCTCATTGGTAATCCTTTTTTTTATTCATATGTTCGAGCCCTGATTATGCAGCAATTTTACTTACCAAACCATGAAAGAAACTCAAAAAATCAGGCTATAACTTAGAAAATACCCGCCAATTTGCTACGAAACAACACAAAGGTAAATGGCTTGATAACTTTCCAGCCAAATGCATTACTTAATTTACACAATTGAAATTAGCGCAACTTACACGGGAGAACAAATAGGGTTCAGCAGTTTTCGAAGAAGATGAGAAGAAAGCAGAAAGTCAGTGTTTCAGGCATAAAAAAACGGCATACAATGTATGCCGTTTTTCAACAGTACGAACTAATTAAAAATTAACTCGTTCGCGAAGTTCCTTACCAGGTTTAAAGTGAGGAACGTATTTACCGTCCAACTCAACTTTGTCGCCTGTTTTCGGATTACGTCCAACGCGAGGCGCGCGGAAATGTAATGAAAAACTTCCAAAACCTCGGATCTCGATTCTGTCTCCCTCTTCTAGAGTGGAAGCCATCGTTTCAAGGATTTCCTTGATTGCATCTTCTACCTGTTTGGCAGAAAGATGTGTTTGTTGACTGCACAGTCTTTCTATAAGCTCTGATTTGGTCATAAACACCCCGTTTTTTGTCTATTTCTCAATAGTATAACCGCAAATGGGGGAATTGCTTCCCCCAAAGGCAAATTATTCGCCTTTCGCTGCTTTGAACGCGTCAGCCATAGCGCTACCGAAACCGCCGTCTTCCGACTTGTTCAGTGAAGCCATTGCTTCTTGCTCTTCAGCTTCGTCTTTCGCTTTGATAGACAAGTTGATTACGCGGTTCTTACGATCAACACCTGTGAACTTCGCTTCAACAGCGTCGCCTACAGATAGGATCAAAGATGCGTCTTCGATGCGGTCACGAGAAACTTCAGAAGCGCGGATGTAGCCTTCAACGCCTTCAGCTAGCTCGATAGTTGCACCTTTAGCGTCAACTTCAGAAACAGTACCGTTAACTAGAGCACCTTTCTTGTTCAGAGCAACAAAACCGTTGAATGGGTCTTCTTCGATTTGTTTAACGCCTAGAGAGATACGCTCACGCTCTGCGTCTACTGCTAGAACAACTGCAGAGATCTCGTCGCCTTTCTTGTATTCACGAACAGCGTCTTCGCCAGTTGCGTTCCAAGAAATGTCAGATAGGTGAACTAGACCGTCGATGCCGCCGTCAAGACCGATGAAGATACCGAAGTCAGTGATAGACTTGATCTTACCAGTAACTTTATCGCCTTTAGCTTGCGCTTCAGCGAATGACTGCCAAGGGTTAGCTTTACACTGCTTAAGACCTAGAGAGATACGACGACGTTCTTCGTCAATCTCAAGAACCATAACCTCTACTTCGTCGCCAACATTAACAACTTTAGAAGGGTGGATGTTCTTGTTAGTCCAATCCATTTCTGAAACGTGTACTAGACCTTCAACGCCTTCTTCGATTTCTACGAAGCAGCCGTAATCAGTTAGGTTAGTAACACGACCAGTAAGCTTAGTGCTTTCTGGGTAACGCTTAGCGATTGCTACCCATGGATCTTCGCCAAGTTGCTTAAGACCTAGAGAAACACGAGTGCGCTCACGATCGAACTTAAGAACTTTAACATTGATCTCGTCACCAACATTTACGATCTCAGATGGGTGCTTAACACGCTTCCAAGCCATATCTGTGATGTGTAGTAGACCGTCAACGCCACCTAGGTCAACGAATGCACCGTAGTCAGTAAGGTTCTTAACGATACCTTTAACTTCCATGCCTTCTTGTAGAGAAGCAAGTAGCTCATCACGCTCAACACTGTTTTCAGATTCGATAACAGCACGACGAGAAACAACAACGTTGTTGCGCTTCTGATCTAGCTTGATTACTTTGAACTCTAGCTCTTTACCTTCAAGGTGAGCAGTGTCACGTACTGGACGTACGTCAACAAGAGAACCAGGTAGGAACGCACGGATGCCGTTAAGTTCAACTGTGAAGCCGCCCTTAACCTTACCGTTGATAACGCCCATAACTGTTTCTGCGTCTTCGTAAGCTTTTTCAAGCTGGATCCACGCTTCATGACGCTTCGCTTTCTCACGAGAAAGTTGAGTCTCACCGAAACCATCTTCAATCGCGTCTAGAGCTACGTCTACGTCAGCACCAACTTCAACTTCAAGTTCGCCAGCAGCGTTCTTGAATTGTTCAGCAGGAATAGCAGACTCAGACTTAAGGCCAGCATCAACAAGAACGAAACCGTTCTCGATAGCAACTACAGTACCTTTAACAATCGCGCCAGGGCGAGTTTCGATTTCTTTCAGAGACTCTTCAAAGAGTAGAGCAAAAGATTCAGTCATTTAATTAATCTTCAATTTGATTAACAACCACGGGTATCCTACCGCATGGGGTTGATATTAAAGTCAGTGATCATCCTTAATCCTGACACCGTCAATAACGTAACTACATCAAAACACAGTTACACTATTGATAATTTGGTTTCTATATAAGCAAGAGCTTGTTCAGTGACTTGTTCGATGTTTAATTCAGTCGAATCAAGCACTAACGCGTCATCAGCAGGTCGTAATGGTGCTACTGCACGGTTACGATCGCGGTAATCACGCTCTTGTATCTCACTTAAAAGGGCGTCGAGGTTAACATCTAACCCTTTATTTTGCAACTGGTTCATACGTCGTTGAGCGCGTTCTTCTGCACTCGCATCAAGGAAAATTTTCACTTCCGCTTGAGGGAAAACCACTGTTCCCATATCACGACCGTCAGCAATCAAACCCGGCGCACCCGAAAATGCACGTTGACGACGCAATAGTGCTTCACGAACTCGTGGTAAGGCTGCGATTTGAGACGCTGTACCTGCAACTTCTTCAGTACGCAATGTACGTGATACGTCTTCTCCTTCGAGAACAACCTTTACCAATTCACCTTCGGCAACAAACTGAACATCCAAGTTTGCAGCCAAAGTGACTAATACTTCTTCAGACTCGGCATCAATACCATGATGAATTGCAGCAAGTGCAAGTACACGATATATAGCACCAGAATCGAGTAAATTCCAACCTAACCTTTCAGCCAACAACATGCACAAGGTGCCTTTACCTGCACCACTAGGTCCGTCGACAGTAATGACTGGCGCTGAACTTGACATAGTTATCTCCGTTTTATTTATTTTTACTAACGGTTGTCCATTAGTATCGGCGGCGCGAATTATACTTGATAAATTCATATTCGGCTATGGATTGCGAAAGGAAGACGATGAGTTGTGATGTGGTTACGCTGTTTGAGGGGAAGGAAAGATAAAGCTCAGCGATAAACGCTGAGCTTTTAAACTACTGACTCAGGCCTTGTAAGCGGTCAAAGTAGTCAGGGAATGTTTTTGATGTGCATTTAGGGTCGTTGATAGTAACGGGAGTATCACTCAGCGCCACCAGCGAGAAACACATCGCCATACGGTGATCATCGTAGGTATCTATCGCAGCATGTTTCAACGTTTCTGGCGGTGTAATAGTAAT
The DNA here is from genome assembly GCA_043421945.1 of bacterium sp. HQB-150. Classification (GTDB taxonomy): domain Bacteria; phylum Pseudomonadota; class Gammaproteobacteria; order Enterobacterales; family Vibrionaceae; genus Thaumasiovibrio. Next base: position 120,110 of record JBHOGO010000003.1, on the reverse strand, counting down.
GTAGTCTTCGCCTTCATCGACCAACGCTCCGACTTTACGCAGTTCAGTCGCCATCGCAGATAGACGATCGGTTTCTTTCACTCGCCAGTTATACACATTACGAATAGACGTTGTACCTTTTGCAAAAAGGGCTGCCGTCGCGATGGTCATTGCTGCATCTGGGATATGATTGAAATCCATATCTACCGCTCTCAGCTCACCACGCCGAGCAATCACGTAGTCATCGCCCCACTCTATTTCAGCGCCCATTTCTGCTAGTGCATCGGCAAATTGAACATCACCTTGAATACTCTTCTTACCAATGCCTGTCACTTTCACCGAGCCGCCTTTGATTGCCGCTGCAGCTAAGAAATATGACGCGGAGGAAGCATCACCTTCCACCAAAAATTCACCCGGTGATAAATAACGCTGACCGGCAGGAACAATGAAGGTTTGGTAGTCTTGGTTTTCAACTTCAACACCAAATTGCGCCATAATATTCAATGTAATATCGATATAAGGCTTAGAGACGAGGTCGCCTTTAATACGAATTACGGTATTGGTATTCGCTAAAGGTGCAGCCATCAAAAAGGCAGTCAAAAATTGACTAGAGATAGAACCATCAATTTCAACTTCACCACCTTTTAACCCGGTACCTTTGATCAACAATGGTGGATAATTGTCATTTTCAAGATAACTAACATCGGCGCCCACTTGGCGTAATGCCTCCACAAGATGCCCAATTGGACGCTCTTTCATGCGTGGCTCGCCTGTTAGCGTATATTCTCCATTCCCCAAACATAGTGCTGCCGCCAGAGGACGCATCGCCGTGCCTGCATTACCGAGAAAAAGTTCTAACGCTTGGTCTGAAGTGTTAAAAGCTTGTCCAAGTCCTTCAACTTCACACACTGTCTTGTCATCAGAGAGTTGGTAGTTCACCCCCAATGAAGAGAGGGCATTGAGCATGTGTCGAATATCATCACTATCAAGCAGATTAGTCAGGCGAGTCTTTCCTTTTGCCAAAGCTGCTAATAATAACGCGCGATTTGAAACGCTTTTTGAACCCGGAAGGTTGATTTCCCCGTCAATACAGTTGATGGGTTGAAGGGTGAGGCTGTCCATTAATGTGTCTGCATTCCTATAGTATTAGTCTCTCGACTGTACCTAAATCTGCAAGGTGATGCTAGTCTCATTTCAGTGATTAGTACGTTCATTTTTCACGTACTCTTCTCACCTAATATAATAGATAATGAAAAGAGCACCATTAACGCGCTCTTTTCCTATCATTCACACCGCTGTGGAGTACGATTCACAGTGTGCTTATTCATCTCTTTCAATGGTTAGTCATCACAGTCATACACTTGTGTGCCATCGAAGTCACAGTCAACATCCACCCAGCGACCGTTGTATTTCGCCAAAGAATGGTCACGAGCAACGTAACCCCATAGCGTGTTATTGCTAACCGGTCCCTCAAGCTCAATATCATCGTCACGATCTTCTCGTTCAATTTCATCCGCGACAAATGCATTATTGTAATAGCGACCTTCAATTTCTACCCAACGGCCGTCGATATTGCCCAACGAGAGGTTATCGTCAAATTCAGTATTACTATTAACCACAATCTCAATATCATTGATTGTTAGCTTCCCATTGCGATAACGAGCTTCCCCTTCAACTTCAAACTCTTTGCCACGCTCAAAATCACCGCCGTCTTCAAATTCAATCTCTTCAGCAACGAGTCGCCCTTGATTAAAGATCATTTCGACTTCAACCCAACGCCCTGATTGCAGATCACTACGTCGTCCATCATCAAATTCTGTACGATCATTAACTTCGATACGTAAACGACCATTCAATTCAAACAGTGTGATATCACTGTTTACCCACGTCACCAGACCTTCAATTTCAACATCATCAAAGTCAGCGTCATCTTCCACCTCGACTTCATAGGCCTTAAAGTTCTGGTTGTCGTATATGGCACCAAAGACCTCAACCCAAGCACCATCTCTCAGTTCATCACGGTCATCAACTTCTGCATTGCTATAATCTACGCGCATCGTACCAAGATGAAACTCTGATGCCGTTAGCCCTGAAACCATGCCTTCAATTTCTACCTGAGCCACAGGATCTATTTTTGCGACAGAAACAACTTCATGGTTTCCTTCCGCCGTTGGATATGTCGTCACCATCACCCAATCGTTCTTTTTGATATTTCCTAAATTGTCATAGGTCAGTTTTAACCCATTCACCGTGAACTGGTTGCCAGAAATAGAGGTTACTTCCCCAACCAAACTAGGATCTAGCTTCATTTCTGATATTTTGTTGTCGGTGACATCGAACTGTGCACGCATGCCATTGGTTAAATCAGAAAATGAGACCGATTGATCACGATAAACAACCTCTGCAATACTCGCATCCAGATGGTAACCGTTGACACGAAGTGTTTTATTCTGTTGTGAAAGCTGTTGAATCTGGCCATCTAAAAAACCTGTTTTAGAAGCCGGCGTTGAGGCACCACCAGACCCACCGCAACCAACCAGCAGAGCGCCAAGAGTTCCCACTACAATGAACTTGTTCATCACTTACCTTTTAAACAAAATGAATATACGGCTATTCTATTTTTATGGGCGTGAAGCGTTCGTGAAATTAACGTCAAGGCAGCGTCAATGAAAGTACTCATCGTAGAAGATAATCACTCTGTTGCGGAGACGATCGCAGATTTTCTTGAGCTGGAAAATATTGATGTCGATTGTGCTTATCATGGTGAAAGTGCATTAGCGCTATCGAAGACACATCACTACGATGTTATCGTGATGGATATAATGATGCCTAAACTTGACGGGATTACCACAACCCAGCAGCTGAGAAATTATCTACATTGCCAAGCGCCGATCCTTTTTCTGACCGCCAAAGATGGTCTTAAGGACAAGCAAGCCGCTTTTGATGCCGGTGGTGACGACTACCTTATTAAGCCATTTGCAATGGAAGAGTTGCTCATGCGCCTTAACGCACTACACCGCAGGGGTCCCACAAAAGACCTGACACGACTCAAGTTTGCTGATCTTGAGCTCAACACCCTAACTTACGAAGTTTATCGTAACGGTGAAGCCATTAAATTAAGTCATATTCAATTTAAAATACTTACCCTATTCATTCAACAATCGCCAGCGATTATCACACGCGAAGAAGTTATTCATTATGTTTGGGGAGATGATGCCCCTCCGAGTGACGCTCTTCGCAGCCACATTTATGGTCTGCGCCAAGCCGTTGATAAAAACCACCACAAAGCCTACATCGAGACGCTACATGGCAAGGGCTATCGTTTAAGGGCTTAATATGTTTCCAAGTATCTATACAAAAATTCGTTGGGCTTTTGGCGTGCCGACATTGGTGATGTTCGCCATTTTTTGGGCGACCATTTACATTGCTGAAAATCAATTAGAGATCATTAGCCTCGAACACTGGCTCGATACAGAGTATGCAAGATACTACCGTGACTACCAACAGCTTGGTGATAACGCACCTGTCCCAAACCCTTACGAGTTCTTTACTTATGATGACACAGCGACTTTGCCGCACTGGCTCTCTCGCTATACCGAGCCTGGGTTTTATGGTCATCGCGTGGAGGGTGAAACAACACATTTCTTAGTGCGTCCACACCCATCACAACAAGGGCTCCTGTATATCGTCTTTCAAGAGCATGCTGATGACTATCTCGATGAATATGAAGCGAGACTCCACCTAATGACGTTCATCCTTGGCCTGATCGTTACGACGAGTGTACTGATATATAGCATCTACTTTATGCGCTCTCTTTCTGCGCCACTCGCGGCTATCGAAAAGAAAATTCCCAAGATGTCTCCAGAGCACGATACTTTTGAAGTGGAAAGCCAGTATCGTGAAACGCGAGAAATCGAGGAGACGTTGCTCAAGAGCAAAATTGACATTGCGCATTACTTTCAGCGCGAACAAGACTTTAGCCGATTTGCTTCCCATGAACTTCGTACGCCTATCACGGTAGTAAAAGGGTCATCAGAAATACTACAGCGACTTGAACTACCTCACCCTCTTGCCCAGAAGGCAATCAATCGCATCAACAGCGCCAGTGAGGAAATGTCACTCCTAACGGACACTTTTCTACTATTAGGGAAAGCTCACATAGAACAGCAGTACTGGGAGGATGTCGATATCTCGGCATTGATAGAAACTCAACTCGAAAAGCTGACCAGCCTGAACCCGGAAAAACAGATCACTTACCACCATCATGAGCTTGTGACCGTTAAGGCGCCTACCAGCTTTGTCGTGATTACCTTAAACAATCTGCTAAAAAATGCGATTGCTTATACCGTAGAAAAGATAAATATCCAGCTAAGTGCCGAGTGCCTATGCATTAGCAATGACTATGCTGATGCTCATCAAGTAGGCTACGGTTGCGGTCTGGTCATTGTAGAACGAATTTGTGAGCGGCTTAACTGGGCACTAGAAGTGCATAGCCAAGACAATAAGTTCACTATAAGTATTCATTTTCAACCCATTAACGAGTCATCTTCTTGACGAAAACAACGACAAAGAGTGCAATCGTAAAACTGCCAGTAAACGCCTCCGTCGCAGCAATCAGCCGCGAGAGCCCTACTGGGATAAAGTCTCCGTAGCCTAAAGTGGTGAATGTGACCACACTATAATAGAGACACTCAACAAGCGCCAAAGCATTCTGGGCTATTGAATGATGGGGAGAAAATCGAACAAGCTCTCCGTCAAATTCAATCCCAAATAGGAAATATAAAATCGCGCAGCTCAAAATTAATAGCAAAGAAAAAGAGACGACCCGCATCGGGTTTTCGCCATAGCCACAGAATAGATCAACGACTTTCGAGGTCATACGGTTAATCGAATATTTGGGCATCTGCATACGACGCATAGTGAGCTCTTTTTGAAGGCAATGCCCTGCCATCATAAAGATCCCTTGGTTTTCTGCCGCTTTTCGTAAGTCTCGGTATATTTCTTCGGCCTGCTCAAACAAATCCAATGCTTGTTCATGATGGTGCGCTTTTGCTTCGATACTGCCTTTTCTTTCTTGGATAAGTTGTGCGCCAATATCAATATTGTCTATCTTTGTTCCCTTAAGTTTGATGCCGAGCAAGTTGCAATGACGCAATTTTGCGCAATGTATATTCGCTTCCGATAAATCCGCTTTCATGAGGCTTCCATGCTCAATACGAATATTAAACAAATGCCCATGTTTTAGGTTTGCACGATAAAAATCAGCATAACTCAAGTCATAGCCATGTTTACTGTTATGGTTTACCAAGTTAACGTGCTCTAGGTTAGCTCTTTTCATACTAACCCCTCGCAACAAACCGCCCTCTTTCGCGTACGCTTCAAATTTTTTCACATCATCTGGCGATGACTTTATGATTTCTGGGTCATGCCAATAACAGTAATTCGACCCTTTTTCACAAACCCCGTTGCAACTATATCCATCGGGATCATTATAATGACAATGCTCAACCATAAAACAACATCCACTCACTTGGTCAAAAATGCATAAAATATTGCACATTCGGTGCCAATACAGCGATTACCTATTGAGTATATATCCAATAAGATTAATCAAAGTCGAAAATCACAGAAAAGTCACAGGTTCAACAAATACTATCGTTTAGGGCAACACTGTTTGTTGTTATTAAATTCAGACAAAAAAGAAACAACATAGGTAAATAAAAAAGAAGAAGCCTATGGCTTCTTCTTTACTAAAATTTTTCACTAATAAGGCGGTACATCGCTCGTGTTATTTCAACAGCGCGTGCTCTTTTAACCACTCAACAGCAATCCAAGCAGCCTTTGAAGTAATGTGTTGATCCTCAATCGATAAATAACCCATCTCTTCAATTTCAGATTCAGGTACCAGCTCACCTGAGAAGTCAGCAAAATAGCAGGTAAGCTGTACATTAACACCTTCAGCCTTACCGTCGGCCGGCCCTGTAAACGTCCCCGCGTAACGAATCGTATTCGGTAACAAATCAACCGATAACTCTTCATTAATCTCACGGATCAGTGCTTGTTCATCGCTCTCTCCTTGTTCACGCTTACCACCTGGAAGGTAGAACAACGATTTACCTTTAGAGCGTACGGCTAGCAATTTATCATTCTCGATATAGAGCCATGCTAACTTATCAATCAATTTTGCCATTTTACTTATCTCTGTGTTATTGCTCTGCGCACTTATTATTGATGCTCACTCGCAAAGGTCTTCATAAACGTAACTAACGTTTCTACGCCTTCTTGAGACATTGCATTATAGATAGAAGCACGCATTCCACCCACTGCACGATGCCCTTTCAATGCACGTAATCCTATGGCATCAGCTTGCTCTAAAAACAACGCATCAAGCTCAGGTTTCGCTAATTGGAAAGGGACGTTCATCAAAGAGCGGTTATCACTATGAACGTCATTGTGGTAAAAATCAGATTGATCAATAAAGTCGTAAAGTAAAGCGGCCTTAGTTTCGTTATGCTTTTGCATACCGATAACACCACCCTGCTCTTTTAGCCACTCAAACACCAGTCCTGCTACATACCAAGCAAATGTCGGTGGCGTGTTATACATAGACTCTTTTTCGAACAGCACTTTATAATTAAAGACACTTGGTAAGGTTTCTGTTGCAAGATCCAGCAAGTCATCTCGAACAATGACAATCGTTAAACCAGCTGGTCCAATATTTTTCTGGGCACCAGCGTAAATCACGCCATATTGACTGACATCGATTGGGCGAGACAAAAATGTCGACGACATATCTGCAACAATAGGCTTGTCTGTGACAGGCAAATCACGAATCTCAACACCATCAATGGTTTCATTCGGGCAAAAGTGAACATAAGCACTATCTTCCGAAATTGGCCACTCAGCAGCGGGCAGGATAGCTTTTTTACCATCGCGCTGACACGTAATATCGGTCACTATTGGTTGGCAATAACGCTTTGCTTCGACCACTGCACTTTGCGCCCAGTAGCCACCATCCATATAATCAGCCGTGGTTTTATTACCCAGCAAGTTCATCGGCACAGCAGCAAATTGGGCGCGAGCACCACCTTGGCAAAACAGTACTTTATAGTTATCGGGAATCGACAGCAGGTCACGTAAGTCTTGCTCTGCTTTTTCAGCCACAGCAATAAAAGGTTTGCCGCGATGGCTGACTTCCATCACCGATGTGCCTAAGCCATTCCAATTTGTGAGTTCTTTCTGCACTTTCGCCATTACAGGCTCAGGTAACATTGCGGGTCCTGCGCTAAAATTAAACACCTTTTCCATGACTTAATGCTGCTCCTGCGTTTCAAATGTGATCATGATCATAGTGATTGATTTAACACTGGCTGATAACAAAAAGGAAGCCCTATAGAGACTATTTTTGTCATCATTTCGCAATGTATTTTGATTACTTATCGTTACTCGTTGCGCCAATGCGGTGAATCGATAAATCAGCACCAATATATTCTTGTTCTTGATCTAAGCGCAGTGGGCCGAACTTGCTCACAACACCATACACAATCACCCCCCCGAACAACGCAATAACAACGCCAGCCACACTACCGATAACCTGCGAAATAAAGCTCACACCGCCAAGTCCGCCTAAAGCTGTTTGACCAAAAATCCCTGCTGCAATACCTCCCCAAACACCACATAAACCATGCAGTGGCCAAACACCGAGTACATCATCAATTTTGGAGTGACGTTGAAGTAATGTGAAGACCCACACAAATAGACCACCCGCGACACCACCGACGATCAATGCACCAACAGGGTGAAAGAGATCGGAACCCGCACAAACAGCAACGAGTCCAGCGAGCGGGCCATTGTGAATAAAACCTGGATCATTTTTTCCTACGATTAACGCAATAATCGTTCCACCGACCATTGCCATTAAACTATTCACTGCGACTAACCCGCTGATGCCATCCAGCGTTTGTGCCGACATCACATTAAAGCCAAACCAGCCTACGGTTAGTACCCATGCCCCTAATGCCAAAAACGGAATATTTGACGGCGCAAACGCAATGCCAGGTCGACGTCCTTGACGCACACCAAGAAAGTAAACGGCAACTAAAGCTAACCAGCCTCCCATACCATGTACGACGACAGATCCTGCAAAATCATGGAACTCGGCACCAAATTGTGTATCCAACCATGATTGAAAGCCCCAATTGCCATTCCAAATCATTCCTTCAAAAAGTGGGTACACGAAGGCGACAATCAATGCTGAAGCAATAAGAAAAGGCCGAAACTGACCACGTTCTGCAATACCACCAGACACTATGGCCGGGATGGCCGCAGCAAAAGTCAGTAGGAAAAAGAACTTCACGAGTTCATAACCATTATCAGCAGATAGTGCTTCTGCACTCACAAAAAAGTGGTTGCCGTAAGCAATCTGATAACCAATAAAGAAATAAGCTATCGCAGAGAACGCAAAATCGGCCATAATTTTTACCAACGCATTCACTTGGTTTTTATGACGAACCGTACCGACTTCTAGGAAGGCGAATCCAGCATGCATGGCGAGTACCATGATAGCCCCAAGTAAAATGAAGAGCGTATCGGCACTTTGGGCAATAACCGTTATTGATTGACTAATGTTGTCCATTAAATATCCTATCCCTTAAAGTTTGGTGTGTCTGTATAAGCAATAAACGTCGCAATACCTAATGCAATCATCATTCCGTTAAATGATTGATATGAAATTACAAAATATTTCACGCACCACAATGGAACAACTAGCACAACATTAGGGATTCATTAAGCGAGTCAGCAGATTTGATGGCTTAAAAGGTATAGGAAAAGTCGATGCGCTCTCTGCGGCGCACTAAATTAGTGCACCTCGATGCAGAATGGTGCAACAATGGGTGGCAATTAACGCCACCTAGCAGAGGAATACATTGATAGAGCAATAACACTCACTCATGGCGATAAGTGCTCAAATACCAAACACTTGCTTGCGGTACTCGTCGATAATGCCTTCTTCTTTCATATCTTTAATTACTTGGCTAAAAATCGGTTCCATGAAAGCATTTTTTTCATGTATATACATATACAGTGGCACAACCTTCATAATACCCGCTTTGAAGACCTCCACATCATATTCAGTTTTAAGAGATTCCAACAACGGATAAACAACAAGGTCATCACCAATATACAAGTCCGTTCTACCCAGCATAAGCTTCTTAATACCCTGCTCAGCCGTTGTCACGTTTGTTAGATTCTTTGGCTTAACCACTTTCTTTAAATTGATTTCTGAAATAACAACACCATGCGGATACTCGACTTTATAGTCAGTCTCTTTTAGGCTGTCCCATCCATTCAAATCTACTCTGTCTGGCTCTATAGTGAACGCGCTTAAGTTTGTACTATATAAAGACTCACTGACACGAATGAGTGTTTCATGTTTATCGCCATACTCTAGAACTCTAGAGGTTTCTCCATCAAACTTACCGTTTATGACTTCAATAAAACCTCGCTTTAGAGGGAGATACTCCATATCAAGCTGTATGTCTAAACGATTAAATATCTCTTGATAAACTAAATCAAGGAATTGATAGGGCCGACTTCCTTCAGGCCGATTAATCGCCATTAAGAATGGGCGTTCATTGAAGTATTGATAAACACTTGAATCATAGTGTATCTCCTCCGCTGCACTCACCGCTGAGAAACATAAACCAAATACGGAACTCAAGACTAACTTCTTAAACATGCCTACCTACCTAATCGACGTAATAAATGATTATTTCAATGTGTCTTATGAGCGGTATTAATCATAGTTCAAAAAAAGAGTCATATGCCATCGCATTACTAAAACTGATAGCACACTATTACCTGTCATTCGATTCCATAAAAACGATATTTTCTTATTAGATTCCCACATTGAATAGACTTCCATGGCCTTGCCTGTATGACTTAGTACTTCAATGTCTCTTTAAAAAATGCTGGGGAATCAAATCTCAGGTATAAAAAAAGCGCGACTTTTCAGCCACGCTTTTCAATTTATTTCGGCTTAATACTGCAACTTATCGCTGCAGTATTAACGCTAGAGAATGAATTACTCTTTGTCGTCGCCTTCATCTGCATCAGTAGATGACTGCTCAACATCTGTATCATCTTTCGAAACAGATGCTTCACCTTCTACTGTCACAGTATCAGTCGCCACTTCGCCTTCAGCGCCTGCTTCCTCTTCAGAAAGTAGCTCTTCTTCTGGCTCATCGATACGCTGTAGACCAACAACATGCTCATCTTCAGAGGTTCGAATCAATGTAACGCCTTGCGTGTTACGACCAACGCGGCTCACTTCAGCAACACGTGTACGAACTAGCGTACCCGCATCAGTGATCATCATGAACTCATCGCCTTCGTCGACTTGAACAGCACCAACAACGCTACCGTTACGCTCAGAAACCTTGATAGAAACAACGCCCTGAGTTGCTCGGCTCTTCGATGGGTATTCAGCCAGTTCCGTACGCTTACCGTAACCATTTTCAGTGACTGTCAGTACATCACCATCCGATTTAGGGATGATTAACGAAACAACACTGTCACCTTCGGCAAGTTTGATACCACGAACACCTGCAGCAGTACGACCCATGGCACGAACACCACCTTTCGCATTGCCTTCTTCATCGAAGACAGGACTCTCGTAGAAACGAACAACTTTACCGGTTGACGAGAACAACATGATGTCACGAGTGCCGTCAGTGACGTCCACACCAATCAACGAATCGCCTTCGCGTAGGTTCACGGCGATAATACCGGCACTACGTGGGCGGCTGAAGTCAGTCAGTGGCGTTTTCTTAACGGTACCGTCTGCTGTTGCCATGAAGACGAACTTATCTTCTTCATATTCTTTAATCGGCAGAATCGCAGTAATACGCTCGCCTTCTTCTAGCGGAAGAATGTTAACAATGGGTTTGCCACGCGCAGTACGCGTTGCATGCGGCAATTGATACACTTTCAACCAGTACATACGACCACGGCTAGAGAAACAAAGAATGGTGTCATGCGTATTCGCTACCAGTAGTTTCTCAATGTAGTCTTCATCTTTCATGCGTGTTGCTGCTTTACCTTTACCACCACGACGCTGAGCTTCGTATTCAGACAATAGCTGATACTTCACATAGCCTTCGTGAGACAAGGTAACCACAACGTCTTCTTGGTTGATCAGGTCTTCCAAATCGATGTCGTGGCTTGCCGCAGTAATTTCAGTACGACGTTCATCGTTGAACTGATCACGCACAGCTTCTAACTCTTCACGGATAACTTCCATCAAGCGTTCTGTGCTGCCAAGAATCTTCAATAGCTCTTCGATTTGCTCAAGAAGTGCCTTGTACTCGTCAAGGATCTTCTCGTGCTCTAAACCTGTCAATTTATGCAAGCGTAGATCGAGAATAGCTTGTGCTTGTTGCTCGGTTAGGAAGTACTCACCTTCGCGAATACCAAACTCTTCTTCTAACCATTCAGGGCGTGCAGCGTCAACACCAGCACGCTCAAGCATCGCAGCAACATCACCTAAAGACCAACCACGAGCTTGTAAACCAGTACGTGCTTCGGCTGGTGTTGGTGCCGCTTTGATCAACTCGATAATTTCATCGATGTTAACCAACGCAATCGCCAAACCCTCAAGGATATGGGCACGTTCACGTGCTTTACGCAATTCGAAAATCGTACGTCGAGTAACGACTTCTTGACGGTGATTAACGAAACACTTCAACATCTCTTTGAGGTTGAAAAGTTTCGGTTGACCGTTATCAAGCGCAACCATGTTGATGCCGAATGTCGTTTGAAGCTGTGTTTGTGAATAAAGGTTGTTAAGAACCACTTCACCGACTGCATCACGACGACACTCAATCACGATACGCATGCCGTCTTTATCAGACTCATCACGTAACGCAGAAATACCTTCAACTTTCTTATCTTTAACAAGCTCGGCAATTTTTTCGATTAGGCGAGCTTTGTTTACTTGATAAGGGATCTCACTGACGATGATGGTTTCTTTGCCATTCTTCTCAGTTTCGATCTCTGCTTTCGAGCGCATGTAGATTTTACCACGGCCAGTCTTATAAGCATCAATGATGCCCTTACGACCGTTGATAATCGCTGCCGTTGGAAAGTCAGGACCTGGTATGTGTTCGATTAGCTCGTCGATGGTGATATCGTTGTTTTCGATATACGCCATGCAACCGTCAATCACCTCACCTAAGTTGTGAGGTGGGATATTCGTTGCCATACCAACCGCGATGCCAGACGAACCGTTAACGAGCAGGTTCGGGACACGAGTCGGTAATACCGCTGGGATTTGTTCAGTACCATCGTAGTTATCAACGTAATCGACAGTATCTTTCTCTAAGTCAGCAAGAAGTTCGCTAGCAATTTTTGCCATACGGACTTCGGTATAACGCATGGCTGCCGCGGAATCTCCGTCAACAGAACCAAAGTTACCCTGACCATCCACCAGCATATAGCGCAGCGCAAAAGGCTGAGCCATACGAACGATAGTATCGTAAACCGCGCTATCACCATGTGGGTGGTATTTACCAATCACATCGCCGACAACACGGGCAGATTTTTTATATGGTTTATTCCAGTCATTTCCCAGTACATTCATCGCGAACAATACGCGACGGTGTACGGGCTTCAGGCCATCACGCACATCCGGAAGTGCTCGACCAACGATGACAGACATCGCATAGTCAAGGTACGAGTTTTTAAGCTCATCTTCGATATTTACGGGCGTGATCTCTTTTGCAAGATCGCTCATGGAGCCAAATTCCCTCAAATAATTTTGTCGTATTTATATACGTGCAAGTCGTGGGAATATAGCATGATTTGACCACTCAACGCACGACTTTCATTTATTTGAAACCTTTTATGCCACACAGTTCGAAAAAGCATCACACGGAGTGCTGATTATTTAGTCACTGAGAAAACAGTCTGGTCACAGGTATTATTTATCCATAGTCAATAATGGCTAATTTTCAAACAAACATCTCAAATAAATATAGCCGCCAGTATCGTTAAATATTGTTCACGCCTTTACTTGGCAAGTGTGAGCCTTCTAACGAAGCACACATCCTCCATCTTCCCTCTTGTTAAACCATTACGTTATACTGGCGTCAAACTCACGGAAAGATGACAAACATGACTCTAGCGAATGTGGACCCGGCAGAAATCGCCAAATTTGAACAGATGGCTGCACAATGGTGGGACCTCGAAGGTGAATTCAAACCTCTACACCAAATTAATCCATTACGTCTCAATTACGTGATTGAGCGCGCCAATGGCCTTTTTGATAAATCTGTCCTAGATGTTGGCTGTGGTGGCGGTATTTTAGCGGAAAGCATGGCAACATCAGGTGCGAACGTTACAGGCATTGATATGGGAAAAGAGCCGCTAAGCGTTGCACGCCTGCATGCGCTAGAAACAGGCGCTCAACTCACCTACCAGCAGACTACCGCTGAGCAACACGCTGACGAAAATGCGGAAAAGTACGATGTTGTCACGTGTATGGAAATGCTTGAGCACGTTCCTGACCCAGCTTCCGTGATTAAGTCATGCTATGAGCTTGTCAAACCGGGCGGGCATGTTTTCTTCTCTACGCTGAACCGCAACATAAAGTCCTACCTATTTGCGATAGTAGGTGCAGAGAACATCATGCGCTTAGTCCCAAAAGGTACACACGATCACGCTAAATTTATTCGCCCTTCTGAGCTACTACAGTTTATTGACCAAACGGGTCTCGTCGAACAGCACATTACTGGACTACACTACAATCTGTTATTTGATACTTACAAGCTCGGCTCAAATGTCGACGTCAATTACATTGTGCACACCACCAAACCTCTCAAGTAAGCACCACAGGGTGTCTTCCTAGAAACGTCTCTCAAAAGATGGTGATGCGTAACTTGAAGTATACGGCACAGAATGTGCCGTTCTTGATTTAAGGATAAATCATGGTTTCGGCACTCCTTTTCGATCTTGACGGCACCCTACTCGATACCGCAAATGACCTCGCTGCAGCGGCTAATAAAGTCTTAGCCCATTACGGTTACCCACCCCTACTGCAACACCAAATTCAAGCATTCACGAGCTACGGTGCCAAAGGGTTGTTGAGTGCCGGCTTTGGTGACGACTTTCACCAACTTGATCCTTTATTGCTGCGTGAGCAGTTTCTACGCCATTACGCCGACCGAATTTGCGATCATACAGATTACTATGAAGGGGTAGAAAACGTTTTAGTCACCATGAACAACAATGATATCCCTTGGGGGATCATGACGAATAAGCCCGCTTTTCTTACTGAGATGCTTTTACCATTTTTTCCCTTGCTACAATCAGCTCACGTGATTGTAAGCGGCGATACACTTGAGAAAGCCAAACCCCACCCTGACCCTCTCATATACTGTGCAAGCAAAATGAAACAACTTCCTAATGAGATGGCTTACATCGGCGACATTGAGGGAGACATGATTGCAGCAAGAGACGCAGGGATGAAAGGTGTTATCGCAGGCTGGGGATATATAGGCACTCAGCACACACCAGAAAACTGGCCATCATGGCGTCATTTTAACCATCCTAACCAGCTATTGAGCCTGCTCGAAAGTCATCAACCCTCAGTCTTATCTGGTTGATTTTCAACCTACTGATGGTTTTTTGATTTGTTTCACAAACTTGGGAAAAAGCAACAAATTTAATTTTTTTGATGACAATTAGGTGAAAGTTTTATGTGCAACTCTCCTCGGTGCGCGCCACTGCTGTAGACATTAAGTAAGTGGGTACTGACAAATGAGTAAACATCCCCAACTTATCCACAATTTCTAGCTAACTGAACAGTTGCAAAACGACTCGTACATCACTATCTTGTACACCGAACCGCTAAACAACCCTATATCTTGTGTTTCTTGACTTAAAAAACATACTAAATATCGGTCGTATAGAAAAACAGGTAGCGGTGCTCAATCAGCCATTATTCAATTTGGGATCTCAACAAACAATGAACCAACAACTTACGGTTACCAAGCGCAACGGACAAACGGAAGTCATCGACCTCGATAAAATTCACCGTGTGATCACTTGGGCCGCTAAAGACCTCGACAACGTGTCAGTTTCACAAGTAGAACTAAAATCACATATCCAGTTCTACAATGGAATCAAAACGTCAGATATCCATGAGACCATAATTAAAGCGGCTGCGGATCTGATCTCTGAGCAAACGCCAGATTACCAATATGTTGCTGCTCGTTTGGCTATCTTCCATTTGCGTAAGAAAGCATATGGTCAGTTTGAGCCACCAAAATTGTTCGACCACGTTGTTAAGCTTGTTGATAATGGTAAATACGATAAACACTTATTAGAAGATTACACCCAAGAAGAATTTGAGCAGATGGACGAGTTCCTCGACCATTGGCGTGATATGGATTTCTCTTACGCGGCGGTTAAACAACTTGAAGGTAAGTACCTTGTTCAAAACCGTGTATCTGGTGAAATCTATGAGAGTGCACAATTCCTATATATGATGGTAGCGGCTTGCCTTTTCGCTAACTATCCAAAAGCGACGCGTATGGATTACATTCGTCGTTTCTATGATGCGGTATCCACTTTCAAGATTTCGCTTCCTACACCCATTATGTCAGGTGTACGTACACCGACTCGTCAATTCAGCTCATGTGTACTGATCGAGTGTGACGACAGTCTTGACTCTATTAACGCTACAGCAAGTTCAATCGTTCGTTATGTTTCGCAACGTGCTGGTATTGGTATTAATGCTGGTCGTATTCGTGCGCTAGGCAGTGAAATTCGCGGTGGTGAAGCCTTCCATACTGGCTGTATCCCATTTTATAAATACTTCCAAACTGCAGTTAAGTGTTGCTCACAAGGTGGCGTTCGTGGCGGTGCTGCAACGGTCTTCTATCCACTATGGCATGGTGAAGTCGAATCACTTCTCGTTCTAAAAAATAACCGTGGTGTTGAAGAGAACCGTGTTCGTCATATGGATTATGGCGTTCAGATCAACAAGCTCATGTATACCCGCTTGATTAAAGGTGGCGACATTAGCCTGTTTTCACCTTCAGATGTTCCTGGACTTTACGACGCCTTCTTCGAAGATCAAGAAGAGTTCGAGCGCCTTTATGTCAAGTATGAGCAAGATAACAGCATTAAGCGTAAGACCATCAAGGCCATTGAGCTGTTTTCAACCATGATGCAGGAGCGTGCTTCTACAGGCCGCATCTACATTCAAAACGTTGACCACTGTAATACTCACAGCCCGTTTGACGAAAAAGTGGCACCGATTCGCCAATCAAACCTGTGTATGGAAATTGCTCTACCCACTCGCCCGTTAAACAACGTTGAAGACGAAAATGGTGAAATTGCACTGTGTACTCTCTCAGCCTTTAACTTGGGTAAACTCGATTCGCTCGATGAACTCGAAGAGCTTTCTGAACTGACTGTTCGTGCCCTTGATGCGCTACTCGATTACCAAGATTACCCGATGCCAGCGGCGAAGATCTCAACAATGAATCGTCGTACCCTCGGTGTTGGCGTGATCAACTACGCATACTATCTAGCGAAGAATGGTGCAAAATATTCTGACGGAAGCGGTAATGCGCTAACTCACCGTACGTTTGAAGCCATTCAATATTACTTGCTGAAAGCTTCTGTGGGTTTAGCAAAAGAACAAGGTGCTTGTCCTTCGTTCAACGAAACCAAGTACGCGAAAGGCATTTTACCTATCGACACGTACAAGAAAGACTTAGATAAAGTTTGTGACGAGCCGCTTCACTATGATTGGGAAACGCTTCGCGATGAGATTCAAACTCATGGCCTTCGTAACTCAACACTTTCTGCATTAATGCCGTCTGAAACCTCGTCTCAGATTTCGAATGCTACCAATGGTATTGAGCCACCACGTGGTTTTGTATCAGTCAAGGCATCTAAAGATGGTATCTTGAAGCAAGTCGTCCCTGAATACTCGAAGTACAAAGATAACTATGAGTTGCTATGGAATATCGGTTCCAACGATGGCTACCTACAACTTGTTGGGCTGATGCAAAAGTTCGTCGACCAAGCAATCTCAGCAAATACAAACTACGACCCGAGCGCACAACCTGGCGGTAAAGTGCCAATGAAGTTACTTCTAAAAGATCTACTCTCCGCTTATAAGCTGGGTGTAAAAACTCTGTATTATCACAACACACGTGACGGCGCTTCAGATGCTCAATCTGACGATGACTGTGCAGGCGGCGGTTGTAAAATCTAAGTTACTTTATATCAAGGATAGCAAGGGTCCACTTTGTGGGCCCTTTAACAGTTTGAGGAATACCATGGCTTACAGTACTTTCACTAAGCAGAAAAACAATCCACTAACCGAACCGATGTTTTTCGGTCAAGCGGTCAACGTAGCTCGCTACGATCAACAAAAGTACGAAATTTTCGAAAAACTCATCGAAAAGCAATTATCATTTTTCTGGCGCCCTGAGGAAGTGGATGTCTCCAGTGACCGAATCGACTACGCGGGTCTGCCAGATCATGAACAACATATTTTCATCTCAAACTTAAAATACCAAACGCTGCTTGATTCCATTCAAGGCCGTAGTCCAAACGTTGCGTTACTCCCATTAGTTTCCATTCCTGAGCTTGAAACGTGGATAGAAACATGGGCATTTTCTGAAACGATTCATTCTCGTTCATATACTCACATTATTCGTAACATCGTTAAAGACCCAGCGGTTGTCTTTGATGATATCGTCGAAAACGAATATATCGTTAAGCGCGCTGAAGATATCTCATCGTATTATGATGATTTGATTCAGGCCACTAACGACTACCACCGCTTCGGTGAAGGTGAGCACAACCTTAACGGGAAAATAGTTAAAGTTGACCTTCGTGCGCTGAAGAAAAAATTGTACGTTTGCCTGATGTCTGTCAACGCCTTAGAAGCCATCCGCTTCTACGTTAGCTTTGCTTGTTCATTTGCGTTTGCAGAACGTGAGCTTATGGAAGGCAATGCGAAGATCATCAAACTGATCGCCCGTGATGAAGCATTGCATCTAACAGGCACACAGCACATGCTCAATTTACTTCGCAGTGGTAAAGATGACCCAGAAATGGCAGAGATCGCTCTAGAGTGTGAACAAGAATGCTTCGATTTATTCAAAGACGCGGCGGAGCAAGAAAAAGAGTGGGCTGAATACCTGTTCAAAGATGGCTCAATGATCGGTCTTAACAAAGATATTCTTTGCCAATACGTAGAATATATTACCAACCTGCGCATGCAAGCGGTGGGCTTGAAGCCTGCATATACTGATGCTGACCAAAACCCAATTCCTTGGATCAATGCTTGGTTATCATCAGATAACGTACAAGTTGCACCACAGGAAGCTGAAATTAGTTCGTACCTTGTAGGTCAAATTGACAACGATATCAGTGCTGACGATCTCGGTGATTTCGAGCTTTGATTAAAGTCGATATCAATCAAGGCGAAGAGGTTGTTTACCTCGACGCCTCTGATAATTTACTAACATCCCTCGCCCAGCAAGGCATTGAAGCAGAAGCCCAGTGTAAAGACGGCTTCTGCGGCTCTTGTAAATGCACTCTGGTTGAAGGAGAAGTAGAATATACACAAGCCTCACTGGCCTTTACGATGCCTAATGAGGTTTTGCCTTGCATTTGTAAGCCTGTATCCAACTTAAAACTCACAGACGTTTCCTATCATATCAAAGCAAAGTAAAGGCAGAGGCAGAGGCAGAGGCAGAGGCAGAGGCAGAGGCAGAGGCAGAGGCAGAGTAACGAACTTGTGACTTTATAGAAAACCCACAATAAAATGTAAATACCTTCCGTGAATACTTTGCTTGTTCTGTATATAAAAAAGCCAATAGCACTAACTACTGGCTAAGTTTGAACAATATGCATTCAAAATTTTGACTTGGTTTAGGTGAGTCTATGATGAAAAGTTCATCATGAGGTCGACTCATTACCCATATTATCTCAGCAGCTATAGGGTAAACGCACTTTCAGTGCACCAAGCTAAACTTTCTTTTATTCTACTTGTTGAGCATCCTCAGCCCTTGGCAAAAATATTTCACCTTCAACCGACATCGACTCATAATCGCCGGCGAGTGGAAGATCATTCAAGTAGCGGCGCAATATATCCAGCAACAGCGTCGTAATCACTAATCGACTGTCCGCTGCTTTTCGCTTACGGCGGCTACGAACCAACAATCCAAATTCACCTTGTGCGGTTGCAATAGCGACAGCAACATAACCATCAATATCGGTTCCGCTTGCGAGGCCAATATCAGCAGCTGTTTTCTCTCTGCAAGCTGTTGCCATTGCGAGCGCAGCGGCTAAAGGGTCAGCATCAGAAAGCGTCTCTTCTAAACTTGGGCGTATAAACCACCCTTGCTTTAGATATTGTCTTGCGAGGCTGCTGGAGTGCAGTTCGACGTTAACCAATCCAGCGGTTGATTGCTCAGCAATTGAGACACTTAACTCATAATGATCGAGGCGTTCACCTATCGCTTCAACAAGCGGCTGGTTAATACTCACCGTGTTATCACCTAACTTTGCAGCAATAGCGTCACGTACCGTCGGAAAGTCTTCGCGAGAGAGATCGGCGAAAATCTTCACTTCTATGTAAGGGAGATACGAACGATAGCCAATTTCATACCCTTCAGGCAATACCAACGAAGCGATACGCTGGCTAATCCCAGACTCTGAAAGACCAAAAGTATAAAAACGGTAACAACCACGAGCTGTCGTCTGCCTGTTCCCCGCTTTGTCGAGTATCGCTGGTAAAACTTGGTCATCCACCATACGATAAAATTCGCTTGGTACACCGGGGGTAAAGTAGAAATCAGCCTGGTTTAGCTTCACATGAAAACCACATGCCGTTCCCACGGGGTTATCAATAATTGTTGCGCCTTCCGGCAGCATAGCTTGCTTTAAATTTGTATCAGGCATATCACGTTGCATCGCCTGATACTTCTCTTTCATCGCACTCACCCAGTCTTCGAACAAGGTTAACCCTACACCGAGCGCCAATGCCGCCGCCGCCGCACTCAAATCATCTTCTGTTGGTCCAAGCCCACCATTTACGATGACAATATCGCTGTTTCGGCTCAATGCAACCATTTCATCGCTCAATGCCTGTAACTCATCACCCACTGTCACTCGGCGAGATAACCCAACCCCTTCATCAAAACAGCGCTGAGAAAACCAAGCGGCATTACTATCGACAATATCGCCATGGAGGACTTCCTCGCCGGTACTTAGCATAGATATTTTCACGTTGACTCCTTGGCTTACTCACTGACTGACTGACACGTTATGCAACAACACTTACATTTAAACACTTATTGTATACCTAAGTTAGTCGCAAATGTGGATAAATCATTGAAATGATAGTGCTTAAATTACAACGACCATTAAAAAGGCAAGCCTAATCTATGTGACAAATTTCGGTATGGAACAGCATAACACTCACGGCGGTGTAATTATTTTATTACACCACTCGTAATCAAATTTTGACACTTTCAATAATGCACGGTAAATTCCCCTCAGCCGTGATAGTGACTTGCATCTTAATACAACCACCAGCTCACTCCGGCCCTAACCCGTCATTAAAAATGACCAAAACCCACAATGAACGTAAAGAATAATATACAGATGAACCAAAACTACAAACTATTTGGCAGTACACTCATTATTGCAGGCACCACCATCGGTGCAGGTATGCTGGCGCTTCCTATCGCATCTGCAGGTTTAGGGTTTATCTATTCTTCACTGATCATGTTGGGTATGTGGGCATTGATGGCCTATACCGCATTACTAATGCTAGAGGTGCACCAGCATGCCGACACGAATGCGACATTACATAGTTTAGCCAATCAATTCTTAGGACGCAGAGGAAAGATTATTGCGACAACCGCCATGTTATTTCTATTTTATGCGCTTTGTGCAGCCTATATAGCTGGCGGTGGCGGACAATTAGCACTTAAATTTAATGCTTTCAGTCCAGTGGGTATTTCACCAGCGGTAGGCAGTATCCTCCTAACCATCATCGTCGCAGCCATTGTTTCGACTGGCGTTAAACATGCTGATATCACCAATCGCATTTTATTCACGGTCAAGCTCATCTTACTCGTCATCACTTTTAAGCTTCTTGCACCACAAGTAGCGATGGATAATCTCGTCCACACCCCAAACAATCATTTACTTATTTTTTCTGCCCTTCCTATCATTTTCACTTCCTTTGGCTTTCACGGAAGTATCCCTTCGATTGTTCGCTACTTAGATGTATCGCCAATAAAACTTCGTAAGGTTATCCTTGTTGGATCTGCATTACCGCTTGTCATCTACTTAATTTGGCAATGGTCAACACAAGGTACTCTGACAACAGAGCAACTGCTGAACAGTCATCAACTTGATGCTTTCCTACCGATGTTATCTGCGAGTAGCCAATCAAACTGGCTATCACCGGCTCTACAAAGCTTTGCCGATTTAGCCCTACTGACATCGTTTATTGGTGTCAGTCTTGGGTTATTCGATTTTATCCGCGATATGTTGGGCAACCCATCGCGCAGCACTAGTGCAGTCGTCACCTTTATGCCCCCACTGACCTTCGCTATTTTCTATCCGCAGGGGTTTATTATCGCTTTAGGCTATGCGTCGCTCGCATTAGTCGTGCTCGCTATATTTTTACCCGTTGCTATGGCCTACAAAGCACGTCAACGACAAGACCAACATTTTAACAACCACACCATGAAGCTAGATCTACCTTCTCATGGGCAAGTCACACTAACGGCAGTAAATAACATCACTGCAAATTTCGGGCTCGTTGCCGCTTCATGTTTGGGTATTGTCATTATATTGGCACAGTGCGCTCAAATGTTTGGGCTTATTCCTTCGATGGGATAATACGTTTTTCTAGCCACTGAGACCAAGGTGCAAGCCTAAATGCGCTTGCACCTATTCACCGCCACAAGATCACGCTCTCTCAGCTAACTTCAAATGTATTGCTACGAGAAGTAACGTTTAAATGATATTTTCAATGAACAGCGCTAGGCTTTTCCATACGGTTAAGCGATAATGCACACCATTTTTTACGCCATTAGAACTTGTTGCTTATAAAAGGGAGTTCGGATTGAAATCTGCAGTATTACCCGTCATTGCTGGCCTGTGCTTATCGACACAGGCATATGCCTATACACCTTCGACGTGTGAGGGGCTCTACTTCGACTATTGTGAGACCAGTCCAGAGCAACCAATTTACCGCTTTGACCCCTTTGACGGCTCAACTTTGAACTACGGCGAAGAAGTCACCGTGTTAGAACCGGTCAATCCTTCACTTCCACTTCATCTGCAAGCTAGTCCAGATGAAAATTGGGACTACCTCAAAGAGCAAACTTATACCATTCTAGGACTAAGTGTCGCGACAGTAGGCTTAATGACACTATTGCCTGAAAGCATCACCAATTGGGATGATGACGATCGCGATATGAGTCGCTTAGCGAGCAAATGGTGGGGAAACGTTAAGGAAGGGCCTGTTTGGGATAAAGATGATCACTTCCTGAACTATGTGATGCACCCTTATTTTGGTGGCGTTTACTATACTGCAGCTCGTCACGCAGGTTACGATGAATGGAAATCATTCATGTATTCATTCACCATGTCGACTTTCTTTTGGGAGTATGGTGTAGAAGCATTCGCAGAAGTACCGTCTATTCAAGATATTATCGTCACCCCTGTGTTTGGTGCTGCTGTCGGTGAAATCATGTACCAACAAGAGCAGGCCATTCATGCTAATGGTGGTGAGGTTTGGGGATCCAAAAGATTTGGTAGCGTTAACTTATTCTTACTTAACCCTGTTGGGCATATCCACTACTGGATCACCGACTGGTGGAAAGATGATGTCGACGTGAACATGAATTACACACCGTGGTTTGGAAATCAAAATGCCGCTAACTATGCACTGGATTCAGGTGCTCGTTACGACAGCCAATTTGTTGGTCTCGAAGTAAAACTTAAGTGGTGATAATAGCCTGCTAAAGACGCTTTGTGACATCAAGCATTCCATTGAAAAGCTCGATAACACAGTGAGTTAAAAAAAAGCGCGAACTTCCGCGCTTTTTTTATTCTTCTAACACAAGACTAAACGATACAAAGCCTTTCATTAGCTCACAAGCTAGTAAAGCCTTGATAGAGAGCAGTGACCCCTGAAACAGAGCAAAGCACGAGAATCGCCATTCGCATCCACTCCGCTTTAATTAAGTGCTGAATTCTAAAAGAAAACCAAATCGCAAATAAACTTGGTGGGAGCATCATCGTCCCATACTTCATGTGCCACCAACTAAAGTGTCCCGTGTAGGTTAGAACAGCGAGAGAGAGTGCACTACTAAACAGAAAATAAGCAGAGAGGTTTGCTCTCAATTTGCTTCCTTCTGCATGCTGTAAAACAAGGGCCATTGGTGGGCCACCGATACTGGTACTCGTCCCCATCACCCCCGAAGCAAAGCCAGCCCAAAAAAGTGACTTAGTCGTGGGCTGAATGTTAACTTTACTTAAGCTGACGACAACGGCTAGCAATACACCCACACCCAGTACAATGGCTATCTGTGCACTGCTCATTACGATCAATAACCAACCAGCGACGAAAGTACCAGGTACCCGTCCTGCGAAAGCAGCCCCCAAGCCTCGGTAAGAGATGCTTCTCCGATATTGGTAAGTATTGGTGAGTGCGAGTAATAAGCCCATATACGTAATGGTGCCTGGTACAAAGCGTGGCTCAAATAAAAAGATAATTGGTGCGGCTACAATCGCCATACCAAAGCCGATACTGCTTTGAACAAAACAACCTACCGCCAATGCGATTGCACAGTAGATTAAGACACTGATTTCCATAAAACTCCAAAATACACAGCTAAACAATGCCTCGATAGGATGAGGCTACTTGAGGTGACGCGATGATACGGTGATACCACTTATCTAGTGATACGATATCAGTAGTGAAAGCTAACTAATGCTAATCCAGAAGTCGCACTGGCGATGACGTTTTAATGGCATGCAAAAAGTAGTTTCTTGGAGTCACTGATTTTTCACACAAACGCTGCAAAGAGATCTGATAACCGTGTTGCTCTAGAAATAAAACCCGGTCGAGTACTAACCATAGCTCCAGTGGTCGACGAAATAGCTGACGTACCAACTCCATACGCTCAACCTGCTTAAAACGAATTTGTCCTTTCACAAGCCAGCTTGGAAAATCAATGTCATCGTTTAACACGACCCCTTTCTTTTCTGCAGCCCAGTGGCAGAACCCTTCAAAACCTTCATTGAACAGGCTCTTTTTTACATTAGGGATCGGCAAATATTCATTGCGCTGTCTCAAGTCGCGCTGCAATAAATCGAACCCTAAGCGAAAGCTCATTTCGACATGGCGTAATTTTTCAATTCGAGAAGGAGCTGTCACCGTTTCCTGAAGAGGGAGACGTAAATCATGTTTGCTAAGCACTAAGTCAGAAGCAGAGCCCAAAGCAGACAGAGGATGATATGTACTTTGAGGAATTAAGTGATAGCAGCATGGCGAAATCGTAACAGCGCGGGTCTCTTTTTGGGCAACAAGACGAAGTAGTTGCAAATGAAGTTCTCCACACGCATGGAGGGCAACAGCATGCTGATCATGTTCTAAGTGTATCGCAGCGGCCTCGCCCAACGCATCACCACACACCATCTTAATGGGTAACTGGTGCTTTTTCGCTTGTTCCTCCCCCTGCTCACACAACGATGCTTGCCACTCTAAACTTGTCACTGGCTGCTTATGTAAGTCAGATAATAACCGTCCAAGGTGGCCTTTTCCGGCACACCACTCCAAAAAGGGCAGCTTCGTAGTAGAAAAACCGCGACTAAATGCGTCGATTTGATGCCACTTTCGCCCAGGGACACCACTCTCTAAGCCCCGTTTATGACTAACCTGCAAGGATTTTGAAACGATGCGCCAAAGAGAGTCATCAGCTAATTCAAGTAGACGTTGAGCTTGAGGTATATAGGGTTGCAAAGCATCTGCCAGTGCAATGGGATCTGCCTTTAACTTTTCTACTTCGTCATCATTTAATGCAGTAAGCCAATCCACCAAGGGGGAAGCTTGCCAATAATAACCCGGCATTTCAAACGGCAAAAACTGCCAGAAAGTGCGACTAGCGGATAGCGCGGTATCCAACGCTAAGAAATGAGACTGAAAAGTAGACATATGACCCCCAAAAAGCATGCGTCATTTTAGGGTTATCACAAAATTTGTCTATGATTATCATCATGAGTGAGAGATATAGAATTGAATAAACTGCGGCTATTTTACTATAAATAGTTAGCAATAAGTTTTGGACGTGCCAGTAAAAAGCCTTGGAACCACTGTATACCCGCTTTCTGGGCTTTCGCTAACTGCTCTTGCGTTTCAATCCCTTCTTGCACCAAAGTCGCCCCCATCGTCTTTAACTCAGCGATAAACTCACTGTAGTTTGCGCTGAACAGTTCCAAGCGATCAATCTTAACGATATCCGGTCGAATGTTTTTTGTCCTGATACGTGTTAACTCATCATCTTGAGCATCATCCAAAGCCAAACATACCCCTTCTACCGCTCGGCGCCATTCTGTCATCAATGCAAGATGCTCCTCTGAATGCGTTTTATGTTCCAGTATCTCCAGAACGAGCTGCGTATTAGAGAGGCCAGGCTCCGCGAAACGCTGCTGTTGAAGGTAATGGAATACTTCATTATCCTCAACGTTAATAATGCTATCGAGTTCATAATTAATAAAGAGGAAGTCAGCACGGTCAGGTAATAATGCATAATTCCGAAAATGCATAATTCTAAATAAACGGTCAATAAACGTCATATTGCCGGAGTTTCGAAAGGAGGCCAGTAGATCCACAGGCGATACCCACTGCCCGTTACATTGCGGTCGAATCAGTGCTTCATACCCAAGTAACCGGCACTTATGATCAAAAATAGGCTGAAAAGCCGACTCTATAACATATTGTTCGTAAACGATAACGTAGCGACAGCCTCTCCAGTGAATATACTGTTCATACTGAAGACGCAGTGGTTGGCTATCTACCGCAATACAACTCATATTTAGGCCCATACTTATTCAAACGTGGTGAAGCTATGTGTAATCAGTTGTCGTAAAGGTGCGACCAATCAAGTAACAGGGCCCATCACTTAGAAAACACTACCTAACCGGTAACTCCATATCGGCAAACATCGCGTCGATATCCACTGTGTTTTTTAATGCTACCGCTTGATCAACAACATTACGTGTTAAGTGTGGTGCAAAACGCTCCATAAAATCGTACATGTACGTACGTAAGAACGTGCCTTTTTTAAAGCCAATCATCGTGGTGCTCGCACCGATAATATGGCTGGCATCGATTGCGACTAAATCATCATCTTGAACGGGATCAATCGCCATACTAGCCAACACCCCAACACCAATACCTAATCGTACATAAGTCTTAATGACATCAGCATCTGTTGCTGTAAACACAATTCTTGGCGTGTGCCCTGCCTGATTAAAGGCTTCATCGAGTTCTGAGCGACCAGTAAAGCCAAATACATAAGTCACGAGTGAATATTGGGCAAGATCGTTGATAGAGATATTACTTTTATTTGCCAATGGGTGATCTTTGGTCACGACAATAGAGCGGTTCCAGTGGTAGCAAGGCAGCATGATCATGTCTTCGTACAGGTGCAATGCCTCTGTTGCGATAGCAAAATCAGCGGTGCCTTTAGAAACAGAATCGGCAATCTGTGTCGGTGTGCCTTGGTGCATGTGCAGTGATACTTTCGGGTAACGTTGAGTAAACCCCTTAATGACAGATGGTAATGCATAACGCGCTTGGGTATGCGTCGTTGATATGTTGAGTTTACCCATTTCAGGGTGCGTATATTCACCAGCGACAGATTTAATGCTTTCAACACGAGACAGAATATCACGTGATATACGAACAATTTCTTTGCCTGCTGGCGTCACGGTGGTCAGGTGCTTTCCACTACGTTCAAAGATTTGAATACCGAGTTCATCTTCTAAAAGACGCACTTGCTTACTAATCCCTGGCTGAGAGGTATAGAGACTTTCTGCCGTCGACGATACATTAAGGTTATGATTCACGACCTCAACGATATATTTAAGTTGCTGAAGTTTCATGTTTTACGGTAATCCTTGACGTCTTATTGTTACAACCATGTAGTATGTAAAGTTATAACTAATATTCCCTTAACAAGCTAGTGATGGGTGTTGTTATAACTAAAAATATTCAATTCTCTATGCAAACCAAGCAAAAGCATTCATGAATCAACCATTACTAGCAGTACACATTGGCAGGGTTAATTGCTCAGCTACTTTTAGACAATGATATGCTTTGCAAAATGCATATCTACGCTATCCCGATTTCATGAGATAGTGTATCTTATCGAAATAGAATTCACTCCTCTGGAAAACAGACGACTTTATGAATATTCCACTGATCATTGCCCTTATTGTCATCTTGTTAGCACTTGTCGTTGGCTATAACATCATGGTGCAGTATCGCCAAAAGATGGAAAGCGAAAAAAGACAAGAGATGTCAAAATTTATCTCGGTCATTGATGCAACGGAAGAGCTCATTGGCAATGCCCATCACTTCCCGTATAGCCGGGAACTTCTCATCTGTTTAAACCAACGTATCTATGATGCCTTAGTCAGCATGTTAGAGATCAACCCTTCTGATAAACAACTAGGTCAACGAGTTGCTAACGTCGAAGAACAGATTAAGCACTTGAGTGAAAACTATAATAACAACGAAATTGCGAGTTTCCGTGTTCCCTCAAGTGACAAACAAGCCATTGCGATGCTTCAGCTTGTTAAACGCCTTCGCAATGTCGTAAAGAGTGAACATACAAAGGGTCGCTTATCCACACAAATTTATGTCGCAGAGAATGCCCGCCTAGAGAGCATGCAACTGAAGATTAACATTGAGAATGTAATTAAGCGCGCTAATGACGCCAAAGTGAAAAATCAGCTTGGTACTGCCAAGCAACTTTTGAAAAAAGGGATCGATGTGCTGTCATCTAAGAATGATGACTATGCCACTAGTGCACGAGAGCAATTACAGAAAATGCTCTCTGATATCGAAGAAGGCCAAACCCAAAACCAAGACAGAGCGCGCCAAGAGATGCTCGACAAAGAGCAAGACGATCTTGATGTTCTCTTTCAACCAAAGAAAAAATGGTAACCATCAGTACCTTATAGCATCTACAAACCAAAAAACCGCTCTTGAAGAAGCGGTTTTTTAGTATTGTTCATTTAGACAAACTATATCGTTACGCTTTGCGGCTTAGTACTCTGTTGCTGAGTATTTTTTACTAACTGCACTTCAATTGCACTAATGCGTTGATAAAGTAGCACAGTCTCTTGTGCTTGCTCAATCGCCTGCATTGTCGTCATCAGATGGTCTTGTGCATGAACAAGAACCAACGTCACCGGGATTTTCCCTTCACCTTCGTCCGCACCAATAAGCTCAGTTTGTACGATATGTGCACGCTTAATGGCATCGTCAGCTTGTTGCAGAAGTATTCTCGCTTGCTCATACTGCCCTTCACGAGCGTTTTTAGTCGCTTCCATTGCACAACTTCGTGCCTCTCCAGCGTTACAAATCAGCCCCATAACTGTTGATTCAAGATCCATGACAAATTTCCTTCTTAATCAGTGAACTGCTCGAATTATGCCGTTTCTTTCAGTGCTTCAATTGCTGTATTCAATACATTCTCACCTTTCATCGCACCATAATCCATTGGGTTGATTGCCAGCACCTTTTTACCTTGCTGGGCTGCGAGTTTAGAAAACTCATCTAAGCGAAAACGCACTTGTGGGCCAAGTAAAAAGATATCCCAGTCAGAGAGCTTTTCTTCAAATTCTGCAATCGGCACAGCAAGAATGTCAGCGGTAATTCCCTTCGAGGCAGCAGCTGCTTCCATTTTCTTCACCAACATTGAAGTCGACATTCCAGCGGAGCATAGTAATAAAATTTTCATTGCACTTATTCCTTTAGAACACTCATCACTTTAATGAGATACACCATCAATGTTACGGGTAACCTTTACAACATCAAGACAACACTTTTCATTTATGTTACCGGCATCATGATTTTTGACTGATAAAGAAACAAATCGTGCACTCCATAACACTTTTCAGCACATTCCTTTGTCAATCAACTATGTTACCCGTAACAATTCAAACACAAAGAGAAACAGGGGAATAGTCGTGATCAACAATGCATTTACTGAAAAGCTCAACTATTGGGCAGGCTGGTTTACTAGCTTAAAATATGTCATGGCAATAAAGCAGGCATTCGTCATGCTTATGCCGGTTATCATCGTTGGTGCGTTTGGTGTCTTAATATCAAACATGGTGATGGGAACTCAGTCTGGCCTTGCGGCGTTTGAGACTTTCGCATTCCTAGCCGAATATCGTCCAATTATGGGGCAAATAAACTACGCAACACTGAACTTCTTAACGATTGGTGCCGTCTTCATGATTGGCCTTGAGTTAGGAAAACTCAACGGTCACACCAATGCCTACTCTGGCCTATTGGCTGTTATCTGTTTTGTGGCGGCCATTCCAACAACCTATGAAGTCGTCGTGGGTGGTGAAGCATTTGAAGTCGCAAATGTGATTGCACGCCAATACACGGATACAAAAGGCCTTTTCTTAGGGATGTTCATTGCGATTCTCTCTGTTGAGATTTATAGCAAACTACTCAAAGTTGATCGCCTACAGATTAAAATGCCTGACTCAGTGCCACCTAATGTTGCTAGCTCTTTTTCTGCACTGCTGCCTTCAATCATCACGGTAACAGGTATTGCAACATTCGCTTTCATCGCTATTACTGGGATGTCACTTTACGATGCAACCTACGCTGCAATTCAACGCCCTCTAGTAGGCGCCATTCAAAGTCTGCCAGGCGTGCTACTTCTTATGTTTTTGGCGCAGATCTTTTGGGTTGTCGGTATTCACGGTAACCAGATGATTAAGCCACTGCGTGAGCCACTGCTACTGGGTGCTATCGCGGCGAACATGACGGCATACGAAAATGGTCAAGAAATCCCGAACATTATTACAATGCCATTTTGGGATATCTACATGAGTGTGGGTGGTTCTGGTGTCACTATCGGTCTTCTTGTCGCGGTATTCCTAGTGTGTAAGAAGCGTAAAGATATGCGCGAGATAGCGAAACTCTCTGTCGGTCCAGGTGCGTTCAACATCAACGAACCTGTCGTTTTTGGTATGCCAATCATGCTTAACCCAGTATTGGCCGTTCCATTTATCATCACTCCTCTTGTTACTGGTGTCATCGGCTATTATGCAACAGCTATCGGCTTCGCAGGTAAAGCCGTTGTTATGATTCCATGGACATGCCCACCAATTCTTAGTGCTTGGCTATCAACAGGCGGCTCAATGGGTGCGGTTGCCACTCAACTAGCTTGTATCGTTACCTCTATCTTGATTTACCTACCGTTCGTTAAGATCTGTGAAAATCAAATCAAAGAAGAGCTAGAAAATCACGAAGAACAAAAAGAACTAGAATCTGCAACCGCATAAGGCTTGTAAGCAATGACAACTAAGACACTCGCATTTCCTGAAAACTTTATCTTCGGCGCCGCTGCGTCAGCATGGCAAACTGAAGGCTGGAGTGGGAAAAAAGAAGGCCAAGATTCATACATTGATGCTTGGTACAAAAACGACCGTAAGGTGTGGCATAAGGGCTACGGCCCTGCTGTCGCTACAGATTTCTACAATCGTTACATCGAAGATATCGATCTAATGCAAGTGGTAGGGCTTTCTCATTATCGTAGTTCAATCAACTGGTCACGCTTTATGCTCGATTACGAGCAAGGCATTGTTGATGAAGACTACGCTGGGTATGTCGACCGTGTCATTGACGCCATGCTGGATAAAGGTGTGCAACCCATGTTTTGTCTTGAGCATTACGAGCTACCAGCGTATTTGCTCGAGAACTACGGAGGTTGGAGCTCTCCAAAGGTTGTCGACATGTTTGTTCACTATGCAGAAGAAGTGTTTAAACGTTACGGACACAAGGTGAAGTACTGGTTTACATTCAATGAGCCTATTGTTGTACAAACACGTGTTTATCTTGACGCTATCCGCTATCCATATGAGCAGAATACTCCGAAATGGATGGTTTGGAATCATGCCAAAAACCTTGCGACTGCTCGTATCGTGAAAACGTACCGTGACAATGGCTACGGTCATGGCGATGGCAAAATTGGTGTCGTACTGAATCCTGAGGTCACCTACCCTCGTTCAAGCGCACCGCATGACCGAGATGCTGCAAGAATCTACGATCTGTTTTATAACCGTGTTTTCTTAGACCCAGCAATATTGGGAGTGTACCCAGAAGAGTTGTTAACCTTGTTATCTGAAAATGGCATCGACTTTAACCCTAGCGATGAAGAGTTGGCCATTATTAGAAACAACACGGTCGACTTTATCGGTGCAAACTTGTATTACCCGCACCGCGTAAAAGCACCAACCGCTGCATGGCCAGCACATATTCCATTCCATCCGAAGAAATACTTCGATGGTCATGAGCTGCCAGGCCGAGAAATGAACTTCTCAAGAGGATGGGAGATAGACCCAGCTATCGTTTATGACATGGCAATGCGTATCAAAGATGACTACGGTAACATTGAGTGGATACTGAGCGAAAACGGCATGGGCATCGAAAATGAGGCTGCCTTTAAAGATGAGAATGGTCAAATACAAGATGACTATCGCATCGACTTTATTGAGCGACACCTTTATCACTTGCTCCGAGCAATTGAGGATGGGGCAAACTGTAAAGGATATATGCTGTGGGCATTCACGGATTGCGTCTCACCAATGAACGCATTCAAAAACCGCTACGGTCTCGTCGAGATAGACTTAGACGATAACCGTAATCGCCGTGTTAAGAAGTCAGGGCAATGGTATAAAGCAGTGTCTGAAACGCGAGCATTAACCATCGAACTTGATGATGAACCTCGCTAGAAACTAACGGATAAGCCATTAATATATGCGCTCCTTTAAAAGAAGGGGCCCATTATTCAAAGACATTGAACGGCTCCTCGCCACGTAAAAGATGACTGCATACCGCGACGCTCCCCTTCCTGCTGCCAGTTCAATCCACTAATAATAAAAACTACCGTTTTAACGACTATTTAAATTGGCATTTTACAGGTTGTCGATAGATAATGTTACGGTAACATTTAGGGAAAATCAGATGACCAACGATACAAAACGCTCGCGCCCCACACTACAAGATATTGCAGACCGTGTAGGCATTACCAAAATGACGGTTAGTCGTTACATGCGTAATCCTGACTCCGTTGCCGCTGCTACACGCTCTAAGATAGCCTGTGTCGTTGAAGAGCTCGGTTATATTCATAATAGAACACCAGCAATGCTCTCTAAGGCATCGAGTAAAGCGATTGGTGTCCTGCTCCCTTCACTCTCAAACCAAGTCTTTTCAAGTTTTGCCCAAGGTATTGAAGCGGTGACTAATGCACAAGGCTACGATACACTCCTAGCCCACTTTAGTTACGATGAAAACATTGAAGAGCGAAAAGTAGAAGCGCTACTCTCTTACCAAGTAGACGGGTTGATTCTCACGGCATCTAACCATACTGAACGCACATTACAGATGATAAAAACGGCCGGTATCCCTGTTATCGAAGCGATGGAGCTGCCACAAAAGCCGATTGATATGGCCGTTGGCCTTGATCATAAAGAAGCTGCCTATCAAGCAGTTAAGCAAATGATTGCAAAAGGAAAAAAGAAAATTTCCTATTTTGGCGCTCGTCTCGATACACGTACTCGTCTACGTATGGAAGGGTACGATAAAGCCATTCTTGAAGCCAATCTTCCCTTCATTCATATACTGACCAAAGATCACTCTAGTTTTACATTGGGAGAGATGTTGCTTGAAGAAGCATTAGAAAAACACCCTGATCTTGATGGTGTATTTTGTACCAATGATGATATCGCTATCGGGACTATCCTATCGTGCCAAAGCCAAGATATTCATGTTCCTAATGACATTAGTATTGTGGGATATAACTCTCTTGATATCGGGCAAGCTATTCGACCAAAACTGACCAGTGTTGATACTCCGTTACATGAGATAGGAAAAAAAAGCGCCGAGCTACTTCTTACGACGCTAGGAGGGAAGCCCAGTGAACAGAAAGTTTTTGATATGGGTTTCACACTTAAAAAGGGTGAAAGCCTGTAATAGTTAAACCTCTGTGGGGGGACACTAGGCGCACAATGAATAAAGACTCAAACAGTGGGGATGCGCACAGCACACCCCCACTGTTCAAGATCTAGAATAAGAAAGTGGCACCTTCCTCTGCTGCAGAGACAGATTGGCGGAACACAGAAAAGAGGTCTCGTCCCCAAGTCTGCTGATCTGCTTCAGTGTTTTTCTCTGCTTGAGTACGGCCTTCAAACGAAGCTAGCACTTGCAATTCACCCTTCTCACAATCTAAGCGTACTAAATCACCTTCTTCAATAAGGCCAATAGCACCACCACGCAGCGCCTCAGGTGAAACATGAATAGCCGCAGGGATCTTGCCAGATGCACCCGACAAACGACCATCAGTAACCAAAGCCACTTTGTGACCCGCTTTTTGAATATTACCCAATACAGGCATTAGCTTATGTAGCTCAGGCATACCATTTGCAGCTGGGCCATTAAAACGAACCACAACAACACAGTCTGTATTCAACTGACCCGCTTTATAGGCAGCCTCTACAGCATGCTGACAATCAAAAATCTTCGCTGGTGCTTCAATGATACGATGCTCTTGAGCTACAGCAGATGCCTTAATGACTGCTTGACCAAGGTTACCTTTGAGTACACGCGTACCACCGGTTGCCTGAAACTGTTCACCAGAGGCAGAGATCACATCAGGGTTCTTCGAACTACCCACTGGACGCCATTCTATCTGCTGGCCTTCTAATACAGGCTGAGTCACTTGGTCAGCAAAGTCACCAAAAGCAGTGACAACGTCTTCGTGAACAAGGTTGCTTTCAGCAAGACGTTTCATCAATGTAGGTACGCCACCAGCCGCTTCAAAGGCATTAATATCAAGTGGACCGTTTGGATACATTTTTACCAGAAGTGGTGTGATGTCAGACAAATCGCTCATGTCTTGCCACGTTAGGATGAAGCCTGCAGCTCGCGCAATAGCAATCATGTGGATGCTATGGTTGGTACTACCACCAGATGCCAATAGCGCAATCAAACCATTGACTAAATTCTTCGCTGTCATGACTTCGACAAGTGGACGATAAGCTGGCGCGTCTACTGTAGAGCTCGCAATTCGAGTCGCAGCAAAATCTGTTAATGCTTGGCGTAGCGAAGAGTTTGGTGGCACAAATGCCGAACCGGGTAGCATCAAGCCCATCGCTTCGAAAACTAACTGGTTAGTATTTGCCGTTCCATAGAAAGTACATGTACCACCACTGTGATAGGCTTTACACTCCATATCTAAAAGCGCATCTTTACCAAGATTGCCCGCGACATATTGTTGTCTCACTTCCACTTTTTCGTCGTTGGTAATCCCTGTCGACATCGGACCCGCTGGAATAAAAGCAGTTGGCAAGTGTGCATACGTTAAAGCCCCCATCAGCTGACCGGGGGCGATTTTATCGCAAATACCTAACAACAGTGTGGCATCAAAAACATTGTGGCTAAGTGAAAACGCCGTGCCTTGGGCAATCAAATCACGAGAGAAAAGTGACATATCCATGCCAGCCTGACCTTGTGTCACACCATCACACATGGCAGGCACACAACCTGCCACTTGTGCTGTATGGCCAATATCAGCTAGCGTATGCTTAATTTGCTCTGGATAGTCGCGGTAAATTTGATGGGCACTTAACATGTCGTTGTAGGCTGAAACAATTGCAACGTTGGCGCGTGTAAAATCGAGAATCTGTTTCTTCTCAGATTGACAGCTCGCTGCCACGGCGTGTGCTAGATTTCCGCATGACATCTGAGCACGACCTTTACCAGAAACGCGCTGTGCTTCTGTCTTTGCCAAAAACTGGCGACGGGTGTCTTCGCTACGTGACTCAATGCGCTGTGTGACTGCTTCAATGATTGGGTGTGTCATCCTATCGCCTTTCTTTGTAGGGTGTTATCAGTTGTCGTCGCTTCTATTACACGGTTTGTCTCTAATCCTGTAGAAGCATCTTGTGAAGCGATTGCGTCTATTGCAGCAATCGCTTGGGCGACAACGGCATCTAGAGGCTGATCGATGGAGATGGCTAAGACATCATCCTCACCTTTGGGACACTCAAGCGCTTCAAATTGGCTTCTCAACATGTCCTCTTTCATAAAATGCCCGACACGTGATGCCATACGATCACGAATCAGCACAAAGTCACCATCAAGATAAACAAAAACTAAGTGGTCATTTCCTTCTCGAATCAAGTCGCGATACGCTTTCTTCAATGAAGAGCAAACGATAACACCGCGCTCATTTTTGCGATCCAAACTATAAGCCGCATCTCTAACACGTTCTAACCAAGGGGCTCGGTCAGCATCAGTTAGGGGTTCACCCATTGCCATCTTGTCAATATTATTTCTTGGATGCAGATCATCTCCATCAATAAATTTCGCATTCAGGCCGTTGGCGATCCCCTCTCCAACACTGCTCTTTCCTGAACCGGAAACGCCCATCACTATGATGCATTTACCCAAATTCTTTTCTCCTTAATCAAAACATGATCGACGTCTCATATTTCGATTCTTCCTCAAATACAGGTTTATTTTAACCATGTTATCGGTAACATGTTACCCGTAACTTCAAGTGATGTGAAGAAGCGCACATTTGAATTTAGAAAAAGTTTCAATTACCCACTGGTGCAGTAGTGCACTGACTGAGGAATGTAATGCTCCGGTTCTCGTTGAAAGCAACTTTCCCTGCAGGGAAATCACTTTTCGAACAGAAGCCGCACCAGAGACGATAAAAATTTAAAGTTATTGTCATCCTTCATTACATTTTTCTAGGTGACAATGAATCGTGCTTGTAGAGGATTAGAAGCCACCACTTCATGAATATACATGTCATGGCTTGCTAGCCTCCCTGTCGTTATTAGGAGTTGTAACAATGTCTAAAGATTTTAGAGCCGTCGCGCGGTCTGTAGTCTCTTGTTTAGGTGGGGCAGATAATGTCGTCGCACTAACACACTGTATGACACGCCTGCGTTTTGTACTCAAAGACGAAGCGAAAATCGATGCTGTGGCGTTGAAAAAAGTAAGCGGTGTGATGGGTGTTGTTCACAACAGCGATAAATGCCAAGTTATCATCGGCAACAACGTCTCTTATGCTTATAAAGAGTGCATGAACATCTGCCAACTTGATGGCCAAAGTACAACAAGCACCACTGAAGCAGTGAAAGTGAAGCTAACACCAAAAGTCATTGGTGCAAAAATGCTTGATGCACTTGTCGGTACGATGTCACCACTGATTCCAGCCATTATCGGTGGTTCAATGGTGAAACTGGCAGCAATGCTACTCCTGATGTTTAATATATATGAAGCTGACCACTCAACCGTTGTTCTTTTGAACACCATTGGTGATGGTGCGTTTTACTTTCTACCGTTAATGGTAGCGGCATCGGCTTCCATCAAATTTAAAACGAATATGTCCATCGCAATTGGTATTGCTGGCGTACTTGTGCACCCTAACTTCGTTGACCTAATGGCCCAAGCAGCTGACGGTCGTCATGTCGATTTATTCGGTATCCCAATCACTTCGGTTCGTTATACGTACACGGTTATTCCGGTGCTAATCATGACGTGGATCCTGTCGTACATCGAGCGTTGGGTTGATAGCATCACACCAGCAGTAACGAAGAACTTCTTGAAGCCAATGCTGATTGTACTGATTGCAGCACCTGTCGGTATCGTGCTTGTCGGCCCAATGGGTATTTGGATTGGTACTGCTCTTTCAACGCTTGTTTACACCATTCACGGTACACTCGGCTGGTTAGCTGTTGCTATCATGGGCGCACTATGGCCGCTATTGGTACTGACCGGTATGCACCGTGTATTCACCCCTACCATCATTCAGACTATTGCCGAGACAGGTACAGAGGCGATGGTTATGCCTTCTGAAATCGGCGCAAACATCGGTATGGGTGGCGCGTGTCTAGCTGTTGCTTGGAAAACGAAAAACATTGCACTGAAGCAAACCTCAATGGCCGCTGGCGCGTCAGCATTAATGGCTGGTATCTCTGAACCTGCTCTATATGGTGTATTGGTTCGCCTGAAACGCCCATTAATTGCAACGCTTATTACTGGCTTCATCGTCGGTGGTCTAGCGGGCATGGCAGGTATTGCAAGTCACTCTATGGCAGCCCCTAGCCTATTTACTAGCGTGCAATTCATCGATGTCAACGACCCGATGAGTATCGTATGGGTACTTGGCCTAATGGCACTCTCTGTTGTCCTTTCTTTCGTGCTGACATTAGCCTTAGGTTTCGAAGATGTGCCTGAAGATGATGAAAATCCATTAGTAGAAAAGTCAGTTGAAGAAAAATCATCGGCAATTGATAGCGATATTAATGCTAAGCCGGCGACTGCGTAACCATCTGTCATTACTTTTAATTAGTAAAGCCACCTTAACGGTGGCTTTCTCAATCAAAGAGATAAACTATGTCTGTTTTTCCTAGCGATTTTTTATGGGGTGGTGCGATTGCTGCTAACCAAGCAGAGGGCGCACACCTAGAAGGCGGTAAAGGCCTAACCACGGTTGATATGATTCCTTATGGTGAAAACCGTATGCCAGTGAAACTTGGTTTACGTGAAGAAGTTTCGCTCGATGAAGCGGAATACTACCCAAGCCATCAAGCTATCGACTTTTACCATCGCTATAAAGATGATATCGCTCTACTTGCTGAAATGGGATTTAAAACTTTCCGTACCTCCATTGCATGGGCGCGTATTTTCCCTAAGGGTGATGAGCTAGAGCCAAACCAAGCCGGTCTTGATTACTACAAAGACATGTTCACTGAGTGTAAGAAGCATGGCATTGAGCCTCTTGTTACGCTTTGTCACTTTGATGTACCGATGCACCTCGTTAACGAATACGGCTCTTGGCGTAGTCGCAAAATGATCAGCTTTTTTGAGCGTTACGCTCGCACTTGTTTTGAAGCTTTTGATGGCTTAGTAAAATATTGGCTGACATTCAACGAAATCAACATCCTACTGGCAAGCCCGTTTTCTGGTGCTGGTATCTTGTTCAAGGAAGGCGAAAACAAGGATCAAGTGAAGTACCAAGCAGCTCACCATGAGCTTGTTGCTAGTGCTTTAGTCACTCGTATCGCGCATGAGATTAACCCAGAAAACCAAGTGGGTTGTATGTTGGCTGGCGGTAACTTCTACCCTTACTCTTGTAAGCCTGAAGATGTCATGAAGGCACTCGAAAAAGACCGTGAAAACTTATTCTTTATTGATGTCCAAGCTCGTGGTTACTACCCTTCTTACGCTCAGCGCACGTTTAAACAGAAAGACGTTAAGCTAGAGATCCATGACGAAGATTTTGAAATTCTGAAGAATACCGTCGACTTTATCTCTTTTAGTTACTACGCATCACGTTGTGCCTCTGCCGATATGAACGCAGGTAATACCAGTGAAGCGAATGTTGTGAAATCGATCAAGAACCCGCACTTAGAAGCGAGTGATTGGGGCTGGGTCATCGATCCACTTGGCCTTCGTATCACCATGAACACCCTCTATGACCGTTATCAAAAGCCCCTTTTCCTTGTTGAAAATGGTCTTGGTGCAAAGGACGTCATAGAAGAAAATGGCGAGATTAACGATGACTACCGTATCGATTATCTTCGCGCACACATCGAAACGATGGGCGATGCGATCGGTGACGGTATCCCATTAATGGGCTACACACCATGGGGCTGTATTGACCTTGTGGCGGCCTCTACAGGTGAGATGAGCAAGCGCTATGGCTTTGTTCACGTTGATCGCGACAACCTCGGCAACGGCACACTCACGCGCACACCGAAGAAATCATTCCATTGGTACAAAAAAGTCATTGCCACCAATGGCGAAGACCTTGCTTAACAGCGAATAGTACGACGACATAAAAAAGACTCTCTGTGCCACAAGCCAGAGAGTTTTTTTCTTCTTCATCTTCTTGATAACGTCGTAAATCAATGACACCACCAATCAATAACCTTTTAGTTGCCAATAGCCCTTCGAGTATGAAATTGACTACAAACCGCTCGCTTAACCACAATAAACAACACGTATGGTATGATTGTTGGAAATCATAAAGTTAGTCAAAAGAACAACAATGAACTCAACACTATTAGCCCCTATCAACGCTTTTTTAAAAGCACCCACCCCTGACCAATGGATTGAGGTAGCACGTCGCCCTGAAAACCTCTCCATCATTCTTCGAGACCACATGCTATGTGAGCTAAAAGCAGCACAAAGCGCACTGTTTCTCATCCGAAAGTATGCAGTTAACAAAGAAAGTGCCGTCACTCTCTCTGAGTGGATTAAGCCCTACGAAGAATTTGCCTATCGCCGTATCGGCTCTCTCACGTCTTTACGTGGTAAGAGTAATGCGTCTAAACAGATCAGCGCTAAGCCAGGTTGTGCCTATGGGCAAGATCTCATCGATAAGATGGTGCTACTGATAAAAGAAGAGCTTCACCACTTCTATCAAGTGATGGAAATCATGGAGTCGAAGGGCGTGACTTACCAACCTATTGAAGCAGGACGCTATGCAAAAGGATTGCTTAAGCACGTTAAGACCTATGAGCCTGATGCGCTTGTCGATAAGTTGATCATCGGAGCCTTTATTGAAGCCCGCTCTTGCGAGCGATTCGCTAAACTGGCTCCCTACCTCGATGAAGACTTAGAGAAGTTCTATGTGTCGTTATTACGCTCAGAAGCTCGCCATTACCAAGACTACCTCACCCTTGCAGAGCAGGTTGCAGGAAAAGATATCGCTGATCGCATTGCGCACTTTGCAGCGGTTGAAGCAGATCTGATCACTTCTCCAGATCAAGACTTTAAATTTCACAGTGGCTGTCCCGCTTAAGCTTAATGCTGTGCTGCCAAAACTAATCAGTCGATTTTCACAGCATAGACAATCGACTGACCTTCTTTATGTTATACCGCAGATTCAATCCCACATTTAAAAGCCTCAATAGAGTGTACCCTCAACGGACTCTACCCAATATATTTTGACCATAGACATCGAACACTCTTCATGTGAGGCATCATGAACAGTGACGGCTTGATATTGCGTTCCGTTCTTCAGTGATACCTTAATGTCATGCACTTGCCGGTGCACTTCATCATCGAGTTGCTCATTGGCTATTCGATCAACCTTAATATTGCTGATAGTGGCCAAAGAGACATCGAATTCATTTCTGAGGTCCGCTTGCACCATTGCTGAAGGCCAGCGCTCGGTGCCAGAGCAGTCAGGCGGATCGAGTGAGGCTATAGCGCAACATGATGTTGATGAAATTAATAAGGGTATCGCCAATTTGAGATGGTTCAATTTGACTCTCTCCTTTTCACTTCCAGAAAATGATCGCCACTTTCCCAAATTTTAGTGCGAATTTTCCGAGGTAGAATGATACAACCCGATGAAGCATTACCTGGGTTTGCAATCGACTCACCATGAATTTAGGATCTTTATAGACAAACGTTTCATTATGATAGAGCTTTGCGCTCGATTGATAGTAGATCCAAGCCATTGTGATTCCTTCGGTATTAAATGAATTACGCACATCACCTTACTGAGCTCAATGGTTGCTATCAGCAGCTACGTTTAATCATTCGAAATGTTTCGCAATAGTTTGCTTAATCAGCTTGCGACTTTCATGGTTCTTTGAATCAAACTATCGATAGAGCAGTATCCTCACGTATTAAAAATATCCTTATACAACAATACTCAAGTCACGAAATAGCAGTGAGTCTCTCAGTATTGAAATCAATTTTCGATACACTTTATTCTCTATTAACACTAAAGGGAGATAGGTTAATGAGGGTTCCACTTTCTGTCATTTCAGTTGCTATAGCGTTCGCCTTTTCACCTCATGCACATGCTGATGAGTGTGGAGAAATAACAATCGCAGACATGAAATGGAATTCCGCCAGTCTCATGGCCCATGTTGATCAATTTATATTAAACAATGGCTACCGTTGTAATGCAGAGCTGATCCCCGGAGATACAGTGCCTACAGGTACTTCTATGATAGAGAAAGGCAAGCCTGACGTTGCCCCAGAATTATGGACGAATGGTATCAAAGAGGCTTTGGATAAAGGAGTCGCCAATAAACGCTTACGCTACGCAGGAAATTCTTTAGTGAATGGCGGTGAGGAAGGTTTTTGGGTGCCTGCCTATCTCGTAGAAGAGTACCCCGAACTCAGCACAATCGAAGGGGTAATTAAACACGCTGAACTCTTTGAGCACCCTGAACAAGATAAACTACATGCCTTTTATGGTTGCCCTGCGGGTTGGACCTGCCAAATTACCGCAAGCCATCTCTTCAATGCGTTAGGATTAGAAGACCACCAATTTGAAATGATTGACCCCGGCTCAGGCGCAGCACTTTCAGGCCTAATTGCTCGTGCCTATGAGAGAAAGAAACCCTGGTTTGGTTACTATTGGTCCCCTACACCAGTACTCGGGAAGTATGAAATGGTGAGGGTAGACTTTGGCTCAGGTGTCGATATTAATGAATACCGTGATTGTACGACTCAACCTGATTGTGAGTCGCCGAAAGTCACTATGTACCCTTCTGCACCAGTGCATACAGTCACCACGGAGTCATTCGCGATCAACGAGCCCAAAGCTTTCGACTACTTTGCACATCGAGGCTTTACCAATCAAGACATGAGCCAACTCCTTGCATGGATGGATGACAACCAAGCGGAGCCAGAGGAAGCGATGTACCACTTTTTAGAAAACTACCCACAAGTATGGAAACAATGGGTATCAGATGATATAGCAGCAAATGTGGAAGCTGCCCTTTGAGTTCGGGCTGAAAATAATCGTAACGGGATAAGCGTTGGCGCGCTATACGCCTTCATCAAATTGCCTTCACCAAACTGCCTAGACAGCGAAGTGGTGAAGGCACCATTTTATCAATTAAGCGAGATCGAGTTTAAATAGCCCAAGCTGCTCATCAAGTAGTGTTGCTGTTTGTGAGAGTGTTTGACTTTGCATCGCAAGGTGTTGAGCTGCAGTGTTTATCTGCCCTGCGGCATCATTAATGAAGTTCACATTACTATTAACTTCTTCCGTCACACTGCCCTGCTGAACAGACGCCGTCGCAATCTGAGTAATTAAGTTGTCACTATCAGCAAGCTCTGCCAATACGCTCGCTAATAATTCTTGGGTTTGCGCAGCATATTCAACGGTGGAACGCGTAACGGTCTGATTGTCTTGCATCGCTTCAACCGCTTTCAATGCTTGGTCATTCAGCATATCGATCGTTGTTTGAATTTCGCTTGTCGATGATTGTGTTCTACCCGCTAAGCTTCTAACCTCATCGGCAACAACCGCAAAACCTCGACCTTGCTCTCCCGCACGAGCTGCTTCAATAGCAGCATTCAATGCGAGTAAATTCGTTTGCTCTGAGACACCTTGGATAACGGATGTCACTTCGCCAATTTCAAACACACCTTGCTTGAGGTTATCCATCACTTGGCCGGAGTTATCAATAGACTCAGTGATCTGTTGAATAGCGCTCATGGTTTGGTTCATCAGCACGTTACCATTATCAAGCTGCACTTTAGCGTCACTGCTATTTTTAGCCGCGGACTCTGCACTGCCTGCAATATCATTGATTGTTGCGCTCATCTCATTCATGGCGGTTGCCAGTTGAGTGAGTTGCTGCTGTTGCTCTGTCAGGCTTGTTGCACTTTGCTCACTCGCCGCAGCAATACTCTGCGCCATGTCAACAGCACTACGCCCAGCTTCACGAGCCTGTTGTAGCGTGTCACGAAGTTTCAAGCTGGCAATATCTAAAGCATTGCCAATTTTTCCAATCTCATCTTCCCGATCAAGGGCAAATGATTGAGTCAAATCCCCCTCAGCCAAAAGATGAACCTGATGTTCTAGTCGTTGAAGTGGGTGCGAAACATCCATGGCTACTTTTCGAGCAATAAATAGCAGAAGGGCAACACTTAAAGTAATCAACAGCAGTTGCTGACGGATATTTGCCCAAAAAGCACTATCTATATCGTCGGTGAAAACGCCAGTGCCAATGATCCAGTTGGTGCCTGGAACAAGCTGAACGAATGACAATTTTGAATGCACAACTCCTTGTGGTGAAATCCAGTCATATTCAACAAAACCACTACCACTTGCTTGAGCCGTTCGTGTCATGGCCTGCCAATGATACTGCCCACTAGCATCAGTAACATTAGCGACAGAGCTTCCTTCTGTCGCCTGCCGTAATGGGTGAGAAACTAAATTGGTGTTGGTATCGGTTATCCAAAAATAGTTATTGCCGTCGTAACGGATATTCCGTAAAACTTCCAATGCAGAAGCTTGAGCTTGTGCCTTATCGGTTGAATTGCTTTCCATGAACCCTGTAACAATAGATACAGCAGCTTCAACTTGTTGTTGCATACTACGCTGTCTTTCTAGGTAATCACTGGCTAAATTTTGCTGCAAAATATAGTATGCATTCGAAGTTAGCAGTACGAATGCGACTAAAATAAGCATTCTAATTTTTGTACGAATCTTTAAGTTTTTCAGCGCATGCATTCCAATATTCCTTTAACCACTATCGTGAATTCCATCATACACAACCTGCATAACGACGAAAATACCCCCAATTTTAAGCGTTTAAGCAAATAACAAGTAACTCAATAGCCAAACACTAACAAGTGGTTACATATAGAAATATTTAGTTACCTTCCTGCCTATTCATCACTCTTAGCAACAGAAAATATACAGTCATCGGGTAAGAAAACACCCTAAAAACTTAATGCAGGCCCCGAATGCCATCAAAATTTCAGAGGTATAAGCCTAAAAAGTAACAAAACTAAAATTGAGAAAGCAAACAAAACTAAGTAACGCCTAAAAAGTGTTAAGTAAATTTATAACAAAAAAAGTAATGAAAGTGCGAAAATTAGACATTGATCACACTTTTCGGATCATATAAAATACAAATAACTTCAACAAGAAAGATTCATCAAGTAAAGGTTTTTATATGTTATCTGCAATCAAAGAGCTGTTCTTCCCAAAAAAAGATTACGCAGGGAGAAGCATCGACCTTGTTATCACACGCCTAGCGGCGAGTACAAATACCGATATGATCGCGTGGTCATACCTTAGTGATTTAGCCGTTTACGAAAACACGATCACTGGCATGCGTATCTACCCGCATCAAATTCATCGATACGCGGCATAAACCGACTGTTGCCCAGTGACTTCTTATTATCGTAAGTAGCTCTGATAAAAAGAAGCTCTAAAAACCAGCTTCCACATGAAATGAAATCAACTCATTCGACATCGGATGTCGAAATTGCAAATACTCCGCGTGTAAATGCAATCTATCAGCTTTATAGCCATAAAGATCATCCCCCACAATCGGCACTCTCAAGCCATGCTTATGTGAACAATGCACTCTTAATTGATGTGTTCGACCTGTTTTAGGATAAAGGCGAATTCGAG
Organism: bacterium sp. HQB-150; assembly: GCA_043421945.1. Classification (GTDB taxonomy): domain Bacteria; phylum Pseudomonadota; class Gammaproteobacteria; order Enterobacterales; family Vibrionaceae; genus Thaumasiovibrio. The sequence goes on along the minus strand of JBHOGO010000003.1, from coordinate 75,336 downwards.
TTCGGCAAACACCATTGACTTGCGTACGACCAATGACCTCATAGTCAGTCTCAGCAGAACGTCCTTCTTTATAACAGACCAACTGCCGTGGTCGGTCATCTAAATCACCACAAAGCGGCAAGTTAATCGTACCGCGATCTTGTTTTACGTCACCTTCTAGCTCAGCGATATATCGCTTGGTAACCGTGCGTTCGATAAATTGTTTCTGGATATTTTTATTTGCATCAGCGTTTAAGGTGAAAACAATTAAACCTGACGTCGACATATCGAGTCGGTGAACAATAATCGGCCCCGTTGCCTCGGGGTATTGGCGTCTAATTCGGGTATAAACTGAATCAGTAATCGACTTACCCGGCACTGACAAAAACTCAGCGGGTTTATTGACGACAACAATGGCATCATCTTTATACACGATATCCATATCACGGCCTTCAGCAGGATTTACCGTTAATGGGCTATCATCAACGTCTATACCTTCCAGCATATGATTTAATATATCGAAGCATTTGGTTTGACATACTGGATACAGGTTTCCATGCTGCCGAACTTCACGTTCTGGCGTCGTTCCCCACCAAAACTCCGCAATAGCAAGAGGTTTCAAGCCCCAACTAAACGCCGCATTAAGCAATTTGGGTATCGCACACTCACCTAACCCATTTGGAATATGTTCAGCCAACTCGATGTTGTAAAGTGAATCCAGCCCTTTCTCTACACCATACTGATTTTGAAAACGAAAAAGCGAAAAGCGTTGCTGCTGAAGAGAATGCTTGGCATCAGACACTTCACTCTCTAACGTACTGACCTTTACTCGATAGACGGCAACGACCTGCTCTTGCTCAGTCATTTTTTTCTTAGACTCTACTTTCAATCGCTTTAGGTACTGCTTCTCCTGACTGCTTTCTCGCCCTAGCGCATCAACTTGTTCAGGAGAAAGCCCCTCCAATGTTTGGGAGCGTAATGCCTTACGTCTTTGCTTCCCTTCAGCCATTCGGGCTTGCTGTGCAGATATCTCCTGCTTTGATTGCTGAGTGACTTGCTCTAATAAATCAACCTCCGTCAATAAACGATCAGTATGCTCAGCAAGTCGTGCCTCTATCTGTTCAATGGTTTTCTTTGCATGGAGCGCTAGCTTTTTAACTTCTTGTTTATCGTAAACAGATGGCACAGCATTAATGCAGCCATCTAACTCACTCTCTACTCCCGCATAGCCGGTTAGGTATCCTACTTCACCTTTCGCTGTTTGAACCAAGAGCACGCCATACATATTACCTTGAGTGCTTTCATCCATTCCGCTCTCGACCATTCTCTGTTGAAGATCTTTAATCGCAATCTCACATAAGGGGTCTGGCGTATAGTAATAAGGGAAAGTAAAACGTTGAGGTAATTCACCATACTCATCATCGTGATGAGTGGCTGAAGATGCTAACGGGTGAGTTTTATTTTTGACCACCGGAGTTAAAGGGGTGAAGCACTGAACGGAAGTAAGCATAGTAAAATCTGAGTAAAGGCGAAGGTATCAGTTTACCACTCATCGAATTGAGAATGAAAAAAGCAATCGTCGGCGCTCGTCATGCAAACAACAAGTAATCACCAAAAGCAGTATTCTTTGAACGCATACTTTTATCGCAAAGAAAAAAATCAACCTATACAAAGCGACTAACACATCCCTTTTCAGCGCTAAATTGTCATATCACTGCAATATTTGTGATAAAAGCGGCCTTTTTACACACTAATTATGTCACTCCTCCCTACGAGTCATTACACTTATTTCACTACAAAAAATATATATTAGCAGCAATTCAAAGGAAGTGGTTATGAAGCTAAGAATGAAAGTTTGGTTGATCATCGGTCTTACCCTATCAGCATTGATCTGCGTGACACTCGTGGGGCTATTAACAATGCGTCATGCGAGTAATACTGATAACGAAGCCCGGATTTATCAATTACTTAAAAGTACATTTAATACCGTTGTACAGATAGAAAACGCCGTGACTGAAGGTCTGATATCTGAGGCGCAAGGTAAGCAGCTTGCGATTAAAATATTGCAAGAAAACAAATACAAAGACAACGAATATGTCTACGTCGCTGATTCACAGATGCAGTTTCTTGCTGCACCTCACGATCCACAACTTCACGGTACTAGTTTCCATGACTTTAAAGATGGGAGCGGTAACAGTGTTGGTAGCATACTTCAGAATGCCGTTCGCGGTGCTCGTAACGGTGAAGTCGTCGCCTATAATTGGACGTCACTTGGTGATAATAGTGAAATTCATCACCTTAAGTCTGTTGCAGTGATCTCTGATAAATGGGGCTGGGCCGTCGGTACAGGTATACGAAATACCGAAGTCAACGCCCGATTCTGGCAAACGGCACGTTGGAAACTTGCGATATCATTTATTCTTGCTGCCATCATCGGTAGCTTACTCATTCACTCATCCAATCGACTTCTTCGAACTCTCGGTCATGATCCAGACAAAGTACTAACACTCGTCCACGCAGTCTCAAAAGGCGATCTCACGACAACAACAGACAGTGAACACGATAGTGAAAGTATCTATGGATCAGTAGTGAAAATGCAGTCCTCCTTACGCGGTATCATCCAGCACGTCGCCGATGCCACGACACAACTTGAAGATGAAACAAGACAAGCACAGCAGCGCGCAACGGACGTCAGCCAAATATCAGATGAGCAACACGCAGAAACAGATATGGTCGCAACATCGATGACGGAAATGTCACTGTCAGCGAAAACAGTCGCGGAAAGTGCCAATAATGCAGCCCTGGCAACACAGGATGCCGACAAAGAGGGACAAAATGCGCAGCAAGTTGTTGGGAGATCGAGTGATGCTATCGAAATGCTGGCTGGCCAAATCGATGAAGCTGCGAAGGTTATCGCTGAACTTGGTAACAATGTCACCGACATCGTCACGGTTCTGGATGTCATTCGTGGAATCGCAGAGCAGACAAACTTACTAGCGTTGAATGCCGCAATTGAAGCCGCTCGTGCCGGTGAGCAAGGTCGAGGTTTTGCCGTTGTCGCCGATGAAGTCCGTAACCTCGCCAAACGCACCCAAGATAGCACAGAAGAAATTCAAGTGATGATTGAGAAGCTACAGCAAGGCTCTGAACGTGCAATTAGTGCCATGAATGAAAGTAAAGCATCAAGTGAAGAGTCAGTCGCAATGTCGACGCAAGCTGCTGACGCTTTACAAGTGATTGCATCTGCATTGGGTACCATTACTGAAATGAATCATCAAATTGCCGGAGCAGCACAGGAGCAAACCCAAGTCGGTGACGACATTTCAGAGCGTATTAACCTCATCGCTCAAAATTCCTCGCGTGCGTCAGCACTCGCCGTCGATAACCAAGCTTCGACTGCGCTCATCAGTGGGTTGGCAGAAACCTTAGAAACACAAGTCACTCAGTTTAAACTCAGCTAGCCCAGCCAGAAAATTGAAGGTTGAATATCAACCTTCATATAGATATACCCACTCAAGCGGCACTTCATTCGCGTGTCTAGTTGTAGAAAAAACAACCTGATTAACGTGGATGGAGTGGTTTAAGCGTTCGATAGCCATAGTAAATACGCGATGTAATCGTGATTAAACACAACGCTGCAAAGCTATACGCAATCTCTGAGAAGCACATTGGCCATAAGCAGAATAGAATAAAGCACGCTATCGTTTCCGTCCCCTCGGCAATGCCTCCGAGGTAGTAAATGGACTTATTTTCATAGACGGGGTTTTCAATACCATGCTTACCTGCAAGGCTCGCAAACGCTAAAAAACTCGTTCCTGTACCGACAAATGTGGTCAGTAACACCCCACCAGCCACACCATTATCAACAGGATTAGCGATAATAAAGGCAAGGGGGATCATGGCATAAAATAAGAAATCCAAACTGATATCAAGGAAACCGCCTGCATCAGTGATCCCATGACGTCTTGCCAAGGCGCCGTCAAGGCCATCGGCTATTCGGTTTAATACGATGAATAGCAGCCCGACTAAAAAATATTGACTCGCGATGGCAACAAAAGCCATGCAGCCAAGTACGAAACCAAACACTGTCACTTGGTTAGCTGAAATTGACAATCGATCCACTCCCGCAGCTATCACTTTCAGCGGATAACGGATCACTTTGACAGACCAGCGGTCTAACATAACATCTTCCCTTTCGTTAATTGTCTATCTTATTATTTATATTCAGGTAGTACATCACCAATGACTCTGCACTTTTCATCGTGTTTAGTGATTACTTGACGCTACCTGTGTTTGCAACATACTCATTAAGTGCGTCTCGCTCTTCGCACATTAAAGATTATTAAAGTATCAGACCTGTACAGATAAAAAAAATGGCAGCGATAAGGCTGCCATTTTTTATTTGAGGAAAAGAATTACTTATCTTCTTTCTCTGCTTTGTCTTTCTTCGGTTTTTTACGCTTGTCAGTAATTTCCCACTTACCATCGATGAACAAACCAGTCCATCCTGAAGGTTTACCTTCGATTTCTGAACGAATATAGTTCTCTTTCGATTTTCGGCTAAAGCGAACAACCGTCTTACGCCCATCTGGATCTTCAGTTGGCGCGTCAGCAAGGTAAGTAAACTTCGGCGATAAGCGATCTTTGAAGCGAGCAAGCTCTTCAACTAATGGCGCACGTGTTTCCCGAGATTTAGGGAAAGTACTTGCTGCCATAAATAGACCAGAAGCACCATCACGCAGAACAAAGTACGCATCTTCATCTTGAGTACAAGGTAGCTCAGGAAGGTGTACTGGATCTTCTTTTGGTGGCGCAACTTCACCACTCTTAAGAATCTTACGCGTGTTTTTACAGTTCTCGTTGGTACAGTCCATGTATTTGCCAAAGCGACCCGTTTTCAGCTCCATATCTGAGCCACACTTGTCACATTCAACAACGGGACCGTCGTAGCCTTTTAGCTGGAACTCACCCTTTTCAACCACATAACCATCACAGTTAGGGTTGTTACCACAAACGTGCAGTTTACGTTTTTGGTCAATCAGGTAGGCATCCATCGCAGTTTCACAAACTGGACATCGCTTTTTCGCTCTCAACGCAGCAGTTTCAACGTCTTCTTCTAAAACATTGATAACACCATCTTCATCACCTAAATTGATCGTCGTTTTACAACGCTCTTTAGGTGGCAATGCATAACCAGAACAACCAAGGAATACACCGGTTGATGCGGTACGGATACCCATCGGACGAGAACACGTTGGACACTCAATATCGGTCTCTACGATATGGTTAGGCTTCATGCCCCCTTCGTCTTCAGCAAGCTCTGCTTTTTCTAGCTCGGCGGTAAAGTCAGAGAAGAAAGTATCTAATACATCTTTCCATTCCGCTTCGCCTTCAGCAATCTTATCCAGATTACCTTCCATACGTGCAGTGAAGTCGAAATCCATCAAGTCAGCAAAGCTTTGATCGAGACGATCAGAAACGATCTCGCCCATTTTCTCTGCATAGAATCGACGCTGCTCTACACGAACATAGCCACGATCTTGAATCGTAGAGATAATCGCAGCATAAGTAGAAGGACGGCCGATGCCACGTTTTTCTAACTCTTTGACAAGCGCAGCTTCAGTAAAGCGTGCTGGCGGCTTCGTAAAGTGTTGCTTCGGTTCAGTCTCATTGAGTGTTAAAACGTCATCAACAACAATACCTGGCAATATGACATCGTCATTTTTACCCATTGGACGCAATACCGCTGTCCAACCAGCAAACTTCAGAATGCGACCTTTCGCTTTCAAGGTGTAATCACCCGCCGCAACGGTAATTGTACTGGAGTCATACTTCGCTGGTGTCATTTGACAAGCAACAAAGTTACTCCAAATCAGGTCATAAAGCTTAATGGCATCTTGTTCCATGCCTTGCAAGTTTTCTGTTTTGACCATAACGTCAGAAGGACGAATCGCTTCGTGCGCTTCTTGGGCGTTCTCTTTACTACCATAAACGTTTGGTTTCGCTGGCAGATACTCGCTACCGTGGTTTTCTTCGATATAGCCACGTACCGCTTCAACCGCGTCTTTACTCAAGTTCGTTGAGTCTGTACGCATATAGGTAATATAACCCGCTTCATACAGACGCTGAGCCAAGCCCATCGTACGTTTCACGCCATAACCTAGACGTGTACTCGCAGCTTGTTGCAACGTCGATGTGATGAAAGGAGCTGGTTGCTTTGAGCTCGTCGGGCGAGATTCACGCTTAACGACACGATAAGTCGCGTTTTCAAGCACGGCATTTGCCGCCATAGCATCCGTTTCATTCTCTGGACGGAAAGCTTCACCTTTGAACTTGGTGACAGCCAAACGAAGCGCTTCAGAAGACGCTGTCGTCGTGTTTGCGTGGATATCCCAGAACTCTTCAGGGATAAACGCTTTAATCTCGCGCTCGCGCTCTACAAGCAGCTTAACGGCAACTGACTGAACACGGCCAGCGGACAAACCACGAGCAACTTTCTTCCAAAGTAGCGGCGAAACCATGAAACCCACCACTCGGTCGAGGAAACGACGAGCTTGTTGAGCATTAACACCGTTAATGTTTAGCTCACCAGGAGTTTCAAACGCTTGTTGAATCGCATTCTGCGTAATCTCGTTAAAGACAACGCGCTTGTAACGTGCTTCATCGCCACCGATGATCTCACGAAGGTGCCACGCAATAGCTTCTCCTTCGCGGTCCAAATCGGTTGCGAGATAGACATGGTCGGCATTTTCGGCAAGCTTTTGTAGCTCAGCGACCACTTTTTCTTTACCAGGCAGCACTTCATAGCGTGCGTCCCAGTTATCGTATGGGTTAACACCCATTTTGTTAATGAGGGCTTTTTTATCTTTCTCTTTTTTAATTCGCGCTTTTTCTTCAGCACTTAAGCCTTTCGTGGACACAGGCGCAGCTTTTTTCCCGTCGCTGCGCGAACCCGTTGGTAAATCACGGACGTGACCTACGCTTGATTTCACAATGAAGTCTTTTCCAAGGTATTTATTAATAGTTTTTGCCTTGGCCGGGGACTCCACAATTACTAGTGATTTACCCATCTTGCTCTGTACGTCCTCGTGCGATAAAAGCGCTATAAAACTTTTAGTTCTAAAAACAAAGTCAGTGAACCTTTATTACTATATTGGGCGAGATTTTCTCAAGGTCAACCTATTTTCCGCTCCATGCGATTTGATTGGTCGCCTTACCCACAGTTGTTACATAAAGGTTAACAAGCTCGAAACAACAAGTCTTGATCGTAATCCGTCATCAAGACGCGTCATCTTTAGCAACTATTTTTCGTTCTGCATATTAAGATTCAGAACTTTTTGTCCTTGATCACATTTTTTGTAATAATTATGGCCATTAGCATCTCTCGTTACTCCTTTTCTAGGTTGCTATACCGTTAAGTCTTACTAAAGGTAGAGGATTATTGCCACTATGAGTAATAAAAAAGTTATCTCTAACAGCGATTTATTGATGATTGCCAATCAAATTCTTCAAGAACATGAACAATACTTCGAAGGTGTCCGAGCAACTTCTGTTGATGAGAAAGAAGGTGTTCTAGTCTTCAAAGGTGATTACTTCCTCGATGACAATGGCCTTCCAACCGCCAACACAACGACCGTATTTAACCTATTTAAAATGCTGGCTCACAAGCTGTCTCCCGAGTTTACGACTGTCGATTAATCGATAGTTAAGCAACGAGTGTGCAACATTGCTGGTTTCGTTAAGTTTGTCAAATTTCGATTAAAAAGCTGGCTAATGTTGCGATAACACTTAACAACTTGCATAAAACAAAATACCCACCAACGAAAAAAGGACCCGAGGGTCCTTTTCTTTCGATGATGATTTAGCCTTCCATCGTATAGGTATCATTGTCATCTGGGTGGTCCGGCTTAGCGGTTTTTCCTCCAAGCGGGTCTTCACCATACCGATTAGTGCCTGTAGTACCCCGTAAGCAACCGAGCTCCACAAAGGTAAATATTGGTCCGATTAACGGCATAACCGTCAGTAATACCCAATAAGCGGGCTTATTCCTATCGTGCAAGCGCTTAATGTTGAGTGCTAATGATGCCCACCAAACAAACACCATTGTCAAAAGAGAGAGTAAATTCCCTAATGTCGACGTGGTGTCACCCAGTAAATAGAAATACGTTGGCACCATTACGAGGAGTACTGGAATGCTATACAACCAGTACCCAGCACGTGCAATGCGGCCTTTAAATGAAAAAAGCGCCCATAATTGCCCACGCTGTTGACCCATACTCATACCCTTTCCTTCTACATAATCGGACGTTGACCACGTCCAACCCACTTCAGTAGCACGCTATCTGCTGCCTGTGCTGCGGCACCTGAAAGCTTATCTGAAAGCGTTTTACGATGTACGTATTTAATGGCAAGCACATCACGTTCTTTACATGCATCTAAAACCAGATCATCGCTCGTTGAAATCTTATCGATCAAGCCTAGTCTCAACGCTTGCTGCCCAAACCAGTGCTCACCAGTTGCCACTTCATCGAGAGCCAGCTTAGGGCGATGCTCTGCGATAAAATCTTTGAACAATACATGCGTTTCTTCTAGCTCAAGCTGGAACTTTTCACGTGCTTTATCCGTATTTTCGCCGAACATCGTCAACGTACGCTTAAATTCGCCAGCCGTCAGTTGCTCAAATTCAATATCGTTTTTCTTGAGTAATTTATTAAAGTTTGGCAGTTGGGCGACAACACCGATAGAGCCAATAATCGCAAAAGGTGCCGCGACAATATTATCCGCAACACACGCCATCATATAACCACCACTCGCGGCAATTTTATCCACCGAAATGGTTAAACGAATCCCCGCCGACTTCAAGCGATCAAGTTGCGAAGACGCCAACCCGTAGCCATGCACCATGCCACCACCAGACTCTAAGCGAACGAATACTTCATCACCAGGCATCGAAACGGCAAGAATAGCCGTAATCTCTTCACGTAAAGCGGATACCTCTTTCGCATCGATACTGCCATTAAAGTCGAGAACAAACGTTCGAGGCTTGCGCTCAGGCTTGATATCCCCTGACTTAGCCGCTTTCTTTGCATCGCTTTCAAGCGCTTTGTTTTTCTTTTTATCGCGTTTTTTCTCTTCTTTTTCACGTGCCTTCAGCATCGATTTATCAAAGAGGTGATTTTCAAGCTGCTCAACCGTCTCACGGTTCTTCTTATTTAGATCGGTGATTTCCAACTCACCTTTTTCTCCGTGTCCACCTTTCAAGCTTTTGACGACGACAAGTACACCAACGATAGCAACAACGGCTGTTGCTATTTTGGCTAAGAACAGACCATATTCGAACAGAAATTCCAAGTGAGAATCCTCGTTTCTTCATTTTTGGGAACAGTGTAATAGCGTCATTGTAACCAAGTTGTCACCCTTATCGCTACGTCTAAGGGAATTTTCTCCTTATCGAATACAATGATAGGCGTGGTTAAGGTCTCAATCCTCGTAATTCTCCGCTTAACTTTTGCCAAAAATAGGCAAATTATGAGATAACTAATGTCAATGACACCAACAACAAACGCAATGAATAAGGAAGATGTCGTGGACTATCCGATTGCTCAGGATGAATTAAAGGATAAAGTGATTCTTGTCACTGGTGCGGGTGATGGTATTGGTCGCCAAGCTGCCCTTAGCTACGCCCAGCATGGGGCAACCGTGATTTTACTCGGTCGAACCGTTAGCAAACTAGAGTCGGTTTATGACGAGATTGAAAAGCTCACAGGCTTACAACCAGCGATCATTCCATTAGATTTGCACGGTGCCACAAAGCAAAACTACATTGATATGGCTGAAACTATCGAATCACAGTTTGGTCGTTTAGATGGGCTACTCCACAATGCTAGCCTACTTGGTTCACTCGGCCCTTTTCATCAACAAGATGAAAAAGTCTTTGATGAGCTTATGCAAGTCAACGTTAAAGCCGAATTTTTAATGACTCAAGCCTTACTCCCGCTACTCAAAGCATCACCAGCTGGCAGACTGGTCTTCACGACCTCTACTGTCGGTCATGAAGGTAGAGCATACTGGGGGTGCTATAGCATTTCAAAATTTGCAACAGAAGCAATGATGCAGCTAGTTGCCGATGAATACAGTAATACATCATTGCGTACAAATGCCATCAACCCTGGTGGAACCCGAACTAAAATGCGGGCAACTGCATACCCAGGGGAAGATCCTCAGACACTGAAAACGCCACAAGACATCATGCCCCTTTATCTCTATTTGATGTCACCGTCATGCAGAGAGAATGGTCAATGTATTGATGCGCAGCCTAAGTAGGTTTTGGCGCTATCAAAACATCAAATACATTAATCACCGATGACAAGAAAAGTGTTTGATGCGAATAAAAAAGGTTGCCGTTCTGGCAACCTTTTCGTTTATACACATGAAGCTAAATCAGATTACGCAACCTTAAATTGCTCAACAATCTTCCGGAAGCTCATTGATAGTGTGTGAAGTGTTTCGCTAGAATTTACACCTTGCAAAGCATACTCCTCGCTCTGCTCAGAAATCCTACTGACATTAAGCACATTTGTATTAATCTCTTCAGCCGTCGAGCTCTGCTCTTCTGACGCATTGGCACTCTGAGTATTCATATCGTTAATCTTGGCAATGGATTCAGAAATCATTAAGAACGCCTCACCAGATTTGCCCGCTTCAGACACGCTACTACCAACAATTTCAGCACTTTTTTCCATGCTTGAAACCACATCATTCGTTCCTTGTTGCAAGCGTTCGATCAAGCCTTGGATTTCAGATGTTGAATCTTGCGTTCGCTTTGCCAACCCACGGACTTCATCTGCAACCACCGCGAAACCACGACCTTGTTCCCCAGCCCTTGCCGCTTCAATGGCCGCATTGAGCGCGAGTAAATTGGTTTGGTCAGCGATTTCTCGAATCACATCAAGAATACCACCTATATTGTCAGCTTCTTGGGCAAGCCCCGTTAAACGCTCTGAGGTTTGATCAATTTCGTCTGCTAACTTATTAATACTCTCTTTCGTGCCCTCTACGACGCTGATGCCTGATTGTGCTTCACCGTGTGCCTCATTGGCAAACTCTGCTGCCTGAGCAGCATTTTGAGCTATCTCCTGCACTGAAATTGCCATTTGGCTCATCGCGGTAGCCACTTGCTCTGTCATATACTTCTGCTCTTTTGCCCCTGTACTCGTATTTGACGTTATGGTTGAAAATTCACTAGAAGCGTCAGCAAGCTGAGAGCTCGCTGTGGATAAACTCTCGACAATCGTTTTAAAACTATTCGCTGTGGTTTGTAAGGCTGTCAACAGCACACCCACTTCATTGTTTGATTTCACATCGCGCAGATCGATGGTGAGATCTCCCTGAGCAAGGCGGTTTGCAGCATCAATGGCTCGATTAATCTGCTTATTAATACTGTTTGTCACGATAGTACCAAAGCCTAACGTGACAAATGCTGCCGTTAGCCCACCAGCCCCGATGACAAGTAGCGCTAATGATGCCGCCTCTCCTGCACTCGCTTGTCTCGTTTCCATTAAAGATGCTTCCACTGACACGATATTGGCCACTTTCGCACGTAGACCATCCATGTATGTCTTACCCTGTTTTTGAGCAATAAAACTATAAAGATCATCCATGGTGGAAAACTGGTTCGCTTCTCGGACTAACGTTATTGCTTGCTGTGCGTAATCATTAATCCAACCATCAGCATAAGACTTTAAGGAACTAAGAGCTGGGCTGTTAAGTAATCTATCAAGCTCTTCTTGACCTCCGTGATACGGTTCCAAATACTCCTCTTGTCGATTGAGCATAAAACCACGTAGCCCCGTTTCCATATTGACCATCGCTGCCAAAACGCGATCACCCAGTCCACCAAAATTGCTGTTGGCGATATAAGCACGGATACCATCCATCTTTTGTTTACCAACACCTGAGGCAATGAGCGTATCTAACTGAGAATTAATATCCTCACCTGACGCTATGTTTTTACGTAATGCGATAACACGCTCAGCGTAAGCTCTCCACGCTTCTGCATCTTTTGCCACCTCATCAAAACGAGACTGCTGTGCAGGGTTATCACTGGTGAGGTTTCTCACCTCTCGAAAATTATCTGAAAAGTGTGCAGACCCACTATGATAGGGTTCGAGATAATCTTCCTGGCCACCAATGGCAAACCCTCTTAGGCCAGTTTCTTGGTCAACCATCGAGTTAACGAGTCCATTTGAAAGTTCAATCACACGGTAAGTGTGCTCAACCATATAAGATGTTGATCTCATTGTTTTTATTGCATTCCAAACCACTGAACACAGAACAACGAGCAAGAGGATAGTCGTTACATTACTGACGAGAAGTTTATTTCTTATTGATATATCACCAAAGTTCATCCCTACATCCTATTTATAGTACGCCTAAGCCAAGCGGAGATTGACCCATCTATAATATGCGAGCCACACAACGCCGCGTCTCATAACTATAGTTGATGTATTAATAATGAGATAAATTGAAGGGTTTTTATCGTAAGAACCTTTTTACTTTTTTCACTGATGAATCAAGTAAAACCATTAAAATCAGCAATTAACAAACCATGAAATTTTTACAGATGATGAATAAACAATACGTAAAGAGACACTTAAGCGCCTACAAATGTAAGCAACAAAGCCTAAAATTATGATCATTCATATAAAAACCAAATAAGAAAGGAAAAAGGAAAAAGGAAAAAGGAAAAAGGAAAAAGGAAAAAGGAAGTGAACAATAGACGCAAACCAAGAGCAAAATTCGAATAAGTAGAAACGTGGAGAACATTGAGATAATAAAAAAGCAGCCGAAGCTGCTTTTTTGAATAGGGTAACTGATTACTTACGTGTACGAGACTTCGCAGGGCGACGAGAATTACTATTTGCGCCAGCACCTTTTGGCCCTTGACGATTACCAGCAGGCTTACCAGCCGTTGCTTTACCGCCAGCAGGCTTACCACCACGGCGATTGCGACGACCACCACGATCTTCTTCGACACGCTCTTCATGGCGACGAACTGCACGACGAATTTTCTGCAAACGTGGCTTGCGCTTACGTTGCTCAACAGTAATGACAGTGTTCTCTTCAGGAGGCAGCTCAACCAGCGTACGCAGCTTGTTTACGTCTTCAAGTTCCAGTTCCATCCAGCCACCACGTGGTGTCTCTTTGGTTAGGAAGATATCACCGTAACGAACACGCTTTAAGCGGCTCACTGTCACACCTTGAGAGTCCCAAAGACGGCGAACTTCTCGGTTACGCCCCTCGTTAATCACCACATAAAAAGTATGGTGGTTACCTTCACCGCCGGCATAAACCACATCTTCAAAACGTGCCATACCATCTTCAAGCTTCACACCTGAAACAAGGTTACGAACCATTTTTTCGTTTACTTCGCCAAATACACGAACCAAATATTCACGCTCTACTGTGCGGCTTGGGTGCATTAATCGGTTCGCCAGCTCACCATCCGTTGTAAACAGAAGGAGACCAGAGGTGTTGGCATCAAGGCGACCAACAGAAACCCAACGACCATCTTGAAGACGTGGTAAACGATCAAAGACGGTACGACGCCCTTCAGGGTCGTTGCGCGTACAGAGTTCGCCTTCTGGCTTGTTATAAACCATGACACGACAAACATCGTTTTCAGAAGAAGGGGTTTCGATTAGATGTCCATCAATACGAATTTTCACATCGCCAGACTCTAAACGATCACCTAGTTTAACGATTTTGCCGTCAATACTAATACGCCCTTGCGTAATCATCGATTCAATTTCACGACGAGAACCATGGCCTGCGCGTGCTAGTACTTTCTGAATTTTTTCACTCATTTGATAAACCTTTTGTCGCCTTCACAGGCGTCGAAATACCCATCTTCCGTTTAAGCCACTCTCAAACGGGGCGTGAATTCTACGTTAAATAACCGGCGAAAACCAGCTCAAAAGCTCGATTGGAAGGGATATAGTCGTTATAAAACGAAACAGCCTATGAAGGCATTCCCTCTGCGTATAAGCCTAATTTTCAAAGGGAGCAGAATCGCCAGATCCCACACGAACAATCACTGGCTCACCATCGGTGAAATCGACCACTGTGGTCGGGTGCTCACCGAGATAACCACCATGCATAATCAAGTCAACCGCATGCTCTAACTGATCACGAATATCATCCGGATCTGACTCTGCCATCTCTTTGCCAGGCAAAATCAATGTCGTTGACATCATCGGCTCACCTAACGATTCTAGCAAATCTAAGGCGATTTGATTGTCGGGCACTCGGATACCAATCGTCTTTTTCTTTGGATTCATTAAGCGACGTGGCACTTCTTTAGTCGCTTTGAAAATGAACGTATAAGGGCCTGGTGTATTGCCTTTCAACAAACGGAATGCCGCATTATCAACACGAGCATAAAGGGATAATTCAGAAAGGTCTCGGCACAGCAGCGTAAAGTTGTGGCTATCATTTAAGCGGCGGATACGACAAATTCGTTCCATCGCTGACTTATTCTCAAGTAAACAACCCAGCGCATAGCCTGAATCCGTCGGATAAATAACCACGCCACCATTTCGTATAATGGCGACAGCTTGGTTAATTAATCTCGCTTGCGGGTTGTCCGGATGAACATAAAAAAATTGGCTCATTATTTCTCCTTCACTCTGCATCCTTGCAAAGTGGTAATTGATATTCTGCTGGCCATGTTTCCCATATAGGTGTCACACCAGCAGGTGCAAACAAATTACGCCCTAATTCAGTCCAAGGTGATGGGTAGTGAAAATCCGAACCTTGTGAGGCGAATAAATCATAGTGAATAGCATAGTCCGCCAATGTGCGTCTATCCTGTGGTGCTTGCTGTGGTAAGGCGATTTCCATCGCGTCTCCACCCGCTTCTTTAAAATAGTGTAACAGACGTTTGACCCACTTCGCGGTCAATTTGTAACGGCCGGGGTGTGCTAAAACAGCTTGCCCACCAGCTTGATGAATCGCATCGACGGCTTCTTCAATCGGCCCCCAGTTCGGTGGCACATAGCCAGGGTTATTTCTGGTCAGGAACTGTTTAAACACCTGCTGTATCGATTTCGCATACCCATTAGCAACAATCCACTGCGCAAAATGCGATCGTGTGAGTGTGTTCCCTTCACCCGCTAGCTCCCGGGCACCTTCAAGAGCGCCTGGCATTCTATTCTTTTCTAAACGTTGCCCCATTAATTCCGCGCGTTCTTCACGACGTTGCTGTTGCACTTTCACTAAATCGAGAATGGCAGGATGATTGGGGTCGATGTTAAGCCCAACAATATGAATATCTTTATTCTCCCACACCGTGGAGATCTCGATACCATCAATCAGCCGCAGTGGCAATTGATGAGACTCAATAGCCTGCCGTGCTTCTTCTAACCCAGCCACAGTATCGTGGTCTGTAATCGCCAATGTATCGACGCGAAATTCCGACGCTCTTAACACCAATGCCTCTGGAGACAGCTTTCCATCAGACGCCGTGGTGTGGCTATGTAGATCAAAAATCATAGTTTATACTTGACACCGCACTCACAAACTAGTTAACTAGTACACAGTTACTTATTCAAGAGTGTTTCTTCTTAATTTAAGGTGTTAACCATGTTACAGCAATTCAGTGCAAACCAAACAGTTTCTTGGTGGTGGCAACTCCAGTAATGGGTTGTGTGTACTGTTGTAGCAGCAGAAACATTCATAGCCCGCATTAACGCGGGCTTTTTTGTATTCAGCACTTTCTAAATATAGCACCGTACTCAATGCGACAAAAATAGGCATCAACTCACGTCGATACCAAAGCGTGAAGGGATTCAAACTAATAGGAAAACCATGATTATTGTACTAAAGCCCAGCGCGACAGAAGCACAAGCAAAAGCAATATTATCGCGCATTGAGGAATCCGGTCTAAAACCTTTATACATGCCAGGTGTTGAGCGTATCGTGCTCGGTGCGCTTGGCGACGAGCGTATTTTACAAAAGCTGCACCTCGATGCTTTTCCTTGTGTCGAAAAAGTGAAGCCTATTTTAACGAAATACAAAATGGTCAGCCGTGAAGTACAAGCGCATGACACTGTTGTTCGCTTTGGCACCGCGGCGGTGGGCGGCAACAAGTTTGCTGTCATTGCAGGACCATGTTCGGTGGAATCAGAGGCACAATTACTTTCTGTCGCTGAGATGGTCAAAAAGCATGGTGCTGTTGCGCTTCGTGGCGGTGCATACAAACCGCGAACCAGCCCTTATGACTTTCAAGGTATGGGCGTTAATGGCTTGAAACTCCTTCAAAAAGCCAATCAACAACTTGGTATCCCAACGGTATCAGAAGTCATGGAAGTGAGCCAAATGGACGATATGTGTGCACACGTCGACTGCTTACAAATCGGTGCACGCAACATGCAGAACTACGCCTTGCTGAAAGCAGTAGGAGAAAGTGGCAAGCCGGTCTTGCTCAAACGTGGACTTTCCGCCACTATCGAGGAGTTGTTGCTAGCTGCAGAGTATATTTTTGATGCGGGTAATCCGAATATCATCCTTTGCGAACGCGGTATTCGTACTTTCGAGACCGCCACGCGCAACACATTGGACCTAAACGCCGTTGCCTATTTGAAACAGCGCACTCACCTGCCTGTTGTCGTTGACCCAAGTCATGGTACGGGCGTACGTGAATTAGTCATCCCACTATCGCGCGCTGCGGCCGCGGTGGGTGCAGATGGCATCATCGTTGAGTCTCACCTTAAGCCTGAAGAAGCGCTTTCAGATGGGCATCAAGCTTTAACCGGTCCAATGTTTGAACAATTAATACAGGAATTAAAACCGTTCGTAGAAGCGGCAGGGAGAACGTTGTGAGAAGCCAAGCACTCGCTAAAGGCGAATTGGATATACTGAATTTAGACGTACCATACGTCGCTGAACCGACACAGCTATTTCATACTGTGTGTGCCAACCATCCCTACAATCTGTTACTCGAGTCTGCAGAAGTCGACTCAAAAAAAGATCTAAAAAGCTTAATGCTAATTGATGCTGCGGTACGCATCGTCTGCAGAGGCAAGGTCGTTACACTTGAAGCACTATCTGATAACGGTCACAGTGTGCTTGCGCATTTGCAGACACAGGTGGCTGAGGGCATTAAGGTTGATTTCAATAACGCGACCTTAACCCTTACCTACGCTGAACAAGAAACAGTGCTCGACGAAGATAGTCGCTTGCGTCAACAATCCCCTTTTGATGCGCTGCGCTTTATTCGCGAGAGTTTCAATTTAGATGGTCACCCCGATAACGCTCTTTTCTTAGGCGGTATCTTCGCATACGACCTCGTCGCAGAATTTGAACCATTACCTGAAGTCGAAGAAGGTAACCGCTGCCCAGATTACCTTTTCTATATTGCGGAAACCTTGTTGGTCATTGACCACCAACGTCGTAAAGGTCAGCTTCAGGCAACCCTCTTTGGCGGTGAGCACTACACGGCTAGCTACTACGAGCTAAGCAGACGCTTACAGCACGTCAAAGAAGCCTGCTTGAATACAGGGCCAATCCCTGCCCCTGTTGTGACTGCGATTGGTGAGCCAGAAACCAATATTAGTGATGCTGATTTTTGCAATATTGTCACGTCACTCAAAGAGTTTGTGATTAAAGGCGATATTTTCCAAGTAGTCCCTTCGCGTCAGTTCAAGCTACCTTGTCCATCGCCTTTAAATGCTTATGAAGCACTTAAAATCGGTAACCCAAGCCCTTACATGTTTTACGTTAACGATGCTGACTTCACGCTATTTGGAGCCTCGCCAGAGAGTGCTTTAAAGTACGGAAAAGACAGTAATCAGGTTGAGATTTACCCTATCGCAGGCACGCGCCCTCGTGGCAAAAACGCGGATGGCTCTATTAATCTTGACCTCGACGGTCGCATCGAGCTTGAACTGCGCAGTGATATGAAAGAGAACGCCGAGCATATGATGCTTGTCGACCTTGCTCGTAATGATGTAGCACGTATCAGTGAAGCTGGGACACGCTACGTAGCCGATCTGTTACAAGTAGACCGTTATAGCCATGTGATACATCTAGTCTCCCGTGTTGTTGGTCAACTGCGTAATGACCTCGATTCTCTTCACGCTTATCAGGCATGTATGAATATGGGCACGCTCACTGGCGCACCAAAAATTCGTGCCATGCAGCTGATTCGAGACGTCGAGCAGAGCCGTCGTGGTACATACGGTGGCGCAGTGGGTTATATCAATGGCCATGGTGATATGGATACATGTATCGTCATCCGCTCAGCCTATGTGGAAGATGGCGTTGCAACGGTACAAGCGGGCGCCGGTGTGGTCTTCGATTCAGACCCACAAGCAGAAGCTGACGAAACCAGAGGTAAAGCGCAAGCGGTACTAACGGCAATTAAAACTGCGCATCAGGGAGCTTAACCATGGATATCGTTCTATTAGATAACTTCGATTCGTTCACTTATAACCTTGTGGATCAATTCCGCTCATTAGGCTATCCCGTGACGATTTACCGTAATAGCCTTGATGCTGCCGATATCGACGCTGCAATGAGCAAGCTGTCAAACCCTGTGCTTGTTCTGTCTCCTGGTCCTGGCGCACCGTCTGAAGCGGGTTGTATGCCAGCGCTCATTCAACGCATGAAGGGTCGCGTACCGATGATCGGTATTTGTTTGGGTCATCAAGCATTAATTGAAGCCTATGGTGGCAAGGTTGAAGGTGCTGGCGAAATTGTTCACGGCAAGTCATCCATGATGAGCCATACCGAGCACGCTGTTTTCGACGGGTTACCTAACCCATTATCGATTGCTCGTTATCACTCATTGGTTGCCACTGAAGTCCCCGCTGAATTAGCGGTCATTGCCGACGTTGATTCGCTCACGATGGCAGTCACGCATGAGCAAGACCGTATTTGTGGATACCAATTCCACCCTGAATCAATTTTAACGACACAAGGCGCACAGCTTTTAGTGAATACCCTCAACTGGGTCACTCAATCTGCGCCTCACCGTGCCAACGCATAAGGAATGTGACGATGGATTTACACCAATTAGCTGAAAAGCTCTATCTACAGCAAACATTATCAGAAGAAGAGAGCCAGTCTCTCTTTGATGCCATTATCAAAGGCGAAGTCGATCCAATCTTCCTTGCTGCAGTATTAACAGCACTTAAAATTAAAGGTGAAGCGCCTTCTGAGATTGCTGGTGCAGCTAAAGCACTACTCGCGAATGCAAACCCATTCCCGACCCCAGATTACGACTTTGGTGATATCGTCGGCACCGGTGGTGATGGCGCGAACACGATCAACATTTCAACCACGGCTGCTTTTGTTGCTGCGGCTTGTGGTTTAAAAGTCGCCAAGCACGGTAACCGTGGTGTTTCAAGCAAGTCAGGTTCATCAGATCTATTAGATAAGTTCGGCATTGATCTTGCGATGAGTGCAGATACGGCACGCGAAGCACTTGATGAGTTAGGCGTATGTTTCTTATTTGCACCTCAGTATCACGGTGGAGTTCGCCACGCGATGCCTGTTCGCCAGCAAATGAAAACACGGACTATTTTTAACGTGCTAGGCCCATTGATTAACCCTGCTCGCCCGAATATCGAACTGATGGGTGTTTATGACGCCTCGCTGGTTCGTCCTATTGCTGAAACAATGTCAGCGATGGGCATGAAGCGCGCAGCTGTTGTACACGGTAGTGGACTGGATGAAGTCGCTATACACGGTGAAACGCTGGTTGCTGAAATCATCGATGGTGAAATCAAAGAATACACCCTTACACCGGCTGATTTTGGCGTGGAAAGCCACCCACTCTCTGCAATTAAAGGGGGAGAGCCTGACGAGAATCGCGCTATTATCACCGATATTCTAACAGGTAAAGGTACCGATGCTCAGCAAGGTGCCGTGGCCGTTAACGTTGCGCTATTGATGCGCCTATTTGGTCACGAAGATCTTAAAGCCAACACACAAAAAGCACTCGATGTTATGGCTTCAGGCAGCGCATTTACGCTGGTTGAAAAGCTGGCAGCGAAGAGGTAATCATGGAAACCGTATTAGCAAAAATTGTTGCCGACAAACGTGAATGGGTCGCTGCACGTAAAATTTCTCAGCCACTCGAAAGCTTTCAAGCATCACTGACCAATAGCGATCGTAGCTTTGTTGACGCCCTGCAAGCCAATAAAACAGCTTTCATCTTAGAGTGTAAAAAAGCATCGCCTTCAAAAGGGCTTATTCGTGATGACTTCGACTTAGATTACATTGCCAGTGTTTACAATCGCCACGCCAGTGCGATTTCGGTTCTCACTGACGAAAAGTACTTCCAAGGCAACTTTGATTTCTTACCACAAGTAAGAGGACAGGTTTCACAACCCGTGCTGTGCAAAGACTTCATGGTCGATCCTTACCAAGTTTACCTTGCTCGCCACTATCAAGCTGATGCCATCTTATTGATGCTTTCTGTCTTAAACGATGAAGAATACCGCCAACTTGCTGAGGTAGCAAACAGCTTATCACTTGGCATCCTAACGGAAGTCAGCAACGAAGAAGAGCTACAACGCGCTATCGATTTGAAAGCAAAGGTCGTTGGTATAAATAACCGTAACCTACGTGATCTCAGCATTGACCTAGACCGTACTAAAGCACTTGCACCGCGCCTTGCCGAAGGGACTATCGTTATCTCTGAGTCAGGCATTTACACCCACCAGGAGGTCAAAGATCTTGCGCAACATGCTAATGGCTTCTTAATTGGTAGCTCTTTGATGTCACAAGATGATATCGAGCGTGCTGTTCGTGGTGTTTTACTTGGTGAGAATAAGGTCTGTGGGTTAACGCGCCCAGAAGATAGCCAAGCAGCCTATGCCGCTGGCGCTGTTTTTGGTGGTCTTATCTTCGTTGAAAAATCGCCTCGCTCTATTACTATCTCTGAAGCAAGCGCAGTTATCGACACAGCCCCTCTGCAATATGTTGGCGTATTCCAGAACCACAGTGTTGAAGAGGTCGCTACCACCGCGAAACAACTATCACTGGCTGCTGTTCAGCTTCATGGCGACGAAGACAGTACCTACATCGATACGTTAAAAGCACAACTTGACGCCAATGTACAAGTTTGGAAAGCCTACGGAGTCACAGACCAAGTTCCGGCACTCCTCACGAATGCTGACCGCCACTTACTCGACACGAAAGTGGATAATCAACAGGGCGGCACAGGACAAACCTTTGACTGGTCACTCGTTTCATCACTGGCAGAGCAACAAGACAACATTATGCTAGCGGGTGGTCTCACCCCTGAAAACGCTTTGGCGGCAGCAAAAATAGGGACGCTAGGGCTCGACTTCAATTCGGGTGTAGAAAGCGCACCGGGTAAAAAAGATATCGCAAAACTTCAAGCTGCATTCGCTGCACTTAGACAATTTTAAGGAACACACCATGACAAAGCTAAACGCCTATTTTGGCGAATTCGGTGGGCAGTATGTCCCACAGATCTTAGTGCCAGCGCTTGATCAACTAGAGCAAGCGTTTATCGATGCTCAACAAGATCCTGAATTCAATGACGAGTTTATTACTCTGCTTAAAGAGTATGCTGGCCGTCCGACAGCACTGACCCTGACGCGTAACCTGACCAAAGGAACCAATGCCAAGCTTTACTTAAAGCGTGAAGATCTTCTTCACGGCGGCGCACACAAAACCAACCAAGTGTTGGGTCAAGCGTTACTAGCAAAACGCATGGGTAAGAAAGAGATCATCGCAGAAACAGGTGCCGGACAACATGGTGTGGCAACGGCACTGGCTTGTGCACTGCTTGATTTAAAATGCCGTGTTTATATGGGCGCAAAAGACGTTGAACGTCAAAGCCCTAACGTCTTCCGCATGAAGTTAATGGGTGCTGAAGTTATCCCTGTTCATTCTGGCTCTGCGACATTGAAAGATGCGTGTAATGAAGCACTGCGTGACTGGTCTGCAAACTACGACACTGCACATTACCTTTTAGGCACAGCGGCAGGTCCACACCCCTTCCCAACCATCGTGCGTGAATTCCAACGCATGATCGGTGAAGAAGCGAAAGAGCAAATCCTTGAACGTGAAGGTCGCCTCCCTGATGCGGTAATCGCCTGTGTAGGTGGTGGTTCGAATGCTATCGGTATGTTTGCTGATTTTATCGAAGAAACCGATGTAAAACTGATTGGTGTTGAGCCAGCAGGTAAAGGATTAGATACCGACATGCACGGTGCCCCATTGAAGCACGGTAAGTTGGGTATTTTCTTCGGTATGAAAGCACCATTAATGCAAGATGAGCATGGTCAGATTGAAGAGTCATACTCTGTATCTGCAGGCTTAGATTTCCCTTCTGTTGGTCCACAACATGCACATTTAAATGCAACGGGTCGTGCTGAATATGGCGCGATTACCGATGATGAGGCGCTTGATGCATTCCAAGAACTGGCACGCTCAGAGGGGATTATTCCTGCTCTTGAGTCTGCTCACGCACTTGCCTACGCATTAAAAATTATTCGCCAAGAACCAGAAAAAGAACAGTTGTTGATTGTGAACCTATCAGGCCGTGGTGACAAAGATATCTTTACTGTCCACGACATCTTAGAAGAAAAAGGAGCGCTATAATGGATCGCTATCAAACACTTTTTGCCTCATTAGCTGACAAAAATGAAGGGGCATTTGTTCCTTTCGTGACTATCGGCGATCCAAACCCAGCGCTTTCACTAGAGATCATCGATACTTTAGTCGAATCAGGCGCCGATGCGCTTGAGCTGGGCTTCCCGTTCTCAGACCCTTCAGCAGATGGCCCTACCATTCAAGGCGCCAATATTCGCGCACTTGAAGCCGGTACAACACCAGCTGTCTGTTTTGATATGTTGACGCAGGTTCGCGCAAAGTACCCGACGATCCCTATGGGGTTATTGATTTACGCTAACCTTGTGTTCGCCAACGGTATCGACAATTTCTATAATGCCTGTGCTGACGCTGGCGTTGATTCTGTTCTTGTTGCTGATGTGCCAGTCGATGCATCTGAAGAATTCCGTACATCGGCATTAAAGCACGGTGTTCATCCTATCTTTATCGCTCCGCCAAATGCAGACGAAGCAACCTTAAAGAAAGTCTCTGAGCTCGGTGGCGGCTACACTTACTTACTTTCTCGTGCAGGTGTTACCGGCACAGAAACAAAAGCAGGCAAGCCAATTGATCACTTACTCACAGCACTCAAAACGTTCAATGCTCCACCAGCTGTGCTTGGTTTTGGTATTGCAGAGCCTTCACAAGTAAAAGAAGCATTGGCGTCTGGTGCTGCAGGTGCTATTTCTGGCTCTGCGGTCGTTAAAATTATCGAGACACATCGAAGCAACCCAGCAGAGTTGTTAACAACTCTCTCTGATTTCATCACCCGTATGAAAGCCGCCACGAAAAAGTAGGCTGAAAATAGCGCTACCGCCCTGCCGATAACATTTCAGCAGGGCTTATTCCCGCCAAACAATTATTTACCCTATCAATTCCAACCTTTGTGATACAAAGTTACCATTATCCCTCATCCCGACATCGACCCATATCGTTTTCTCATAACAGTCACACCGTGATCAAATAACAATTTTATCAAATCCCCCATTGCACGCATGGCTTTCAACTGTCACAATTGTCATGAAATTAAATATTACCTTAATGGTAATATGCAGTTGATTTCACTACGGATTAACATAAAGACACCACGAGGTAACGAAAGTGTTAAATAAAGAAGGATTATTCAGCAACATCGGTGTTCAGGTTGTCATCGCAATGGTTATCGGTACCGTTGTCGGCGCAATGATGGGCCCATCTGCTGAAATGTTTGCACCTCTAGGGCATATTTTCATTAACTTGATCAAGATGCTTGTTGTGCCATTGGTTGCTGTTGCAATCATCTCTGGTGCTGCTGGACTTGGTAACAGCCAGTCTGCTGGCAAAATCGGTATAGCGACTCTAGGTTTCTTTGCGCTTACTTCAGCAGCAGCTGTTGCACTAGCCATTGGACTTGGTAATCTATTCAAACCAGGTGTAGGCGTTGACCTCACCAGCGTTCAAAACATGTTTGGTACCGTGACTGCAGAGCAAGGTGCGCTACCATCTTTCGCGGAAACCATCGTTGGTATGATTCCGGGGAACATCTTTGAAGCGTTAAACAGTGCTAACATCCTACAAATTCTTGTCTACTGTCTGTTCTTCGGATTAGCACTTTCTAAAATTGAAAAAACACGTCGCGACCCAATCCTAAACGGTATCAATGGTATCGTTGATGCGATGGTTTGGATGATCAACCAAGTGATGAAGATCGCTCCTATCGGTGTCTTCGGCCTAATGGCTGAAGCAGTAGGTACCTTTGGCTTTGATGCGCTTGGTATTATCTTCAACCTAGTATGGGTTTACGTACTAGCAATTGCTATCTTTGGCTTCCTTTTCTACCCTGCTGTCGTGAAGTTGCTTGGTAACATGTCGCCACGTAAATTCCTATCAGCAATGAAGAAACCTCAAGCTGTTGCACTTTCTACTGCGTCTTCAATGTCTACTCTGCCGGTAACAATGAAAACGTGTGAAGAAGAGCTAGGTGTGAGCAAGACAACCTCGTCATTCGCATTGCCACTTGGCGCGACGATCAATATGAGCGGTAACGCAATCTACTACGGATTGGTCGCAGTATTCTTCGCACAAGTATTCCAAATCGAACTAGGCATGAGCGCATATATTGCTATCATCCTTACCTCGACATTAGGTGCGGTTGGTCAAGCGGGTGTCCCTGGTCCATCTTTCCTTGTCGTTGCGGTTCTACTTGCTGCTGGTATTCCAA
The DNA here is from genome assembly GCA_043421945.1 of bacterium sp. HQB-150. GTDB lineage: Bacteria > Pseudomonadota > Gammaproteobacteria > Enterobacterales > Vibrionaceae > Thaumasiovibrio. Next base: position 50,507 of record JBHOGO010000003.1, on the reverse strand, counting down.
TTGAAGGCCTACCTCTACTGTTCGCTCTAGATCGTATCTTCGACATGATTCGTACTGCCCTAAACATCACTGGTGATGCGGCATGTGCGGTTATCGTTGAAAACATGGTTTCGAAAGAAGAGATCGCTGCTGCGCAAACAGAAAATGCGTAATGAAGTTTTAGCTTCTAGCTTCTAGCTTCTAGCTTCTAGCTTAAAGTGAAACCCAAACGGTAGCCTTCGCTACCGTTTTTTATTTCTTAGTACTTTGTAGACCTGCCTTCCTAAGTATCGATCTTCTACGACTCTTCTTTGACGCTTAACTAGCAGGTTGAGAATGAGAAACCGAACATCAACCTTCCCCCTTTCCTTCGTAACACTGCCGCTATAACAACGCAGATAAGCGAACGAGACCCCCTGTATTTCAAAGCAATTTTAGGTAGACTGAGAACACTGCTCTCATCAAAAAAAACAATCAGAGGGCAACGATTGCGTCACGACCTAGTAATCAGCCAAATACTGACAAGGATGTTGCCATGAAACAATTGCTCGATTTTATCCCGCTGATCATTTTCTTTATTCTTTTCCAGTGGTTTGACATCTACATTGCGACAGGTGCCCTGATAGCTGCTACCGCAGTGCAAATGGCCGTCACTTGGCTTCTCTATAAAAAAGTAGAAAAAATGCAGTTAACCACCTTTGTGATGGTGGTTATTTTTGGTGGTATGACGATCTTTTTCCGCGACGAAAACTTCATCAAGTGGAAGGTGACAATTCTCTATTCAGCCTTCGCTATTGGCCTCTGGGTTTCTCAGCTAATGAACAAACCCTTTATAAAATCGATGCTAGGAAAAGAAATCGAGCTTGAAGATTCGGCCTGGTTGCGATTAAATCTCGCTTGGGCAGTATTCTTTCTGCTTTGTGCACTAATAAATTTATATGTTTCTTATTCGTTTTCGCTCGAAGCTTGGGTTAACTTCAAAGTTTTTGGCCTACTCGGCCTAACACTTTTGTTCACGCTAGGTAGTGGTGTATTTCTTTATCGACATATGCCAAAAGACGACGAGGACGACCAAAATGATGCTTCTTAAGGTAACAGTTAAACAATGAGTTCAAACATTCCTCACGGTCAACTTCTACTTCGCACGCTAGCGATGCCTGCTGATACCAATGCCAACGGAGACATCTTCGGTGGCTGGATTATGTCTCAGCTCGATTTAGCAGGCGGGATCCTCGCGAAAGAGATCTCTGGTGGTAGAATCGCGACGGTATCTGTCGATGGGATTCACTTCAAAGCGCCTGTTAGGGTTGGTGATGTGGTGTGCTGTTATGGTGAATGCGCACGTATTGGTAACTCATCGATGAGTATCAAGCTTCAAGTTTGGGTAAAACCCGTTAAAGAAGAAGGTATTGGCGAGCGCTATCAAGTGTGTGAGGCGATGTTCAATTACGTGGCCATCACCAGTGAAGGTCGACCAAGGGCAATCAACAAATAACCCGCAATATAGAGAAAGGAACGAAATATGTGGTACGTCATTTTTTCACAGGATGTTGAAAATAGCCTAGAGAAACGCCTTAGCGTAAGAGAGAAACATCTTGCTCGCTTAAAGACGCTTCAAGATGAAGGACGTCTATTGGTTGCTGGCCCAATGCCTGCCATCGATAGTGAAAACCCGGGCGAGGCTGGCTTTACAGGTTCGACGGTGATTGCTGATTTTGCTTCTCTTGAACAAGCGCAAGCTTGGGCAGATGCAGACCCTTATATTGATGCTGGCGTCTATGAAAACGTCATCGTAAAACCCTTTAAGAAAGTACTTCCACAATGAGAAAATGGCTACTTGCAGCAATCACCGCGACCACGTTAGTGGGGTGTGCTTCATCACCTGACGAACAAGCCATTGCGGTGGCAAACCTACGAGCCAATCAACTAAATGACATCATGCCATTGGATGTCGGCGCTTATCAATTTATGCGTGTACGTTCACAGCAAACCATGATCCTTGTCGACATTCTTTATGGAGGCGGTAGCTCCGTTGCGCCAAGTCAGTTCTTGAACAACAGTATTAATGATTACTGTTCAAGCCCTGTCATACGCCCTGCGCTCGACATCGGTGTTAGCTATGCATTCAGTATTCGAGATGTCCGCGGTCGTCCCATTGCAGAGCAGGTCATTAGTGCTGCCTCATGTGAATAACCCATACTGAATGCCAAATAAAAAAGCCCAACGCCTAACGAGTAGGCATTGGGCTTTAGAAACCACTTTTACTTAATTCAATTATTGGAAAAGAAGGGCTTTTAAACCACCATTTTCATCAATATCTAAAAATGCTTCCGGGTTTTCAATTCGTTTCTGATAGCTCAGCTGAGGTGCTTCTCTAGCCATCTCGGTAACAAGAAAATCAATGCTTAAATGTGGGTCGTTAACACACGCTAATACTTGGCCACCCGGTGCAAGCAGCTCATCTAAACGTCGTAATATACGTTGATAATCCTTCGTGAGCGCAAAGCTTCCTTTTTGGAACGTTGGCGGGTCGATAACGATAAGATCATAAGGACCACTCTTGCGGATTTTCCCCCACGACTTAAAGATATCATGCCCTAAAAACTTCACTTTGCTTAAGTCATGATCATTGTGGCGGTGATTATCACGGCCTCGGCTTAAAGCGCCCTTTGCCATATCAACATTGACCACCAACTCTGCGCCGCCTTCTATCGCCGCAACAGAGAAGCCACAGGTATAAGCAAACAGGTTAAGTACTCGCTGGCCTTTGCCTTCACAGCACTGCTCACGCACCCAATCACGGCCATTTCTCATATCAAGAAACAAACCATTATTTTGGTTGCGGCCGAGATCAAGCTCATATCGTAAACCCGACTCTGTGACGATCTGCGTACTCTGCAATTCACCCCAAAGTACTGTTACGGGGGAACCCGGCTGGTCACGATACTGTAATAGCAAAGACTGCGGCTTCAATGCTAGCCATGCATCCGTTGTCGTTAGACGCCCAAGCATTTCAGTCAATGCAGCAACGAACTCTTCACTTGGCATTTTAAACAGCGACACTAAACACTGGCCATTTAACCAATCGACGGCTATCTGCTCTAAGCCTTCCCATCGGCGACCACGCCCATGAAACAGACGTTTTACTTCATCAAGCGGGAGTGCCAATTGTTCAATAAGGTGCGCTTCTAACACGGCCAACGCTGCTGGGTTCATGACTCTTTTCCTGTACTTGTGTTTCGACGAGAAGCCGTTTTTTTAGCTTCTTGTTCTATATATGGGTTCGTAATTGCGCTCGGCAGTGCTGGCCACGGAAGTGTTTCTGGTGACAGCCACTGTGCTTTCACCGTTTCCATGGCGTCTGAATGCCAAAGGCTTCCTTCATCGGGCCATGCTTGAAAACGGTGCATCATGCCATTGAAAGTAAACTGTAAGCTAAATGCATGCAGATAACCTCGGTCTGCTTCTACAACCTGGCTTTGCTGGCCGTATATACGGTCACCAACAATCGCGGCGCCAATACTCTTTAGTGCCACCCGTATTTGATGTGTTTTGCCTGTATAGGGTTTACATAAGAATAGACGCTGACCATTTTCACCAGCGGCTGAGAAAAACTGCGTCACCGCAGGATTCTTCTTTGATGACAACAATTTCCAGCTACTTCGACGTGATCGCGCCATATCACCACAGATCAGCCCCTGCTTCTTTGTGGGTTTCTTCTCACCAATTGCGAGATAAAATTTGCTGACGTCGCGTGTTGCAAATAAGCCTGATAAGGTCGCAGCTGCCGCTGCATTGCGCGCTAACAACAATAAACCCGAGGTCATCTTATCAAGGCGATGAACAAGGTATAACTGCTCTTCATCGACCAATTTGGCGACTTCCATCACCAATGCCGTCTCTTCCTCATCCTTATGGACGCTGACATTATGGTGCTTATTGATAACGACAAAATCAGGATCAAGGTGAACAATATTAAACATGAACGCTCCACACTGGTTCGGAGACTTCAATAACATGAACCTTCCGAGGGAATTTCTAACCTTTTATCGGCTGGCAATAAAAAGGGTCAAATAAAGACGTGCGAAGTCTACCACCACCAATAAAAAAAGCAGCTCTATTGAGCTGCTTTCTTCTTAAACATTGTTTATCTGTTCACGCTATCAGCGTTTACCTAAGCCTTCAGCTTAATAATCGCCTAAACAGTCACTGACTAAGCAATTACCAACTAAGTAATCACCTACTAAGCAAAGAAGACAAAAATCATCATTGCAGGGCAAACAACGCGAACATACCAAGGCCATACTTTCCAGAATAGGCTCGATTCAATCTCTGCTGAACCTTCACGCAGCTCAGTCAATACCGTGTCGCGTCTCCATACCCAACCAACAAGTAATGCGAAGATTAAGCCAAGGATAGGTTGTGCGTATTCAGTCGATACAATAATCACCGCATCAAACATCCAACCAAAGTTGAAGATGATCGCTACAGAAAGCAGAGTGATCAAGCCACCAATGACCCATGATGATTTCTCACGCGACATCTTCAATTCCTCAGACGCCGTTGATACAGGTACTTCAAGCAGTGAAATTGACGAGGTAAGTGCAGCGACAACCATCAGTGCAAAGAACACAATAGACACAAGCAAGCCAGCACCGCCCATCGTGTCAAACATCGCCGGTAATACACCAAAGACTAAGTCACCTGAACTTTCTAGGTTACCTGCGTCATCGAAGATTTGAACGCCATTGTTTTGAGCAACAAACATGGCAGGCAAAATAAGCAAACCAGCGATGAAAGCAATACCCGTATCAATCAGTGCAACTTGAGCAGCTGTTTTCGGTAAATCCGCATCTTTACGTAAGTACGAACCGTAAACCATCATCGTACATGCGCCCAACGATAGGGAGAAAAATGCTTGTCCCATCGCACTGTGAATCATTCCGCTGTTCACTTCACTGAAATCAGGAATAAGGAACATTTTTAAGCCATCCATTGCACCCGGTTGAGTCAGGATGTAACCAATCAGAACAAGGAACAATACAACTAAGACGGGCATCAATCGGGTTGACCAACGCTCAATACCTTCAGCAACACCGTTCTTCACAACATAGATAGTTGCGACCATGAACAATACCGTCAGTAGTAAGTTGCGCCCCGTCGAGAAGCTTTCTAACCACTGCGCGGCATCATGAAGACCAACAATCTCTAAAAGTGGGCTGAAGAAGAAGCCCATCAACCATCCAGCCAAAATAGCGTAAAAGCTTAAGATGCATGACGCGGTGATAAGACCTACGACGGCAAATGAACGACCGACAGCGGCTTTCCCGTTCGGCATAATTTTTCCTGATGCCTTAACAGGGTTCGCCTGACCGTAACGACCAATCGTTAGCTCTGCCACCAATAGAGGGTAGCCAAGTAAAAAGACTAAAAATAAATAGATCAGTAGGAAGGCTCCACCACCGTTGCTTGCAGCTTGAGTCGGGAATCCCCAAATATTCCCTAACCCAACGGCTGAACCCGCTGCAGCTAATATGAAGCCAATTTTAGAGCTGAACTGCGCTCTAGACTCTCCAGCGACACTTGTTGTCATAGTTTTTCTCTCTAATCTGTCTGTCATCCTGACCGTCAAAGTATTGCGTGTAATTATAAGTTTACACTTCAAAAGGTATGAGTTGACGGCTTACGGGTAGCAAGTAAAACAGTTTGTGATTACAATTGGAAGCGCCAAATTCTATATTTATCATATTTGTACCGATATCTTGCTACACTGCGCAAAAAAACCGCACGTTATAACTTTTTTTTAACCTTTCTTCACTATTCTACACTTTTGATTCATCTAATCTTCTGGTCTGACATGCAGAAACCCTGTACATTGAGTTTCAAGTTATACAGGGATTTTTAATGGACAGTTTCTACTCGCTTTTCGCACTCATCAGCGTTGTGCTTTATTACATACTCGCGATTGGTATTTCCATCCGAGTCGTCGTAAAACGACGTGTAGTAGGCGTATCATTAGCATGGCTGCTTGTTATCTATTCTCTCCCTTTTGCTGGTGTTGTCGCCTATCTTCTTTTTGGGGAGTTAAACCTTGGTCGAAAACGAGCGGAACGAGCAAAAAAGATGTTTGAACCTTACGGCGAATGGTTTAAGCAGCTTGAAGGTTGTGAAGCTCATCAACCCGCGAAGATAAGTGCCGCAGCGACCCCCATTCATATCCTTTGTGAGAAACAGCTCAATATCCCGAGTTTAAGTGGAAACACATTAACCTTACTCACTGCGCCAGACGAAATCATGCTGGCGATGATTGATGATATCCGTGCAGCCAGACGCACTATCAATTTAGAATTCTACATTTGGCATCCTGGCGGGCTTGCTAACGATGTGGCGACAGCGCTTATTGAAGCCGCGCAGCGAGGGGTTAGCGTCAAACTATTACTGGATTCAGCAGGCAGTATTACCTTCTTTCGCTCAGAATGGCCTGCCACCTTTAAAAAGGCGGGTATCCATGTTGTTGAAGCACTGGCTGTGAGCCCATGGCGAATGTTCTTACGTCGAATGGATCTGCGTCAGCATCGCAAAATTGTCGTCATCGACAATGAAATTGGCTATACCGGCTCAATGAATTTAGTCGACCCACACTACTTCAAAGCAAATGCAGGCGTTGGGCAATGGGTGGATATCATGGTGCGTATCACTGGGCCAAATGTCGCCGTGTTAAATGCGATTCAATCTTGGGACTGGGAAGTCGAAACGGGGGAACGAACCTTACCCGACATTCCGCAGTGCAGTATTGAGCCTTCTCGTGCCGATTATGACGCGATTCAAACGATCCCTTCTGGCCCTGGAATGCCTGCCGCCATTATTCATGAAGTACTGAGTTTAGCTATCTACCAAGCACGGCGCAGTATCACGATTACGACCCCCTACTTCGTACCCAGTGAAGCCCTACATCATGCGATTCTCAATGCCGCACAACGTGGCGTACAAGTTGATATTATTTTGCCAAAGCACAATGACTCGATCATGGTTCGCTGGGCAAGTCAGTCTTTTTTTCACGAACTTATGCGTGCAGGTGTGACGATTCATCAATTTGATGGCGGCTTATTACATACAAAGTCTGTTGTCATCGATAAAAAGCACTGCCTTATCGGGACGGTTAACCTCGATATGCGTAGCCTTTGGCTAAACTTTGAGGTGACACTTGCCATCGACGATCGTGAGTTTACCCATCAGATGAATTGGTTACAGCAAAACTACATAGAGCAATCGGTGCCTGTTGACCAAGCTGAGTGGAAAAACCGTACTCTATTCGATCGTTTCAGAGAACACTTTTTCTATCTCTTCAGCCCATTACTATAACCGCCTAAACAACATCAAAGCAGCTGAATAGCTATCAATGAATCAGCAACTAGAGGCATTGAAAAGTTCATCGACCTGTCTTACCTTTTTTTGGTTTGACCTCAATAAGTTCAAATACATAAACGATACGTTTGGTCACACCGCAGGCGACCAAGTACTGATCGAGGTGGCAAAGAGACTGAAATCGTTACTTCCCTCTACTCGCACGCCGTTCCGAATTGGAGGAGATGAATTTGCTGTTGTCGTTCGATCTGTCGACAAGCATCTCTACGAAGATACCTTAAGCTTAATTGAATAGGCCTTTAAGCAACCATTTGAGATTGATGACAACACACTCTCTGTCGGAGTCAGCATTGGCTGTAGCCAGTATCCTTTGGATGGAGAGACCATTGACTCAGTGATAAAAGTGGCTGACCGTAAGATGTATAAAGAAAAATACGGCAACAAAATAGCGAATATTTCATAGTGAAGGTTGCGGCGACACCTCACTACACGTCCGTTTTCAAGATCTCAATCAACAAAGGCTCTAACCATAAGTAGCGTGTAATTGCGTGGCGATGGGTCTTGTAAACTAAATACAAGTCATCTGAGATTGGAGTTTCCATAGGCATAACCGCAATATCATTAGGGCGAGAAAATAAACTCCCCGAACGATGCGGCAGTGCAGTGAAGCCTACTCCTGCAGCAACTGGCATCAATATTTGATTGAGCTGATTAATATATCCCCGCTTAGGAACCTTATCTAAGCCTTTATAACGACTTTGAAAGTTACGCATCAATATGCGATCTAAGTAGTGCTTTGCATCTGGGTGGTCGATGTAACCCAAGCTCTGTAGGTCTTCAAGGGTAGCGGCTTGATTCGCAGACGCGGGAACAAAGAGAGCGAGTAATTGCTTCCCGATAGGAATCGCCGTAAGGCTATCATCAACAGGTTTTTGCGTTGTAATACCAAAGGCAATTTGGTTGCTTTCAAGCAGGCTGAATATACGGCGATTTGGGGCCGACTCCACGCTGATAGAGAGACTGGGGTGAGCGCATTGTAATTCAATCAACGCGGGATAGATCGACATCGCCACCGCCCCTGAACACGCAATCTGACACTCCCCTTTGTAAGGATCATTATCATGAAGTCCGTCAACAAAGTACTGATAGTGACTCTGCTGCTCTAGCGCGTAGTGATAGAGCTTTTCACCCTCGGCGGTCATCTCGAACTGCTTACCCGTTCGGTGCAGCAGCTGGCAAGACAACGCATCTTCCAGTTTATGAATATGCTGTGTCACCCCCGGCTGTGTCATGTATAGCCGCTTGGCGGTTTCCGTAAAATGTCCGGTTTGCACTAGGGTGACAAACGTATTTAACCAAGCAGGATTCAATGCCATGGAAGCTCTCTTAGCGCCTAACGCTATCTATCAACGATAATCTCCTCACCATGATAGCAATAACGAGGAATGAGCAGAAATTATAGAGTGTTGTGGTTTTGATAAGCTTTGGTGGTTTTGAGCAAGATGATGAATGCTGCGCAGATGGAATAGCAGCCGTTAGGGTTAAAGGTTCAGATGTTATCACCTATTGCAATTACATGGCTTTAGAGGCTTTGTGCTGAGCTGTAAGAGGTATTCATCAATTCTAATCTACTATAAACGCTTCAAAATTAGCACCTTGCTCCTTTTAAGACTGTTAGTTAATTCATAGAGTTAGCTAACAGTCATGATTCAAGCTTATCACTCTAAATGGAGTGAATTATTTTACTTTTGCTCTTGTGAGTATTTATCAACATGTAAATTCAAGAAATGCATTCCAGCAGAACTTAGAACATAATGCTTATCACCACACGGATATAAGAAGTTTCGATCTGCAAGGTAGTTTAGCGCCTTATCCCAGGTTTCCATTCCAAGCGCCTGTCGAATATCATCGTAAATAGCGTGCTCTGCTATTTCTTCTAGTGCCGAGCGACCGAGCCCAATCACTGGCGTGGTGAGGTCATCTAAGTCAAAGCCCTTGTCTACCCAGTAACGGGCAATAATTAATAGCATGGCCTGGATTTTGGTGGCATTAGTGTCTGCGTCTTCTTCTGTTTCACTGCGGCTGATATAGAAAAACTCCCCTTCTACATTGAAATTGAGCGTGAAACCAATGTGCAGATAGAGCTGTGTAAAGTGCTCTAAGTTATTATAAAGTTCGGTATAAAGCGGACTCTCAATAAAACGTTGCTGGTAAAGGTTATAACCCTGCTTGGTGATCACCTTACCATTGACAAATGTCGTGTATATCTGTTGGCTTTTCACCATGTTTATTTGAGAAAATGGCGTCATGAATTAGTTACTCGCTCTGTTCGAATTTTACGGTATAGATAAATAGTGTCACTTTGGGCGATGCGTTGGCGGAAATTAGTCATTTTAAGTCTGTGTCCATCAAGCATCGCTTCACTGCGTAATAGGAAGTTAAGCCCTTCCAACAGGTCAACAAAATGATAGTCAACCAGATGTTCTTTAAGGCGCCTATGAAGTGAGAGCGTGAGGTCTTGATATTCGGCCATTTTCATCTGTTTCACCAATTCAAAGACCTGCTCTGCGCGAGCGAGCCTTCGTTCGGTGGAATCATCTTTAGTGCTAACTAACTCTACATAACGGCTCTGACCTAGCAGGCCTTTATCCGCAACGCGTGCATCTATATCACTCACTACATTGTTGAGGTAGGCTTCTGAACTACTGATACGAAGCACTTTGGGCCTAGCTTGCTGCATCAACCCCATAAAGGTGCCATTATCACGAGCAAATTGCCCATCTATCTGGCTGCGTTTTAGGTTGTGCTTAGTAGCATCTAGCTCTTTGACTAAATCACCAAATGCCGTTTCAATGGCATTAAACTGTCGGAGGCGTTTTTTGGATCGTGCCAAAAACTGGTCTACTGATTGCGACACTTTACTGATCTGTTTGTGATAACTGTTAAAGCTCACCTCATACCTTAACATCGCATTCGCTCGCTGGTGGTCTTGATGGCGCTCAAACTGACTGCGTAAACTTTGCAGACATTCAAACAAATTCGGTCCATCTTTCAACCGACTTTTCTCATCCAAAAATTGCCGCGTGGGCAATATGTGCCTCGATAGCAATAGCGATATTTTTTCTATCGACTCTTGCTGGAGGACCGAGAAAACTTGTGGATTATCCGATTTGGCAGCAAGTTCACTCGCATCACTGAGCTCCTGATTGATCGTTTGCATTTTTACCAAGTTCAAGCGGATGCTGTTAAGCAGTTCACTCAATTGATGAAATAACTCGTCAATTAACTCCTTGAAATCTAAGTCACTATCGCTATACAGCATCGAACCCGATTGCAGCTTTTCTAGGAGTATACGTATACCCCCGAGCTGGATTTTAAGTGCTACATCGGTAAGGTCTTGAAATAGGCTGCGATCAAACAGACGAAATACCCCGATCACAGCGCGATCAAAGATCAGGCGACTTTCACCACCGAACTCATCTTTGTCGACTAAGATATGGGTCGCTAACAAGTTATCGGTAGAAAAGGCAGTACGTAATTGTTTCTGTTTATCTTTGCTTTGCCCTTGTATGTATCGGTGCAATCTAGAGATGAAGGTCGCTTCTCTTACATAAGGCTCACCACCCTCATCCATTGTGCGGATCACATCCCTCATTATGGTGTGATGTTCAAGCATAATGGCAAACGTGGGGATAGTCAGAAGTCTTTTATCACTCATCTGCCTCTCCAAACATATCGAGTTGCTCTCTATCCAGCGCACTTCCTTTTATCACAAAGCTTTCTGGTATGCCTGTATAAGCAATGGTTCGAGCTTCATCGTAGGGTTTTGAAGTGCACATCGAATCCAAACGAAAATGTTGACCAAACTTAAAGATGATCTCACTGGATGCCGAGTTAGTCGAAGCACTTAAAACTCGAAAGCCTGCTTTTTTCATATTTGGCAACAGCCAATCAAATTGTGAACTATCCACCGAAGCACCTTCATCTATCACTAGTGGGAATTGGGTTGCACAAGCGCTATTTCTTAATCGGCTCAACAAAATTTCCACCAGCTTGATATTGATCAGCATGATAGTAGAGGTGGACTGTGACTTGCTCTCCCAACCATTTTGACCACGCTTTTTAACTCTATAGCTAATACCAGAGACGATCTGCTCCATGGTCAGCAGCGCGGCTTTGCCTTCTGGGAAAAACTTTTTGCTAAAAGCTTTGAGGCGTTCAATAAACTGCTCCGAGGCTTTTTGATCTGAGTGCGTATCAAAAAACTCAATTTCCCTCACTAGGTCGTCAAATCGCGCCTCAACTTTGATTATGGCTTCAACCTGTGACAAGTCATTGATCTCTAACCCTTCAAACGCACGGTTAATACTCTGTTCAAACTGGGCAACTAATTCTCGATTATTTTTTAGTTCATTGATGATGGCGTGAACAGTGTGCTTATGTTCAATAAAGTTTTTGCGCAAAATATCAAACTCATCATCTAAGCCTTGATAGCGAGTTTGGAGTTGGTGAAATGCGTGTTCTAGAAGCTCATCATCTAGGTGAGAGAGCATCAACTTATCGTCATTTTCTAGCACTTGTTCTCTGACAAAACCTTGGATTTTTTCGGTAATCTCGGTCTTTGCTTGACGCTTTTTGTGTAGAGCATCAATTCGAGCTCGTAGTGTTTCTTCCGAAAGGTCGAGGGTTTGATCGGGTAAAACTGAGAAATCACTGACTGGCAGATGATGCGCCTGAAGTTCCGCTTTGACCCTAACGCTGTATCCAGTTAATTTTACTAACTGTTCTTTTTTCTCGGTTAGTTGGTTAGTTTGTGCGTCAAACGAGTGCTTCTCTTGTACCCACAGATCATTTTGTGCATCGAATTGTTTTTCTAACGAATCACGAGTTTGTTCAGCCTCCGTTAGTTCTTTATTAATCACTTGAAGCTGCTCGGCATTGTTTGTGTATGCTTGTAGCAAGTTGATTTCATTTTCAGTACGTTTGATTTCAGTGTTAAGTGCCGTAATTTCTTTAATTCGCTCAATGCGGGATTGATTACCCATTGCACTGAGTTCTGCGACTCGCTTGCGTTTTTGCTCTAAGGCCTCTTGTACTTTAGTTAACCGCGTTTGGTCAGACTCTCGATTTATGCTTTGAATGGACTCTAACGTTAAGTCCCAAAGTGCGTAGTGCTGCTGTTTTTCTTCTAATAAATCGGTAAATGACTCAATTGCCTGCCTCTCAGATGAGGATAACACTCTTGCGGGGTTAGACTCCGCCAACTCCTCATTAACCGCTGCTAACTTCATCCAAACACTTTCAGGTAACTGGTTAAACAGCTTGAATTGTTGAGCATTGACCGAGGCTTGATAGCGAGCTTCCGTCTCGCTAAGGTTGGAAATTTCTTGCTTGAGAGTTTCTAACTCAGTTTGTAGAGCCTCTGCATCTTTCTTTAATCTTAACGCTTCCTTTCTATCATCCAGGTGTTCACGGTGGCCTGAAATAATGTCATCTATCGTCTCACTTTCATCGTAGATGTTTATGATAAGATCCGTCTCTTGCACAATATCATCGAGTTTCTTCTGCTGACGAACGAGTACTTTAACCTCACCTTTCAGTGTCTTTTGTTTATCGACCGTGTCATCACACGCTTTTTTGGCCGACCGTACTTTTCCTTTCTGTAACGTTAACTGTATCTCTTCTTGCCCAAGAGCTTGGTTTTCTTGATCGATTCGACTGTCAAGCATCATAGCGTACTGCATCAACGCATCTTCAGCGTTTTTATTGCTCACCAATTGTTGATGACTGATGGCAAGCTTTTCGTACTCAGGTCTTAGGCTTTCAATCTTTTTGAGTATTTGTTCACGACTTGACAACATGTCGTTATGATTAATAAAGGCATCAATATCAAAATTGAGCTCGTCTTTGCGCTCCTTCTTTCTCGATTCAATGATATTGGCCACAGCCAAGCGAACCGTGTCCGACCCTGTTTTCATATCAAATAGCAAGCGGACAAGTGCGCGAAAGGCAAGAACATCTGCATCCTTAGTTGAGCTGAGGGGAAATAAACAAAAACGCATCGCATCAATATCGAGTAGTTGATTCGCATAGATCACTTCCTTAATCGCGGAAGAGCGTACCAATGATTTAAAGTGCTTATCTTCACGCTTTAAAAAAGCCTGCACTTTGCTGGGTGATAAATCATCCACTCGACCACCAATGCCATCATCCCCAACGTTGTCATCCCAAAAAAGATGACGTATTTGCGCATACCGCAGGGATGTGAACATACGACGATAATCGAGCTTATCAGAGTTACCACGATAGAGTATCTGACAATGGGGCATTGGCCCGCCTAAATAGTTATCGCACTCTAAAATCAAAAAGCTGGTGCTGCTAGGGAAGTAATGCTCAAAACACTCATCATTGGTGTAAAAGTTTCCTTCTTTATCTGAAAAGCCAAACTTATTTTTTGAATCTTTAAAGTTCTCTTCTGGCAGCAAAAAGAGTCGAATGGCGTTCAGAATGGAAGTTTTACCGATGTTCCCGCCACCAATAAGAATCCCGCCTTCACGCAGGTCAATTTCTGCAATTGCAACGCCGGCACAATCTACTGCAACCAAGCGCGATATACTGATTAGAAGGTTATCTATTGGATTGTTAAACATCGGTGGAGTCCTGTCGTATTTCGGGTAATAGAGCCTCTTGCTCTAGGAATAAGCGAGTTTTGTTCATAAGATCGGCTTCTGAGTCTAAGCCAAGATTTCTAGCTAGCTCTATCGCCTTAGCTAAGTGAGCTGCATTTTTGGGTTTGAGTTTGAATTTATTTTGAAATAAGCCCCAATCTACTGGAGCAAGCCATCCACATTGAGGAAGTGACTTTTTGAGAGTTCCGTAGACAGTCAGCCCCCCCAATTCAACGTCTTGAGCACAATAAATCTCATCATAAGTAGATAAAAATGGTCTGTTCAGATAGTGGCATATTTGGTTGCCTGCACCAAAAATGATGTCTGAACTTTCAGATAATGATGGATGACCAATGAGCTCTAGGAACTCTCGATATCGATAGAAGTTCTCAATATTCTCTATAAGGACTGCTCGTTTGCCCATGAGCCTGCCGTTGGTTTTGAAACCATCAATATCGGATACAACAACAAAAGGAACCTGAGACTTGGTGGTTCTGTTCAACACTAATACATGAGCAAAATTACTAGGGAAGTCATGTGAAAGACCAAGCATTGATGCACTAACTCGATCTGAAGCTTCCCTAACATAAAGCGCGTTATGAGCCTCTATATTTTCGATGGTCAGCTGATATCCACCTCGAACACGAACTGCGCTGTATATTTTTCTCCACTCTTCTTTATCAGAAAATGGCAAACCTTGAATAAAACGATCCAGATTAATCGCCTTTCCTTTCTCAATTTTTGTTAAGTACTGATTTAGCATCTTCTCATCAAATCCCATTTCATAAATAAAAAAGGCAATTATTTCATTTCCTTCCACAGGGTTTTGCGACTCACATTAGGTTACTCTGCTTAATCCTGACGGCTTCCATTGACTTATCCTGCACACAAAATAATATGACGCTATTAACTACAGGTAAACACTGACTACATATACATGTAGCGAAACTAGGCAGAAAAGTCATGAATAAAAAATGGCCCGTTAGATGGGACCTACTATTAAGATATCGACTCATTGAAATCATTGCCCTGTGGGAAGGCAGGCTTACAACCAACCATTTGATTCAAAGCTTTGGCATTGGTCGACAGCAAGCGTCGAAAGACATCAACACTTATCTTGCAGATGTAGCCCCTGGTAATCTTGTCTATGACAAACAGTTAAAAGGCTACAAACCCAGTAATAGCTTTAGACCACAGCTAACTTCTGGTCATGCTGATGAATATTTACACATCCTTTCGAGAAGTGAAGATATGACTAGCACATTTAAAGAGCTCGATATGGGATTTGATAACACAACTATGGTAAGGCCTATCGCTCGTAACATTGCACCAGAGATACTTCGCCCTATCGTCCAAGCTATAAGAGAAAAGAAACGTGTCGATATAAGCTACACATCACTCAAAGACGGTACTGAAGTCGAGCGGATAATCTCTCCTCATACCCTCGTTTGCACCCCGTTACGCTGGCATGTACGAGCTTATTGTGAACATGCTAAAGGTTATCGTGACTTTGTGCTCAGTCGCATACGCGGTATACCATGCCTTGAAGCCAAAAATGTAATGGGTAAAGCCGACGATGACTTGTGGAATACTGCACTTTCTATTGAGTTAACACCTGATCCGAGACTGTCAGAGGCTCAGGCCGCTGTCGTTATCCATGATTACGGTATGGAAGAAGGCATCCTTATAATACCAACTAATGCTGCATTGGTTCGGTATGCTCTTGATACCTATAATATCGACATCAATGTTCTGGACTCAAACCCTAAAGGTCAGCAGATTATTGTGGGAAATTTTGAGGAGCTGAAACCGTATTTAGTTTTCTGAGAAGTGTTAGAGCTTTATACTACAATTAACCGGCGTACTGACTAGAAAAGAACACGGAGCAGCCGCAATGGCAGCTCCGTATTAAACAATCACATATTTAACACTAGTTAGTACAAACCTCGAACGGCTAGAGTCATTTACCAATCCGGAATCAACAGACGGCTTTTAACACCTCTAACTTGTAGTCCCATAGCTTCAAACACTTCTTCAAAATCTTCACATTGCTTGGGCACGTTTGGCAAAGAGAGTGATGCTTCAGTAAAAAATCGCTTCCTAAGACTAGGCTCAACTCCCCATGCTAATCCCCACCATGAAGTGATCCTATGTTTAGATTCAACTAAGCGTAGCTTACTCGGTAGTTTGTCACTCTTCTCTAAATTTTCTTTCCTTGTCGCAGGTAATAGGTTCCACATATCATTGTTAGGCCAGTAAGCGAAAGGTAAACAATGATCGACATGGTACGAGCTGTTAAGCTTATTATCACTCCAAACGCTTGTAAGGCAGTGGCCTGACTCTCGTAGTTTTGTGACTTGTTTTCTTACCGCTGAGGTATCGTGATCTTTATCTAACCAAATCAATCCATCATGATAAGTTTGTAATGTAATTTGATTCGTTTGATTTAGCTCAAAGCGCTTCATTACGCTTATCCATTGGTTGACGACCAAAGGTTCGATCCAAGAGTTGTATATACGCAGGCACTCCCAGAGGCTCTGACTTAAAACGAAAGTGCCAAAACTGGAGAAGAAATCAGAATCCAAATAAATACTTTGTGTCTTCTTCCGCTGCTTTTTAGGCCGCAACGTTGAGAATTCGTGAATAGGCTGAGAGGATGAGCCCGTATAAATATGTTTGATTGGGCCATCTTTGATAGTTTTTATCGTCATTTGAAGTGTATGTTGAATCGCTAGTGCTTCATCACCCGAAAACCAAGATCCAATAGCAAGATCATCAGAAGACAGATGCTTTATCTTCTGCCATCCCATACCATCTATAAAGCCAAGGCCCCTTTTACTATTACTGTTTTGCTGTAAGTCCTCAACATCCACCAACCGTTTATAGGCTTTAACCCAATATATAGCAACTAAGCCTAAAGGGATTCCCACCTCCCCATCGGTTTGATCGACAACACTGCCTGGGTGTGCGTCAGCAATTCGAAGCAAAACCCGCAGTAAACCAAGTTTGTACGTGGCACTTTTGTTGTCATTGACAATAATGTGACGCACTTTATTCAGATCACCTGAACCGTCATCGGGAAGACTAAACACAACCGTCTGCCAGCGTACGCTACTTCGCTGCATTTCATCTTCGCCATCTCGAACAATCTTCACCAGTAACGCTGTATCTTTTGCGAACTGCTCAAGCTCTGCGACCGATACCTCATACCCCAGTCTCTCATCATCAAAAGCGCCATGGCGAAGCGTGATGACTAACCTGCCGTTTGGTGCAAGTAAGTTAGATAACTTACGAAATGCCCTAGCACGATAGCTCGGAGCTAAATGCATCCAGACGGCACTTACTAATATAAGATCAAAGCGAACCCCTATTCCTTGTACTCGATTTAAAGTAGGTAACTCATCATTAATCCACGTCACATTAGGCCCAGTGTAGACGCCCCCAAGTTCACGCAGTTCATCGCAAGGTTCAAGGGCATACACATCCGCTCCTTGTTCATGCATCCACTTAGCATCACGACCAGAACCCGCCCCCACATCTAAAACCCTATCACCAGCCATAGGCCAGTATGCTTTCCATGCGCAGTGGACCTTTTCATAATCTAAAGCGTTGTATTGTGCTGAAAGTTTTGTGGCGTTTTTTCTGTAAAATGAAATAGTTGAGGTCATTTTGGTTACCATTTTTTTGACTAATTTTAGGGTAACTGGAAACTGAGAGGAATACGAGGGTGACAAGCAAGAGCAGCTTTATTGTTCTATGCGGTAGATTATTGGATTTTAAAAATTGCAGGCATAAAAAAAGACGCCCTAGGACGTCTTTTTTTAAGAATTTGGCGGTGAGTGAGAGATTCGAACTCTCGATACGTTGCCGTATACACACTTTCCAGGCGTGCTCCTTCAGCCACTCGGACAACTCACCGTATTGTTGGTTGAGGGCTTTGCCTCTCAACGGGGCGTAATTTAATGTTTTCATGGCTCGGGGTCAAGCAACAATTACAAAAAAAGCCCTATTTACCGATTGGTTGCGCAGCATTCCAGCATCTTGGCGGACAAACATCCAATATAGAGGTTGTGGTAGCTTCGCTAACGACATTATTGTACGGCCGGAGCATACCCCGGAACACGAAACATACGTCGGCATAAGTCTAAAAAGCGTCCGTAAACAACGCCTAATGCACCAGAGACTAATGCATTGCTGGTCACTGCGGTGACGATTTGATCAAAATCTGCCCCCACGGTTAGTAAGATGCAAGCATAAACAGGCGACTGGAAAAGCACATAGGCTGCAAAGTCTGCAATACTCTTCATCGCCGTATGTTCAGACAGTCGAGAAGACCAACGCAGCATCACATCACGAAATGCACCATAGGGCCAAGCAATCAAAATATTGACTGGTATCGATAATAAACGCGAAGCGAGTGACTGTTCGAAAGACATGCCGCTAACAAAAATCTCTATGGCCATGCCCGCCACAAAACCGAATAAAACCATTGCAAATACGTCTGCAACAGCACTTCGCATACAAATACGCCCTTTCACCACTACCTCAAAGCCGAATAATCTAAATAACAACGCATATGGCAGTGCAATTAACTATACATTAACCGCACAACCAAAATTTGACGCTATTAAAACAGCTTTGGAGTGAAATTAGGTACTGATTTTCTTAGTGCGTAGTAAATTTACTACTAAATTACGAACAAAAACCAGAATGTTGTGCTGCTCGCAATTTTTAACAAGTATCACCACTGAAGTTGCATCAAGATTCAAACTTTCTGAATCAGTGTTTTCTTTCTCCTAGAAGCACGCTTCAGCTTCAAGTAACTAAAAAATATGAGAATAAAGAGTGGCGCAAACCATTGCCAAGCCACTGCAACTGGAAGAATCCCCCAGTAAAGCACAGCTTCAAGGAGTGGGAATTGCTGGATTTTTTCAACAATGAAAGGTGAATACTGGTAATAAACACCGACGATTCTATCGCCGAAAGGCATGTTTACTAGCACTTCATCCCGGAACTGTCGTAAATTATCGACTCGCTGAGGACTGTCATGATAAAGGTGCGATGCAATGAAACAACGACTGTCACTACTACTCACCTGCGCTTGTGGTGCAGATCCTGTTTCCGTTCTAAAGTGTGCTTCGATTGCCCCCACATCAGGGTTGAGGTCAAAGTGGGATTGATCATCAATACTAAACGTCGCCTGTTTCGTTGTTGATTTCAGCGCGGCTTGTTGGGCGGTTGTCCACTCCCCACTCTGTTGCTGAAAAGAGAGTGTTAGCAACTCAGATTGACCCGGTAAGGTTAATTTACTCGTGATTGAAGTACTTGAGGTATTGAAATGCAAGGCGGTATATCGGTCTGTTTCGACATACTCAACCGCCGTCAACTCACCTTCTTCCATCTCCACTTCCGCGCTTTCTAACCAAGGGAGCACCCAAGCTTCTCCTACTGAGAGCGTAAAAGTACGACTAAATGAAACACCTTCTGATATTGCGGTCAGTGTGAATGATGACTCCCCAAGAGTATTTGGAATGCCTGTAACCGCTTGCCCATCGAGACGTAAGCCTGCGGGCAAATCACCATCCGTCAGTGACACATTTTGAACAGTACGCGAGAACCTTAAAGGTAACATCACAGCTTGATCAATCGGTACGGTCGACCAAGCTGTTGTTCTCCAAGGCGAGATTTCCCAATCCGCAGAAACCGTCGAGCTAAATGCCGAGTAACGTGTCACTATGTTTGAGGTATATGGGAGCTGCACTTGATGCTCAGCTCTTAGGCGATAGCGTACGCTTCCTTCAGCATCAGGAAAGTCGGTATATTGTGATGTTGGCTTTGTTACCGTTGTTAAGACTCGGTATCCCTCTTCTGGCAATGCGCGATAAAGAGTGACGACACTCGCATCAGTAGGCCATGACCAACTGAGTAAGAGGCCGCTATCAATGCTCTCTGTTAGCGTCACATTGTAAGGCGATATCAATGACTGATTCAGGTAAATTGATTGAGTATCACCCGCGGTTGTTTGCATGGTTAACATACCAGCACCGAGGGGTAATTGAGTGAGGTTCACGGAGTCGCCAGAGACTTCATAAGTTAGCGTTTCGCTGCTTAAATGGGTTGCATCATAATCAATCGTTACACTGCTGACCTGCTCGACACCTTGTCCAATCACCGACCAATGATTGGCACGCCACTCAATGCCAAATAAGGTAAACGGAACGGCTTGAAACTGCTGAAGTGCAAGCGGCGCGCTCACCACGCCCCCACTACGAATTTTAGCTTGAAGTCCTTCGTCTACCTCTACGCTGTGGCTCAAGATAGCTCGGAGTTTTATCGCATTCAGTGAGGTATCTTGCTGTCGGATCATGGCCGCTAGCGCAGAGATAAAGGGTGCGGACATCGATGTGCCTGTTCTTGTACGCGTACCGTCATTCAAGTTAAGGCTTAAAATGTTGGTGCCTGGCGCAACGACATCGACGCTCGCTAAGCCATAGTTGCTGCGACTATTTAAGGCTCCGGTTGAATCAATATTGGCAACGGCGAGCACCCCTGTTAACGTCCGAGAAAAATCCGCAGGGTATATCGCCGATAAATCGTTATTCGAGCCTGAATTACCGGCTGCTGTCACATTCAATACCCCACGCTCTGATGCTTCTCGAAGGATATTTTCCAGTGCTTGGCTATAGTTGGTGACTGTCCAACTGTGGTTGATCAGATCAATGCCATTTTCTAATGCCCAGCTCACCGCTTTTACAGCATCACTCACATCCCCACCGCCATCAGCACGCAAAAAGCGTAACGGCACGAGCTGAGCGCTCAGGCATGCGCCTTCTACATGTGTACCTGCAGCAGCGATAATGCCTGAGACATGTGTTCCGTGCCCATTTAGGTCATCGCCACCAGCCACTTCTGTAATGGCGTCATAGCCCAAAAGTGCACCGTTGTTATCAACAAAACGCCCTTGAAGATCAATGTGCTCAAGGTCGATCCCCGTATCGAGAACACCGATACGAGTCAGATTACATTCCCGTTCACTGTCCGATAATTGCTCTAAGTCGAGTGAACTCCATGGGTAGCCTTCTAACGCAGCCGTGTTTGCCGCTTTGGTGTTTAACGAAGCCGCACTTTCAAGCCTGTCGTCTGAAAATGCATAAGATTCGGTATCGAGGTGTTCAGGGAAGTGTAACGCTTGGTCACGTTCTACAAATTCAACATCGCTACGTTTTAGGAGCAATCGATAGACAGTATCTTCTAGGATATTTTCTAGGTCACCTTCAGTGGTCACTTTAATCAGCTCTGGCGAGCGAGATAACCACTCGACCTTAACGCGCACACTATCACTGACCTGCCAATACCCCAGTGCTTTATCAGCCTCAGAGCGCGCAGAAAACGAATAGGCATCGGTTTCTTTCAAACCGACCGTATCATTCATGCCAACAAGCAGACTGCTATTAGCGACACACGGGAAAAGTAGACAAACAATAGTGAGTAACAAGCATTTATTCATCGGATTCCTTAATGCAAAATTCCCGGATCATCCAGATCCGGGAATACAATAGACCTATTTAAGATCTAGCAGCTACGGTGAAATTTGCTCGCATTATTCAATACTTATACCACCACTTACGCTGTAGTCGACGTCAAGATCTGACGCATTCAATGTAAATGGTTGCACACAAACTTCAGCACTCCAGTCTTCGACATAAGCATCAACGGTTTCGCTTACGTCTGCTTCCATCTCTACGACTGTATATAGCGAACGAGTCCAACCCTCACCATCAGGATCAACGTCCAACCACTCAATTTCAATGTTCACATCATCAACAAAGACACCAAACTCAAACACGTCAGTGACGCCATCTTCATTAAAATCATAGAAATCATTGAGATTAGCTATCTCCATGGTGTAGTGATCAATATCATATTGCGTTTCTTCTATGCTCTCCTCTTGCCACGCAATATTGTTATAGATATTGCTGAACTGCCAGAAGTTGTCGGCAAACTCTGCATCACTCACATCTTGATTAAACGGATCGAGTTCATCGGTATTGTCGTTTAAGGCTGTATAAAGTGCATCATAAGCGGCATCAACTTCGGCCTGCTTTTCATTAACGGCATCTGCCGCTGCATTGGCTTCTTCAGAGTCGTCACCAAACTCATCGACCGCCGCCCAATAAGCATCATTGAGTTCTGACCATTCATCTTCTAGCGTATCCACATCATCTCTCAATGTAGTAATGCCAAGCTCACCCTCTTTCGCCTCTAATGCTGCAACAGCATCAAGATAGACTTGGTATAGATCCACACCGCCATTATCAGCAATTAAGTCTTCAAGATCTTGCTCATACTCGAGCAAGGTTTCATTCTGAGCAATCAGATTCTCTTGCTCATTATCAAGATAGTCTTGTAGTTGTCTGAGAGGACTCCAATAGCTGTAGCTATCTTCAAGCAGATCGCGATTTAAATAACCACTCTCCCAACGCTCTTCATCATAGTTATAGACATATGATGAGCCGTAGTTGACATAGCCACCACTTAACGTTGTACAGGTAGCATCCGCAATCACTGCGTCATCTTCACCTGAAGCATCGTCGCCATCGTCATCTTCAACCACTAACATATCTAACATCTTAGTGAGGAAGAGATCGGGTGTACGTTCATTCTCTTCTGAGCCGTCATGCGTGCCTTCAGCAACAATCACCGCTTCTATCAACGCACCGGTAATGGTCGAGCCATCAGTAAAGCGATTCTCAGTGGCACCGAGCTCTGTCATTAAGACATCTTTCCAGCTCACTTCGTTATCATCTTTATCAAACGTTGACTCAACTTCGGTGTCGACCCACGCGACGGTGTAGCCGCTATCGACCCACTCTTGGTACTCTGAGTCCCAGTAGCGAATACCTTCCTCATAGTTAATTTCGCGTTCACTGCCATTATCGAAATCTTCTTCAATGGCTTTTTGCGCGTAACCGAGCTCTAACACCGCTTCAACGAAACGTTGCTCATAAACATCATCTATCTCTTCAGTTTCGAAGGTATCCATCTCATGTCGCTGCTCTAGCCCCCACGAACCAAGGCTGAGGGCATATTCATTTTTATCTTCAGCTTCAAGATCAGGGTCATACTGCTGCAGTAACCAACCCGGTGTCGCCCACTGCATATACGACATTCTTTCACAGCCTACAGCGATCATATCGTCAGGCAATTCGTCGATGTCATAGCAGCTATAACTCATGCCACCATCTTCTGCGATCACTGCATCACCGCTGCCGTCGTCTTCAGAGCCGTCACTGTCGCTATCATCGATCGCCTCGGTAATCAGCACCTCTTCATCCCAATAGGCTGTTTCAGGGAAGATCTGCTCTTCACCATCCCCACCATCTGAAATGCGAAGAACTGGACGGAAAATAGAGGACAGCGCTGAATCATTGCCACGACGCCAATAACCACCCGCAAGTACGGTATAAGGACCATTAAAATCACCGCCCTCCATACCATAATCGAAAGGCATCGGCAGACTATACGCTGTTGGTAAATGGACACCGATAATATCGTTGCTAATCCCGAGAACATCGGCTGCAGTTTGAACACCTTCCTCTTCAGGATCCCAATCGTACTCTTCGTCATCAATGGTTAACGCTGTGTTGAGTAGCGAGAGGGGCATTGGTGTATCAAATGTCCATGTCGCTTCCATAGCGCGCAGTTTTAAGCTGTGCTCACCGTCGCCAAAAGTGACATAAGAAACACTGGTTTCACGTAGTTGGCCATTGCCATTATCGATGCGTGCCTCCACACGGTACTTACCGGGTAGCAGCTCAACCAAAGCCGTTGGGCTTGACGGCGTAAGCTCGACTTCTGTCGCAAAACCACCCCGTAAGCCATCGCCAACTTCTTGGCTACAGTTAATCATTTCGCCCATAAATTCGGTGTAGTTGTCATCCGAATCACTACATGTATCCAGCAGCTCCATTGCTTCATCTACGGTGCCGACTAGCTCGGTGCCATAGAAACGAACTTCAATGTATTGTGAATCGCCAATATAGGCTGCTTGTGCATCACCTGTTGCAAAGCGAGCACTTAACTGAACAGCAGCTACTTCTGTTTTTGCTGCCCCACCACCAGCTGCATCGGTGACCGACGAAGTCGCTGAACCGCCATTACAGCCTGCCAAGCTCAGCCCTGCGAGTACCGCAACAGTCAGAGCGCTTAGTTTGATCCTGTTATTCATAACATTTCCCTTTAATCGTCCGGTTACTATTCGATATCCACGCCCACATTACCGCTCGCCTCGATGACTTCAAAGGTGGTGGATTGGGTTGTCTCTTGTCCAAATTCATCAGTGACAGTCACTGATACGGTGTAATCCCCGACGGCAACGCTACCTGCCGCAAAGCGAATACCTTCGCCATCATTCACTTCAGTGAAGGCTAGCGTTGGCTCTACACTCCAAGCAAAAGTCACGTCTGAATCCCCTGAAGCAACGGCGTTAACGGCGATTTCACCAGGGTTCGTGCCATCACTGTCTGACTGGGTCAGTTTCGGTGTAACATTGAGCGTTGTGATCTCAGGAAGGTCTGGCGAATTAATCGTTACGACGGTGTCGCCCGTTGTTGAAAGGCCGCTATCATCAATAGCTGAAAGCGAGAAGGTATAGGTACCTGGTCGCAAATCGGCAGCTGCAATTTCTAGCGATAACCCATCTTCTGCTGGGGTATTTGTTAGCGTTGGTGAAACTGTCCAGCTCACGTCCAAGTCGGCAACTGCCGTTTGATCATCGCTGACGACGGCAGAAACCGTTAGGTCACTTAGCCCACCGAGCTCTGTTGCAATCAACAAGTTACTTGATGCCATGACATCGACGACAGGAGCAAGGTTGTCTTTCACCTCAAACAGCCCCTGATCACTCGCTGAAGTGCTGCTGTTACCAGGGTTACCTTGTGCATCAATATCTTGCACCGTTATCTGTGCACGATATTGCCCAGCACTCAGTTGATCGGGATCGATGCTCGTAATACCGGTCTCTTCATCCGTTGTAAGGTTCAACGTCAGCACTTCTTCTGCCGATGCTGTCGCTTCATCTTCTGTAATGAGGAAGACTTCCCAAGACTTATCGAGTACACGTCGTGGCGTGAAATCATCGCTGTATGCAGCAACGAGTTGAATGGAATTAGCAACATTGGCACCGTCAATAGCGACATTCTCACTGGGTGAAACTGACACGGATTCAATGACCGGTGCACTGTCTTCTTCAACTTGAATTGTTACACTTCCAGACACTGTCGCTGTGCCATCGCTGACATCCACGCTCGCCTCGATATCCCCAACACTGCTCGTAGAGAGCGTACACGTCGCGGTCGTACAATCACCAACACCTGTCCACGTATACGTCAACGCATCACCATCAAGATCCTGTGCATTTGCCGTGAGCGTGGCTGTTGCGCCTTCACGAACTGAGCTTGAATCCCCCTCACTATCAAGGCGTTCAAACAAGGAGAGATTTTCCTCGCTATCCACATCAGGTATCACTTGGCCGATTTCAAAGCCACTGAGCGTCGGTAGACGATTATCTGCTGGGTCAACGGTAATGACTTTTGTATCACTGCCAACACCGTCATCTGCATCCAGTACGGTCATTTCAATCGTGACTTCACCCGCCGCATCGAAGTTAAGGACTAAGCGATTGCTTGTAAGGTCAGTTTCCAATGGACAGTCTGCGCCATTACACGTTAATTCTTGAACAGCTAATTCGGCATTAAGATCATCGGGATCAAACGCATTCCAGAACAACACATAATCTGCGTTCACCTTCGTGGCATCATCACCAGAAAGTGAGACTTGAGGGACTCGGTTTTCCTCTTGGAAGTTAACCACTTCAGTACCATCAGCCAGATCGGCAACGGTGACAGGTTGGCTTTGCAATAGCGATCGAACTGACTGATCTGTATTACAGTTTGCTGCGAAACGGTAGGCACCGTCAGCATCCGTGATGGCAACCGACTGACCGCTGCTACCACGTAGCGTAACCGCTTCGTTAGCAAGGCCGTTTCCGTCCGTATCAGTGACTGTACCAGTGATGGAACATGCCCAATCATTTTGCAGCGTAAAGTCAACTTCATTACAGTTGTCTTCACCAATCTGCAATGGATTTGGGAAGTTTGCGGTCGGAATATATTCGGTAATTCCCGAACCAACACGCTCATTGAAAACAGAAAGCCCCCAATTGTTTGGGTCGGTAACAACACTTTCTGCAGACCCTACCACGACGGTGGTACGGTATTGGCCGTTGTTGACAAGGACATTATCCCAACCGTTGTCAGCGGTCTCAAAGTTCAAGTAACCACTGTAATTATCGCCAACTTCAGACTGACTTTCGTAATCAATTTTACCGAAGAAACACATCTCTTTAATTGAAGTACGAATTGGCCAGTCGAGGTTAATCCAACGCAGCCACTCATTGGCTTTCGTCACGAACACTCGCACGTAAACCTGTTTGGTTTCAGCTGCCATATCTAACACATTACTGCCTGCGTCGTAGGTCACGCCGTCATCAAAAGCAAAAGCACCACTTTCGGTGTAAGGCGTATTCCCCGTGTTATCTGTTAGTGTTCCGTAACCGACAAAGCGCCACTCTCCGTTATAAACATAAATGGGTACCTGGAAGTTAGTAAGATCTAAACTGGCATCTTCAGTAATCGTTGGGTAGCTTCCCTGCGGAACACGCATGACAATCGTTGCGGGATCATCAGCTGCCGTGGAAGCGCTCTCATCAAATTGAAGCGGATTACCATCTTGATCTTCAATAACAAGCTGGCTGAAAGTAGATGAAATGAGTTGATAGGTTTCAGTGCCACTGCCATCAGTGACAAGATCGATTCCATCAACGGTGGTATCTGTATCCCCTACCCCTTCAAACTCACCAGGGAAGTTTTGGATATCACTGGAATCACTAGAGTCAAAGTGTGCAGCGCGTGTTGTAATTGCTTCAACACTATCGTCTATCGTCGAAGGAACGAGTGACAGACTCAATAAATCAGCTTCATCTGCTGCAATAGACGCAGGGGAAGCACCTTCACGTATCTCTAAACGACCATCGTTGGTTTTGACGAGATTCATGTGCCAACGACCATCACCATCGGCAGCAAGCACATTGTCTGCAATATCAGCGACTTTCACCGTACTCGTTGCCACGGGTGAAAGCGGCAGTGGTACCTGTGCAGAGGCTTGCTGAGAGTCTAACGGAATGACTTTTTCACCTTCGAGAAAACCATCTTTTTGATACGTGACAATCACGCGAGAAGGCTCTTCAGAGTAGCTACCAGGTAAATCGACTTGGTATTGACCCGCACTATCTGTTTTTGTCGAAATTGGGGCATCGAGCAGCGACGAGCCTGATGCATCAACGACGTCTACCGTGACTGTCACTTCATTCTGTGACGCATCGCCAGTACCAGCGGCTTGTACCTTTGGATCAAAAGCTTGACCGATAATAGTGGATACCCCTGAGGATAAGGTCACTGGTGATCCTCCGTCACCACCACCCCCGCCTCCGCCGACGACGGAATCACTTCCACCGGATCCACCACACCCAGCAAGGACAAAAGATATCGCCGTTGCCAACGTGAGCATATTGGTATTTCTGCTCATAGAAAATCCCTCTATTTTGATGCATTACAAAATTCAGAACAAAACAGGTCGCTCATTGCTATTAAGAAGCAATAAGTAAAGTTTTAGATTTGTTATATATTTTCGAGTGTTTTAGGTTTTATTCATTTATATCGTTGCCTGCCAATGGCGCTTCATGTAATTCACCAAGAGTATAGAAAAGCTTTAAATATAATCCCGGCAAATCTTATACCCATCCCACGTTACATCGCGTTACATTCTCGAGAAGGAGCAAGATCACGCAAAACTGAGAATCACACTCATAAATGAGACTGAAAGGTATAAGCAGCTAATATTTGAGAGGAAAACAGTATAAGAAAATACCTTAACCATCTTTTTTGAAAGGATTAGTTAGAAAATGTCATCAGTGGGACAAAAGGAGAAAAATAACGTTTCAGTTATTTTAACCTATTGAAATATATTAAAAGGGGTATGAGCAATGATTATTATATTTCGTAAAAAGGACCAAGTATCAGCAGTTATAATAATTAATTAAGTCGCTATTTATAAAACTATTTATTGAAGCGTTCATTAAGGAGGGTCATAGCATGACAGGAAAATGAAAATAATCGTTTATGTACAAGGCGATGGAAATAAAGAGGCAATAACGAATAGCAACTTTAATGAACAACATCGACAAAGCCGACATAGCACTTACGCCAAGCACCTTACTGGTATGCTTGACGTAAATGCTATTAAGCGTTATTGGTCGTTCAGTAGAGAGAAGTCGATATACTGAGATAAATCACGCTTAGTAATTCCTGGCATGTAAGGGATCTCTCCCAGCTTTTTGCCCGGTAACTTGTTAGTCAGCAACTTGATCACTTCAGCATAGTTGTCGAGTCCAGGGTTGATTCGGTTTGCAACCCAGCCAACGACTTCCAAACCATCACGTTCAATCGCCTCAGCGGTTAAGACAGCATGACTCATGCAGCCTAATTTAACACCAACGACTAAGATAACAGGCAATTTACGGCGTTGAACCCAATCGGATAAGTACAACTCAGACGTGATAGGAACACGCCAGCCACCTGCGCCTTCAACTAATACCATTTCAGATTTTGATACTGCATTATCAAAAGCAACATCGATCGTATCGAAATCGATCGTAATACCTTCTTTAAACGCCGAAAGGTGCGGCGATGAAGCTTCCACTAATGGGAAAGGATTCACTTCTTCATACGTCATCTCAACGTTTGCTGCATCTTGAAGATACAGGGCATCAGAATTTCGAGTGCCTACTGGCGTTTGTTGACTCCCCGACGCAACAGGCTTAAAACCTGCAATCTTTACACCCGCTGCAACAGCAGCTTGAATAATGGCTCGACTACATACAGTCTTGCCAACTTCAGTGTCGGTACCTGCAACAAAAAACGCGTTACTCATTGACGATCACTCCGAAACAGACTTTATAAGTGGCTGGCAACAGCGCGTTATCGTGCCGAAACTGTTGATAGGCTTGCTCAACTTGTTGCAGCACCTTTCGCGTAGCTAAGCCACGGCGTCGTTGCTGTACATGAGTTGCTCCTATCCCTTTCAGATCACGCATTAGCGCTCTTGCACTTGAATAATATTGAATAATAGAATCGAATTCTAAGCCTTCATGCACAAGCCCTGCTTGCGCTAACGCAATTTTTATCAACTTTTCAGATAAAAATTCATTGATATGTTGATGAGAATCAACAATCGACCAAGACGCAGAGAGCTCTTCAAGGCTGCCATCGACTAATGTGGTAAAGGCAAGGATGCCTCCCGGACGCACCACCCGCTTCATTTCCTGCAAGGGTACACTCAGGTCTTCACACCATTGCAAGGCCAAGCTAGAAAAGATGATATCAGCAGAGTTATCATCAAAGGGGAGATTTTCCGCATCGGCTCTTAGATAATCAGCCTCTTTCCCACAGCGTGATTGTGCAGCATCAAGCATCTCTTGGCTTAAGTCCACACAGGTCACCTGGTGACCCATTTTAATCAATTCGGCAGAGAAGTAGCCCGTCCCGCAGCCGAGATCGATGACCTGCTGTGAAGTATCAAAACAGGGTAACGCATCTATTAAGCGATGCCCCACCCGACGTTGGAACGCCGCACTTGCGTCGTAACTGTGCGCCGCGCGCCCAAACGCACTCGCTATGGCTATTTTTTTATCTGAAAACATACGTACTGCCTCTTGTCCGTCTTCAGTCAGTTCCGCTATGTTTATGTCACTCATTCTTTCCACCCACAACTCAACATCACTCCATCCCCTTTCGCACAAACGTACCTAGCAAAATCGTACGTAGCGTCAACGTGCGCCAACAGCACCTTTCGTCATTCACCATTCACAATTCATGACAGTAAAATGTCATTTAACGTCCGACATAAGTAAGTAACCTGATCCACCGTGTGCTCAGCCGTTAAAGTAATCCGAAGCCGTGATGTCGGTACCGTTGGAGGACGAATAGCACCCACACGGCAACCTCGCCGTAATAAGGTTTCAGATATCGAAACGCTTTTTCCTGCATCATTGAGCAATATCGGCTTAATCGGCGTAGAGGTGCGTGGAGCGACAATCTGTGAAGAGAGTTGTTCATAAAACAGTTCTGACAGCATGGACAACTTTTCTCGTCGCCATTGCTGTGTTTGCGCACACTCAATGGCCTTACTGACTGCGACAGCTTGTGCTGGGGGCATCGCCGTGGAATAGGTATAATGACGTGCGAATTGCAGCATATATTCATAAACAAGGTCATCGCACACGATAGCTGCACCATGAACACCCAGCGCTTTCCCGAAGGTAACTAAAGTGATATCCGCATTCGCAAACGCTGCGCTTCCCTCTCCATGATCACCAAGTACACCGATACTATGTGCGTCATCGACCATGAATAAGCTCTGGTGATCATGACTTAATACCGCGATGTCGTTAACCGGGGCGCAATCACCATCCATGCTAAACACCCCCTCTGTCACCGTAAGCAAGGGGGAATATCGTTGCAGCTTCGTTTCAAGGTCATTCAGATCATTATGAAGAAAGCGCCATTGTGTCGCAGGGGAAAGCATACCTGCCTCCATTAAGGACGCATGGTTTAACTTATCTTGCAAAACAACATCACCGCGTTGTAACAGGGTAAAGAGCAGAGCTTGATTCGCCGAAAAGCCACTACTAAACAGCATCGCTTTGGGTTTACCGAGCCAATGGCATAGCTGTTGGCATAAGCTCTCATGCGCATCATAGTACCCAGTGACCAAAGGTGATGCACCACTCCCAGTTCCATACTGAGAAATTCCCTCACTGAAGGCTTGCTTCACTTCAATCGCCTGCGATAAACCTAAGTAATCATTACTCGAAAAGTTAATGAGCTCAGGATCACCGACGGGATTCATCTTTTGCTGTCGATACAGCCCCTTTTCTGCGCGCGCATTCAGCGCCTCTCGCCATCGCTGTGTATTAGGCATTTCTTATGTTCTCACTACGTATCCGGCCATTACTACTTTCGCTCAAACATCACCATAAACGCCAAGCACTCAATACGAACACCCGTTCCGATTATTCACTACAACGATGCATCATAAAAAAGATCACCTTCTCCTGGGCGAGAAGCGACACGAGTCGCAACTTGATCCATAAGTTCAGCGGCTTCAACTTCATCTGGTTTCTGAGATGTCTCCACACTATTGATCCCAAGCTTTTTAAATAACAGCATGTCTTTATCTTCACCCGGGTTAGGTGTGGTGAGTAATTTGCAACCATAAAAGACGGAATTAGCACCGGCCATAAAACAGAGTGCTTGCATCTGTTCATTCATATTTTCTCGACCTGCAGAGAGGCGTACCGAAGATTCCGGCATCATGATTCTTGCGACAGCAATAATTCGAATAAAGTCGAAGGGGTCGACGTCATCAACATTTGCTAATGGAGTGCCTTTGACCTTCACGAGCATGTTGATTGGCACACTTTCTGGGTGATAAGGCAGATTAGCAAGTTCTGTTAGAAGACCCGCGCGATCAGCCGTCGATTCCCCCATCCCAATAATGCCACCAGAACAAATCTTCATCCCTGAGTCTCGAACATGGCTCAGAGTATCTAAACGATCTTGATAGGTACGTGTTGTGATAATTTGCCCATAAAACTCCGGAGAGGTATCCAGATTATGGTTATAGTAATCAAGACCAGCATCCGCTAATTCATTGGCTTGATCGGGAGTGAGCATCCCTAGCGTCATGCAGGTTTCAAGCCCCATATCCTTAACGCCATGGATCATCTCCTTAAGGTGAGGCATATCTCTCGCCTTAGGGTTTTTCCAAGCCGCCCCCATGCAAAAACGGGTTGAACCTGATGCCTTCGCTTTCTGAGCTGCATCCAGTACTCGCTCAACTTCTAGTAATTTTTCACGTTCCACATCGGTGGTGTATCGGGCACTTTGCGGGCAGTACTTGCAGTCTTCTGGACACGCACCTGTTTTAATCGAAAGTAACGTGCTGACCTGTACTTTATTGGCCGGATGATAGTGACGATGCACTTGCTGAGCTTGAAAGACAAGATCCAGAAACGGTTGTTCAAATAACGCCTCGACTTCTGCGACGCTCCAATTATGACGAATTACCACCAGCTCACCTTATTATTTTCCATGTGTAATGCTTGGCTAGTCTACGTTTAGCCAGTAAACTGTCAACCCACAACCAATAGATAAGTTAACATCTGGATAATATTTAACCATGCAGATTGATTTGCAGTTCGACCGTGATCATTTATGGCACCCTTATACTTCTACGCATAATCCACTTCCTTGTTATCCCGTTACCCACGCCAGTGGAGTCTACCTCCACCTAGAAACGGGAGAGTCTCTGATTGATGGCATGTCTTCATGGTGGTCGACAGTGCATGGTTATAATCATCCGCGCCTCAATGAAGCCGCTAAACAACAAATTGATAAAATGTCGCATGTAATGTTTGGTGGTATAACCCATCAACCTGCGGTTGAACTCGGCAAAAAACTTGTGACGATGACAGGGCTAGACCACGTATTTTTCGCCGATTCCGGCTCGGTCGCGGTTGAAGTTGCACTCAAAATGGCATTGCAGTATTGGCATGCTGTGGGAACGCCTCGTTCAAAATTTTTGTCACTTCGACACGGTTATCACGGTGACACTTTTGCCGCGATGTCAGTCACAGATCCCGATAACTCGATGCACAGCCTCTATAAAGGCTTTTTACCTGAACACATTTTTGCTGAATCACCTCAAGGCCGATTCGATCAACCGTGGGATCCCGCTGATATAGAGAGTTTATCAGCGCAGCTTAACGCTCATCACAAGCAGATTGCCGCTGTTGTCCTCGAACCTATTGTGCAGGGTGCCGGAGGGATGCGGCTTTATCACCCTGAGTTTCTACGCCAAGCACGAAAGCTTTGTGACAAATACAACGTGTTACTCATTATCGATGAGATAGCCACTGGCTTTGGGCGTACGGGCAAAATGTTTGCCTGTGAACACGCTGAAATACTGGCTGACATTATGTGTGTCGGTAAGGCGCTCACTGGGGGTTATATGACGCTTTCAGCCACTATGACGACGTCTCATGTTGCCGATACGGTATGTGGAGGAGAAGCAGGATGTTTCATGCACGGGCCAACCTTTATGGGTAACCCACTCGCATGTGCAGTGGCTAATGAAAGCCTCGCCATACTGAATGAAGGGGTCTGGCAACAGCAAGTCTCCGATATCGAAGCAGCATTTGCGACATTACTGCCGACTCTCACCAATAATCAATGGGTGGCTGAAATACGTTGGCTAGGTGCCATTGGTGTTGTTGAGTTGACTCATCCCGTTGACATGGCAGCAATCCAACAACATTTTGTAGAGCAAGGGGTTTGGATCAGGCCTTTTGGGAAGCTCATTTATATGATGCCTCCGTTTCAAACGAATTATCAGCAGCTCAACACACTCATTAATGCTATTCGAAGTGCGCTAGACAATAATCTTGTTATTGCGTCATAGCAAGATGAGTGCTTTATCGACTGGTTACTTTTTCGCCGGATAAATGAGGTTGTGGTAAAGTAGATGTTCTTCTATCGGTAACATTATATAGCAGAGGTTTTCGATGAGTTTAATGATGAAACACTATCTCTTTCCAATCTCTGTCTTTTTATTGCCCAAGGGTGTCACGCAATTACGTATTTTTGAGCCGCGTTATCTAAGGATGATTGAAGCTTGTCAAAATAACGGTACCGGATTTGTAATGGCGATGCAGGAAGGAGAGCGTATCTGCCAATTTGGTACCTTAGTCAAAGTGGATGAGGTATATCCACTCGAAAACAATACCTTAGGTATCACAATTAGAGGACTCAATATCGTTGAAATAAAGAGTCCTTATCAAGAAGAGGATGGGCTTTGGGTCGGCGACACAGAGCGTACAACCGGTTGGATGCCAACCAGTGCGATTGAACCTAAACTCGAATCACTCAGTACGCAGCTCAGAAAAATATATGCGACTCACCCCGAATTGAGTGACTTGTACAACGTGACAGATTTCACCGATCCTGATTGGGTTTGTAGCCGCTTTTTAGAAATCATTCCTTTGGCAACCAACCAAAAACAGTGGTATTTAGCGCAGCAGAATCATCAAGAAGCCTTGTCCTTTCTAACAACAATGGTGATCAGCAAGCAGCTGCATTAATAGCTCATTTAACTCATGCACAATGGCATTAGCTAACCTTCGATCATTTTCATCAGTAGCTCGCCGTTATACATCGCTTGTTTAACCAGGGCTGCTCCGGGCATGGTTGCTTGGGTGTAAAAGCAACTTTCCTCTATGACGAGACTCTCCCAATAAGCCGGTAACGCACTACTTTCTATGCATTCACGAATGGCAGGATAAAGCACTTTTTTCGCGCGATTAAACTCCCCACCAATCAAAATCTTTTGTGGGTTGAATAAGTTAACCATAATTGCAATGGCCTGCCCAAGGTTATGTCCAAGTTCAACAATGACCTGTTTGGCCAGTGGATCACCCGCTACCGCTGCTTCACAGATTTTCTCTACCGTAATAGGGCCGCCATACAGTATAGATGGGCGTGCTTCTACTGGTCTTGACTCCGCTAGTAGCTCCTCCACCTGAGCTTTTACAGCACTAAGGCTTGCGACTGTTTCCAAACACCCATGATTGCCGCAAAAACATTTTTTACCAAACGGCTTAATTTGGATATGTCCCATCTCGCCGACATTCCCTAATCGGCCTTGGAGGACATTCCCATCCAAAATAATTCCCGCTCCGACCCCATAGTGAATCGACACTAAAATCGAGTTATCTTCGTCTTGTGAATTGCCAAATAATTTTTCAGCCAGTGCCCATGCGTGCGTATCATTCGCCACAAAAACGGGCAGCCCCGTGGCTTCATGGAGTCGAGGACCTAACGGCATGTTATCCACATCATAGTGCGGCATTTGAATCACAACACCTTCAGCCGCATTCACCAATCCTGGCAACGAAATAGCAATGCTGGTGACACGATCGACCTCACTCACGTGGCTAGCAAAGAATCTATCGATTTCTACGATCAGTTTTTCTAGCAGCGCATCTTGCTCGAGCTCTTCAATATCTTGGCGCTCATCAATCAGTAGATCGCCGCCATGTTCATGCAGTGCAATGGTCAGGTAGCCACGCCCCAACCTGATAGACATAAATTGCCAGCCTTCATTTCGAGTCCGTAACCCAATGGCTGGCCGGCCTCGGCTTGCAGGCTCAATAATCTGCGTTTCCTGAATAAGGTGTGACTCCATCAATTCACGCGTTATTTTGGTGATACTGGCGGGGGCAAGCTGGCTCTGTTTCGAGAGTTCGATTCTAGAAATAGGCCCATGCTGATCAATCAGGCGGTAAACGTTTCCCGCATTATTGCGCTTAATATGATCAATATGACCAGGTTGGGCAAAAAACATCCCTGAACTCCAATTTTGGATAATGAAACTATTTTTTTACTTTGCGAAGAAATTGTTAAGCTAAATGTTACCCGTACGTGATTTTAATCACATAGTTTGAATGTTTTTTGACACAATTTAAGATGGATAGCTCAAATATGTCATTACAAACAGCGGTTATTTTTTGATGAAAAATAAACCAGCAGCACAACTCAAAGGGCATTTGACGCTTGTTATCTTACTATTTTCGCATGAAGCTTTCGCATTTTGTATCCTATTCTTTCAGACAGTAGCCTCTAGCGCCGTAAGAAACCACCAAAATATTCATAACAAAACCTCTGTTTTTGCATACAAAAAGTATCCAGAGCAAATGCTTTTAGTCCGTTTATATATTTTTACAGCCTCACGACTCAGTCGATAAGAGAACAGCTTTTGCTTCATTGATTGAAAACCGTGAGCTTTTAGCATAAATATTGAGCATCTAGCTGAACGTTAAAGCGTGATTTCCATCAATTTAGCTTTCCAAGTCACACAAGGGTTGAAGCCTCACGCCAGACAGGTAATATTGCACCCTTACATCTCATAAAATCAGCACATGTTCGTGCCTCCATGGAGTATTATTTAGCATGACGACTTACGCGCCTGTAACTGACGTGCTCAGCGGTAAAATCGCGGTAGACAGTGAAATCACTGTTCGTGGTTGGATCCGCTCTCGTCGAGATTCCAAAGCTGGGATCTCTTTCCTTGCCATTTATGACGGCTCTTGTTTCGACCCGATTCAGGCCGTGGTCCCAAATGAACTGAATAATTATAATGACGAAGTTCTAAAGCTGACAACAGGTTGTTCTGTTGAGGTGACAGGTACTGTTGTTGCGTCTCCGGCAAAAGGGCAAGACTTTGAACTTGCAGCAACTCAAGTAACCGTAGTGGGTTGGGTTGAAGATGCCGAAACGTACCCAATGGCTAAAACACGTCACTCAATTGAGTATTTACGTGAAGTCGCTCACCTACGTCCTCGTACCAATGTGATTGGTGCCGTTGCACGTGTTCGTAACTGTCTTTCACAGGCTATTCACCGTTTCTATCATGAGCAAGGCTACTTCTGGATGTCTGCGCCATTGATTACAGCGTCTGACTGTGAAGGTGCTGGCGAAATGTTCCGCGTCTCTACACTGGATATGGTCAACACACCAATGACCGACGCAGGTGAGGTTGACTACGATAAAGACTTCTTCGGTAAAGAAACATTCCTAACGGTATCTGGCCAATTGAACGCTGAAGCGTACGCTTGTGCACTCAGCAAGGTTTATACCTTCGGCCCTACTTTCCGTGCTGAAAACTCTAACACAAGCCGCCACCTTGCTGAATTCTGGATGGTTGAGCCTGAAGTTGCTTTCGCTGATTTAGAAGATGCAGCAAAGCTAGCTGAAGACATGCTGAAGTACGTGTTCAAAGCGGTACTTGAAGAGCGTCGTGATGATCTTGAATTCTTTGCCCAGCGCATTAACAAAGAAGCGATCACTCGCCTAGAAAACTTTGTCGAGTCTGATTTTGCTCAAGTGGATTACACTGACGCGATTCAAATCCTTCTTGATTCAGGTAAAGAGTTCGAATTCCCTGTTGAGTGGGGTATCGATATGTCTTCTGAGCACGAGCGTTACCTTGCAGAAGAGCACTTCAAAGCACCTGTTGTTGTTAAAAACTACCCGAAAGATATCAAGTCTTTCTACATGCGTATGAATGATGACGGCAAAACAGTTGCTGCGATGGATGTTCTAGCTCCGGGTATCGGTGAGATCATCGGTGGCTCTCAACGTGAAGAACGTATCGACCTACTAGAAAAACGTATGGTTGAAATGGGTATCGACCCTGAGCACATGAGCTGGTATTTAGACTTACGTCGTTACGGTACCGTTCCGCACGCTGGCTTTGGTCTTGGCTTTGAGCGCCTAGTCACATACGTAACAGGTATGGCGAACATCCGTGATGTGATCCCATTCCCACGTGCAGCACGCTCTGCGAATTTCTAATCATAGAAAACGTCCAAAGGCTGCAGAAATGCAGCCTTTTTTGTTTCAGTAGCCACCCACTAAACAACCTTGATAGCACAGCGTATGTGTCTTTTGTCTCCTCCCTACTCTCCTAAACAATTTTCAGAGTCTTTGGCCCCTCCTTCACCAACATCATCATCATCATCATTGCGACGATCACCTATCGATGAGTCACATATCAACAAGTCGAGTCAATCACTGAAATTACCGTTTAAGCATAAGTATTTATATCAAACGCAACTTTTGCGTAATATTTGTAGCTGACCATTGCGATTTCAAGCCTGCAAAAGTATAAAGGGGTATCCCCTTTCACTACCGCATGGATGACGCTAATGTTTGAGAAAATTGTTGCCGCCCCCGCTGACCCTATCCTTGGTCTAACCGAAGAATTTAAAAATGATACTCGCCCTGAGAAAATTAACTTGGGTGTGGGAATTTATAAAAACGAAGCGGGAACAACACCTGTTCTTGCTACTGTCAAAAAAGCAGAAGCAATTCTGCTAGAAAAAGAAACTACAAAGTCTTATCTAAGCATTCCAGGTACGGCTGAATACGGCCTAGCCGTACAACAACTGCTCTTTGGTGCTGACGCTACCATTATCAAAGATAAGCGTGCTCTTACAGCACAGGCACCTGGTGGTACTGGTGCACTTCGTTTAGCGGCTGAATTTATCAGACGTCAACTTGGCGATGTAAAGGTCTGGATTAGTAATCCTACGTGGGCTAACCACAACGGTGTATTTGCTGCTGCAAACCTTGAAACGGCACAATACGGTTACTACAACGCTGAAACGAAAGACATGGACTTTAATGCCATGCTCAGTGATCTACAAACAGCCTCTGAAGGCGATGTCGTGCTACTACACGGCTGCTGTCATAACCCGACAGGTATCGACCCGGATGCAACGCAATGGGAGCAGCTTGCTGCACTGTGTGTTGAGAAGAAACTACTGCCGATGTTTGACTTTGCTTACCAAGGTTTCGCCTCTGGTGTAGAAGAAGACGCACAAGGCCTACGCACCTTTGCTGCGCAATGTGATGAACTACTTGTGGCGAGTTCTTTCTCCAAAAACTTTGGTTTATACAACGAACGTGTAGGTGCGTTCACGCTGGTAGCAAAAGACAACGCAGTAGGCACGACGGCATTTAGCCAAGTAAAATCTATCGCTCGTGTTATTTACTCTAACCCACCAGCTCACGGCGCAGCGATCGTTACTGAGATCTTAAATGACGCAGCCCTTCGCGCTGAATGGGAACAAGAAGTCGCTGAAATGCGCGACCGAATCCAAGAGATGCGTACTCTGTTTGTTAACACGCTGAAAGAGTTAGGTGTTGATGCAGATTTCAGCTTCATCGAACGCCAAAACGGTATGTTCTCTTTTTCTGGGCTCAGTAAAGCCCAAGTACAGCGTCTGAAAGAAGAATTTGGTATCTACATTGTTGGATCTGGCCGTATTAGTGTAGCTGGTATGACAAAATCGAACATGCAACCACTCTGCAAAGGCATTGCAGCAGTCCTGTAAGCCTCTCAGTAAGACCTTGAGCATATCTGGCTGAGCAGATGGCCATCAATAAAAAAAGCCCGCGTAACGATGTTACGCGGGCTTTTCTGATTCTAAACGAATTCACTTACCCTGAGCGATCAAAGTCGAAGGGTAATACATTGTTGCAATAAAGCTCTCGCTCATACTGCGCTTCTAGTTGCTCTCGCCACGGCCGATCAGATACGGCTATCAGATAGAACTTTTCACGTCCCGTATCGGTGACAAATGCCATACCATGCCTCATCAGTTCATAATGAATATCATTAATGAAACCTTGATTAAAGCTTTGTCGCCCAGTGAGGTGATTGATATCTTTACGAGTGAGGCTGACCCCTTTCTCATCATCACTAAAACGCTGTCGAAGCCAATGCGCAAATTCTTTCGCGCTAACCATTGTCATACAGAGCCCCTCTAATACCGATTATGGAGACCGGTACTTAAGGTATAGCAAATTTTTTGAGGGTTCGGCGCTTGAAAAGGCTTAATTATGAGATTGTTAGGGAATAAGCAAATAAGACAGGGATTTAAATGATTTTCCGCCTTGTGTTTCATTTAGACTAAAACACAAGGCGGAAAGGGCAATTAGGCCGCTTTATAAAGCACCTTGTTGCCAGCGAGTTGGATACGTTCTACTAGGCCTTCTTCGACTAGTTTTTTCAACGCACCCGTCGCCCATGAAGCTGCTTTCGCATCTTCTTGGCCTGCTGCTAGACCAATCCCTTTAGGGTTGATGCCTTCAGCATTTACTAGCACGATATCAAGAACTTGTTGTTGCTTAGGGGTCAGAGATACTGCGCTTTTTGTTGTATCAGCTGCTGGTGCAGCGACTTCAACCACAGCCTCAGGTGCTTTTGCTTCAACTTGTACCTTCGACGCTGTTTTTTCAGCTTTTGCTGGTGTACGTACAGGGCGGTTTGCCTTGTCAGTCACTTTCAGCTTTTTGCTCAGCTTAAGCTGAACCTTACGTTTGTGAGAAATTCTCATTAAATATTCTACTCCGTTGCTTACTTGCGCCGTGTGACAGCGAAAAAGTAAGCGCGTTTTATACCAAAAAACGCCGCACGTTTGTAGCTTACTGACTGTTTTTGGCCATCATTTGAGCAATATTATGTGAAATAACCCATTTTTTGAGATATTACACCTTATTCGAGGTGTATAAATGACCGAGAAAAGTCAAAGGTAGAAGTTTTATAAAAAGACACCACCCAATAGTACTGTACACTTAATAATGCACTCTGTTTCACCTGACGAAAACACACTAATATCAATACTGGTTGTGACCATATGGGAATTCAACCAGACGAGAAAGGGACTCAGATACACAAGTGAAGAATGCAAAGGCTACAATTAAATGAACTGCGATTGGTTCCTAGTGCGCGAGTGCTGCGTATTTAATGTAACAAGCCTCAATTGAGAGCATTAAATGAAAACTCGACACCTCAGTGCGATTCCGCCTAGCTTGTATACTCACCTTGCGTGGTTTGCATTCGGCATCCTCGCTCTGCTGGCCATCGCGCTTATCACTGTTAAGGTATCCCCTAGCTGGCTAGTTTCCGTGCTTTCTGTCAGTACTCTTACACTCGCTTTCTTCTATTGGCAAATCGCTCGTAAACCGGCCATTTGTATGACATTGACTTATATGCACCTAACACTACATCACCCGTCGGGTGGTTGGAGTAGTCGCTGGAAAGATATGAGGAAAATAGAACAACTCCAATTAGAGAAAGAAGGCTGGTATGAACCCATCCCTTGGGTGAGCATTCAACTGTATAGTTTTGACCATTTATTGAAAAGCATTTCGCCACGCTTAGTAAGCCGTCTACTCAACGAACAAAAAGTACTTCTTATGATGGCTTACCGCCGGGGAAAGCGAGGCAGTGTCGATATTGAAGATATGTTGTTCGACGACACACCATACACCGATCAAGCAGGAACGAAATATACAGGCTTACTCGCTATATTTGCCAATCGATTACGGTATAACAAAGAGATATTGGGGGGGGAACTACTGATACCAGAAGAGATGTTAGGTATGCCGTGTGACGAATTTGTTGGGTTGGCCCGACGATACTTAGCGGCAGCTTCAGCTCCCAAGCCCTAGCCTAACCACTCGCAATCAAATAACAAAAAGAAAGGTACAAAAAAGGCGTAGTCTGCACTACGCCCATTATTAACTAACACTCATTCTACTAGTAAATCGGCATTTCATCTGCAACGTATGGGTTAGAGATTCGCTCTTTCCCAAACGTAGAGATAGGGCCATGCCCAGGAATAAAAGTGACATCATTCCCTAGAGGCCAAAGCTTCAACTTAATAGAGTCCATCAGATCTTGGTGGTTTCCTTTAGGGAAATCTGTGCGTCCAATACCACCATTAAAGAGAACATCCCCCACAAAGGCTAATTTTTCATCTTCATTGAACAAGACGACATGCCCCGGTGTATGTCCTGGGGTATGGATAACTTGGAGCACGCACTGACCCACTTCAATGCTATCACCATCTTCCAACCACTCAGTAGGATCAAACGGATCGAGATGAGGGAAGCCAAACATATTACTTTGAGCAGGTAACGCCTGAAGCCAAAAAACGTCATCTTTATGTGGGCCGATCACCGGCACACCGAGTGCTTCTACGAGCTCTGGGGTACCACCAACATGATCCATATGGCCATGCGTAAGAATCACCTTCGTCACCTGCAGCTCATTTTCATTGATGACTTCAACGATACGTTTGATATCACCACCAGGATCGATCACTGCCGCCTGATGCGTTTCATCACACCAAACGACCGAACAGTTTTGCTGAAAGGAAGTAACGGGAACAATTTGATATTTAAGGCTCATTGACTGACGTCCGATTGCTGTCTATTTAGAAGAAGGATAACACTGAGCGCTGTGCGATCAAAGTCTCACAGCACTCATCAATACAGGGTTAAATACCCAGTGCCATCAATAGCTCTTCATCAAACGGCCAACGCTGATTCTGGTCGTATTTATAGATATCAGTTCGGAATTGTAAACCCTTGTTATCATCGACCCATGCGGTTTGATAGATAGTCTCAACAGGTACATGGCGTCTAACGGAGACAAACTTAGTATTTCCGCCGTGTCGATAGCCATCGACTTTAGCAGGAGCAACACCCGCACGATCCATTAGCAACATGGCAAGACCATGTGCTTGCTCAACACGGATACAGCCAGAACTAAATGCGCGCTGTGAACGATTAAATAAACCTTTCGCCGGTGTATCATGCAAGTAAATAGCATTGCTATTTGGCATGTTAAATTTATATCTGCCTAGCGCATTGTGATTCCCCGGTGTTTGGCGCAGGCGATACGGAAAACGTTCAACATTTAGTGAGTCCCAATCAATACTCTCTGCCGATATACGTTGCGACGAACGCCACCCCTCGATGATTTCATAATTATTATTGGCCAAATAACTAGAGTCTTTCTTCACTTTCGGCAAAATGTCTTTTTCCATGATGGACTCAGGGACATTCCACGGAGGATTGAAGACAACAGTATCAAGTTGGGAGTATAGGAGCGGTGTGCGTCGAGAAGGACGTCCAACAATCACTTTACTTTGAAACTCGACTTCATCATTTTTCCACAGCGTTAAACCATAGTCAGGAATATTAACAACAAGCATATTATGCCGCTGAGGGGTCCATAAACGCAGTCGCTCCATATTGAGAGCCATCAAACGAACTTTTTCACCGGCGGGCGTATTCAGCCATTGGCGTGTTTTCGGTCCAATAGCCCCATCATCTGCCAATCCATGTCGCAATTGAAAGTGTTTCACTGCCTGAACAAGAAGTGGGTGATACTCAGTAAGGTTCGGTAACGCATTAAGGTATGATGCCGATTCATTAGATAGATCCCCCAAAGTCACCAAAAGCTCAATCAGGGGTGCTGTATCATAAAGGG
Organism: bacterium sp. HQB-150; assembly: GCA_043421945.1. Lineage (GTDB taxonomy): Bacteria > Pseudomonadota > Gammaproteobacteria > Enterobacterales > Vibrionaceae > Thaumasiovibrio. The sequence continues at coordinate 7,413 of JBHOGO010000003.1, read as the reverse complement.
TATCGCCGGGACGGAGAACGCCATCCCCATTGATGACTGGAAGCACTCGGGCTTCTAACGCCTGAAGCGTTAAAATACCGTCAAGCATATTGGCATAAGCATCACCAAACGGCTTCTTACCCTCTAACCATGAGTAGAGGTAGTTTCCTTCCCAAGCGTCTAAGAAACTCTGCACCTCAATAAGATCAGGTTGTAGACCCAGTGACTGCACGCCAGCGCCAAACAACCACGCTTTCCCTTCATGGGCAAGGTCGCCACGATAGCGTAAGAAGGCAAGCAAGGTGTCTGTGGCAACAACATCATAACTACGCCAGCGCTCTTCACGCTTCAATATTGATAAGTTACGGGCCCGCTCTTCGAACCATGGGCTTATTTCCGCTAACGCGATAACATTGATCTGCTGCTCTAGGCTTGCTCGTACACGACTGTCTTCCCAAAAGGCATTCAGTCGTATAGTCGAATAAAGGGATGTCACAAGCTCGGGGTAACGAAGTGACACATTTGTCGGCACGTGCTCAACCACCCATGCAGTCGAAACAGCATCAGCGCCGGAATAGGTTTCAGTTTTCACCGCCAAACTCGGCCATGAAAGCAATGCCACTAATAACCAAAGACAGTGGCTCAACGGTCTGTACGTAATACGCATTCTATGTTGGCTCCAACTTGCCGGGTCCTCAGTTTCAGTATGGCAAACTTCTACCCGTAATATTGATTTTGTTTTTGTTTTATTGATAAGTCACTGAATAAACTAATCATAAATTAACGCCCAGTGATTATCCCACGCCACCTCTTTTAAGCCTATAGTTGCATAATCTGAAGTGGATTGAAAATCTAACACATAACCAAGCCCAGTACCAAGTAGCCATCCTTGCCCACGCCTTGCTGCTGCGCATACATCTTTCATACTATGCGACTCAGTTAATGCTTTGTCTGTAAGTGATATGATCCCAAAACAGCCACCACGTGGTGAAGTCACTACGACACTGCTTTTATTGCAACTCACGCTACCCACATAGCCTTGAAAACGATGCCAAACATGATCTTCAGCTTCAACGTAGCGAATCTCTTGCCCTAAGCGATGAAACGCAACCAATGGTATATCACTTGGTAATTCACATTGTAGTTGTAAACCGACGACAATTTCACCTTCTGTCGTGACATCAAGGTGTCGAATACTCGCTTGCTTATCAGGTAAGACAGCTGTCTCAATAATACGACCAGAAGCTGCATCGATATATTGCAGTGCCGGCTCCATCGCATCCAAATTCAATTTCTCTCTGCCGCGAGTTTGAATCCCCCCCAACAGCGATAGCTAATATGTCTTTAGTCGCCCAAACTAATTCATGAGGCCCTATTCCATTTATCGGCCACTCCCCTACCCGCTTAAACGCTTTTTGATCAACATCCACATGATAAATACCCAGAACTCCCTCACTAGTCTCTCTAACACCTTCAGTGGTATAGAAAAATGTGCCTTCTGACGAAAATAGGCCGTGACCATAAAAAACACGATCAGAGGGAGCAAGAACGCTTTCCCAGTTTTCCCCATTTAACCAATTTATAGGCTGTAAAAATAAACCTGGACGTCGCGCAATCGCAACAGCAAGCGGATACTGTGGATGAACAACGACATCATGCCCTCGTTGGGGGATAGGGTAAGCATGTGTTGGGTTAAAACGCTGATCTGTCACAACGACCGCATAGCCAGTGTCAACTTTTGCGCAGCCAATGATTCCTCGAAAAGGCTTCATCTCATCATGATGACCAACCGCATGACCATCAGCATGACTAGGTATACCCCATAATGTCTCACCCAATAGAAGTGGAGAGAGTGTACTCCCTCCTATCGCCAGTAAAGCTTCACGCCTCGTTAGCTTCTGCAATGGACTTGCTCCTTCAATAACATATTTCCTTCTACAGGCTAGCTCTCTCATGCGCTAGCTCATGCCCCTAACCACCATGGTTAATCACCGTCAGAAGCATTAAAGCCAACGGTCACCCCTAAAGCGGGGGCTATTTCAATCTCCAGTTGTTCGGCAATACCTTGTAACTGCGCTCGAATAGCTAAGCCCTTACGATAACCTTCTGGGGTACCAAGTAGATCTCGAAGAGAGTCACCTTGCGGCCAACTATCAAGTAACCTTAAAAAAATGATATCAATGCTTTGCGCCATTTCTAATTCGTGAATGTCAACGACAGCTGGCTTCACCGCCACCAGCCAATACTGCTGTAACTGGACCACGGATTGTTTCAGTAACATGAGTGAATACTCAGATCGCCACGCTTCAGAAAAGTAAGGGTTAGCACGCCCTTTTGTGCCCAGTGGTAAATTGAGTTTTTTGATAACAAAAGCAATCTGATCGCTAAGCGCAGCAAAGTGCGCAGCGGTTTGGTGCTTATCTGACATTTCAAGCCAGTCGGGAGCTTCCCAACCAAGAGAGTAGTGCTGCGTCGTATTGGCAAGATCACGGCTGAGAGCCATAGCTGCTCTACATTGGAGCCCGCTGTTTAGATCCGAAGCTTCATCAAAGAGAAACCATTCAAGGCTACCTATCCCTCTTGCAGCAACGCTAAGCTGTGTGATCTCTTCCATTTCATAACGGTTGTCAGATTCCAGCATCTCTTGAATCTTACGGCCTGTTGTATTCTTTTTATCTGGCCAAAATTGGATATGCCAGACGAGAGGTTGAACAGAGAGCGGAGTATCTTCGCGCCCCTGGAAATGCATCCATCTCAATGAAAGCTGTCGCCAAGCATCTCGCACAGGAGAGATATGTCCTTCGATAGCGCAATAAAGATCCATCTGATTTTGAAGGTGCTTAGCTGCATTGTGCAGATCGACAGCAGCTTGAAGGTCGTACTGCTGTATCGCTGCTACGGTGCCGAAGGGATGATGTATACCATCGGCATGAGAAGAGGGAGTGGTCTTCTCTGGGATGCTGACCTCAGCAGCGCTTGCGCTGAATATCAAGTTAACAAGTAGTAGAGCCAGTATCACCGAATATTCCATTGCAGAGCGGATAAGAGTTCGAACGGAGCGAAATTGTGTGATTTCCATGTTGATGCCCTCCTTTACAAAGAATTCAAAAAAGCGAGAAGCGCTTTACGCTCTGCTTTAGACATTGAGAGTACACGCTGCTTACTTGATTCGGCCTCTCCCCCATGCCATAACACCGCTTCCATAACATTTCGCGCTCGCCCATCGTGTAGAAACTCGGTATGACCGTTAACTTCTTCGGTATAGCCCAAGCCCCATAAAGGCGCTGTTCTCCACTCTTTACCATTTGCTAAATACTCTGGGCGATGATCCGCTAAACCTTCACCCATATCGTGGAGAAGCAAATCCGTATAAGGGTGAATAATTTGATTCGACAATGCAGGACGCCCTTCAATTTCACCGGTTTTAATATTGCTCTGGTGGCACGCATGACAATTTGCAGACTCAAACAGTGACTCACCCGCAATCACCAAAGGTTGATCAATATTTCGGCGCTTGGGTACAGCGAGATGCTGGGAATAAAATTCAACAAAACCCAGTATTTCATCACTCACTTCTGGCTCTCCTCCATGAGGTAATTGATGGCAACGTACTTGTTTCTCTGTGCAGTCTGTCGTCTGAAAAAGGGCACTGGTCAACCCAAGATCACCATTAAATGCCGCTGCATTTTGCTGCATCAAACTTGGCTGGCCAGCTTTCCAACCAAAGCGTCCAAGCGAAAAGTCATTTTTCTGAACGTCCCATACTTTATTGGTTTTCCCCGAAACACCATCATCTTCAGCCTGCTGCACCTCAGCAAAATGATGAATGGTCTCTTCAGGAATAGACTCCAACAGACCTAAACCTATCATGGGTGGCGCAACACGGGCTGACATCATGATTTGCTCATGCAATTCGCCATAATTGAGTTCAATAATACTGACATTAGGCTCACGCAATTGCACAGTACTACCATCAGCAAAAGAGACATCAAAATAGCGATACGTGATGTTGATTTGTCCTTCAGGTTTTGCACCGGGAATAGAAAAGTCTTGCAGTTGACCACCATAAATAGGATCTGGCACCACCCCATCCCGCTGTTGTTGTCGTCGCTGCATCTCATTTTGTGGTGGGATAGATAATCGAATTAACATCGACACGGCATTGGTGTCGCCTTCGCGAGGTGCGTGGCCCCGGCCATCTTTAATATGGCAATTTTGGCAACCATTCGTGTTAAACAGCGGCCCCAGTCCATCTCTTGCATCGGTACTGGCAGGAGCGGTAACCCAGGGATTCCGAAAAAAACTGTTGCCAACACTAAAGTCTATCTTGTCGATAAGTGGCAAATTACTGGCGGGTTGAGAAAAAGCATTAGGGCCTTCTTTACTTGTTGTCGTACCGCCACCAGTTTTGGCCATGCTGACATAAGCTGTTTTTTGGGTCTCATTATCATGACGGCTTAGCTCTTCAGCACTTAGCTCTTCTGCATTGATGCTTAGCGAGAAACCGAACAATACTACTAACCATTTTTTAAACATTGCTTTAATCCAGTATCAAACTCAAAAGGCCCGCAGTGCGCGGGCCATCACTCTTATTCAAAAAGGAACGCATCAATACGAAGCGCTACCTGCAGTTAAAATTCATGGTCTGCGGTATCTGGATTAAGGTTGGTAATACCAAGTAGATTTGCACTGCGTTCAATCGCAATAGTCTGTTTAACAAGACCGTCAATCGCACTATTCACAAGAGCATTCCCAGCAGGGTTATTGGATGCAATAAGCTGATCAAAATAGATATTTTCCACTTCAGCTGAATTCACGAGTGCGTAGACTTCATTACGAGCAGCATCAAATTCTTTTTGAATGCCAGCGGCTGCTGAGGCATCTTTTTGCTCGACCAAATCATGTAGGCTAGGACCTGTCAGTAGTGAGCCATCTGCACGTACATAAGTCCCCATATATACGTTATAGATTCCCTGCTCGTTGTAATAGTGTGAGTTGTGCGTATTGTCAGAGAAACAATCATGCTCATCCTCAGATGAGTTTGCCTCCAATGCTACTTTCATACGCTCACCCGCTAATTCACCCAGTGAGAGCGAGCCCATTCCAAACAACATTTTGCGTAAGCCTTGTTCCGAAGACTCGCTCAATAAGGTCGCACGATAGTTTGAATCATCCTCAACAGCCCATTGTTCTACCATCCATGAAAGGTCACTTTGCAGTAGCTCACTTGCAGCAATAAGGTACTGGCGTCTTCGTTCACAGTTCCCGTTCGTGCACTCACTACCTAATTCAAAATCCGATGCTGGGCGCTCTCCGGCCCCTGCTGCAGTGCCATTCAAGTCCTGACCCCAGAGTAAGAATTCAATAGCGTGATAACCTGTTGCCACATTCGCTTCTGAGCCACCAACCTCATTCAAATCAGCCAATAATTCAGGGGTTAAAGTGCTCACATCTAAGAACTGATTACCGACTTGTACTTTGTCGCTAGCAATAATATTGGCAACCGCGCCATCATTGCCAAGCTCGTATTGGTAATTAGCTTGAACATAGTCAATTAACCCCTCGTCCAATGGCCAAGCGTTTAGCTGGCCTTCCCAATCATCCACAATGGCATTACCAAACCGGAACACTTCTGACTGTTGATACGGAACACGAGAAGCTACCCAAGCTTCTTTTGCACTTGTGAGTGTCTTCTCATTGGGGTTAGCAAGTAAGGCATGCAATGCTTCATCTAGCGACGTAGCCGTTGTTAACGCATCTGCGTAAACCGCATGAGCGATGGTTGCATAATGTTCCACCACCGCTTTCTCGGTCACTGTTGTAGCAGCAAAAGCTGGCGAAGCAAGTAGTCCTAAAGGGATCCAGAGTGAACGTTTGTTGAGCATGTTTCATCCTTGTCCTAATTCATGTAAAGAGTTCAATAATCATTATCATTTGCATTAAACCAGAAATGGTTACAAGTTGAAACATTTGAGAGGCAATTAAATAGCACTTTTTAAATAAAGATGAGTGATGAAGTATTCGTGCTAGCGTTGGTGGATAGAGGTGTACCTTGAAAAAATAAAGCGCCAATAGGCGCTTCACTTTTAATACTAAATGTCAGGACTTAAAGCTATTCATCAATCCAAATACGATGCTGCTTATAATGTTCTAATCGTTGTTGGAAGGTCTGATATCGCGTTTGTATACCGTCTTCATTTCCTAAAGATGCCATGGCTTGGCGCTGGGCTTCTATCGCTTTATCAAACTCACCACACGCAGCATAAGCGGCAGCTAAATTATCAAAATCACTCGCATCAAGTTGCGGTAAACGGGCGATGAGCTGCTTAGCAATCTTCAGTGCTAAATCTCCATCTCGTAAATTTGGATTCGGGCACGTTGAATACAACCACACTAGGTTACGACGAGATAATATTGATCCTTTTCCTGCGGCATTTTGGTACCAAGCAATAGCGTCGCTACAGCTATCATCCGTTTCCACCATACCTGTCGCATAAAACGACGCGACACGCTCCATGGCTTCAACATCACCCGCCTTTGCCGCTTTCATATACCAGTGAAAAGCCATTTCATTGTTCTTCGGCAGCCCTTCGCCATAGTGAAAAAGCTGTGCAATGAGTTTTTTTACTTGAGAATCGTCGATTGCAGCAAGCTCTAACCAATACATGGCTTGAAGTGGATCTTGTTCAACACCATCAAGACCAAATAGGTAAGCTTGACCTAAATACAGCTGTAGCTGCTGATCACCTTCTTTTGCTTCTAGCTTAACTAAAGAGAGAGTTGCTGCTAAATGACTTGCGGGGGTCGTCGTATTTGATGCGTAGGACGATGCATTAAAAGCACTAAGCAAAAACACGATACCGACTATGTACAACTTCTTCCATGTATGACGTTGCTCCATTTACTTCACCCTCTTCCACTCACCAATGACAGACAGACACTAATGATAGCGTGGTCAAAAATCAACCACGCATATCACGTCTTTATCAGCACAAAATATAATACATACATAGATCAGCCATTTATCCAGTCAATCAACTTATATAAATGTGACCTTGATCTTGCTGATAATGAAACCATGATGCAAAAAGTGATATATCCGAGATTCCGCAGCCCACTTAGGAATAAACTGATTCATATAGAGCACCAAGCAGTTTGAGAAGCCGAGTTTGATACTCTTGGACTCCCGTTATGAAGCTTTGATCACCAAACTCTAGGGTGTCGACCCCTTCGAACTTTAGGAACACCCAACGTGCCGTCGGTTTAGTTGTCGTCTTGTTCTTCACCATGCTCGGGAAGAACTCTTCTGCCTTGGTGAGTTGCTCTCGGATTTTGTGCTCTAAACTCGCGTATACGAGAAGGCTTAGCGTCATAATCATCAGCAGCGCTTCTATACGCTGAGGCTTCTTCAGGAAAATTGAAGATGTCAGGAAC
>JBHOGO010000039.1:0-39636 GCA_043421945.1 bacterium sp. HQB-150 | reverse complement strand
GGAGTATAAGATCACAAGTAAAACTGATCGTCAAACTGATCATTTTGCTCGAAAAACGTTCATGATCTTGCCCTGGACATAGGATTAACCATCGTGGCGTAGGAATGGCAAGATAATGCAATTGAAATGACCAAAGGAAATAAATTATACGTTTTAATCATAATATCTACATTTATAATTGAGACTAAACTATTATAACGTCAAACTAAGGCTAGAACCTTAACTTTGGATAGAATATTAGCATATATTGACTATGTTGATGATAAAAAAAGAGAGTTAGCTGATGTTTAGGCACTAAGATCAAGCTATCTTGTATGAATTTCACTTTGTACTACAACCTTTTATTATCATCATTTAATTCTGAACTCATCAGAATATTACTAGTACAATTATCAATACTGAGAACGAAAAAACTATAAATAACAAGTGTCGTGATACTACACCAGTAAACTATTCCCTATATCAATTCAATCATTATTCCTTTTAAGGATAGATTGTAAGTCAACTCAGACTAGACAAGCTTTCCCTTTAGTGTGTACTATATCGATGCCTTTAAAGAAGGTAATTTCAGGTCTTTCCACTCTATGAATTGATTTGAAATTGATAATAAAACTACGCGAATGATGGCTGACAAGCAGATAAATCTGCAGACTTCATGAAGCGATAGTACGTTAGTCGGGGGGCCAAAAGGCTGAGACTGTGGATACACAGGACCCGTTGAACCTGATTCAGTTAACACTGGCGTAGGGAACTAACAGGAGACTCTCTAGTCATATTGTCCTGTCTGCTCCCCTATGCCTGTTTTATAGGGATGCGAATGTCTACTCCAATTACACTAACAATTGCCGGTTCTGATAGCGGTGGCGGTGCTGGTATTCAGGCCGATATTAAAGCTATTTCTGCCACAGGTGGCTATGCCTGCTCAGTGATTACTGCTCTTACTGCCCAAAACACAATGGGTGTTCATGGCATCCTGCCTATCGATATTGACTTTATCGCTCAACAACTCGACGCTATTTTTACTGATTTGAATGTGAAAGCGGTCAAAATTGGTATGCTCGCGGATAGCAATATTATCAAGATCGTTGCAGAAAAACTGAAGCAGTATCAACCAGCACATATTGTCCTTGACCCTGTAATGGTTGCCACCAGCGGTGATCTTCTATTAAGGCAAGATGCTATTCAAAGTCTGATTGATAACCTGTTACCACTCGCCACTGTCATTACACCAAATCTACCTGAAGCGGCCGCACTGACCAATCAACCAGTCCCTTCAACAGCAGAAGAGATTGAGGCGCTAATTGTTCGACTTAAAAGCCTCAACACAGACGCAATATTATTAAAAGGTGGCCACCATCATGCTGATGATCATGCGACAGACTTTCTGATCACGGCAAATGAACAACAGGCATTCACTGTCATTCGCCACAAAACAGAAAATACCCATGGAACAGGCTGTACGCTTTCGTCAGCCATTGCCAGTTATCTAGCACAAGGCAACGATCTCCATGCCGCAGTCAGTCGAGCTAAAGACTATATTACCGCTGCTATTCAACATGCAGATGCGCTTAAAATTGGTCACGGCCACGGTCCCGTCAACCACTTTTATGCTTTAAATAAATGAGCATTGTCATTGAAAATTTTAGCCTTATCTTTGAAGGTGAGGCTAAACCACTGTTCCAAGACCTTAGCCTGAATATTGAAGGCTGGACCTGTATTTTAGGTCAAAGCGGGTGTGGTAAAACAACCTTACTGAGGATGCTCGCAGGTCTCATCTCTTCTCAACATACCGTCAAGGGAAACGCTTACCTCCAAGATGAAGATATGCGTATTCCGTTAACAAACCAGCATATCGCCTATATGGGGCAACAAGATTTACTTTTCCCTTGGTTAAGTGTTATCGAAAATGTCTGTTTACCTATTGTTATAAAAGGTAAAAAGCCATCAAAACGTCAGCTTGACAGTGCCCAGCAACTCTTGTCTGATGTCGGTTTATCAGACATAGCGAATAAGCGCCCTGACCAACTTTCGGGTGGAATGCGCCAGCGCGTCGCCCTGGCTCGTACGTTAATGCAAGATAAACCCGTTGTGCTAATGGACGAGCCTTTTTCTGCTTTGGACGCCGTAACACGTCATAAGCTACAAAACCTAAGTGCTGAGCTATTAGCAGAGAAAGATGTTCTACTCATCACGCATGATCCCCAAGAGGCATTGCGACTTGGTCATCAGCTCTTTTGGATGCAAAGCCAACCGGCACAATTAGCCTTATTAGAAACACCAAACACGTCACCACCGAGGAGGATTGACCCCACCCTCGCCTTGCACCATCAGCAGATCATCGAACAGCTAGGAGGCGGCTATGATTGCTAAACACTGCCAAACAATTGTTCGTGGTCTCACTAGCCTTTTGTTCCTTATCGGACTGTGGCAGTTAGTGATCTATCTCTTTGAGCTCCCGCCTTTTATTTTGCCTTCACCCATTGCAGTTATAGAGAATGTTTTCACTCGCTATGACGTTCTTTGGCGTCATACAAAAGTGACGGCAATAGAAATTGGTCTCGGTTTGCTGCTTGGTTTAAGTATGGGACTGTTTTTTGCCCTGCAGATGCTGTTATTCGCGCCATTGCGTCGCTGGTTATTGCCTATTCTCATCGCTAGCCAAGCGATCCCCGTCTTTGCGATTGCTCCCATATTAATGCTTTGGCTAGGTTATGGGATCGCATCGAAAGTCGTGATGGCAGCCATCATCATCTTTTTCCCTGTTACAACCTGCTGCTACGACGGGCTGCGGCAAACACCCACGGGATACTTAGATTTAGCGCACACCATGAACCTGACTAAATGGCAGCTTTTACGTTACGTTCGATTACCCGCAGCACTACCAACCATTGCATCAGGCATACGTGTTGCTGTCGTCGTCGCCCCTATCGGTGCTGTTGTAGGTGAATGGGTAGGTTCCAGTGAAGGCTTAGGTTATCTCATGCTACATGCTAACGCGCGCATGATGATCGCTGAGATGTTCGCTGCTCTCTTAATGCTCGCTTGTATGTCAATCACCCTGTATTTCATTACGGACAATATATTAAAAAAAGCTATTCCTTGGAATAGTCAAACATAAGTACAAGTCAAAACGCCACGATAATCACAATAAAGACAAGGAATTTAGAATGACACAGCAACCGCTCAAAAAAGCAGCGCTAGTATTAAGTACTTTACTTGCGACAAGCCATGTTAATGCGAAAGACATGACATTAATGCTTGATTGGTTCGTCAACCCAAACCATGGCCCAATCGTTATTGCCCAAGAAAATGGATTATTTGAAGACCAAGGTTTAACTATCAACATCCAAGAGCCTGCTGACCCCAGCGTACCCGCTAAACTGGTTGCTGCTGGTCGTGTCGATATGGCAGTGAGCTACCAGCCTACTCTTACCATCGACGTTGCGGCAGGCTTACCGTTAATCCGTTCTGCAACATTGATCGCTACGCCTTTAAATAGCTTAATGGTCTTAGAAAAAAGTGGTATCTCATCTTTGACTCAGCTTAAGGGCAAAAACGTCGGTGTGGCTATCCCAGGCCATGAGCGTTCTACCGTTGGTACAATGATTGAGCACAGTGGGCTTGAGTTCGAAGAAGTCAACATTATCAATGTCGGTTGGGCCCTTTCTTCTTCATTGGCGTCAGGAAAAGTGGATGCTATTTGGGGAGGCTTACGTAACTTCGAAAGTAATCAGCTTGCGCTAGAAGGGTACAACTCCGTCGCATTTTATCCCGAAGAACATGGCGTACCGGCATACGATGAACTCGTCATTGTTGCTAACCAAACCAACCACGATGCTGCTGCTCTAAAGAAGTTTAACCGCGCATTAGAGCTTGCGACACAATACATCATCAACAACCCCGATAAAGCATGGGAAGAGTTTATCGCATACTCACCGGATACACTCGACAACGAGCTTAACAAACGTGCATGGCGTGATACTTTACCGCGCTTTGCATTGCGCCCATCTGCCGTCGATCCTCAACGCTATGAGACATATGCCAACTTCCTTGAAGCTCAAGGCATTATCGAAAAAGCACCTGTAACGTCCACTTACTTACCAACTTTATAGGGATTGAATCGATGAAACATCAGGATCTCATTGCGGCCTGTCAATCTGAATGGCAAAACTATATAGAGCATACTTTTGTAAAAACACTGGCTAACGGCAGCTTGAAACAAAAGCACTATCAACACTATTTACAGCAAGATTTTTTGTTTTTGAAGCACTATGCACGTGCTTTTGCTCTCGCCATCTATAAGTCGGGTAACCTAGAAGAAATGCGTGATGCACTACCTTCATTGAACAATTTGTTGGCACAAGAAATACAACACCATGTTAATTACTGTCATCAGTGGGGATTAACAGAATCGGATATGGAAGCTGAGCCCGAAGACTTTGGGACAGTTGCCTATACGCGATATGTGCTCGACTGCGGCTTACAAGGCAATATGGTTGATCTCTATGTTGCCCTAGCACCCTGCGCCCTCGGGTATGCTGAAATTGGTGCGGCATTGATGACCGACGACACCCTTGCAACCGGTAGCACTATTTTGGAAGGCAACCCTTACCGCAGCTGGGTTGAGATGTACGCAGAAGAATGCTTCCAACAAGGGGCAGACAAAACTCGCGCGCGTCTAGATAGATTATTAAAAGATATTCCACTCAACTCAGAGCGCGGACAAGCTCTGGTGCATATATTCCGAACCGCAACACGCATGGAAATTGCATTTTGGCAGCAAGGGTTAAACGCTTAACCATCAAGTAGTGACTAACATTTACTCAGTATTGATAAACAAAAAACGCGCCATCAGGGCGCGTTTTTAATATGAATGCTACGAGTGTAATTTAGGAGTGACTCATGCTCTTAAATTAAAACCCGAGCTGGCGCAACGAGTCAGCCGCCGCTCGTACTTCTGTAGGAATTGATTGTTCGACTTGAAATCCTTTAGCGGGATAATCAATAATTCGGTCAAAATCATCCAACATCGCCGTCACGACTTCAGCAAAAGAAAAGTTATCCGTGGCATATTCCACCAGCGGGATATTGGGCGACGCCACAGTAACATCAACTTCAGGCCACTGTTGACGAACAGTTGCATAAGCACGTCGTTCCATATACGGTTTTTGTACCACAAGGAGGCGTTGTGTTGCACGTGCATGTTTTTCAAGCAACGCCTTCGTTAAGCGTACGTTTTCACCCGTATTCGTCGCTTCTTTTTCTAATGCAATTGCCGTCACCGGAACACCGTTTTCTATTGCAACCTGAGAAAAAGCTTCTGCTTCTGAGCAATCGAACAACGCTTCGGTTAGTCGTCCCTGGGCTCCACTAAAGACAACTAAAGGCGCAAGCCCTTGATGATAAAGTTGCGCAGCATGCTCTGCAACGCGTAAGTCATTACTTCCCATCACCAAAATAACATCAGATTTCACTGGCGTTTGCGATAATTGATGGTAATCCCAAACAACTTTTGCAGCATTAAAAACGGCGTTCCCCATGAAAATAGCTCCTTTATTTTACTGCATCTTAGTGGGTGTAACCTCTAGGTTAAGATCGCCAGAACTTAACCAAATCTGTCCATCTTGAATACTAAATTGTAAGTTCATCGTACGCTCACAAATACTCTCTAACGCTGCCATGATTTCATCGCTAACATGATAAATCGTAAGGTTGGAGTACACATAAACTTTTGGCTGATGCTGTTGCCACCATGGTCCAAAGGCATCATCGTTGTAAGCAAATAGTACAGCTTGCTGAGCTTTTTGTGAGGCTCGTTTGATGCGTTTTTCATCAGGCAAACCAACATCGATCCAAACTTCTAGTTCATCCGCAAAACTCTTTTGCCACAGCGCAGGCTCACTTTCTTCACTCAAACCTTTGGTAAACTGCAAATGCTCATTGGCATACATCACCCACGCTAGAACACGCAACATCATACGCTGCTGCGTTTCTGATGGATGCTGTGCAATCGTTAGTGTTTGATCTAAATAAACATGTTCATCCATGTTTGCCAAATTAATATTTGCTTTATAAATAGTGGCTTTAAGTGCCATTCGTAATATCTCTAATTATTTTCTAAAAAAGACCAATCAGGAAAAGCCGCTTTCAATGCTGAAAACGTATCGATGTTAGTCACAATGTGCTGCTTTTTTATTCGACTTAGACGCTTAATGCGGTACTCAACTTTGGCAGCAGCCTGCTTATCGCCCACTTGCAGAGACCAAACTAGTGAAATGGGTAATTTTCCACGTAAATATTTAGCTCCCTGACCACGTTCATGCTGTCGAAGGCGCCTATCTACATCGTTGGTAATACCGCAATATAACGTATTATCTTTTGTCTGAATCAAGTATACCCACCATAGCGGTGGGCTTATAACGTCGCTCATTTACAGTAGCGAGTCGAGTTTTTCTTCTAGGGATGCGATTCGATCTTTTAACTCTCGCACTTCTTGTTCTAGCTCTGAGACTCTATCAGTGCTTTGTAACGAATTCGTGTCAGCAGTAGTGGTCGGAGCAGGAATATCAACATCACCACAAAACAGGTGCATATATCTAGATTCACGCTTACCCGCTTCACGTGGTAATTTCACCACCAGCTTACCAATATCGTGCTGGGCAAGTGCATCTAACACCTGCTCTGTCTCTTTTACATCTGTAAAGTCACACAGTCTGTTAGTACGTGTACGAAGCTCACCGGGTGTTTGAGCACCACGTAGTAATAGCACACAGACAATCGCTAACTCTTGCTTAGTCAGCTTCAGGGAGCCGAACTCTGTATTGCAAAACCGGTGCTTATATTTAATTGAGCGCCCACCAAATGACTCATCGTCACTCACCATACGCTTCGACTTCAACGCATTTAACCCATCAAGTACTTCAGCATCAGAGAGTTGCAGAACAGGCTCTCGATTACTTTTTTGGTTACATGCGGTCGTCAGAGAGTTTAAAGTTAGCGGGTAAAAATCCGGTGTCGTCGTCTCTTTCTCTAGCAGACAACCAATAATTCGAGCTTCAATTGCATCAAGTGAAATATCCATAAACACACTTCCTATCTCTTCGGTTTAAAAGCAGAGTAGCAAGCCCACCCCAACCTAACAATAGACCCCACGACGAATATAGATATTGCCCAAACAGGTTGCTGTTTTTTCCAGCAACTTAACTTATTTTTAAGCGCTAAAAACCAAAAAGTGCGACTGTAATAAGGAAAGGTAAACTTTTCCTACTACCACCGCACCACAACTTCTACGTCTAGATTAAGAATTTAAAGACACTTTAAGAAAAATCGGCAGCAACAAATTGATTTCGCCCTTGTGCTTTCGCTTTATACAAATACTCATCCACCAATGCGTAGATATTTTCTATCGTTTCTAAACCTGTTGGTACCCAAGAGAGCATGCCCTGACTAACCGTGATCTGGTTTGCCGTCGATGCAAAGAGGTGTGGGATGGCCAAATCACTGATCGCCTTTTGGAGGCGCTGACAATGCTCCAACGCATCCGTTCTATCACAATTGCCGAGAATGATAACAAACTCTTCTCCCCCATAGCGCCCGACGAGTTCGCCCCCTCGACCGAATTGCTCTGAAAGTGCATTTGCAATTTTCATCAAGCATCGATCACCTTCCATATGACCATAGTTATCATTAAACGCTTTAAAATGGTCAACATCAATCATCAACACTGTCAATGGATAGCCATTTCTCCCGTGAGCAGAAATGGATTCTTGCAGTCGCGCATCGAGATAACGACGATTAGCGACACCGGTCAGTCCATCTTCTGTCGCTTGCTTTGACAGTTGAAGATTCGCTTTTTCTAACATCATCGTCGTTTCAGCTAATTTATGACGCATTGCTGCTATACGCTGCATTGCCTTTAACTTTGCTTGAAGCACAATTTTATTTACAGGCTTAACAATATAATCGTCTCCACCCATATCAATAGCACGAGCAATCATTTCCGGTTCATCATGACCACTTAAAAAGATAATCGGAACCCATTCCGGGTACAGCTCGCGCAATTTTTGCGCAACTTCTGTGCCGCTCATATCTGGCATGCTGACATCCAACAGTACCAAATCAGGTTGGAAGATACCGTACTTCTCAATGGCTTCTGCACCACATGAAGCCGCATCGACAAAATGACCAAGCCTTTCCAATCGAAGTGATAGCTGCATACGTTCGATATGAACATCATCAACTAACAAAATTTTCATCTCTGACATGCTGTGTGTCCTTTATAGTTATTAGTGATTACAACAGCGTTGTTATGAAACCAACCTTACCGCCTAGTTTACAACACATCCTGATAACAATACACAAACACAACGATAAAACTATGAAATCCTTCTCACTCTCCTCCACACTCAAGCCCCCAAACAATTGACTTTCTGCATAGGCAGTTTACTATTTCCGAAACAATGTAAATCAGGAAATAATCATGTCTGAACAAACTCCACAGGCTCAAGAAACAGCAGGTCTAACCCTCGAAGAAGTATCACCAGAACTACGTCAGGTTATCGCCTTTGAAAGCGTACCTGAAGAGATGCTACCGATGGTATTAGGCGTTTATCAGGCATCTGAAGAGTCAGTTCGTGAGGCATGGGACTCTATGCCTGCTAGTGCACAAAACGTACTCGATAACTTCGAACAATTTCATGCTTTGGTTTCAATTAGCCAAAGCTATGTTGGACTTGACTTTATGGAAGAGTTCCGTGGTACAGAATTACCTGACACAATGTCAGACGAAGAGAAAGAGAATTACAAAGCAACGTTACTTGATAATGTCCTTCATACTGCAATCAAAGATTTGATTAAACAAATCAAAAAAGCACGCTTGAAGCCTAATATGAAGCGCGAAATCCGCACTATTTTCGAGAAGAAATAACAGTGACAAACAGGGTCGTATCTTTAAGCTACGACCCTATCTTTTCCCGCTTTTTTGGCCTGTTGTAAATATCGGTCTGCCACTTCAAAAGCCTCATTCATATTATCAATCTCAGTGATCTCAGAGACACCAATGCTAACGGTTAGATTAAATGGATGATCTTCATAATCAAACTGTGTATGCCTAACAGCTTCACAGATACGATTAGCCACAGCGATACTCTCCTGATGGTTTTTCACCATCGTCAATATGGTGATAGTATCTTCTCCAAACCGCGCTGCCGTATCATTAACCCCAATCTCATTTTCGATCAAAGAAGCAATTCTCTTCATGACTTGATCACCGGTAATATGACCATAGTAGTCATTAATTTCACCAAAATTATCAACATCGATAAACAGAACAGCGAGGCTGGATTCAGGAGATTGCTTTAACATCTTCTGATAATCTTCTAAGCGCTCAAACAAATAACGACGCGTCGTCAGCCCAGTTAATGCATCAGTACAAACAAGTTGCTTAAAACGCTTAACCGCTAGCCAATTAAAGGCGATATTCATCACTAATAAGCAAGCTGCAATGCCTGCAAAAGTTTGTAGTGAATGAGGGTTCGTTTTTTCGTAAAGCACATAGATGACAAAAATAGATACACACACCGAAGCAAGGTTCATCGCTAGGAGATAAATCAAACGTCGGATCAACCATTTTTGAAGAGTCTTTATACTCTTTTTCATGCCATTAGCCTTAATCATAAAGAGACTTAAAAATCTCTTTGAGACTAGTTCACTTCCTTTCTTTCTTCCACTTGGTCACGTTTTATCAATAAGTTAATACTCACACTGAATTTGTTTTTCGAAATCCTCTCGACTACTTTTAAAGCTTAACAATCTCGTTATGCGCAGCAGAAAGCACCAACCACGTTATCGGTGCGTATAACCACTTATAGTTTCCATACAACACCACTTTTCTTTGAGGGGTTTTCTCGTAAATGCCACTGGCCTCTTAACACATTTTATGACATTGATGTCTGAAGAAGCAGGAGCTTACATGCCAATTCCAAACCAGCAAACTCACCCAACTCTCCTACTCACAGGGGACTGTGTTGAAGACAAACGTGAAGAGATAAAAAAATATTTTAATCAAACATACACGCTCTACGAGTCACTGTTTGGCACCATCATTAACGACGACAGTTATTACTTGAAGGCGGAGCCTCTGAGGCACCCTCTTATTTTTTATTTTGGCCATACTGCCTGCTTCTTCATCAACAAACTCAAATTAGCTCAAATGGTGACAACGAGAATTAACAGTCACTTTGAGTCAATGTTTGCTATCGGTGTCGATGAAATGTCTTGGGATGACTTAAACGACACTCATTACGACTGGCCAACCGTCGAAGAGGTACGCCTCTATAGACAGCAGGTCGCTAGCTGCGTGAATACCATTATTGATACTATGCCGTTGACGCTGCCGATTAAACAGGATGATCCCGCTTGGATAATATTGATGGGAATTGAGCATGAGCGCATTCATCTAGAAACATCCTCAGTGATCATCCGTCAACTCCCACTTACGTGCGTTCGCAACCAGTCAGATTGGCCAATGTATCCAAGCAGTGCTGTCCCTCCGTTAAATACTATGGTTTCCATCAAAGGTAAGGCGATCACACTAGGGAAAAAAGAACATGACCAAACATACGGTTGGGATAACGAGTACGGTCAACTAGATGTATTCGTGCCTGATTTTCGTATAAGCCAGTTACTCGTGAGTAATCACGAATACCTCGATTTTGTCGAAGCAGGTGGATATCAAAATAAAGAGCTATGGGATTCCGAAGGACAGCAGTGGCTAGATTACACAAAAGCAACAATGCCTCGATTCTGGCAGTTTGACGATGGGCAGTACTGGCAACGAAACCTTACGGCAAAGATGCCCCTACCCTTAGATTGGCCTGTTGAAGTGAATCAGCTTGAAGCGAATGCTTTTTGCCGCTGGAAGTCACAACAAACTCAATCAACTATACGTCTTCCAGAAGAGAGTGAATGGTACATTTTGCACGAAAAGGTGAACACCGATGAGTATGGGCACCCTAAAAACCCGTGTAACATTGGCTTAGCACAATACGCTTCTTCCATGCCTGTGAACACTTTCAAACACGGTGAACTTTTCGATATCGTAGGCAATGTTTGGCAATGGACACAAACCCCCATTGATGGGTTCAGCGGCTTTCAAGTTCACCCACTCTATGACGATTTTTCAACACCTACATTTGATGGAAAACACAACCTCATCAAAGGTGGGTCATGGATCTCAACGGGAAATGAAGCGATTGCTTCGTCACGATATGCCTTTCGACGCCACTTTTATCAACATGCAGGGTTCCGCTACGTGGAATCAAATGACAAGCCTTCATCCCAAGCAAAAGTGAATATTTATGAAACCGATGAACTGATCTCACAATACTTAGAGTTTCATTTCGGAAAGCAGTACTTTGAGGTCCCTAACTTCCCTACTGCATTAGTAGAACGCATCATAGAAAATGGGGCGCTGCAACATCAGCGGCGTGCATTGGATATCGGCTGCTCAGTCGGCAGGGCTAGCTTCGAACTGGCAAAGCACTTTGATCATGTTGATGGCATCGACTTTTCTGCCCGTTTTATACAGCAAGCTTACGCATTATGTGAGCAAGGAGAAACTCGGTTCACTATTCCTACAGAAGGGGATCTGGTTGAGTACAAGAATATCTCCCTTCAACAACTTGGGTATGATAAAAGTGATGCCGACAAGGTCATTTTTTCGCAAGGTGATGCCTGCAATCTGAAACCACAATTCAACCAATATGATTTAGTCTTAGCTGCCAATCTCATCGACCGCTTAAATGAGCCAAGTAAATTCCTAGCCAGCATTTCTACTCGCCTTGTCCCTGGCGGAATATTGGCGATCGCCTCCCCTTACACCTGGTTGGAAGATTACACACCTAAGGAGGAATGGCTTGGCGGCAAGAAAGTCAATGGAGAAAATCATACAACCTTAGAAGGGCTAAATGACTACTTACATAAAGACTTTGTATTACTCACTGCTGTAGATGTCCCTTTTGTTATTAGAGAGACCAAACGGAAATATCAACACACCCTCTCTCAATTAACATTATGGCAAAAGCGCAGCGATTAACGACAATGGCACGATAAGACCATTAGCCTAACGGGCTTCTTAAAGGAGAAGTCCGTTAAACTAAATTTTCGGCTATGCCTATGAAAACCGAGATCCTGCCTGCGTTACTGTTTAAATTATCATTAAAAGCACGTACTATAGCCGCAACGTTAGTTTGAGTGACATTTGAGAGAAAAGTACGTGAAACGATTAGTCATAGGTTTGTTTACTGTACTCTTTGGATTACTGACGCTAAAGGTCACTCAATATGTCCAGATGAATCCAGTCGACCGCAGCTTTATCTACAAAGATGATACGTTTCAAAAAAAAGAGAAAGATAGTCACCGGCTTCTGTTTTTAAAAGCACAACTTCAAAATGACATGAATATTCCTACTGGGCAGTGGATTGCGACTTCTGGGCACACTTCTGGTCATACCCACCACTTAAACATCAACCCTCATGGCGGGTTCGTTTGGTCAATTTTCAAAGAGAATGAAGCCATTGGTATGACAGGCTACTGGGAGATCACAGGCCAAGCAATCAAAGCACGTAATGTGCAAGGTAAAGGAAGGTCACAACTACCCATCAATGGCAATATTATTATCCAGCATGCTTCGGAAAATGAGCTACATATTTTAGATCATAATAGCATGACGCCATTGAAATTTGCTCGTTCATCCCAGTAAGCTTTAGCGACGAATCAAAGCGATAAAAAATACTCGATAATATAATTGTCCATACCTTCAGTGTATTGTGATTAAATTCCCACTCTGCCCCCCAATTTAATGCACCTTAAGGCTATTTTCGTCACTCACTAATTTCATCGTCTATAGTTAAATCGCCAGTAACTAGATTGATGAGCCTTAATGCAAAATAAAAACTACTTTGTCATCGCAGCTGTTGTTGCTGCTGAATTAAACAAAGCGATGGTTATCGCTCGACAAATTTTGTTAACGGCCAGCAATGCGAGAGCTCTCGCATTAAGAGCCGGACAAGGTGCTGCCGGGTTTCGACCGATAACAGATTTTATCGATGAACTTGCAGGTTCAACGGTAACAACATCAAAAACGATCAATCAAAAAGCTCAAAAGTTAAGTCAAATCGCGGCTGAGTCTGCGCGTGCCACTGCTGCACTCGATTATTTCAAGGCAGTCTATAAAAAAGCACCAGATGCAGCTTATCTAAATAGCCTTAACCCTTCCTATGAAGCTACCGCTAACCGCCAACTCCAGCTAGAGCAAGCTTTCAATATGGAAGCTAAAGCGCTTAATGAAGAATTGCAGCATTTGAACAAAGCGCTACGTACAGCTCAAATAATTTCGACGATGTCTAGCGTTGAAGCATCTCAAGCTGGAGCGGCATTTGAGGCGCCATTGAACAATGTTGCGACTAATGTCGCAGAGTCCGCAGAAGCAATACAGCATCACGTACGCTATTCATTACAACTTTTTTCTCAATTGGTGAAAGACGATAATGCTCACAAAAGAACTATATAAAGCAGGTAACCATCGCTGGTTAGTGTTTGGGCGCGACCCCGAGAAACCAGATAAAATTATCGACACAAATCAATACATGGTTATTCATAATGATGAAGCGGTTATTCTAGATCCTGGCGGTATAGAATTATTCTCCTCCATGCTAGCCAGTGTGATTAGGCAGGTTCCCATAGAGCAAGTGACGCACCTTTTTGCTTCTCACCAAGATCCAGATATTATCTCTTCACTTGGGTTATGGGACCAAGCACTCACTAACGCAAAGTTACACTCCCCATGGCTTTGGGAGGGATTTATCCGTCACTTTGGGATGCACAAAATTGAGTACAGCCCTATTCCTGATGAAGGTCGCTCCCTCAACTTAGCAGGGAAAGAGCTGCAATTCATACCCGCTCACTATTTGCACTCCTCCGGTAATTTTCACGTCTACGATCCTGAAGCAAAAATTTTAATGTCTGGCGATATTGGTGCTGCACTTGATAAACACGATGCGCCTATGTTTGTTGATAATTTCGATGAACACATTGCAAAAATGGCTTATTTTCACCAACGTTGGATGCCTTCGAACCGTGCAAAGTCAGATTGGATACATCGTGTTAGTAAGCTCGATATTGAATTACTCTGTCCTCAACACGGGGGGATATTCAAAGGGGATGATGTGAAGCGCTTTTTGGACTGGTTTGACAAACTTGAAGTTGGAGTCGCTATCAAATAGGACGCCATTCAACCCATACGTTTGAAACCGATATTCGCAAGTTTTTCCAATTAATAGGAATGAAAAAGCCAGAGAGTGATCTCTCTGGCTTCCATTAGAACAGCAATACTTTATTTATAAAAATACTGACCTATAAAACAATGACTTACAAAACAGTGACTTACAAAAATCGCTATTTATTCAGTGGGTCTTTTTAGTATGACTTTCTTGTACTTGTGCAATATCAAAATACAACTCTTCATAAGCCATCGCACTTTCTTTCCACTCAAATCGTGAGGCCATCGCATTTAATTGTACACGCCTAAACTCAGCTGGCTGCTGTGTATATAGCAGTAAGCTTCTCTGCATGGCTGCCAGCAAGGCAAAAGGCTCAGGGGATTCAAAGTGAAAACCCGTTGCAACGGAAGGTGCCGTATCATAGTCAATCACGGTGTCAACAAGCCCTCCAACCGCACGAACGATTGGTAATGTGCCGTAGGCAAGACTATAAATCTGATTGAGCCCACAGGGTTCAAACTCTGAAGGCATCAAGAAAAAATCAGCGCCGGCTTCAACTTTATGCGCAAGCGTATCGTCATAAGCCTCGACAAAGCGGAAGCGATCTGAATTATTTGCTGCGATTTCATGCAATGCTTGAGCTAATTGAGGATCACCAGTACCAACGATCACCAATTGCACATCAGTATTTAAGAAACGCTGTAGGATAGGCAGAAGATATTGAATACCTTTTTGATTTGTTAATCGACAAACCATTCCATACAAAGCGACATCATTTTCAGGTAAAGAAAGTTCATTTTGCAGGTCTCGTTTACAGGCTTTTTTCCCACGAGATAAACTCACCTTGTTTGCTTTGTATCGTTGTGCAATCAAAGGGTCAATCTCTGGATTCCAAGTACCATAATCGCAACCGTTCAGAATACCACTAAAATTATCACCTCGTGAGCTGAAGGCATCATGCAATCCGTGTGCTCCTAACGGCGTTAACAGTTCACGAGCATAGTTGACACTCACAGCATTCACTCGGTCAGCAAACATGATGCCAGCCTTTAGCATACTGACTGTTCCCTCACCACTCTCTACCTGTGGATAGTGTGATTGAATAAGCTCAGGAATAAGCGAGAACTGGCTATAGTCAAAATCACCACGGAACATCGCATTATGAATCGTTACTACGCTTCGCATTGACTGATAGAAATCGTCATTCTCATATCGCGTTTTCAATAGGAACGGAATAAACGCTGCTTGCCAATCATTACAGTGAATAATCTGAGGTTGAAAACCAATATGAGGAAGACAGTCTAATACCGCAGCATTGAAAAAGGTAAATCGCTCACCGTTATCACTATACGCTTGATTATTTTCGGCGTAAGGCGCTTCTCTATCGAAATACTGTGGAGCATCGATAGCATAAACCGTCAACTGCCCTAAAGTGATCTCATAGACCGAATACTCAACCGGCTGTGGTTGAGTTCTCACATTCAATACACCACTAAAACATGGTGCTGTCACGAGAGTTTTTAGTGATCGATACAATGGCATCGCAACTCGTACATCATGTCCCATTTCAGTCAAAGAATCAGGTAGGCAACGAGCAACATCAGCCAACCCGCCAGTTTTCAATAAACCTTCAACTTCTGATGAAACAAAAAGTAGTTTTAATGCCTGATTATCAGTCGTCATAACCTACTCTTGCCCCCTTAGGAATAACAACAATACCATTTTCTGAGACATGGAACCTTTCACGATCTTTCTCTATGTCCTCACCGATAACCGTGCCTGGCGCAATATCAACATCTTTATCGATAATAGCGCGTCGAATAGAACAGTTTTCAGCTACTTTAATGTCGCCAAGGAAAACCGATTCGCTAATCATCGTACCTGCTGCAATGTTACTACGTGAACCTAAAACGCTACTATGCACCTTAGAACCACGAATATAACTACCACCAGAAACCAGGCTGTTGATCACTGAGGTTTTCTGGTTATTCGCATCAACAAAGGTAGCAGGTGGTAACGGTGGGTAGTATGTATGTAACTGCCAGTTACGGTTATAAAGGCGGAATGGCGGGTTTTCTGCCAGTAAATCCATATGTGCTTGCCAGTACGCATCGATCGTGCCTACATCGCGCCAGTAAACCTCTTCTGGTTCACCTTCGATGGTATTTTGGCTAAAGTCATAAACGTATACATTGCCTTTCGGGTACATAAACGGAATGATATCTTTGCCAAAGTCGTGGCTTGACTCTTCGTCTTCTGCGTCTCGTTCCAATTCTCGATACAAAGCGTTGGCGTCAAAAACATAGTTCCCCATAGAAACTAAGGCTTCATCTGGAAAACCTGGTATTGATTTTGGCTCAGAAGGTTTTTCTTCAAAGCCTATCATTTTTCCTTCTGCATCAACCTCGATAACGCCAAACGAGCTCGCCTCTTTGATAGGCATGCGGATGGCTGATACCGTCAGCTCTGCTTTTTTCTCTTTATGAAAGTCAACCATCTGAGAAACGTCCATCTTATAAATATGGTCGCTGCCAAAAATGGCGACATGATCAGGGTTTGATAGCTGCATAAAACCAAGATTTTGATAGATGGCATCTGCTGTCCCATCATACCAACGCTTACCTTTCCTCATCTGTGCCGGTATTGGATCAATAAAACGATCAGTGATACCAGCCAGATTCCACCCTTTTTTCATGTGTAAATAGAGAGATTGGGACTTAAATTGAGTTAGAACGTAAATGCGCATAAAATCAGCATTTACAAAATTATTTAATGCAAAGTCGATTAATCGATAACTTCCACCAAATGGCACCGCAGGTTTGCTTCTAGAGTCCGTCAATGGACGCAACCTAGAACCTTCTCCACCAGCCAAAATCATCCCTAGAACACCAGCCATGGTTAATCTCCTTTTATTATTATCTGCAGTAATGAGCATATCAAAACGACCATAGCATTGTTACACAGGAATTCAATGCAAATTAGTGCATATTTACATATTTTATAAAGATAAACTCAGAAATGCCTATTGCTTAAAGGGATGTAAAAGAAAAAAAACGTTCCAAAATGTAACAGTGCTATATCTCAATAGTACATTAAATAATCGACAGACTCACTTTCTTCAAATAGAAAGTGTCAACCATCTAAAAAACAGGCTTTTATGTCTATCTTGTAATAAGAGGATGGTATTGTTTTTAAACAGCCATTCAGCGAAAGAATTGATCTTGCCATACTGCATCAATACCAAGTGTATTCACCTAAGGTATTAATATAGCTAATAATAATTCTCTCGATAGCCATATGGCATTATTGTACTGATTTCAAAAGTAGATAGCCCTCTTATTTTTCGTCACAACAATTCAACAGCTGCACAAAAAATACATATATCTGAAAGATTTCTGTCATATCGCGAACCTACTATTCGGTGATAACAATAACGACAAAAAATGATGAAAATTAAAAGGAAGGGCTCAAGATTGTCTTCAGAAGAACATAAACAACGCATTCCGTACCTTGCTGTATTCGATCTAGATGAAACCCTCATAGCAGCAGACGCCTCTACACTCTGGGCTGAATACTTAGTCGCACAGAGAGGCGCGGACCCCAAATTGATAACAGAAAATCAAGCTGTTTTGCGGAAGAAGAAACACAGCAAGTTAGATCTAAAACACTATATGGCTCTAACACTCGCCCCTGTCGCTGGCTATAGCGTTGAAGAAGTAAAAGGTTGGGTCGATGACTTCATTGCCCAAAGTATCATTCCAGCTATCTATACCGAGGCGCTAGAGCGGTTAGATTGGCATCGACGTCGTGGCGACCATATCCTTTTAGTCTCAGCCTCTGGCGAACACATCGTTGAGCCTATCGCAAAGTATTTAGGTATTGAAAACGTATTAGCTATCCAACTCGAAACTCATAACGACCATTACACTGGGCATACTGTGGGTACACTTAGCTATCAAAAAGGGAAAGTGGCAAGAATGAAGACATGGATTAATTCTCAATCGAACAGCTATCGTGGCTGTTACGGCTATAGTGATTCAATTAACGATCTTCCTCTATTAGAGATGGTTGATCGACCTTTTGCAATAAACCCAGATCCAGCATTGGCACTTCATGCGCAAATGAATGAGTGGACAATTATGGATTGGCAACACGAGAATAATATTCTGCGCTAAAGACCGCTGATTTCTTTACGGCGTGCTTTGCTTTACTTTGCTTTGCTTTGCTTTGCTTTGCTTTGCTTTGCTTTGCTTTGCTTTGCTTTGCTTTGCAATAATGATGAAATCACTAAGCTCAATGCATCACAATTGAAATAAAAAAAATGGTCATATTAATATGATATGACCATTTTTATATCTGAAGAGTAAGTGGTGCTTATACTTTTTCGCGACGAGTTTCTACTGCATTTGCTAGCTGGCGAAGAACTGCTTCAGTATCATCCCAACCAATACATGCATCTGTGATGCTCTGGCCGTAGGTTTCTACTTTGCCATCAACAATGTCTTGGCGTCCTTCGACAAGGTGGCTCTCAATCATCACTCCAAAAATAGCCTTGTTTCCAGAAGCCAGTTGGCCGCTGACATCTT
Source organism: bacterium sp. HQB-150 (assembly GCA_043421945.1). Taxonomy (GTDB): domain Bacteria; phylum Pseudomonadota; class Gammaproteobacteria; order Enterobacterales; family Vibrionaceae; genus Thaumasiovibrio. Next base: position 20,771 of record JBHOGO010000039.1, on the reverse strand, counting down.
CTGCAACAGCCATCTGACGTTGGAATTTTTTCTCGCTGTTTGCATGACTAAAGTCAATCATCACTTTATTGCGAAGGCCTGCACCTTCTAACTGCTCAGAGATTGCATTGACGTGAACAGCTGAATAATTTGGCTCTTTACCACCACGTAAAATAATGTGGCAGTCTTCATTCCCTGCTGTTGATACAATAGCCGAGTGGCCAAACTTAGTGACTGACAAAAAGTGATGTGGAGCACTTGAAGAGCCAATCGCATCGGTTGCAATCTTAATATTACCGTCAGTCCCGTTTTTAAAGCCGACAGGACAAGAAAGACCGGACGCTAATTCACGGTGAACTTGCGACTCAGTGGTACGTGCACCGATAGCACCCCAACTAATAAGATCACCCGTGTATTGCGGTGTGATCATATCTAAAAATTCAGTCGCTGTAGGCAATCCCATGCCTGTAAGATCTGACAATAATTTACGGCCAATACGTAGCCCGTCGTTTAATTTAAAACTGTTATCCATATACGGGTCATTAATCAGTCCTTTCCAACCTACCGTTGTGCGGGGCTTCTCAAAATAGACGCGCATCACGATTTCTAAGTTACCGGAAAGCTCGTCACGCAGTGCTTTCAACTTTTCACCGTACTCAAGCGCTGCAACAGGATCATGAATTGAACATGGACCAACAATAACTAATAGACGATCATCTTTATCATTAAGGATGTTATGAATCGCTTCGCGTGATTTAAACACAGTATCAACGGCGGTTTCACTTGCTGGGAAGCGCTCTAGAATAGCAACAGGTGGTAATAGTTCTTTTATCTCTTTAATACGTACGTCATCTGTTTGTTGCATTTTGCTTATGTCCTGTATTTCGTCTCGTCTAGCAACGATATTTATAATGTGATTTGTTTAGTAACTTATCGTTATTGATGTTCACGCGCAACGAAAAATTGACACTTTCTAAAAAATCTTTTTTGAATCACCACCTTGACATCCAGTTTGCACTGTGAATTACATAGGCTATATTTTTATTAACAAGGCTAACAATTAGGTGCAAGTATGCTTGGTGAGAAACACGATCTAATCAGCGAGTTCTCGAGCTACAGTGATCGCATTACAGAAATGCGTAAAGAAAACTCAGAATTTAAGGAGATGTCGGAACAGTATGACCTACTCGACAAACAAATCCGTATACTCGAGCTCGACAATGCGCCGATATCGGATACTGCTTTTAATAAGCTCAAAAAAAATCGCGCTTATCTAAAAGATCGCCTTTATTTGATGATTACAAAGTAACCCAACGACAAAGTAACTTGTTGTTCAAAAGCTAAGCTAACTCAAAAAACTGTTTCTAAAAAACGTTCTAGAGAAATGTTGAAGAGTGCTACGCGACCGAGCACTCTTTAGTACAACACCAACTCACTTTGATTCAAGCTTATAAAATGATACCTCTGAGCTATTGTCGATATGGGGTTGGATCAATATTTTCAGCTCCTGGGCTAAGCCCCATGTCTATGCTGATTTCTTTTTCAACAGCAACATCAACGAGCTCCACCTCCAAATAGCGTTTGTACTTCGCTGAGTAGAAACACTTAACCAATGGCTCTAAAGGGTGTTCGGTGTTCGACTCCCAAACTAAGCCTGCCCTTCCGTCACTCAACGCCACAAGCGAACCTACAGGGTAAATACCCACGCAGCGAATAAACTCATTGAGAAGGTTGTTATCTAATTGGTTTGGTGTCATGGATTTTAAGATTTTGAAAGCGGCTGATGGACTCATCGCTTCTTTGTAGCATCTAGCCGCGGTAAGGGCATCGTAGATATCAACAATAGCGCTCATCCGCCCGACGACAGAAATTTCCTCCCCAGCGAGCCCTCGAGGGTATCCGCTTCCATCAAGCTTTTCATGATGAAGTAAACTCACTTGTCGACTCATCTCACTCAAACCAGGTATTTTATCTAGAATCGGCTCCGACAAGACTTGATGGAGTTTCATGTGAGTAAATTCTTCTTCTGTCAGCCTTGCAGGCTTATTTAACACCTCTATATTAACCTTAGTTTTACCCACATCATGTAAAACACCACCAATAGCAAACTGCTTTAACACACAAGAATCAAAGCCTAAATGGCGACCAAAATTGACCATTAAAAAAGCGACATTCAATGAGTGCTCTAAGAGGTATGCATCTTTTTCCCTCAATGCAGCAACGCACTGAATGGCATCTGGATTACAGCTAATAGAATCCACGATACTGTCTGACAATGCATTAATGGGTTCAATATCAATTTCCTTTCCCTGATATAAGCCATCAATTGCTTTTCCTAGCAAATCCTTAGATTCGGTTAATATCGTATTCGCTCTTTTAAGTTCGACGTTCAAAGCAGTCGTTTTCTTTGCCTTTTCTCGATTAGCATTAAGCTGCGGCACATAAGAAGAAAGATCAGATTGGTTAAAGTCTACCCAAACACGCCTAATACCACTCGACTTCATTTGTGCAATGAGGCCTTCTGACCTGATTCGTCCAGGTTGCGTGACACGAAGACGACCTTTGGCATTCTCAATCTTAACAACGAAGAGTCCTTCCGTCAAACTCTCTACAGCGACCTCTTGTATCATTACCGCCCCCAAAAAACCAATTGTTAGATCTATCAGCCATATCTCCTAGTCTAAACTTTAGTCGACATATAAACAAAAGTGTGAAAAGGCAGCCAATATCAGGTACCCCTGACTTCACAATAGTCAACATTTTCGTTATCTTAACGTGAGCCATTTCATTTAGGATAAGACTGTGTTCAAGCGACTAATTTTACTACTGTTATTAAACGCTCTTTCTTCCCATGCTTGGTCATCTTCTTTCTCGCATCAGTATGTGCAATTGAACGTACTCACCAACCCATCCGGGCTGGGTGGCGAACTTTCAATGAAAATTCACGAAAATGCCCGTTTGATAGCTGGAGGGGAAAGCAATTTTGATAATTCATGGAATCTAGGTGGCGGTGCAGGTTTTTTTGCACCTGCTTCGCGAACAATCGATATTAAGGGTGACATTATCGTACGCTCTCAGAAGAATGAACGTTACGATAATACGCTTGGAAAAATCGGTGTAGAATTAAACCTTGGTGCGCGTGCTTGGGTAGCACCGCAATTTGAAATGGCTACAGATGTTGGCCGGTTCATGCGTGATGGAAAAGATTACACTATTCTGAAAATTATAGGCCGATATCACCCAACGCCATTACTATCACTGCAAGGGGAGTGGCGCGTAAAGGGTGAAGAAGATGGACAGTTCGTACTTGGGGTTCGATTCCCGTTTTAAGCTTTATACTATCCAAAGTGCTTCATCAGCAATCATAGTGCTGATGAAGTAATCTATTAGAATATATTCAGAACTTTAACGACGTATTTAAAATGCTGCTTTTATCTAATCGATAGCGATATTCAATTAGCCTATCTGCGATTAATGAAACAAAAGCTTTAAAAATATAACTTTCCAGCCTCTCTATGTGCACATATTTTACTAAAATACACCTAACCGAATTTTGGTACTGATGGCTTTGGTGGCACTCTAACAATAATGTGACTAATTCTTGGAGTATCGCATTTTTTTCAGATACACCGACGCTTAACAATAGTTTAGCATCCTCCATCTGTAGAATGATTGACTTTAATTCTTTTGATGAATTTATTTTTACCAATGATAAACCTTAAATAACTCGCTTAGTGTATTCTGCTTGCAGTTAATATTCCATTTGGGGATACGCCTATTATAGTGCGATGAGACACTCGCTTCCACCATTTACTTCAGCTGTTATTCAGCTTCCTTAATTTCACTTTAAATATATACAATACATACCATAAAGCAGTATATTTTATCTACGATAATCCAATAATTTTGTCATGAACTCTTACTCCTATTTAGCTCATCAGTGTTTCACAAGCCAAAATCGTCACTCCGTACGAATTTCGGACCAATGGTATGACAACCTTAGTGCTACTCTGTATTGGCTAGCACTGATGCCTACCCATGAAAAAGATGGCAACTACCACCTTACGATGGGCAACATTCTCACGTTTCAAGGCAAAATCTCCAGTGCCATGCGACACTTTGACTTAGCGGTTGCTGATCCGAAAACACGTGAGAGTGCCTATAACGCCATCACAATATGGGCACTGTTTAGTCAAGCCACCCCTATATTAGAATTCAATGAGAGTACTTTAACTAAAGCAAATTCTGCTGTATTCAATACTTACCAAGCACTGCAGTTTTGGCTGAAACATCGAGTCGAATATAGCACCATCAAATACCTCAACCACTCTCCTCAAGATGCCTTATTCGTTCTAGGGTGTAAGCTCAAAGCTGACGGTACACCTTCAAAAGAACTCTTACGAAGGCTGGACCATTCAGTACAAATTTACACCGCCTGCAGTGTTCGTATCATTGTATCTGGCGGCATGGCAAGAAATGGAATGACAGAAGCAAAAGCAATGTACCAATATCTAATCCGCCAAGGTGTAGACAAACATGATATCTATTTAGAAGATCAATCTACAAATACATTAGAAAACATTGCATTTAGTCTTGCCATTATTGAAAACCTCAAGCCGCGTCAGGTCATTGTCGTCTCTGATCAAAGCCACGCGTATAGAGCCGCCGTTTCACTCCATGCTATGGCCAATAAACACACCGACAGAAAGAAAGATCGCACACTTAATCTTCCCTACTTTTCTATTATTCCAAGTTATTTTAATCCAACAGAAAATGCGATTGATGATGTAGATCCAACTGGCTGGCGTAACCTATTTATTGATTGGCTACGCGCTTTAGGACAACCTAGCTTCAATATTCCCCCCTATCAGCGGTGGTAACTTAATCCAGTAGCCCAGAAAAGCCGTTTAAACCACAGCGTTTGTGCGTTACACTTCTCGCCATTCAAATGTCCTAACATTTACCCAATTTATACTACGGCGAGCGCGATGAGTCGCCGTATAAAGAGAAGAACGACGTATGGTTAATAATACAATTCAATGGTTCCCGGGCCACATGCATAAAGCTCGCAAAGAGATCGAAGAAGCCATTCCTAAAGTGGATGTCATCATCGAAGTTCTTGATGCGCGCATCCCCTTTAGCAGTGAGAACCCATTGATTTCATCATTTCGTGGCGAAAAGCCCGTCGTAAAGGTTCTCAATAAACGCGATCTCGCTGACCCTGAGCTGACACAGCTTTGGATCGATCACCTTGAGAAAGAGCAAGGTGTAAAAGCCATTGCCATCACAACAGAAAATACCAATGAAGTTCAGATGATTCTGGACCTCTGCCGTAAGCTAGCACCGAACCGTGAAGTGATGGGGAAAAATATTCGCACGATGATTATGGGTATACCTAACGTCGGTAAATCAACAATCATCAATATTCTTGCTGGTCGTACAGTGGCAATCACTGGCAACCAACCCGCTGTAACACGTCAACAGCAGCGGATTAACCTGCAAAATGGTATTGTCTTATCAGACACTCCAGGAATTTTATGGCCAAAAGTTGAAAACCCTCATAGTGGTTTCCGTTTAGCGGCAACAGGCGCGGTTAAAGATACAGCAATGGAATACCAAGATGTTGCTTTTTATACCGTGGAATATCTTGCTAATGCCTATCCTGAAAGATTAATTGCTCGCTATCAACTTGAAGAGCCTTTGGAAACGACAGAAATTGAACTTCTCGAGTCCATCGGCGCAAAAAGGGGCTGTAAACGTGCTGGGGGCCGTATCGATCTCCATAAGGTGTCGGAAATTCTTATCAACGAGCTTCGTAATGGTACACTCGGTCAGATTACCTTAGAAAAACCAGAAATGATTACGCGTGAGCTCGTTCAGGTAGCATTAGATACCGAACGCAGAGCGGAAGAAAAAGCGAAGAAAAAAGAAGAACGACGTAAGCGTTATCTTAAAAACAAGCGATAGCCTCTAATCGTTGTAGCGCGCTAATGATGAATTATTTGACTATCATCATAAAAAGCGCGCTACATATCAAAGCTCATCGCCTCTTAATGTGATTGCATTGGAACAACCAATGTCGCTTCTATAGCTTCAGCGCCCCCTTCGTGTGCAATACTCACTTTAACGCACACTGTGCCTTCATTAATATCGACTTGCTCTAAAACGACATTCTCTGCCGTCGGAACCCGCGCTTTAATAACATCTATAATTTCTGCGACCATTTGCTGCTGCATTTCACACCACTATACAACGATTGAACGATGTCGGGACGATAATGGTTACGTTGCCTTTAATCTATCAAAACTAGGCATCCATGGCATGCATATCAATAAATAAGAATTTAACAGAGGGATTGCTTAAGAGAATAGGTATTTGACCGTTCAGAACATTTAGAATGCGTAAAATTGAAGAATATACTCTTTATAGACTATCAAAAGAAACAAAGCTGGCATAAATAATATGCCAGCTTTTGCTCGGGTGTTTCTTTACGTTACACCATCACCTGTCCTAAATCGACAGGGATTGTTTTTCCATTGCACTCCATACCATGATCAATCGCATACATAATCACTTCAGCAACTTCTTGTGGCTGCAGTAATCTTCGTGCAGGAATCGACTCTATAATACCTTCAATGATGTCCTCCCTCAGTTCGCGAATCATCGGTGTATCGACGAAGGTTGGCGCGATAGCAACACAACTGATGCCTTTCGATGCCCCTTCTTTTGCCACTACTTCCGTTAACCCTCTTACTCCCCACTTACTTGCGCAATAGCCGCTGAGTCCACGCTCTCCTTTACGCCCCATTACTGAGGAGACAGTAACAATACGTCCGATCCCGTTTTCTCTAAAGTGAGGCATCATGTAGTGGATAACATTAAATGTACCGTTCAGGTTTACCTTGATCACACGATCGAACTCATCAACTTCCATCACATGAATTGGCTTACTCACCTGAATCCCCGCACAACACACAAGTACACTTGCGTCTTCATGCCCTTTTAATGCCGTAGCGACACTGTTAGGGTCAGTCACATCAACATCAGGAAAAGACAGATCGATGACTTGGTACCCTTGGTGACCCAAGAGCTCAATCACATTTTCGCCAATTCCACCACTACCACCTGTGACAATCGCTTTTTTCATAGCTTTAGTTCTCCCTCTGATTAACGTCGGTCATAAAAATTTTAAGTACACATGCTGTTTGGGTACGTTTTAGTTTCTGGCCCAAAAATGCTGTTCCTGACTCTTACTATTGAAAGATAATAAATAGCAAAAAAGAGTCTGAACTTAACGGTAATTACATTTTCATCAACAGCTTAGAAAGCTTCCTGCTTATGACATTCGTTTTATCAGATGCAAAACAATTACATTGTTATTTTTATCAATGCTACGCAATACAATTGTCCATTCCATAATAACCAAATTGTACAAAAAGCCAACAAATATAATCACTAAAATCAAGCTAGCGAGAAAAGGGATGAAGTGGTTAGGTTATTCATATGGGGTGGGACCGCTGCCCTTCTCAGTATCACGTACGACAAGAAGGGCAAGGCATTTTCAATGAGGAGCAATACTATGATGACGTAACGTTAGAAATCTTCAGCAGCACATTCTCAAGTTGGTCCCAAGGTAACAACTCACTATCAATGACTTCTAAACGCGTCTCAAAGCCAACCAGTGACATCTCATTCACTGACATCACTTGGTTATTCACGTTAAATGCAAAACAACCTTTATCAGTATTGACGACACCTTTCACTCTCTCGGCCGTGAGATCACTAAGCATTGAGCAAAGTTGATCGAAATTGAAAATCACTTCAGCGCCAAATATCCAGCCACAACTGAAATGACCCTGCCCACGATTTTCTTTACGAATATACACTTCATTCGGTGGTAGCTGAAACTGCGGTTCCATATCAGCATGTTCGTGGTGATGACTGGCGACTTCAGATGACAAACTCAGCAATGAACGCTCAGCATCAAGAAACGCCAAATCAAACTGACCTTTTTCTACCAATGCAGAAGCCTGCTTAGCGGGATGTTGCGACTCTACCCATTGTTGAAAAATAGCTTTATCCAAAGGGTCACATTCATCCAATTTATTTCCAATCACAATGTCTGCAATATCTAACTGATCTTTAAAGTTTTGATTCTCGGTATACTTTGCATTCGATAAGTTACGAGGATCAACCAAGGCGATCGTAGCCTTTAGGTCGATATACTCCTTGAACTGATTCGAAGTCAGCAACGCTATAATTTTATGAGGGTGACCGAGTCCCGTCGGCTCTACAATTAATCGGTCTGGCTTTTGGCGCAATAAGGTCGTTACTGCAACAGAAGTCGGTACGCCTGCAGTACAACACATACAACCGCCGGGTACCTCTTTTATCATCGCACCTGTTTCAGTCATTAACGCACCGTCAATGCCAATCTCACCAAATTCATTGACCAACACGGCCCAATTCTCATTTTCCGGTTTACTTTTTAACAAGTTAAGTATCGCCGTTGTTTTTCCTGTACCCAGAAAGCCGGTGATTATATTTGTTGGTATCATGATTCTGCTTCGATTGTTGGCAATATCTACTGACGTTTCATCGGTTGGTCGATCAATAGATACAGCAAATTGTTCAATAAGACCGATAATATCATTTGTTGAGACATTATCTCTACGTTTCACCTTGCCAAACACAACAGCTTACTTGATAAGCCCTCAAGCTTAGATTTTCTAATCAATAATAGAACTCTTTACCCTATCAATGCTACCTTGTAAAAAGGGATAACAATCAATTGCCACCAGCTTTAAAGATGGCAACACTTTATATCTCAATATATTCAGTAGGACATGGGTACTACTTTCCACGCCAGGAGGCCTAATGTTAGATAATACAATCGCCAACGAAGTGATTGACCTCGCCCTCTTCCGAGGTGCTAATTTCGCCGAACTTTTCATAGAACATCATCAAACACACCATGTCGAGATGAGCGCAGCCAAAATTGAAGGGATTGGTTCTGGTATCGAATTTGGTATTGGAATTCGTCTTTTTTATGGTCACAAAGTGCTCTACGGTTATACCAACAACCCTACAAAAGAAGAGCTACTTCGTATCGTCAACGTACTTGTTGCTAACGATCAGCGTGGACGTACTCAAGAGAGCGCTGATTTCAGAGAACTTGCCCTGCAAGCTCGCCATCTTGTCAACGCACCACTCAGCTCTGGCAGTCAAATAGATAGTAAAGTCGACTTTCTCACTCAGGTTGATCAAGCTGCACGTCAAGAGGATGAGCGAATTGTTCAATTCCAAGGGAAAGTTTTACAGCGCGAACAACAGGTAGAGATTTATAACTCTGAAGGTGTCCACGCGCAAGATACGCGTCATTATTCACGCATCGTCGCTACAGCGATTGCAAAAGAAGGCAGTATGCAGTCAACGGGAAGTGAATCCCCGGGGGCGTTAAACGGCTGGAGTTTCCATACCGCGTTCAACCCTACTGAGCTCGGCCATGATGTCGCTAAACAAGCAATGACAAAACTTCACGCAGACAATTGCCCATCAGGTGATATGCCTGTTGTTATTGGTAATGGATTTGGTGGTGTTATTTTCCATGAAGCTTGTGGTCACCTGCTTGAAACAACCTCTGTCGCCAAAAAAGCATCGGTATTTCACGACCAAATGGGTCAGATGATCGCTTCACCTGTTGTTAACGCTGTTGATGATGGTACAGACCCCTACGCATGGGGTTCGATTAACATCGATGATGAAGGTATGCCAACTCAGCGAACCCAACTCATTAAAGACGGACAGCTCACCAGCTTTATGGTCGATAAAATGGGGGGGATTAAAACTGGCTATACTCCAACAGGTTCAGGACGAAGAGAGTCTTACAAATTTGCGCCAACATCTCGAATGCGCAATACCTATATCGAACCTGGTGATGATTCCCTTGATGACATGATATCTAGCATCGATAAAGGTATCTATGCAAAAAAAATGGGGGGCGGCTCTGTGCAACCGGGTACTGGCGAATTTAACTTTGCTGTACAAGAAGCCTACCTTATTGAAGAGGGGAAAATCACCAAACCGCTGAAAACCGCAACACTGATATCGACAGGCCCGAAAGTATTAAAAGAGATTAGCATGGTAGGCTCTGATCTCGCGCTAGCTGCAGGAATGTGTGGCTCTGTCAGTGGCTCTGTACCAACAAGCGTTGGGCAACCAGCATTAAAGGTCGATAGCATTTTGGTTGGAGGTAACGAAGGATGAGCTATTTAGCCCGAAAAGAGGCTGCAAACCTCGCACTCGACATCGCAAAATCACATCACTGCGAGGCTGATGTCATTGTCACATCAAGCAAGGATCTATCTTTAAAGGCCGACAAAGGTGAACTTAGTGAATACAAAGTCACCTCTTCAAACGTACTCGGTATTCGCTTGCTCCGTGACGATAAAGTTTCAACGAGTTTCACTGAAGCATTAAACAGCGAAAGCATTTCGCAAGCTATCACCATGGCCATAGAGAACTTAACGTTTAGTGAAGCTTCTCCTGATGAAAAGATTGTTTCCAACCATCAGCTGTCCACGGATAACCGTGATATATACTGCGCTGACGATGTGGAGGAAAACAAAAAAATTGAGCTCGCCCTCAGATTAGAATCTGAAATCGCTTCAAAAGGCGCTAAGGCTCCTTACAATGCTTATGCCGATGGGGAATCTGAAGTTATCTATGCCAACTCCCTAGGAGCTTGCGGTTATCACAAAGAGAGAGCTTATTCGTGCTACACCTCTGCATTAATTGAAGATAACGGCACCCCATCAATGGGAGTAAAAAGTACGACAGCACGTCGTTTTGATCTTCTCGACCCTCAGCATTGTATCGACACAGCATTCGAAAAAGCGAACTCGCTGCTCAAAGGTGAACCTGTAACGACAGGCAATTATGCGGTGATTTTCGAAATTAACTGTTTAGCTCAACTGTTTTCAGCGTTTTCTCTTTGCTTATCTGGCGAAGCTGCACGAAGAGAAACAAACCCTTGGTTAGCACAGTTGAATAAATCGGTTGCCAGCCCGCTGATTAATCTCACCGATTATGCTAACTACGACAATGGCTTTGCTATCAAAAGCTTCGACGGTGAAGGTATGCCAACCCGAGATACCAACGTTATTGAGAACGGTCATTTATCGACCTTTCTCCACAACAGCAAAACCGCTAGCCATTTTGGTGTAGAGACCACAGGTAATGCAGCACGGGGTGCCAAGAGTGCGTTAGGTGTCTCAAGTCGCCATAAAGTGATTGAAGCAGGATCTGCCACACAATCTGACATCGAGTCAGGCGTTTATTTTGTTCCAGTCGAACTTCAAGGTGTTCATTCTGGTGCCAATGCAATTAGTGGTGACTTCTCATTTGGTGCCTCTGGATTTCTTTATCGAGAAGGTGAGCAGCTACAAGCTGTGCGCGGCGTGACGATTGCTGGTAACTTTTACCAAATGCTCCGTGAAGTAGATGCCGTTGGTGACACTATTTTACGTTCAGATGGTGGTACGTTCTTCAGCCCTCGTATTCGCTTTAGCCATCTAAGTGTTGCGGGGAGCTAACATTCCATTTAGCAGGCCATCTCAAAGGGTGGTCTGCTTCTTTTCAAATGCAGTTAACTTGATACCTTACTTCGTGGCCTTCACTCCTCTGTTCTCAGTGCACTGGACACTAAATTAATACTCACGTCCCCCTTATTAGAGACGTATAACTTTAGTACCCTTTCGTTCTGCATGGGCAAGCTTCATATCAAAAGCGCTAATCTGAATTGCGCTGATTTGAATCGCGCTAAATCTGAATGACCTTAATATGAATCCCCCTAGCCTACACTGCTTCTATCTATCACCTCTATCCATATCACCTCTAGCTAAAGTATCTGAAGTACGCACAAAGATGGGTAGCGTTTAATCAAACATAGTCAACATACTCAACTAAACTCTTATATAGCTTTGATATAGCTGATCGTGTGATTTAAGAGGGAAACAAAATGATCGGATACCTACAATCAATCAGTGTCATGAAACGACTTGCGATTATCTTTATCGCTGTTTGCTCCATCATCATTTTCATCAGCGCAGATGTCGCCATTACATTGCAAAAAAATAGCCAAGATGGAACGGTTATCAATGTCGCCGGCCGACAACGAATGCTGACTAAAAAGTTTGCCAGTGAAATTCTTTTAGAGGTACAACATTTATCTGATAAAACCAGCGCCTCGTCTCCCAATGCATTCAACTACAACAATACGATTAGGCTCTACGAAGTCTCCCTTCAAGCACTAAAAAATGGCGGAAACACGTTTTCAGACCTCGGTATGAATACCCCTATTACACTTATTAATAACAATGCGTCGGAATTCAAGCAGCAATTGACTACGGTAGAAAAACTCTGGCTTGCGCAAAAGAAACTTGGGTTAGACATTATCAGTAATATCGATAATGGGTCAGCCAGTACAGAAAAAATAGATCAGTTCATGGTTGCGAATCATCAAACATTAGGCGAGATGAACAATGCTGTTTTGGAATACAATCGTTATGCTGAGAATCAGATCTCCTATTTAATTCGGACGATTTTGATCACTTCAGCACTTGGTGTTTTCATCGCCCTCATCCTATCCATCATTGTGACTCGAAGTGTCGTTACTCCTTTAACTCTGTTGGTTAAAGCGAATAAAGAAACAAGCCGAGGTAACTTAGAGCAAAACTCAGAGATCACAAAATTGGTTAATAATAGCGAGCTCGGCGTACTGGCTCAGAGCATTGATATAATGCGCCATACCTTATCTTCCGTGATGCGTGGCTTAACGGTTAGCGCATCCAGTATCTCACGCTTATCGACCCAAGTTGCCAACCTCTCCGATGAAGTGAATGCTTCAAAAGCTGAAGAAGAGAAGCAATACTCATTGATGACAGAAGCTTCAGAAGCCCTATCACAATCAACGACGCATGTGTCTGACATTGTGACTTCTACACTGGAATCCGCCAATGAAGCGCAGCGTAACGCAGCGCAAGGGTTAGAAAATGTGAATGCTAATATTCAGGTCGCAGAACGGGCTTCTGAAGAGTCAGAAAAAGTTGCCACCAATATTGCAGAGCTAAGCGACGTTGCGGCGCAAGTATATAGCATCATCGATGTTATTCAGGGCATTGCAGAGCAGACTAATTTACTTGCTCTGAATGCGGCAATCGAAGCAGCTAGAGCCGGCGATCAAGGCCGAGGCTTTGCCGTTGTTGCCGATGAAGTGCGCACGCTGGCAAGCAAAACGAATGAATCTACTGCAGAAATCGCCGATCTTCTCAATAGTTTAACGGACAAAGTAAAATTAGCGGTGAACTCTGTTGGGCAGCTCAAACATGAAGTTGAAACCAGCAAAGGGCGAAGCATCGATACTGCTGAGGCCATCGACAAAATGTCAGCTTCTGTCGACCATACCGTCGAACAGCAAAATGTTATTGCTGAGCTTCTTGAGCAACAAATCCAACGACTTCATGCCCTCAGAGAGTCACAGCAATTCCTCACGACTCTCTTCCAAAACTCTTCGAGTAAACTTATCAATACCACCTCTATTTCTGTTGAAATGAGTGAAATGGCACAAAGAATTAGTAATACATTGGATGAGTTTACGTTAACGCCAGAGCCAGAAGATAGGAAGCTAAGCTAATCCACCTTTCCATCTACCAATAAGTGACCCCATTCATTTATTGGTAGAAGCCCTATATTCGAAATTTTCAAACATGATGTTCCAACGAGAGAGGTAACAATTAAGTTAATCATGAGTTAATGTAAATACATCACTAACGGCAATATAACACTATGAAAAAACAGCAATATGACATTGTAGCAAAGGGAATCCACTGGCTATCCGCCCTGACCGTTTTTAGTCTATTTGGCGTTGGTTTATGGATGGTGGATCTCAATTACTACAGCGGCTGGTATCAAACAGCGCCACATTGGCATAAATCGGTCGGTATTTTGTTGGCTGGTGTCACTATTTTTCGATTGATTTGGAAAAAGATAAAAAAGCACCCTGAAATTGAAGGAAAGCGTTACGAAGTCGTTGCTGCGAAGGCTGCCCATCACATAATTTACCTGCTCCTTTTTGTTCTCTTTGGGTCAGGCTACATGATATCAACAGCTGACGGTCGCAGCATTCATGTATTCAATTGGTTCTCGGTGCCTGGCGCTGGTCAATTGATCCCCAATCAAGCGGATTTGGCTGGCGAAGTGCATTTTTATGTCGCATGCACACTCATTGGATTAGTTTCAGTTCATGCGCTAGCCGCACTAAAGCATCATTTTATAGATAAAGACGAAACACTAACCAAAATGTTGGGAGTTAAAGGAAAATGAAAAAGACACTTATTGCTTTGGGATTAGGGACACTTCTCTCAACCTCAGCCTTCGCTGCTGACTATGTCATCGACACGAAAGGAGCACATGCCTCTGTAAACTTTAAAGTCAGCCACTTAGGGTATAGTTTTATTAAAGGTCGCTTTAATCAATTCAGTGGAGAATTCAGCTACGATGCTGACAATATCACAGCTTCAACCATTGAGGTCACTGTTGATACAACGAGCTTAGATTCAAACCACGCGGAACGAGACAAGCACATTCGTAGTGGGGACTTTATCGATGCCAGTAAATACAAAACGGCCACGTTTAAAAGCACCAGTGTTGAAGATAAAGGAAACGGTAAACTTGTCATCAAAGGCGACATGACATTACACGGCAAAACTAACCCTGCATCAATAGACGCCTCATTCATCGGTGAAGGCCAAGATCCTTGGGGAGGCTATCGAGCTGGCTTCAGCGGCACCACACGATTGGAGCTAGCTGATTACGATATTCCAGTGATGGGCGATTCGAGCTATGTCATTCTCGACTTACATATTGAAGGTGTAAAGAAATAAGCTTTCAATATCAACGCACCCCAGCGCTTTCTATCAAACCAAACGATAACGAATTTCTACGGTAAAATAGAAAGTCTGGGGGTTGTCACTTTCAAGATAATGTGTCAGCCGTGTCTTCTGTACTCTCCCAAACAAACTTGCGCCTTTGTGCAAAAACATAAGCAGCATCATCAATAAGATACCCTGCCTCATCTTCATAACAAAAATCACTGGGAAACGCATAGCCATCAGCTGGAATAGGGATTCTCATGTCTGGTGAATTTGGGCTTTCTTCGTATTGTAATAGCCTATTCCGCTGTTCATTTGTGATATGTCGCTGCTTCATTACCTACTCCTTAATGATAATTACAACTCTAAGCGTAAGCGGAAATCTGATAACAGCCAGACAAAATTGTCGACGAGTCTTTTTTCTCACCAGATTCTCATATTCAGGACATGAAAACCCTTAAACATCACCTCGCCTTTAAACAGCATCTCGTATTGAATCGGCCGTATCCCTGCCCCATCGATCTGTACCCAACCTTTCCTACAATACTCACATTGTTAACCACTTGTTGTAACAACTGGCAAAGTGTGTTCCAATTTCCACTCAACTATTTTGGTGAGCTATATCACAGCATAAGTAAAAGCCCGCTAAAACAATACTTGTCAACATTCATCTATATTAGGACAACCCATGCGACTTTTTCAGCGCCAAGAATGGCTCGGAAACGTGCGCGGCGACGTACTCTCCGGTATCGTTGTTGCTCTTGCCCTCATCCCAGAAGCGATAGCTTTCTCTATCATTGCCGGTGTCGATCCTAAAGTTGGTCTTTATGCTTCCTTCTGTATTGCCGCTGTTACTGCTTTTGTTGGTGGACGCCCAGGTATGATTTCTGCGGCAACCGGTGCAATGGCACTATTAATGGTGACCTTAGTTAAAGATCACGGTCTGGAATACCTACTCGCCGCGACACTGCTTACCGGGCTCTTACAGATCATCGCAGGCTATCTAAAACTCGGTAATCTAATGCGCTTTGTTTCTAACTCTGTCGTGACAGGTTTTGTCAATGCGTTAGCAATCCTCATTTTTATGGCTCAGCTACCTGAACTCACGAATGTTACTTGGCATGTATATGCGATGACACTTGGGGGGCTAGGGATCATCTACCTCTTTCCTTATCTCAACAAAACCATTCCTTCACCACTGGTTTGCATCGTCGTAATGACAGGGTTATACCTCTTGCTAGACCTAGATATCCGTACCGTGGGCGATATGGGAGCATTACCTGATACATTGCCCGTTTTCTTATGGCCTGATGTCCCCTTAAACCTAGAAACTCTGCAAATCATCTTCCCGTATTCAGCAGGGCTTGCCGTTGTCGGTTTACTCGAATCAATGATGACAGCCACAATAGTAGATGACCTCACAGATACCAGCAGTGATAAAAACCAAGAGTGTAAAGGTCAGGGCATTGCCAATATTTTTTCGGGTTTGATGGGCGGGATGGCTGGTTGTGCCATGATTGGACAATCGGTGATTAATGTTAAATCCGGTGGTCGAGGGCGTCTATCCGCGCTAGTCGCTGGTGTTCTACTGCTGATATTAGTTGTTTTCTTCAGTGACTTCGTTGCTAAAATTCCGATGGCAGCACTTGTTGCCGTTATGATCATGGTCTCTATTGGTACGTTTTCTTGGGACTCTATTCTTAAGCTAAAAACCAACCCAACATCAAGTAGTGTCGTCATGGTGGCAACGGTGATTGTCGTCGTGTTCACCCATAACCTTGCCTATGGCGTGCTTGTCGGCGTTTTACTTGCAGCACTGTTCTTTGCAAACAAAGTCGGTAAATACATGCTAGTGGATTGTGTTCAAAGTGATAATGGGACAGTTACCACCTATAATGTTAAAGGCCAAGTGTTCTTCACCTCTGCGGCCAAATTTTCAGAATATTTCGATTTCAAAGATGCCGTCGATAAGGTCGTCATCGACTTGCATGCTGCTCACTTTTGGGACCTCACTTCAGTAACGGCACTAGACAAAGTCGTCATTAAGTTCAGGCGTGAAGGGACAGAAGTTGAACTTATCGGTATGAATGAAGCGAGTGCAACAATTGTTGACCGCTTTGGGGTTCATGATAAACCTGAAGAAGTTGAAAAACTTCTCGGTGGACACTAATCAAGGATCGTTATGTCTAAAAAAATCATTGCATGTATTGATGGGTCGAACTCCACAGCAGCCGTTTGTGATGCTGCTGTATGGGCAAGCCGATACATTGAAAGTCCAATAACACTCCTTCATGTACTGGATCGTGAAGGGTATGTCACTGAATCTAACCTCTCAGGTGCTATCGGCTTAGGGAGCAGAGAAACGCTTCTCGAAGAGCTTGTTGAGTTAGATGCCCAACGCAGTAAACTGGCGCTTCAACAAGGTAAGGTCATACTAGAAGCTGCCTGTCAGCGCATAAATAGACACAGTGATATTGGAGTAGAATCTCGACAACGTCATGGTGACCTAGTCGAAACATTAGCTGAATTAGATGACACGATGGATTTACTCATTATCGGCCGAGAAGGTGCTGATATAGAGCGCCACCCTGATAGCCATATTGGATCTCACCTAGAGCATGTCATTAGAACTCAGCACCACCCGATACTTGTTGCACTTCCAGAGTTTAGCGCGCCTTCTAAAGTCCTTATTGCTTTTGACGGTAGTGAGACCGCAAAAAAAGCGCTAGGGATGCTTTGCAAGATCAAAGCGCTGAGTCACGTTGAGTGTCATCTCGTCATGGTTGGCGAAGAGACAACAAAAAATAAAACGTTGCTACAGAGTGAGCATGATGAACTCAAGCAACAGGATATCGATGTTAAGTCGGCGCTACTTCAGGGCGAGGTCGAAACAACATTGAAAGGCTATCTTCAACGCCATCAGATCGATATGCTGATAATGGGAGCATATGGGCATTCGCGAATTCGTCAATTTTTCGTTGGCAGTACAACAACGAAGCTCATTGGCTCTTCGCCGGTATCAATACTGTTACTTCGTTAAATACCCACAGCTACGCTAGATAGCGGCTATTACTGCCGTTTAAACACGAAAAGGGAAGCAACCGCTTCCCTTTCTTTTCTTTTCTTTTCTTTTCTTTTCTTTTTACTGATTTTGGCCTCGGCATACCGCCAACCATTCATCACAAACGGTCATTATTTCTTTTGACTTCAAAATTCGTCCATGACCACACTGTTGTGTTGTCGTCAGTGTCACGCCTTCAAATGCTGATGCTTTTTTGCTGTGTTCATATTTTGCATACTTATCAGCCTCATCATGAATAATGAAGGTCTTTGGCGTTCGTACTTCTAACTTCCCTATCGGGTCGATAGCTTCGAAAGGTAGACCGTAGTGATCAGAAAGCTCATCAATCACCGCTTTAAATAGCTTCATTGAATACCCTGAACGGCTCACAGTCGTCATCATATCTTGTGTATAATTAAGTGAAGGTGCAACAAGCAGCAAGGGAACTGAAAGTGCACCAGCATGCCGACTTTCCAACGTACTCACCGTTCCCATACTATGAGAGGCGATACCAACAACAGCACTTCCTTTCTCAGCCTGATTACAATCATCAATCACGGCTTCAGTTGCATGAATAAAGGCTGGCAATGACGCTAATTTACCCTCGCTCTGACCATGGCCAACATGGTCGAAAGCCACCGCTTTAAAACCACTTTCAACAATTTTTTCCATCAATGGGAAAAACTGACTAGCCGTGCCTGACCACCCGTGACTTAACACGATCGTCGGCCCTTCTCCCATGGTATAAACAGCAATAGCACCTTCACTGGTTTTCAACGAGTGCTGTGTGATCGCCTTAGGGTAATCAAGTTTTCTCTTCGGTTTTGCTGGTGTTAGAAACACACGCTTTGCCATGCCTTTTGCGTGTTTAGGCGCCACCATATGGTGGAGCCCTGTCACTGTACTCACCATCGAGCGACGAAAGTTTTTTTGTGTTGCTGATTGGAAATAAATCTTACTGCTCATAACAAATCCTTTAAATAAAGTACGGTCGTGCTATTTTTGAATACAGAAATGATGCTGCGACAACCACTTCACCTAGTTACATAACGCAAGTTCTATACACAAGCTTCTATACGCTCGCATCTATACTTGAAAAAACGCCTTCAACTTCCATCCAGAAACGCTGCCTATCTTCAGTCTCTAATTTCAATGAGTAAAAGAGCTGGCTGCTCAAATACGCACCGTAAAGTCGATAGACGGTTTGCCAACAATCAAGTTCCGGCTCAAACTCACCCGCAATAACACCCGCTTGAAATTGACGGTTCAGGTACTCAAGCCAGTGCTTAGTTAACCCCTCGAGGGTAACTTGAATATCATCTCCCAAGGCTTCATTTGCATTGCTTCCTACTTGGTTTTCTGCGCCGTTTACGCCATGGCTTTCAGCATGATTTTCTCGCTGACTATGATCGCTATTGCGCCATGCATTCAGAAACATACAAGAGCCTTGAAACGAGTGGTTCCAAGCCATCCATTGTCGTAATAGAGCGTGAAGCTTAGCTTTAACTGTTGTGTATTTTTGTCGTCTTACCGGTTGCACTACTCGCTCTGTAAACGCATTACCGGCATACTCCAACACGCTAATCTGTAAATTTTCTTTTGACTGAAAGTGAGCAAACAGACCACTTTTCGACATCCCTACTTGCTTAGCAAGTTCACCAATCGTTAGGCTTTCTAAGCCATGTTCACTCGCATATTCAAAAGCGATAGTCAAAATGCGTTGGCGTGTCTCTAACGCCTTTCTACTCATTCTTTCATTCATCAGTTCATTTTAAGCACGATCATACTTTTTTGCCACTTTTTACAGATCCAACCACTTGGCTATCATTTACTGCTGAAAATAAACAAGTAACACGGACTCACCAGAAAACATGATGAAGAGGGTAAAAAACCATCACTTGACGAAAACTATCAGGATAAATCGCTGATCAGTACGCTGGCTGAGTAGCAGCAGTGATGGCATTGAAACAATATGTACGCTGTGCAGGGAGTCATAAAATGAAAATTAAGCAGCTTTTCCTTGAACGCGATGACGAATGGCTCGCAGCAAGAACAACTCCCGTTCGACCGATAGCCCTTTCTTATCACTATTCGCTAATGTGTGCTCATTGTGGGCAATAGCATCATCAATACTCAACCAAACAGGTTTCATACCGTTGGTCACTTCATAACTCTCGAACTGTGTTTCACCAAGCTCTTCGTCTATGTCGCAAAAGTAGCAATATGAACGCATATGTACTGTGTCATATTCAGGCTTATACCAAGGGCGAAACTCTTCATAAACACCAAAAGGAATGATATTGCGAATATTTTGAGCGCCCGTCTCTTCTTGGAGTTCGCGCATCAAACCCACGATGATATCCTCACCGTCATCAACACCACCACCCGGTAAGCTATAGTCATCATAACGAGCGGTATACAACATCAAAATTTTACCGTTACGGACAACAATGGCTCGTGTTGCCAGCCTTAAAAAAGTGCGACCAAAATCATCACGGCGATCAGGGTGTATCACACTAGCTAATACTGGCAGGTCTTCTGGGTTATGACCCTTTTCTAAAAAAACTGGTTTCACGAACAGATATATCCTCAATTCTCATTCATTGTTGCCAAATATCGACAGACCGGATACTACCAACCTTTTCTAAAATCACAAACATCATCAACCTATGCAAAAATGCCGAAACTTGAGAAGAACCGATCTCTAGCTTCGGCAATAAACAGCAGGGCAAGATCATGAACGTTTTTCGAGCAAAATGATCAGTTTGACGATCAGTTTTACTTGTGATCTTATACTCCCT
>JBHOGO010000038.1:0-41227 GCA_043421945.1 bacterium sp. HQB-150 | reverse complement strand
CTGTATTCAAGCATTCAAACAGCTCCAATGCCAGAAAGGCTGCTTAAGCTAGCTGAGGCTCGGTGGTAATCAGGAAAGCATATGACCAACTACTTGTTCTTTCGCGAACTAACGCATAGATATCGTCTCGAAAGGCATCAATATCTGCATGCCTACAATGCTTAAAGTTACTATCTTGGATCATATCAAAGCAAAGGCTAGTACAATGAATTGCTAACGGTGAGTATTTCATTATTCAATCCCTTCTTGTACGAATGCAGCAAAGGCGCTGCCATCTTGGCGTGTAAGGTTCGGTACATACCGTGAATACACTCGAAACAGCATTGTTGTTGTCGTATGCCCCATCTGGTTAGCAATCCATTCAGGGGACTCACCAGAAGCTAATAGCAAGGTCGCAAAGGTATGTCGCGTTTGATACGGATTTCTCTTTCTTAATTTGGCCTTATCTATCGTTGGGTACCATACAGAACGAGAAATAACCTGGTAATTTAACGCCTTTCCTTTACCATTCGTAAATACATACTTATTTTTCTCCCTTGCTGCTAGCCTGTGAACTTTCAGTACATCGACAACTCGATTGATCAGATGTATAACGCGATAGGAGCCTTCCGTCTTTAATCCTTGTAATTCACCTCTTGATAGGCTTTGCTTCACGGTTATGGTGTGATTGACAAGGTCTACCGAATCCCACATCAAACCATCAATTTCACCGGTTCGCATGCCTGTAAAAAAACGAGTGATATAATAAGCACGAAAGTCTTCTGGAGTATGGCGCAGAAAGTGCTCCACCTCAGGGAATGAAAATGGGTCCACCTCGGTACGACCAACTTTTAGCGCTTTAATATTCCGCCAAGGCGACGTAAAATCATAACGATCAGCGGCTTCATTAAGTAGCACCCTCAAAGGTGTCATGATGTGGTTAATACGTGATGGGCTTAGATAACTACCTTTTCGTCCCGGTACTTTGGCGAGGATGGAACGAAATTGTAGGATTTGCCCCTTATTGATGGCGCTGATCCTTTTTGACCCGAAAGTTGGTAAAAGATACTTATCTAATACCCCCTTAACATCTATGTAATGCGATTTACTCCATTCGACCTGCATTTCCGCTAGCCAGATTTTTGCGAACTCTTCTAGTTTTGGTGAATCAGGTGCATCGAAATAGGCTTTTGACTGCCTTTTTCTCTCATCTATTTTGGCAAATTTTTCGTTCAACTTGCTATCAGGGAAGTATTTGCAATATTCGAAGGCTCCTACTGTAATTTCAGCCTCTATCACTTTTAACAGCTTATTTGCTCTTTTACGATTGACCCGGCTATCTACTAGCTTCGTATACTCCCTACAGCGATGCCCCTTGTAACGAAAGTCTAAAAACAAAAGTCCACCACGTTCATTTACACTACCCATCATTTGCCCCCTATTTTAATAGCAGTGACTCTGTAGTGATTCCATTTAGCATTTCTTCTTCAACTCTTTCCCATATAAATAAGATCTTCCTTCCCCCAAAAGGCCTGATGTAATGGATACCTTCAAATAACACTGAATCTTTAAGTTGCTCACGAATTACTCTCCGATCATATTTAATCAATGTAGAAAGCTCTTCTGTTGTCAGGTATGTATATGCCATAATCATTTCCTGTCTTTTTCGCTACAATTTGTAGCTCTACAGACACAATAGATAACAAAAAGAAGCCTGTCAACACCATTTTGTGTCTTTAGCGGAACATTTAAGGTCTTTAGAGAAATGATAAAGTGTCATCTGTCCACTTTACTTGGTGCGAGAAAATTGAAAATTGCTGATGTTGTTCGGGATACAGGTATCAATAGAAGCACAGTCAATCGACTATTCCATGAAACGAACAATCGAATTGATTTTGAAACTTTAGAAAAGCTTTGTATCTACCTAAACTGTACTGTCGGAGATTTACTAGAAGTGACGTCAGATAAGCCTATAGGGATGGATTAGTTTTTTTCATTTTGAGCTTAGAACTTTTACCACTTAAGACCATATAGTGAACGCTAGTACGAAAATGAGCTCGGTCTCAATATGGTCTCAATATGGTCTCAATCATTAATTAGTTATTACTAATATTAATGAGTTACCGATCACCAGACACGACAAAACACGCAACAAAGCGTTTATTTTCAAAAGATTGGGATTAAAAACTTAGGAGAGGAGACTTGGAGCGTGCAGCGGGAATCGAACCCGCATCATCAGCTTGGAAGGCTGAGGTAATAGCCATTATACGATGCACGCACATCGTTGGTACGAGAAGGATAATGCCATAATTTCAGAGAATTAAAAGCCTTATCTTCTGTTAATGTCATGTTTTTGCTTTTTTTTTGTCTAAGTGTTCACAGTTTAACCCAAGCGGACAAAAAGCAACCACACCTAACAATATAACTGCTTGAAGTGTAAACAATCCTCTAGGGCCAGCTCAAAGCTTTCCTATACACACTCGAGATCATGTTGGTCAAAATGAATCAAACGCAACTTTTACTGACTTATCGAATAAGGAAAAAGATTCTCGGCTTGTTACCTTGATTTACCTCTAACGATAAAGATGATGAGAAGCGTATTCTTGCCATAAACTAATTACGTAGAATGTGAGGTAAAGACCAAAGGATCCTTGACATCTTACTGTAGCAATTTATTCTTTGAAAACTCTGTTTTGTTATTGTGGTGTACTATGGATCCAGTCGTTTTCTTTAAATGTCTAAGTGATATGACACGATTAAAGTGTTTGCTGCTGATTCAAGCAGAAAAAAGTCTTTGCGTGTGCGAGCTCACTGAGGCGTTAACGCTGAGCCAACCCAAGATCTCTCGCCACCTCGCTCAACTGCGTCAATGCGGGCTTTTACAAGACGAGAGAAAAGGACAATGGGTCTTTTATCATCTCTCGCCAAATTTACCTAATTGGGCAACAGATATTATCAATACAACAGCCCTAGCTAATGGTGAACTCATTGCCGAAGCGTTAACACAGCTCACAGCGATGGGAACTCGCCCAGAACGCGAAGCGAGCTGCTGCAATTAGATAAATAGTTAACGACGCTTAAAACCAGCTTTCTTTGCTAGTTGTTTCTTTAGGCGTCGTTTATCTCCCCCTCTCCCACCACGCTTTTGGCGGTGTTCTACTTCTGCATTAAGGTCTGGTTCGTAACCTTCAAGCCACTGTTGTGGAATCCGCGCATCCAGTAATGTCTCAATGGCGCTTAACATACCTTCTTCTTCCATGCTCACTAGTGATATTGCTTTTCCTGATGCGCCTGCTCGTCCTGTCCGGCCAATACGGTGCACGTAGTCTTCAGGCTGATGAGGTAACTCAAAGTTAAAGACACATTCTAACTGAGGGATATCAATACCACGCGCTGCAACATCGGTTGCAACCAATACACGCACTTTACCATTTTTAAAATCTTCAAGTGCACGACTACGAGCTGCTTGCGTTCGCTCCCCATGGATAGCTTCAGCAGCCAAACCATCCTTTTTTAACTCTTTCGCCAACAATTCCGTTGAAGCTCTTGTCTTGGCGAAAACCAATACCTGTTGAAGATTTTTACTGCCAATGAGATAGGCTAACAGTTCACGCTTCTTCTTTTTATCCACGGGGTGGACGAGCTGCTCCACAGTCTCTGCGGCACTATTAGGTGCTTCAATATTAATTTTTGTTGGATCATCCAACATGCGGAACGCTAATTTGCTGACATGCTTAGGGTAAGTAGCAGAGAAGAACAGTGTTTGACGTGTCGATGGCACGCGCTTTAGTAATTTGTTCACATCTGCGATAAACCCCATATCCAACATGCGATCAGCTTCATCTAATACCAGTGTTTTGACCTGATCAAGCAACATTGTCTTATTATAGAGGTGATCCAACAAACGCCCTGGGGTGCCAATGACTATATCAGCCCCATCTTGTAACCTTTTTATTTGTGGCTTTAAACTAACACCACCATACAAAGCAACACAGCGAAGATCTGTCTGTTGTGAATAGTCCACAAATTTATCATGCACTTGTTGGGCAAGCTCTCGTGTAGGAGCAATCACAAGCGCCTTCACTACACCTCGTTCATTCGTATTCAATATTTGATGGATAATAGGAAGTGCGAACGCGGCGGTTTTTCCTGTGCCCGTCTGAGCCCCTGCCATAACGTCCTTTCCACGAAGGACAAGTGGAATGGCTTCAGACTGCACATCGGTTGGCTTATCATACCCAAGCTCAACAAGCTGAGATTGGATGAGGGGATGCAAAGTAGTGAATACAGGATTTGACATGAGGACTCCAAGCACAGTAGAACGCGAAGTCTATCAGACGCAATCAGACTGTCGAGTATGTTTATACTGATAGCGTAAACTTCATACACTTCGACTCAATTATTCCATCTTCAGCCATCGAAGTTTACCATTCATCTCGAACGACTTTTCTTCCACACATTCAAGTAATACAGTGCCGACACTGAGTACTGAACCTAACGAATATTGTTTATCATCATAGTAGCAAGCTCTTTCACTTAGCTGACGTGCATCTATGATAACGTCAGGCCTAGCGACAACAGGCCTTTCAATTGGAAGTTCAGGAAGATGAACGGGTACTTCCGCTTCCGGCAATTGAACCGCAGTGGCAAATGCTTTTGGTGCCATAATGGCAAATAGTAGTAACCCCGTTTTATTCATTGTTTATCCTTTCTCTTAAAATTGAATGTCAACCAGACTTAATTTTGCCTATTCATGTAGTCATTAAACGACCCTAAAGCAAAAAATCTAACACACCAAAGGCGCAACATTTCCACACACAGCCCAGCAACGCAACAACAACACACACATAAACACCATCTTAAATATCTGTATATTTTGATTTTTTACTGCTCATACTCAGAATAATAGGCTCCACATTGTCACGATTCTATCGAAAACAATTGCTCATTGTTTACACGCCGCAACATTTGTAAATCAAATTGTACGAAAAAAAGACACTCTTCTGAGTTAGAGGCTTTTAATCTCAAATAATTTTGGTACAATCCGCGCCCAGATTAACTTTTTTACGAAATGTTTTTAAAGTTCTTAAGAATTTTTTAAGCTGCTCTTTTCCATTTTGAAGGCACCAACCTGCATTGCACGCGTTGCCGCTGACCGTAGAGATATATATAGATGAAATTCGACAAAGCTATGCGCATTCTTGTCGCTGGGATCATTGTGAACCTGTGTATGGGGATTTTATATGCATGGAGTGTTATGAAAAAAGCACTTGTGATGGACTATGGTTGGTCTAACGCTGATGCTTCACTCCCTTATACGACTGCCATTGTTGTCTTTGCTTTATCTCTTCTAGTTGCTGGGGCATTACAAGATCGCATGGGACCACGCCGTATTTTGCAAGTAGGTACAGTACTAACTGGTGTTGGTATGCTACTTTCTGGTATGAGTGATAGCGTTGCTATGCTTACAATCACCTTCGGTGTTATCACTGGTACTGGTATTGGCTTCGGCTATGCATGTCTAAGCCCTTCAGCAATGAAATGGTTCCACCCATCGAAAAAAGGGTTGGTTAACGGCCTTATCGCTGGTGGCTTTGGTCTAGCATCTCTTTACTTAGCACCAATTACCTCTTGGTTAATCGAAGATTACAGCATCAGCACAGCATTCATGGTGTTAGGTGCAGGCGTATTGCTTATCGCAGTACCTGCAGCATCAACAATTTCTAATCCTCCTGCGGATTACAAACCAGAAGCACCAAAAGGCTACGATGCTGCAAAATCAGCGAAACCAGCTGCTAATGCAACATGGCGTCAAATGCTAACGACACCTCAGTTCTACATGATGTGGGTAATGTTTGCATTCTCTTCAGCCGCTGGACTGATGGTTATTGGTAACATCACTTCAATCGCTGGCATTCAAGCTAACATCGAAGAAGCTGCATATCTTGTTGGTATCTTGGCAGTTTTCAACACTGGTGGTCGTGTTGTAATGGGCGTGCTTTCAGACAAAATTGGTGGTATCCGTACATTGCTTATCGCATTCGTACTACAAGGTATCAACATGGTGCTATTCGCAACATATGACTCAAGTGTCATGATGATCGTGGGCGCAGCGATGGCAGGTGTTGGCTATGGTACGCTTCTAGCGGTATTCCCATCGCTAACGACTGACTTCTATGGTCTGAAAAACTACGGTACTAACTTCGGTGTACTTTACACTGCATGGGGTATCAGTGGTGTTATCGGTCCAATCATTGCAGCAATCGTTGTTGATACAACGGGTAACTTCAACATTGCCTACACAATTTCTGCAGCAATGCTTGCTGTGTGTGTTGTGCTAGCGCTAGTGATTAAGCCTGTGAACACTGAAGTGCTAGTCGCTAAAACGGCTTAATAAAAGATATTTCAATAAAAAGGCTTTCCTCATGGAAAGCCTTTTTTTTGCCTATCCAGCAAGTGCCAAATGCTTTTCAATCGTTCCTATCAGCTGTTGATTTTCGAAAGGCTTAGGCACATATCCATCCATCCCCGCTTGAAAGCAAGACCGAATATCCTCATCAAGCACACTTGCCGTCAATGCGATAATCGGTACTCGATCATTTTGTAGCTGATTTTCAATTGCCCTAATTTGTCTTGTCGCTTCAAAGCCGTCCATCACTGGCATCATGCAATCCATAAGCACAAGATCAATACTATTCTGTAACCAAACATCGATGGCTTGCTTCCCATCTTCGGCGGTATGAACATTAAACCCAGCCTTCGAAAGCACTGTTTTGGCCACTTGCATATTAACCACATTATCTTCAACCAACAGGAGCTCTCCTGATAATTGTTTCACGACTTTCTCTGGCTTCTTGACTCCCGTAAACTCTGCAAACGTATCATTGATTAAACTTGATAAGATTTGCCGTAGCTTAGGCCCTCTTACTGGTAAGGTGTGTACAGCCTTATAACCTTCATTTATATGTACCTGTTGCCCATAAGAAGTCAACAAAACGACAGGGGCATAAGCACTTAGCGCGGCAAGATCCTTATTTTCAAGTGTAGAATGATATCGAAGTAAAATTGCCCCTAATTCACTCGCCTTGGAATTCGATTTAAGGAACTCTATGCTTGTTTTCAACTGATGGAAAATTTGGGTACCAACTTTTAGACGCTTACACTCTCTTTCTGTCAACCTGGCACTAATATCATTACTATCAATAATCAATACAGATGCATTATGAGGTGGTGAGAATTCTTTTTGCTCCCTACTAATAGGAAGCGATATTGAGAATGAGAAAACACTTCCTTTTCCTTTTTCACTCTCAACTTGCATTTCCCCTTCCATCAATTCCGCTAATTGACGACAGATACTTAATCCAAGCCCTGTTCCTCCAAAGCGTCGTGTTGTCGAATCATCCTCTTGTTTGAATGGCATAAAGATATTAGTAATTTGAGCAGGATCGATACCAATACCACTGTCTGAAACGGAAAAGTGGGCGTGATACACTCCCCCTTCTCGCACACCTTCAGCCTTCAATAGCACGCTACCCTTCTCAGTAAACTTCACTGCATTAGAGAGCAGGTTTAACATTATTTGTTTTATTCGGTGCTCATCAGCCAGTAACAACATCGGAATTGATTCATCGATGTCTACTTCAAAGTCTATACCTTTCTCTGACGCTTTCGTCGCGATAATTGAAGCAACGTCATAGCAAAGCTTTTCAATATGGCACTCAGTCGGATTTATCGAAACACCACCTGCCTCAATCTTTGATACCTCGAGCACATCATTAATGATGGACAGCAACGCATTAGACGAACTTTTAATCGTTTCGAGGTACTCCATTTGATTTGGGTTTAGATCGGTATCGACCAGAATATTTGACATGCCAATGATGCCATTCAGTGGCGTTCGTATTTCGTGCGACATATTGGCAAGAAAAATACTTTTTGCCTTATTTGCCCTTTCAGCTTCTTCTTTCGCGACCACTAAGTGGCTTTCACTGGCATGGCGCTCTTCAATCAATGTATTTAATGTTTGTGCTAGATGTGAAAACTCATCTTTTCCGGTTTCTGGTACACGTAAGCTATAGTCTTTGGTATGCTCAATTTCTTTCATTGTAAACTCTACATCTTGTATAGATTTTACTAATCGACGAGCAAGCGCAATCCCAAGACCAGACATCACAATAATAAGCAGAACTAGTGTAGAAAGCGTAATAATAAAACGCTGTCTTTCTTCATAATAAACGGTCTTAGCTTGATGAGAAATATCCAACTTTACTGAGTCAATAACCCCACTCAACAGTTGCATACGTTGATTGGCATCATTTTGCCAATAAGGCCAGACTTCAGCATTTCCGTCACCATAAAGCACTTCATTACGCACTGCCAGGCCTTCAACAAAAGCCGGGCGTGTAAACACATTAAGCAGCCTTTCTGTCTGCAACTCACTCGCAAACACCTGCACGTATTTATCAACATAAACCTGCTGTTGTGTGACGGCTTTTACTAAATCATCATGAAAGCGAACCCTGCCCTGCTCTTGAGTCATCATTTTACTGAGATAGACATGCTCTTGACTTGAAAACTCTTGAAGCCATAGGAGTTGTTGGTAAGCAGAAATCCCCCCTCTCAAGTCATCATCGTCAATAGCTAATGGAAGCTGCTCAATAAAGCGAACAAAGTTGATTAACCATTCATTACTGACTGTTAGCCAATCTTCACGTTCGAACTCATCATCTGAGACGTCCACTTCAAGCCAAGCAACAATCTCATTTTTCAACGCATCCATTTGAGAAAACAATTCATGATTCTCAGTCGTTTCTGTTAACAATGGGTACTGAGAAAAAACCCGCTCGATATCATTCGATACGGCCTGCTGTTGCGCCATATCTAACCCGCCGAAAGCGAGACGTAGTCTTAGAGCTCTGATTCCCTCTAAGACAACGGAGTAATGTGGGTAAGTTTCGTAACGCTGATGAATTTCGTACAGAGCATCAAGCTCTTGGTATTGTTCTTCTAAGAAGCGGCCAACCGTTACAGCACTGATAATCAGTGGAATAACAACCATCATACGAATTTTAGATTTGAGGGTAATGCCGTTGAACAGATCCATTGTCACCACGCAGTAATGATTATAATAATAGGTATAGTCTAATATCTGGAATCTAAGGCAAAAAACTGGAGAATAGTGATAAGGTAGACAAGAAAAAGCTGGCTTTTCAGCCAGCTGTATTTTTTATGCTTCTGCAGGCACTTCAACCTGTATTGGCAGTGTCTGCTGCACATATTGTCCAGGTGCTGCCTCTAAAACAGGGTAGCTCTCTGACCCCGCTTCTCTAGCAGGCACTTTCTCTTTAGGGCTGAACTTATCCAACCACTTATTCCAGTGCAACCACCAAGAACCTTCATGACGAGTCGCATCATCAAGCCATTGCTGAGCATCACCTTCCATGCCATCAGAAACATAGAAGCCATACTTGTTTTTCGCTGGGTGGTTAACAACACCCGCGATATGGCCTGACTCACCAAGTACAAATGTCGTGTCGCCACTTAGCTTTTTAGCGCCACGGTATGTACCTTGCCACAGTGCGATGTGGTCTTCTTTCGTTGAAATAAAGTAAGACGGCGCCTTAATTTTTTCCAAGTCAATCCAAACACCACCGACCTTGATACCCTGCTTATCGACTAATCTATTTTCAAGATAGAGTCTGCGAAGAAGCGTGTTATGGCACGCTGCTGACACATTCGTACTATCGCTGTTCCAATAAAGTAGATCGAAGTCAACGGGGCTATTACCTTTTAGGTAATTATCAATGTAGTAGTTCCAGTACAAGCTATTCTCTCTAAGCAGTGAGAATGTCACGCTTAAAGAACGGCCATCTAAATAGCCTTTCGCATTGTTCTGAAGCTCCATAGCAGAAACCATCTGCTCATTCACGTACGCACCTATCTCTCCCGGTTGTGAGAAATCAAGAATAGTCGTGAAGTAAGTTGTCGACTTAAAGCGTTGGCGCATACGACGGGCTGCGTAATAAGCTGCCGTTGTCGCCAGTAGTGTACCGCCAATACAATAGCCTACTGCGTTGACTTGCTTTTCACCGGTGATCGCTTCAACAGCATCAACTGCCTTTGCGACACCATCAATGACATAATCTTCAAAGTCAACATCTGCCATCGTTTGGTCAGGGTTGCGCCAAGACATTAGAAATACAGTATGCCCTTGCTCTACCAACCAACGCATCATCGAGTTCTTCTCTCGAAGATCAAGAATGTAGTACTTATTGATAAATGGCGGTACGACAAGAATTGGCGTCTTGCTAACTTCTTCAGTTTGAGCCTTATATTGGATCAACTCGAACAAGTCATTCTTGAAAACAACACTTCCTTCCGTATTGGCAATATCTTTACCAATGCGGAATGCGCCGCTATTCGTCATTCGAACTTTCAATACATCAGAGCTAGACTGCATATCTTCTTGCAGCAACTCCATCCCTTTCACTAAATTCTCACCATTTGATTCCATGGTCAGTTTAAGCAGTTCAGGGTTAGTACTAACAAAGTTACTTGGTGACATCGCGTTAACGGCTTGACGTGAGAAAAAGCTCAAACGCTCTTTCGCTTTATCATCAAGACCTTCGACGGAGTCAATGGTTTTCTGTATGGTTTCACCAAACAATAAATACGATTGTTTAATAAAGTTGTAAATCGCTTCATCCTGCCAAGCGTCATCAACAAAGCGTTTATCGCCTCGTTCTGCTTTTACAACAGGCTCTGCTTCTTTCGAGGGAAAAGTTACATTCTGCCAAATTTGCAGCTGCTGTTCCCACCAATCCATTTGAACTTGGACTAAGTTTCCTGGTTGGTTTACCGCTTTTTCAATCAATTGTGTTGTATCTTCTAAATTGATTTCATTGAGCGCTCGATTTAGAGGAGAGTTCACCGCGGCTTTACCAGAATCCAGTTCCTTCCACCATTGCTGGTTTACTTCCTGGAGTTTGGCAAAGTAATCCGCAAACAAATTCTGGTTCATAATAATGACCTCTTAGAGATGATCAAAAAACCGCCTGATACCTCAAAAAGAGGTAGTCAGGCGGTCAAGGCCATTAAGCTGGAGTAACTTCTTTTACGTTTTCAGCAACAAGTGCATCAACATCAGCTTTGAACTCTTGAGCGATTGAAGAAAGCTTGTTGCTATCGTCAATCATTTGCTGAGAAAGCTTAGTCAACGCTTCAAGTTGTGTGCCGCTGAAAGAAGTTAGTGATTGCATATCCTTAACTTCACTTACCGCTTTAAGTTGAGAAAGACCTAGGTCGCTGTAAGAACGCAGAGCAGAAAGTTGTAGTTCAGTGATTTCTTCAATGTTCTTAGTGAACAGTTTGTTGAATTTCACGTAAGGTGCTAGCGTTTTTTCAGTTTGGTCAGATAAAGTTTTGAACATTTCCGTGTACATAATGCGACTCCTATAGGATTATTTAAGTTATCAGTTTTACTTAGTTATACTGCTTTTAAAACGATGGCAGTACCCATACCACCACCAACACATAAAGAAGCGACGCCATATTCAGTCTCACGACGACGCATCTCATGTAATAGGCTCACAATGATGCGGTTACCTGATGCTCCCAAAGGGTGACCCAGTGCAATAGCACCACCATTCACATTTGAGCGCTCAAGTAACGCGTCCAAATCTACGTCATGTTGCTCAGATAGCTGATGAGCAACACCTAAAGCTTGCCCAGCAAAAGCTTCGTTCAATTCAAAAAGACCAATGTCTTGAACAGATAGCTCAGCAATGCTCAGCGCTTTGGTTACAGCAGGAACTGGACCTAACCCCATGACTTTTGGATCTAATCCAGCTTGAGCATAACTGGTAATTTCGGCTAATGGCTTCAACCCGTACTTTTCAACGGCTTCTTCAGAAGCAACAATGATTGCACTACCACCATCATTAATACCTGATGCATTACCAGCAGTAACAGAACCGCCTTCACGCTTAAATGCAGGGCGCAATTTTGCTAGTCCAGCGGCAGTAGCATCGGCTTTCGGGTACTCATCAGTATCAACGACAACGACGCCTCTGCGTGTTTTTACTTCAACCGGCTCAATCTCATCTTTAAATTGACCCGCTTCAATCGCTGCAACCGCTTTTTGTTGACTCGCTAGAGCAAAATCATCTTGCTGCTCACGCGTCAGTCCAACTGTCTCAACAACATTTTCAGCAGTCACACCCATGTGGTAATTATTGAATGCGTCAGTTAAACCATCTTTAATAAGAAGGTCGGTCATTTCTAGGCCGCCCATCTTTTGACCATCGCGCAATGTACCTGGCAGAGCAAAAGGGATTTGAGACATGTTCTCAGCACCAGCAGCAACGACGATTTGAGCATCACCTGCTTTGATATGTGCAGCAGCATCCATCACAACTTTCATACCACTACCGCACACCATGTTTAGGCTATACGCTGGTACTTCTTCAGGTAATCCTGCGAAAATTGCAGCTTGACGTCCTGGTCCCATGCCTTGCCCAGCACCAATGACATTACCCAAAATTAGTTCGTCTACAGCATCTTTAGGTACATTACTTTGCACTAATGCAGCTTTGACTGCTGTGGCTGCTAATTCTGCAGCTGGCACTGTTTTTAATGCACCACTAAAGCTTCCTAAAGGTGTACGCTTTGCTGCAACGATATATACTTTTGACATTTTTCTTAATCCTTTAAAAACTTATTGCATGTACAGGCCGCCATTAAGCGACAATGTTTCACCAGTGATATATCCGCCCACATCGCTTGCTAAATAAGTCACAGCACCTGCAATTTCTGCTGGTGTAGCAAGACGTTTCATTGGAATTTCGGCTTTAATCGACTCAAGAACTTCAGGCTTAATGGCTTCAACCATTGGTGTTGCTGTATAACCAGGAGCTATCGCATTAACGGTTGTCCCTGAACGTGCACCTTCAAATGCAAGTGCTTTGGTAAAGCCAATCATCCCTGCTTTTGCTGCAGAGTAGTTTGCTTGTCCAAATTGCCCTTTAACACCATTCACTGAGCTGATATTGATGATACGCGTGTTCCCTTTCTCACACATTGCTGCGAAAAGAGGTTGGGTTACGTTAAACAAGCTATTAAGGTTAACGTTAATAACATCTGTCCACTGGTCTGCATCCATACGTTTGAAAACTGAATCGCGAGTGATGCCCGCATTATTCACAAGAACGTCAACCGTACCCTCGTCTTGCATCAATTGGCCTAAGACGCTTTTACACATATCCGTATCAGTCACATCAAGTGCAATCATTTTGACTTGATCTTCTGTATAGGAATTTTCAGCGAACCAATCTCGCGCACACTCTTCATTACCAGGAGAGAACGCTGCAACTACACGATAGCCTTCTTCTACGAGGCCTTTTGTAATGGCTGATCCAATTCCACCTTTAGCGCCTGTTACCAATGCTACTTTTTTCATCTCGGACTCCTTCCCATTGTTGTCCCACTAGCAAAGCCAATATGTACTGACATAGTTATTTTGATTTTCATACAGTTAAGGTATCTATGCACCCTTCCGTATATTTATTTATTCTTAAGGACTAAAAAGTCATTTTAATGACTCTTTTATGTCGCTAGGATGATAAGAACACAGATGAATATGATTATCAACCCAGCCCCTAATCCCCAACAGCAGATACGAATAACACATACTAATTATTGATATTTGTATCTATATAACCACAAAACTGTTAACCAATATGTACATAGCATAAGCTGTGCCACTACTTTAACTAATGACATTATCAAAACACTCATTCACGAAAAAAAACCAAAACAGACACATGCCGCATAACTATGCACACTCAAGGCTTATTTATATCAGTGGCTATATAAGCATGAATTCGAAGAAGTAATCAGTGTTGCGCTAAATTAGTGCAGAATGTGTCAAAAATAGCGCAATAGTTGGTTTTAAAAAATGGGCATGAAATGACCCAAAGAAATGTATGATTCAAAACTATTTGCAAAACAATTCAACTTTATGCGCTACGTCACGCGCACTACGCAGAATGTTAATAGACGTAGAATAATCAAATCAAACCAAACTAATTGATTGGCACAGTCAATAATTGAGTATTACTTGGGGAGGAACATCGTTCTTCATTGGTGGGATAAAAGCGGAAATCATTGACCTTGATCGCATAATGACTAAGGTCAACATTGACATGAAAAAACTAGCTAATTAGTCATAACGTGACCCAAATCACTATATTGTTATTGTTTAAAGTTAATTTATTACCTAGGTGAGGAAAGACTAAATCAAACCAACGCTACAATCTGGTTTAACGATAGGCTTTATTAAGCTCAGACACAGTGACCACAGGGCCAACCATTTTGACTAACATCTCTGTTGCGGAATTTTCAGTTTTATAAGCATACTGGTAGGTGAAACGTGTTACTGCCAACCTGAGCAAGTCGTATTTTTCACGGTGGCATGAAATTTCTGACTGCCAAAATTGCGCGTCTAACACTTCATTTGGATTTTCAGCCCTTACTGCAAAATGCCACTTTCCATCTTGCCCATAAAAATCAATTGGAAATAGGCGTTTAACTTTTCTACGCATGTTACATCCTAGCGATTTGCGCTATTAGTTTTCTATATATTGAATAATTGAAGGTTTGCTAGACTTATTGAGCAGTTAATCACCGTTTCGAAAAAAAAGAGCAGGTAACCCTTGCGAAAGATAATTCACTGTCTATAATGCTGAAAACCGGAGCGTCTGCCAACGCTCCGGTTTTTTTGTGCCTGCAATTCAGTAATCTTCTGCCAAAGATTAGTTTGAACTGCACATTCGATAAGATAAGGAAACACTATGCGTATCGAACAAGACCTGAAGTTAGGTTTTAAAGATGTCCTATTTCGTCCAAAACGTTCAACTCTAAAAAGTCGCTCTCAGGTCGAATTAACCCGCGATTTTACATTCAAGCACAGCGGTCGTCAATGGTCAGGTGTACCAATTATTGCTGCTAACATGGATTCTGTCGGTAGTTTTGAGATGACAGTGGCGCTTGCTAAGCATAATGTGCTTACTGCGGTGCACAAACATTACACCGTTGCTGATTGGGCTGAATTCGTCAAAAGCAATGATTCTACGGTTTTAAACAACGCAATGGTTTCTACTGGTACTTCAGAAGCTGATTTCCAGAAAACCAAAGATATCATGGCATTATCTGATGACCTTATCTTTATTTGTATCGATATTGCT
This sequence comes from bacterium sp. HQB-150, assembly GCA_043421945.1. Lineage (GTDB taxonomy): Bacteria > Pseudomonadota > Gammaproteobacteria > Enterobacterales > Vibrionaceae > Thaumasiovibrio. Next base: position 26,006 of record JBHOGO010000038.1, on the reverse strand, counting down.
AATGGCTACTCAGAGCATCTTGTTGAGTATGTTCAAAAAGTACGTGCAGCTTTCCCTGAAAAAGTAATCAGTGCCGGCAACGTTGTGACTGGTGACATGGTTGAAGAACTGATCCTTGCTGGTGCCGATATCGTAAAAGTGGGGATTGGTCCTGGCTCGGTTTGTACAACTCGCGTTAAAACAGGTGTCGGCTACCCACAGCTATCAGCCATTATTGAATGTGCTGATGCTGCGCATGGTTTAGGCGGAAGAATCATTGGTGACGGTGGCTGTTCATGTGCTGGTGATGTATCAAAAGCGTTTGGCGGTGGTGCCGATTTCGTGATGCTGGGTGGAATGCTAGCAGGTCACGAAGAAAGTAATGGTGAGCTTATCGAAAAAAATGGTAAGACTTTCATGAAATTCTACGGCATGTCTTCTGAGTCAGCGATGGCGAAGCACTCTGGCGGTGTCGCTAAATACCGTGCTGCTGAAGGAAAAACCGTGCTATTGCCATTCCGTGGCCCAGTCGATAACACCATTAATGACATCATGGGTGGTGTACGTTCAACGTGTACATACGTAGGCGCAGCGCAGCTTAAAGAGCTAACAAAGCGCACAACGTTCATCCGCGTACAAGAGCAAGAGAACAACGTTTTCGGTAAAGAGTAAAATCATTATTACTCGATAAATTGTAAAAAAAACCAAGTTGGTTGTATCAACAATAAATTTGTAAAAAAAACCAAGTTGGTTGTTTCTACAAAAACCGATTAAAAAAGAGCCGCTATTTGCGGCTCTTTTTTTGTCTTAAAATCACTAAATGGCGACAAAGTGGCGACACTCACTGAAAAAATTTTATGGCGGCAGGCTATATCAAAGGTTAGCTATAGGGTTTTTACTCACCGCTTCGTATAAATGATCCGGGGCAAAGTGCGCATAACGCATTGTCATTTTGATATCGGCATGACCAAGGATATCGCGCAGCACCAAGATGTTGCCGCCGTTCATCATGAAGTGACTAGCGAAAGTATGGCGTAACAGATGGTGTTATAGACAAAGATCCTAGAGATAACACACAGCCAAACGACTCTGGCGATGGGAATCAAAGAGTCATGGGGTTTGGTGAAATGAATCTTCCCGTTCCTACATGGGGTGACTATATGGATGATGTGGGTACGTATGGTCGTGAACGTCTGCCTGGCCGTTCATACGCATTCATCATCGAGTATGAATCGATGCCCGAGTAAATTATCTTTTTAATACGTTATTTTGTTGGATAAACGCTTGCTGTATTTTTAAGGAGATTGCAATGCGAATGTTTTCGGCTTTAGCCACAGCAATAATATCAGTCATGTCAGGCACGGCGATGGCAAATGATTCACCCAATGTTTTGCTCATCATCGCTGATGATATGGGAATCGATGCCTCAAACTGTTACTCGTTAGGGTCTCAGCAAGCGAATATGCCCAATATCGAAGCCATGTGTGAGCAAGGCGTGGTATTTGAAAACAGTTATTCTGCCCCCGTTTGCTCGCCAACGCGTTCCACGATCATGACAGGACAATATGGTTTTCGAACTGGCGTGGGATCCGCTATTCCCAAAGAGGGAACCAATGGTTTATCTGCCGATACCACGAGCCTTTTTGATGTTTTAGACAACAGTGATTACAGCAGCAACTTGCTCGGTAAATGGCATTTAGCGAGCAGTGGTGAAAGTCTCGACCATCCTGCACGCTTAGGTGTGCCCGATTTTTTTGGTCTTTTTAAAGGTGGTGTCCGTGACTACTACAAATGGGATGCTGTTGATAAAGAAGGAGAAGCCGTTAAGGTCGAAAACTACTCAACCACGGAAATTACCGACCAAGCACTAGATTGGGTCGAGAAACAAGAAAAGCCATGGTTTTTGTGGTTAGCCTATAATGCCCCTCATAGCCCGTTCCATCTTCCTCCCGATACGCTACATACCGCTGGTGAACTGCCAACCGATTCTCAATCAATAAGCAGTAACCCATTACCCTACTATAATGCGATGCTTGAGGCTTTAGATACCGAAATTGGCCGACTTCTCGGTTCAATGGACGAGAGCACGAGAGAAAACACAATAGTCATGTTTGTCGGTGACAATGGCTCACCAAACCAAGTGACGAAAACACTGTATGGGAATCACTCTGCCAAAGGGACCATATATGACAGTGGTACGCATGTCCCATTGATCGTCACGGGGCCAGATATAAAACCAGGAAGAAGTGATGCTTTCGTCATGACCGTTGACCTCTTCACGACGATTACTAATATCGCTGGAGTAACTGCGGATACAACGGACTCTTTTGGTTTTGCTCCCGTATTATATGGCGGAGAAACCGAGCGTGACTACATCTATGTTGAACACTTTCAGGAAGATAAATCTGACTCAAAACCCAGTGATGTGTTTGGTTGGGCAGTCCGCGAAGAAAACTACAAGTTAGTACAAATTGATGATGAGGATGCAATGCTATTTGATTTAGCCGTCGATCCACTGGAGAGCAATGATTTATTAGCTGATGGTGTATCAGAAAAAGAGTCACAGATTCTGAGTAAGTTAAATCAGCGCTACAAGCGTATACATAGTCAATAACGAAGGCCAGTCTCTAGTAGAAGGTTACCAAACATCAATGGTTAAGCGCGCTACGTAGAATCGTAGAGCGCTTACGTTATTATTGCTAATATCATAATGCTGCGAGATCTTTGTACGTAAAACTAAGTAAATCGTATATAACTTGCTGCCAACAGCTTCTAAAGTGTAATAAGTTTACTCTTCTGAAGTTGGAGCCCTTCATGGCTGATCTTAAGCGAACTATCATTCTCATTACGGCCTGCAGCCTAGCAAATCTAGCCTATGCACAACCTCCTCAAACGGCACCAGAAACAGCCTCAATTGACCAAGCGAGCTACCCTGTCGTTTCGGTAGACATCGCTCAATATCAGAAGAACGATAACAATACAGTGACCGATAAAGTCACAGGCCTCATGTGGCAACAAGACTATAAAGTGTTGAGCTTTGATGAAGCCGTTGAATATGCAAAAGGGGCGAATATTGGTGGGTACGATGATTGGCGTATCCCGAGTATCAAGGAATTGTATTCGCTTATATTGTTCACCGGTGTTGATGCCAGTAATCAGGATATGTATAAGGTTCCTGATGGGTCAAGTTCAAGAACATCTTCAACTAGCAAGCCCAAGGTGTTAATGGATTTGCGCATGTCCGTGATCCCGGTAGCCAGATACACATTGCCAGCGTTAGCTTCGATGGTCGAGTTTAGCTTCTTTTGCCAATAGTAGAATTGTGCAATGGAAACTTGATGATTTTCACACCACGCAGCGATTGTCAGTCCACTCTCTTTTTGCTGCTGTAGACGCGCTTGCCAACGTTGCTTTTTATCGCTATTAGTCATGATATAACTCCAAGGTTCAAGGAGCCTTATCAATACCAACGTTTATTTATTGGCGGAAGGCAGGGAGAAATAGGCGCTTACGGAGAAACTAATAAGACTTTTTCCTTCCTCTGCCAAAGTCAGACCTTTTGCTAGCCTAAAAGCAGCCTTTCAAGACATTCTTTAGTTGCTGCAGGCGATTTTCTGTTTGTGTGAGCAGCCAAGCAAGCCATATCATCAATATCAGATACAGTCCGATAGCTAGCCAAGTTGGCAACTCCCAGCGTTGAAATAGCGTCACTAAAAATATGAAGGGATAGTGGACTAAAAACAGTGGAAAAGCGATGTTGCTCAGAAGTGTGATAAATTTGGATACGGTTTTTCCTGCGAGATGCTTATCGAGCACAAACCAAGTTTGCCGTGGTAAAAGCAGGGCAAGGTAGATGCCAAAGCTAAACTCAAAAAGCCGACAAGGTGGGAACCAGTCTGTTGGTCTTCCTGGCATTAACCCCCATTGACGATAGGCCCAACCCTCAATTGTATCGAATAGATTGTCATTAAATGGGAGCACCCCGCTATGTCCCACATACCAGCGTGATAATACGCTGATTGAGAAGATAATAGCGAGCGTGAGATGAGGCTTTTTTTTAAAAGCGATAACTAGAGCAGGTGTAAGTGCATAGAGAGTAATAATCAGCCCGATAAACCAGCTTGGAGGGTTATAAGGACCACCCCATAGCCCCAACCATGAATAAAATCCAGAAACGGAACCAATGAGCTCGATAGCAAATCCGTTGGGGAAAAGCGCTGGTAGCTCTCCTTTGAGCGCCCAATTGGAGGTTACGTAACCCAGCATAGCCAACGGAACCGACATCAGATACATTGGGTAAATCCGACGCAATTTTTGGAGTATATATTGCCAATAGCTTGCAGTCTTCGGCGGTGAAAATCCAAGCAGGATACCAGAGAGAAGAAGGAACATGGTGACCCCGACACCGCCCCAGCTCACATAATAAAAATTTTTCAAACCAAAAAATTGACCTGCCCGATTTCCCAATAATTGTCCCACGTGGGCGACAAAGACCAAACTTATTGCTGTAATTCTGAGTACATCCAGTAAGAGTGAACGCTGCATAGGGCTTGGGCGAATTCAGAGTATTTGGGATTTATATATAGCGCTGTAGGGTGACAATTAAGTGACAACCAAGATGTTTGGGCTAATGAATCGAGCCGATAAATTCGGAGTCTCGATTCAGGCACGATGTAAAGGCAACTTGCCATATCAAAACTAATTTCAACATTATCGAAGAGATAAATGCGACTAAATTGGTTCTGTCCAAAACAGTGTTGGCTGGGGCGCGTAACACGAATTTGCTCCATTTCGTGTTTACTACGATACTGCGGCCGCGCCTTCCTTGATGAGACTGACATTCCCAAGATTTAATCGCTTCTTCATCGACCCAAAAGATGATTAACCCACGATTCACGAGTGCTTGGTTGTATTCAGGCCACTTGGTGGTTTTGTACATCGTTTTGCTCATTTTAGTACCTGGAAATCTGCTCTTAAAGGTCAGACGCAGCATTGGCAAAGAGTTAAAACGATTTAGGCAACAAAGAGCGGCCCCCATTAACACCCCTCAGACACCCCTTCCCCTATTAACCAATAAGGCTGAACTAGGCAACTGTTCCCACCTTCAAATTCCGCGCCCCACGTGATGACACTGCCATCATTTTTTAGTGCTGCGAAAGAAGAGTCATTTGAGAAAATATCAACGATCTCGCCTTCTGATAAGGCAATGGCTACACTCTCACTGTTTCCGCCCGCAGCCACATTGCCCCATGTTATCACTTTCCCCTCACTCAATAAGGCGGCAAAAGCACTGGAAGTCGACGAGATATGAGTGACACCATCGACATCATCGACACCTGAAGAGGTAAGGTCACCGCCATAGCTAGCGTCCCCCCAAACAATAACACTCCCATCGTCTTTTCGTGCAACAAAGGCTTTATCATTCGAAAAGATATCGACGACGTTAACTAAATCGTTGCTAACACTGGTGCTGTCACCTCCGTAAAAGGCTGGGCCCCATGTATAAACGCTCCCAGCACTCGTTAATGCAGCGAAAGCACGCTCTGTAGCGTAGATGTCTGAAACATTCGTTATATCCGTAACAGGGCTTTTATCCCCTCCATATGAACTGTTCCCCCAAGCAACGACATGACCATTGCTCTTGAGCGCGGTAAAAGCACCATTATTGCCATATATTCGCTTTACTTGGTCAGCAATTTGGGAGGCGACGCTATTGCTATCGCCACCAAAGTCAATATCCCCCCAGGTCACAACACTACCATCATCTCGCAGCGCCGCAAATGCACCGTCCGTTGCAGCAATGCTCACCACACCCGTTAATTGAGAAAGAACATCTTCACTATCCCCACCTAAAGATATATCTCCCCATGTGACCACACGACCATCGGCTTTCAACGCCGCGAAAGCACCGACTGTAGAGGCAATATTTACCACGCCACCTGCCAAATTTTCACGTTCATTGTCACTATCCCCACCTGTCTCCTCATCTCCCCATGTGACCACGCTGCCATCGGCTTTCAGTGCCGCAAAGGCACTTAATGTTGAACGAATATCCGTGACGTCGTTGAGCTTGCTCTGAACTGACGAGCTATTTCCACCACTACTACCCACCCCCCAAGTCACGACCGTGCCATTAGTCTTTAAGGCTGAGAAAGCCAGGTTATTTGCAAAAACGTGTGATACACCATCTGTTAATTGAGTGGACACCGAGTCGCTGTTGCCACCGAATAGACTAAACCCCCATGTGATAACGCTACCATCACTTTTGATCGCCGCAAATGCTGATTGGGTTGAGCTGATCGTCTTTACGTTATACAACGTTGGCTTATCGATGAAATAGAGCAGGCTCATTTCTGACGCCAGAGAGCCGTTTGGGCGTTGGTAGCTCGCCGATAACTCACTGGTCATAGCGGCATCAGCGTAACTCACTGCTTCTATCACCAACTGTCCCGTGCTGTCAGTCAAACTTTGGGAGTTACCCAAGCTGACCCAATGACTATCGGCACGGAGACTAACGCGTTCCCCTTCAATGGGATTATGATTATCGTCAGCCAACGTTATGGTGGCTTTGTTATGGTCATTTTCAGCAAACCAACGCGTCATTGCTCCATTTTTATTCACTTCTACAGTGATTGATGCCGTCTGAGGATCTCCTTTAAAGCTGACTTGGGCCACATCAAACACTGGACCATACCGGGCTGTATATGTCACCGTCTCCGCAATTAAACTCTGTGATATCAAGGCCGCCTTCCCCTGCTCATCGGTGGTGACGGTCTGTGGGTATTCAGGATTGGGGCTGTTTGCCGAGATATCAATCGTCAATACCCGAGGTGGGAATACGTTAATCGTCATCACCGCGTCATCACTACCATTCGCTATGACTTTGTCTTCTGTCTGTGAATTGAGATACAATTTTTGTTCAAACACACACGTTAGATAGTGATGTGGCTCAGAGCTTGATTCGAACATGCCCGTATTAAGATCATAAGCTTCGCCTCCCTCCTCCTCCTTTGCCACCCAGTACATCTGCCCATAAGGCCACTTTTGGAACGTAGGGTTTGTACTATACAAAGCATCAAATTGAGCCTTCGTTGGTATCTCTCCCCCTCGTTCACGACAATATCCCTCCCCTTCTTGATACGATACTTGTGAGAGATAGTAGGTCGTGGCCGTGTCGGTCAAGTAAGAGTCATCGGCGTAAGGCTCACTGACAAGACCTGCTTGTATTGCTTGCGTCTGCGTCGTCGGTGCAGAAAAGGTCTCTGTGCCGACAGTAATATCATTCCATAAGGTATATGGATCTTTGACCATTATGTTGATGACCCCAGTATCGAATCCACCATAATGGTCGCCGATCACTGCACTCACCTGGTGCTCCCCCGGCTGATGAGCCTTGAACGTAAACACCTTGTTTGTTACATCGTCTGGATCTGATAACGCGACATTCGCATACCAACTTTCCACTTTCACCAACTGATACTGCCGATTCCCTGGCTCCACAAAAGGCGAATTATCCAAATCTATCTTCTCTGTTTTCCCCGTCGTCAACACCCGCGAATAGTCCCCACTATTAAAAACCGGAGGATGACTCCCTTCTTCTGAAATAGCAACGTCGATGGTACCAACATAGACTTGCGGTTCATCGCTTTCATCTGGTGCTTCCATGACATAAGTGATCCGGCTATACCCAGTAACCACCTCTGATAGCACCGTTGCATCGAGGATTAACGTATTGTAGGCAGAGCGAACAATGGAAGGCGATACAGAAATCGGTAAGCCATCAATGATAATATCTGCTGCCCCGTTGAAACTCAGTTGATAACCCGATATGTCATGACCTGCACTGTCTTCCTTCGGCAGTGGCACTGGGTAGGCGCTTTGCCCGTTGTTCATCGCCACGCTAAGGGGCTGTAAAAAATCAGAGGATGAAGCCATAACTGCCGTAACTTGAGCTGACGCGGTAGATGAACGTCCCTGTGAATCGACCTCAACAGTGTATTGATATGAGCAAAGTGAGAGATGCTCTGTCATGTCGATATAAAAACCGAGCCCTTTCTCATCCTCTCTTGCCCTCGCGCAGGTGGGAGAGTCGACATTGACCAGTCGTACCTCCCCTTGAGACGAGGATACTTTGTCCTTTAAGTTAATATAGTGGTTGTCACCACTGACGAACGTCAAGCCGCTTGCAGCCTTTATCTGTGGTGGGGTTGACTCTGGCGAGGCAACATCGGTGATCTCTCCACCACAGGCTGCCAACAGTACCCAACAGCTCATTATTAAGCTAGAAAAAGAAATTTTCATAAACATAGCGTCCTTATATCGTACGACCAATGTCCTAAAGGGGGGGGAACCATTTTCAGATGCCCAACATCGAACAATGGGCAAAACCGCGGACGAGTGTTTCTCCCGGGTAAATGTATGCCTCTGCCGCGTTACGCTCGGCCAACCAAGAGTTCAAGGTCTCGAGCAATGACAAGGTAATGCAATAGCGCGGTGCTATCTTACTTGCCCAATCTCTAGGCTCGATAATGTTTCACTCACACCAGCCTCTCAGTGAATGATTTTGACCGCGTATCTGCTCCTTCATGGACGGCGTCATTGACTACTACATTCCAGCGGGTTCAAACACGAGTGAAAATGTATCGGTATACAGCCCAGGCTCGAGTGTCATAGTCTCGACCGTTGTATCCACGTTGACTTCAATGCCTATCCGCATATCGCCCTGCCCGAGTATCAATGTTCCTTTTTCATCAATGCGTGCCTGACCAACATCGACAAGCAACGTGTCATTACATTGCTGACATATCACGCTATAAGGGACTGCGGGGCCTTGGTTGGAGGGAGGAGCAAGCTCAAACGTTTTACCTAAGTTTTGATGTGTCAGCTTCACCCCTCTCAAAAACGTTCCCTGAATATCCACCTCAAAACGCGTTCCCCCTTTTAGCCCGTGCGTCGACGCATCGTAACGAGGGGTAAACGTTTCTCCTCCGGTCACTGCCACACTTATCAGCTCTTCTGGATTGTGCTGGATAACCACTGATACCAACTCACTCAATTGGTGACGTACCCGCTGACCCGAGCTATGAAAACGATAGTCATAGCCATAGTTCACGATGACACTGCCACGATACTCACCAGCGGCTTTCCTTTTAAAAGAGTTCAGGAACGTATTCGGTGGGATTTGCAGTATCACTTTAGAAAACGCAAACGGCGTTGCCGCCTCACCCGTTTTTTCTAACCAATAACTACTTTCACCGCAATTGGCTCCCATAACACTGAGCTCAGTAATGCCTTCAGTTGAACACTTCCCTGCAACGGTCGATGCGTCTGGACGAAACCCCATCTCATTGGATTTGTAAAGCATTCCAATGTCTGTGAGAGGCAGTGTCACCGTTTCACCATCATTGTTAAGAGTCAGGTTCGTTTGAAAGATACCCACTCCATGTGCTAGCCATACACTCGCAGGAGGTAATGATGGTAAAACCGTCCACTTGGAAGGCATTATTGTGTCGCCATACGTCACTGCCGTGTCCCAAAATAGCCTCCCTCCCTCAATACGACCACGTACCTCACTGGCATTTGCCGAGGACAAAAACATCAGCAATATTAATACGTATTGCTTGACCATAAATGCCCTCCATGGAAAATCCACTCATTCACTTCATATTGATTGTTGTGCGTGCGAAGTTGTAAGCGAAGCTTTGACTCAATGAATATATCACTGAGCGACAGTGTGACATGACGTCCCCCCAAAATTTGATAAGTGGCACTACAGGTGTAATCTATCGCCGCTTCACCACATACATCCACACGAAGTTTGAAATAATTTGCACTGTGATTTTCAATCCTCAACGCTCCCTCTTCATAGCGAATGTCATAATCCAGAGGCACCTCCTGCCCAGGAAGAAGAACATAGGGCGCGAGCCCAAATGACATTTGTACTTTCGCATCTTGCTCACCTTCCAACTCTGGAAAGTACGGACTTGGCACAAACATCACCTGAAACACTTGGTCATAACGTCGATCACATTCTCCGCCACAGCGCATGAGTACTTGAAAGTCTTTCTCAAAGTTTGGATTGATAATGGCGCGACCAGGCCGTACCTCTATTTTCCAATCATCAATATTGTCTCTCGTATACGGGATTTTGATTAACTCACCGCTCTCAATCTGTACTTCGCTCATCCCGATATTGATAAACAATCGATGCCGCTGAGGGTTGCCTAACGTGAATGTCGCGACCCCATCATCATTGACAATAGAAAACAACGTGTTAATTTCGATGGCATACAACTGTATTGGTAGGAGCAGCACCCACGCCAATACAACATTTTTTGCTCGCTGCTTAAATCGCATTAATACACCTCCGGCTCTGAATGACTTGTCTTTATTTGGTTAGTCAGTAAATCTATTTTTGCATCTTTCAGTAGCACATAGGTATCGAGCTTTTCTAACAAAGACCGCTGTGCTTGAGTGAACTCTTGTTGATCCAAAATATAGATAAAGACTTCATTGGCGACGTTGATCACTTTGTAGGGAATGGACTCACTCTTAAGTTGTAATGTTATCGCTTCCGTTTCTTGGCCCACACCAAAACGTCCCAAAAAGAACATCAATGCCGAATGCCCATCGAGTAAAGCCGGTGACTTTTCGATTCGCTCTGGGGCGACGTTCCAATGAAACTCACCCACTTCCTCTATGCCCGGCAAACAATACCCTTTGAGGTAACGGTGTTCATCGTCCGTATCAAGCAGACACAGCCCTTTACTGGAGATCAGCTGAAATTGACCACCTTGACGATATTTCACACCAAACACCCCGTCTTCAGTGAGCGCTTCTATCGCGACGCAATCGTCACCCAAACATTGTAAAGACGTAATAGGATGATCATAGACATCATCCAAGACCACTATCATATAGGCGAGCGGAGAAAGGGTTGTTTGAAAATCGTAGACATCCCCCGGATGAATGAAACTTTGGAAGTAACGATTGTCCACGTCCACAAAACTCCCGAGTTCATCCACATCGACACGCAAATATTCAAACTCATTGACTTTAAGCAGTATGTCGTCATCTTCAAATTCACGGCGATAGCCGTAATGTTCATCGCGTGAAACCACTAACTGAAGGTGTGGTTTTTCGGTATCAAAGACCTCATTGTAATGACGTTTTATCCTCACAAAGGCTCGGCCTCGTTCAGGTGTTAGCGCGAGACCATGTGACGAGATGACTTGGGTACCGCTGATGTTTAACGACGTATCCCTAATGCCGGCATCATTAACAAACCCATAAGCTGAATAATTGGCCCTGCTGTCTCTGCCCATCACCGAAGCACTCAAACTCGCCTCTGTCGTGTTATCACGGTTAAGTCTGGCACCCGCTGCACCACTCAGATGCCACTCATCAATGTCTTGTTGAGCACGCAGGTAATTCACGTTGGAATCAAAGCCCTTCTGATTAACGTAGGTCGACGTTTGAATCGACAATCCACGACCAATGTCACGACTCCACGACAGCATCACTCGATAGTCATCATCCTGTGCGTTATTAAAGTGATAGTCAGCATAGAGATTTAACGAGCCCCCAAAGAATGGTACATCATAACCGGTTGAGACTGTATATCGATTGGTCATCCTATCTGCCAGCCCATCACGAAGTGGTGATGTCATATCGTAATAGCTATATCGCAGATATCCTTGGCCGCTCCCGATACCAGAATACCCCCCCACCCCAACTTCTTTATACGCTTGCAAGCCATATAGATAGTGAGGCAGTGATAGACGCTCTGGCTGTGCGGTATCATAATCAAACGATCGCCAATATGCATATACACGGCTGACGCTCAGGCGTGCCGTCTGATAAGACTCACCCTCTGAAAAAAAACCCAGAGAATAACTGGCAGAGAGGTCTCCTAGTTGTAGCTGACTTCCCACTTGACCGTACAAATTGTCACTGGTCCCCGTCGCCGCCCCTCCCAACATCCACGCTTCAGTGATACGAGTATTTGTCATGACTCGTGCGTAATTGCGCGCTCCCTCCGGTAAGCCATAATAGTCGTCGTCGAGTGTATTAAAATGGCCAATCCCCCCCACCCAATCCGTCTCACGTGGTCGCAATGAAAACAGCTGATCATTGACCACCTGTCGGGTTTCCGTGAGCACCACTTCACCACTCACTTTTAGTAATAATGTAGCCTGATAAGCCCCTACAGGTAGCTCGTCATAGCTCAAGTATTGCTGACCTTCAGCGACCACCTTTGTCAGCACTAAGCGTCCTTCTCGATACACTTCCACTCGTCCCTGCTGTGGCGCGTAAAAGTGAATGCGCTGTAACGCCTTCACATTACCGCGTACCAGATTTCGGCTACTGCCCACAAACACGTTATAACCACTAATAGTCATACCGGTATTGAGATAATCCGTGGTGTTGAAGCTCGGGTTATAACGATTTCGACCAGCTTGCAGACGGACACCTTCCCACTCTGCGTCATACAACGCAGCATACGTTGTAAAATCGTCATTTTTTAGCGTGGTATCCATATACAGATACCCCAATGGCAACCCTAGGGTCGTTTGATTTGACCAATTAAACCTTTCTCGCCCCTCAAATTCGGTATAACCATACAGATTGCTCCAGTTAATCAGACCCGATGAGTGGCTCCATGGCGCCTCATACTCAATATGATCATTCCCCCCACTGACACTCGATGCCGGCACAAAAATCTTGAGTACACTCTCATCAAAATTAAACACGTAGCGGGGCTGGTCATCACCACTCACCGTAAGCAAGCAACGACTATAGCGGACAGAGCAGTCAGGGTCCGTACCAATGCCTACGACCGCGTCAGACATAATGGCTTCCACTGTCGATCGGTTAATGTGACTACGTGATAAAAATGCCGCCAATGATAAATACTCGTTTGTTCCTTCAACCAAACGAAATGAGTCGTAGTCGACGAGTGCCAACACATCCAACCCACTTCGCTCCCCGGCAATCACGACATCAATACGCTGAGGGCTTTCAATAAAATAATTCGAAAAATCGTCTGGATAGCTATTAGCCATTACCGTACTCGACACCGCAAATAGCCACAGCAATGACCTATTCATCACGATTTTTTAATCCTTAGCCGCTATAGCGTCCCTAGTGTCACCAGCAAGGTCGCCGATACCGCAACCTGTGTTCCTGCTTCTAACTCATCAGTAAACTCTTGTGTCGAATACACATAAATGGGCACATTAGTACGACCATGACCACTGTAACTCGTCGCCTCCCCCACTGGCGCGACATTACCATTTACCACTACGTGGTATACGCCACGATCATCCAGCAACATGTTCGACTCGCCATAGGCGTAACGCACCCGCTGTACGGTATACTCAAAGGTATCCAGTGCAACCCAAGCCGTGTCAGATTGCTTCTCTTCAACCCTAAAATCCATCTCCTGCCCTCGAATCTCATACGTTCCGCGGGTTGTTTCTGTTATCTGTAACACACCATGGTTGAAGTCCGTTGTATTCTCCCCGGGGACAACCTGTATCCGATTGCCCGCCTCTGTCCATTCCACATTCATGGTGATAGGAAATGATTTTTCGATAGGCATCGCATAGGATGCAGCTCCCATGCCCATAACGCTTAGTATTATAAAATGCGCTATAATGCATCGCATGGGAACCTCCTCAATTAAAGCGTTTGAGTAATCAGTAAGGTCGCTGAGACAGCAACCCCCACCCCGGCTTCAAGACCGGTGGTAATGTCATTCACAGACTCCACGTGAATAGGTACATTAACGCGGCCATTACCCTTGTAGGACTTATTCTCGCCCAACTCAGAAATATCACCATCCACCACAACGGTGTAATGAGAGTTGTCCAAATCAGAAATCATACCCGATGCACCATATGCATAAGCCAAGCGCTGCACCGAATAATCAAACTCATCCAAATCTTGCCAGTTCGCATTACTGCCGTCATCTTTCTGAACTTTAAAGTCCATCTCATAACCACGAACGTTATAAGCTCCAGGCGTCGTTTCAGTAATAAGCAACAGACCGTTATCGAAATCGGTGGACATATCACCTGGTACTACACGAAACGAGGTATTATCCCCACTGGCACCTGGTACAGTTCCTGCCCACTGAAAAGCTGCAGTCGCAGTCTCATCAGCGAAAGCGCCTGCGGATAAGACGGCTGCAATGGTTCCTGCTACCCATATTTTTTTTTGATTACATTGTCTCATTTTGTTTGCTGGCGTTTCCCGCCTACCTTTATGTAAGTGAAAAACGCCACTCCTCTCTATGAATTGAATATCCTTTACACCCACAAAGAATGGTGCCCTCTTGTGAGCCATGAAAGAAAGAGCGATAAACGCCGCATGAACCTAACAAGCGAGCAAATAAACTAGCTGGATCGCACGTTTGATAGTGTACGTTTTGTTTATAACTCTACCCTGTATTGGCGCGCTGGCACGTTCTACAATCGGAACCCAAAGGTTAACGACAATGCCGCCTCTAGCCAGCTAATAGATCTCAGAAACCACATACGTCAACTGGTTTAATGAGCGCCTTCATATCTCGACTACCCTCTTACATCACCAACAAGCAGCGTCAAAGAACGTCTTTGATTGTCGAAAATTCCCGACCAAAACAGAAGCGTTCTAAACTGTTTGTTAAGTTCAACAAAGCAGCATTCTGTACCGTAGGGGCTGGTCGATATTTAATTTTTGTTCATGCAACTTCAAGCTTAACGACTACCTATGAGCAAAAAGAGCATAGGTATCGATTTGGGGATGAGATACCTTTCTAGTCGCACCAGCGGCAAAACGTCAAGACACCGGTCAACTTAATAAGTGTTATTCAAGTTCTAAACACGGTGAGTACGGCAGTAGCGTGATCGATTCCTTTACGCTACACGTGTATTCATAACCAGCGACAAACTCAATTAGCCTTTGTTCATAAGCAGTCCTGAATAATTAGCACGGGCAATTCATATTCGCTTGTAGCGCTCCGTTAACCAGATAGCCCTCCTTCTGAACATCACTCTAGCTCAATATTTTGAAGGACATACCCAACCTTTCTAACCGTTACTATTCTGTGCTTTGTGAGGATTCTTCTTAATTTTGACACTGCAATCACCGCGGCTTGCTGACTAAATGTCGATTGTTTGGTTTTGACATATTCTGAAATATTCTTCTTGCTTACCACGCATCCCTTGTGTTGCCACAGGTAATCAAGGACATGATATTGAAGCGGTGAAATCTGATATAAATAACTCTGAGTCTTTTGACACAGCACCACTCCGTTGGGAAAAAATAACTTTTTATCACATATCAGTGGATGCAGATTACAGCTCTCCGCTATTTCATATTCGAACATTTAATGGTAACCATAGTATTGACATAGAGAAGCTAGTGTAAATTCTTCCTGTGCAGATCTGCTTGAGCTCACAACATGCTAAAACCTGTGACTCAATCCCCTGAATCACAATAGCTTGTCACATCAATTAATTTCACAAAACACCCAAAAACCAATAAGCACCATTATGCATAGTAGTTGTATTTGATCTAACTATACAATTAATATATTCCGCTTATATCTTTTGACTAAATATTACCCGACCAATGCGCGAAATGAATATATAAAACACAAAGAAGACACATAATAACAACATAAGAATTACAATAATGGGCGGTATTTACATTTATCTTGCGAGGATAGGAACCCTGTTCCTATAGCTTACTTGTTTCTGGTTATTATCAGTAAAGCAACATACTATTAAACAACACACCACTACCATGGCAGCACCAACCTAACTGATAGGGACATTTCAGGAGCAATAATACTTTTTGGTTACACCCATTTGCGCATCGTCATCTCGTAGGCTCAGATTTCCTCCCATGAGCGTTTTGTATCTGAACATCGCCGTTTCCGATATTAAGCGAGAGTGGTAGCCCGACTCTGCTTTCCACTCTGCATTGAACCGTCGATTTTCTGATAGGCGACAACTTGGTTTCTTGGGTGACCTGACTCCCAATATGCCGCGTCAATACGCGGTGGGACAAGAGGTTTAGCCTTTTTGGACTTCATAGCACAAGCACGTATCGTATGCACCGTCTTCTGATAGAGACTTTATCTTTCTATGCGTCTGTTTTAAAAGACCTGGTAGTGCTTCTCCATCTGTTACATTGGAGAGTGAAAGTTCGGCACAGAGAATTGGTGTGTGTTCGCATCAACGCTCTTTGCTCGCTGACTGATACTACTGTAATTGGGCGCAAAACCTTGATGATGGTGTTATAGACAAAGACCCAGAGATAACACACAGCCAAACAACTCTGGCGATGGGAATCAATCAATAGTTAAGCGCGCTACGTAGGCTCGTAGAGCGCTTACGTTATTATTGCTAATATCACATATACTGCGACAAATTTGTACGTAAAACTAAGTAAAGAGTATATAACTTACTGATAACAACTTCTAAAGTGTAATAAGTTTACTATTCTGAAGTTGGAGTCCTTTATGGCTTATCTTAAGCGAAGTATCATTCTCATTACGGCATGCGGCCTAGCAAATCTAGCCTATGCACAATCCCCTCAAATGAACACAACGATTATAGGCTCTGGCTCTCCAGATTATAATCCTAAGCGAGTCAGTGCAGGCGTGCTGATCACACAAGGCAATACCCAAATTTTAATAGATATGGGCGATGGCGTTAAACGTAATTTGGAAGAATTGAATATTGATGGGCGTCAAATGGATGCACTTCTTTTCACCCACCACCATTTAGACCACAATGCCGATTTTTCTTCTGTCTTCACTACAGCCTTACTTGGACGTGATAATTTTCTTATTGCAGGCCCAACACAAACGAAAGTGCTTGTTGAAAATAATATTCAATTTTATGAAGAAGATCTAAATTACCGCCTGAGCAAGACCCAACGTTCTTTAGACGGACGAATAGATAATATCACTGTCCGTGAATTAAAAGGTGGTGACAGTTTTGAAGTTGATGACATTAAAATCTCTACTCTTTCCGTACCACACACCATCGAATCAATAGCATACCGCCTAGATTATCGCGATCAATCGGTTGTCGTGACAGGAGATTTGAACTCTGGCCCTGGCGTGGCAGAATTTGCAAAAGGTGCCGACTGTTTGATCATTGATTCTGGTGGAATGATCATGAACAACAGCAGAAAAGGACCAGATAATAACAATAAAACACTCAGATCAGAAAAAACAAATAATACTCAAAGAAGTAACAAACAACGTGCACATTTAAATATAAAAGAATCGAGCCAAATAGCAGCGGATGCCAATGTAGGTAAGCTTGTTTATACCCATTTTGTACGGGGTGAAATTGATGAAGCTGCCAGTTTAAACATTATCGGAAACCAATATCAGGGTGAAGTCATCTTTGGTGCTGACTTTATGTCGTTAGACTGTGGGGTCACAAAGCCTAACGCTCCTTTTGCCCAAGCGGCACCAGAAACAGCCCCAATTGACCAAGCGAGCTACCCTGTCGTTTCGGTAGACACCGCTCAATATCAGAAGAACGATAACAATACAGTGACCGATAAAGTCACAGGCCTCATGTGGCAACAAGACTATAAAGTGTTGAGCTTTGATGAAGCCGTTGAATATGCAAAAGGGGCGAATATTGGTGGGTACGATGATTGGCGTATCCCGAGTATCAAGGAATTGTATTCGCTTATATTGTTCACCGGTGTTGATGCCAGTAATCGGGATATGTATAAGGTTCCTGATGGTGCTAAGCCGTTCATTGACATCGATACGTTTGAATTTGCTTACGGCACAAACGGAGAGCGGGTAATTGATTCACAGTACCTAACAACGTCGATTTATACGGGTAAAGTCATGGGTAAAGACAAAGCACTCTTTGGTGTTAACTTTGCTGATGGGCGAATCAAAGGTTACCCCCTAGTACAGCCCCGCACGAAACAAGATAACAAGTTTACGGTTCGATTGGTTCGTGGAAATACCGATTACGGTAAAAATCACTTTCATGATAATAATGACCAAACAGTCAGCGACTTTGCAACACAACTGATGTGGGCAAAGCAAGACAGTCAAGCGGCAATGAATTGGTCAGAGTCTAAAGCGTGGATAGCTCAACTAAATAAAGAGAAATACCTAGGTTATAGTGACTGGCGCCTACCTAGCATTAAAGAGCTTCAAACAATTGTCGATTATACCCGATCACCACAAGCAACAGACTCTGCGGCAATTAACCCTATATTTTCCATCTCTTCGATTAAAGATGAGCAAGGGGAGCTGAACTACCCTGCTTTTTGGAGTAACACGACTCATCTACGTGTTGGTCCAAACCCTCAATCACAAGCGGCCTATTTCTGTTTTGGAGAATGCTTAGGGTTTATGAAAAGACCAAACTCAGAGACTCGCACGCTATTGGATGTACATGGCGCGGGCGCTCAACGAGCAGAGCCTAAAGAAGGAAATGCAGCAGATTATCCAAATGGGCACGGACCCCAAGGTGATGTCATTCGTATTGAAAACTATGCTCGACCAGTTCGAGATATGCCGTAATTATGTTAACTTTACCTTAAATCGCTCATAAGGATTATTGACATGGATTTCAGAAGTTTACACTGCCAAGCCGAGCCAGTTTTAATATGCAATGTTTGGGATGTCTCGAGTGCTGTTATAGCGGAGCAGGCTGGCTACAAGAGTATCGGTACTTCCAGTGCCGCTATCTCTCATATGCTTGGGTATTCTGATGGGATGGAGATGCCCTTTTCTGAGTTACGTGATCTCGTTGCTAAGATCAAGAGCCATACCACCATTCCATTAACTGTCGATATTGAAGCTGGTTATGGCAGCACAACATCTGAAATTTATGAAAATATCAAGGCGCTAACTAACATTGGCGTCGTTGGTATTAATATCGAAGATAGCGTGATCATCAATGGGCAACGAACTTTAAAAGACCCATACATAATGAAGGATACGATTTTAGGTTTAAAAGCACTCTTGAATGAGTCAGGTCATTCCATATTTATAAACTTAAGAACAGATGCTTATTTGCTAAAAACCGATAGCGCTTTTGAAGAAACAAAGCATCGTATATCGCTATATGAAAATGCAGGTGCGGATGGCATTTTTGTTCCGTTCTTAGAAAAGACGGAAGAAATTCAAGCCTTGGTCGATTCCACAACATTACCCCTCAACGTTATGTGTACTCAGGCCTTGCCTGACTTCAGGACGCTTTCTGAACTAGGCGTAAAGCGAATCAGTATGGGAAATTATGCTTACAGTAAAATCTATAAATCGCTAGAAAAGAGTCTATTGGAAGTGATGTCTACCCAATCATTTTCACCACTTTTTTAATACACCTAATCACTTTGCTGGCGCCCTAAGGCAGGGGGCCAGCAAAGCTTAAAAACAGTTACATCTCTTTCATTGCTGAAATAACAGCGGGATCATTTAGTAAGTTAAACAAAACCCCTTTCGCTGAAGCTCTCTGTGCGTCAGACAACGCTTTTTTAGGGTTCTCACGCGACTGCGCTAGCAACTTGGTCGTAAATTTGCTGTTAGTACCAGAGATTTCATAGGCGAACCTAAGGGTATCGAGCAACTCATCTTGAGGTAGGCTATATACCGCCATTTCACAGCTAAGACTATCCATCGATAGCAAGTTATTCACAACAACAGTGCGTTCAGCCTTAAATTTCTCTTTTGCCTCGAAGCCTTCAATCAAAGCTTGTACTCTATCGGCGATCGCGACAGGGACTTCCATTGTTTTAGTTTGATGAGTCACTAGTGATTCTCCTGCTCTAGCTGGGATTTTATCTTTGAGTTATTGAATAATACCGATACGACTGGACACCTTGTGGTAACAGTCAATGCAAATACGATGGTGAAGGGTAACGGGTCACACAGCACCAACTTATTCACTCAGTTTTCGTTCTTCAAGCTCTTTGTCTAGCCCCAGTTTACACCTTTGCTAATGAGACGCTTAGGAAAAATTCCTATTTTTTACGACATCACTTCACCGAGCATTATTCACTCTTTATCTTCGCTCGCTTTATCGCCAATGTTTAAACTACTGATGCTTCCCTTTCGAAGGACGAATAGAATCTATCACCGTTCTTCGCCTTTTCTTATCTTCTTTTTGTTGTCGTGCAGCACAAAAATCGACGACATTATTGCCAGTAAGCTGTTCACCGCCTTCGCTATTTGGCACAGGCAGAACATACTTAATGACCGTCTTTCTTTTTTGACTATCATCTTTAACCATTTAAAAACCTAACACCCACACAATAAAAGAACATTCACACTACAAAATACAAACCTTATTCTACACATTGTGGTGTAACCATCAATCACTCGTGAAGAGAAGAATGAAGCATTTGAAATTAATATAATTCGAGAATAAAGAATAGCCACTAGCTATCTGATAAATAACAAGATTGTTAACAACGTGATATGTGTCACGCGGATTTTAATGTGACATTGATTCAATATTAAATGAGAGGTTAGATAGTCGTCACCAAAATATTGTGCATCTTCGCACGTATACCTTGCTCGATAAAAGGATTTAGCATGTACTTTAAATACACCGTTATGGCGGCATCTGTTGCCAGTATATTAAGTATCGCCGGTTGTAACAGTGAAAGTGGTGGGTCAGTCGATGCTGTGGGTGGTGTGATTATTACCACCATTGACGGCTACCTTAAAAACGCTCTCATTTGTTCAGATACGAATCAAAACGGTATTTGTGATGCCGGGGAAGTGATTACTGATAAAGATGGTAACCCTGCTTTAACAAATAACATGGGTATGATTGATATTAAAGTCGATAAATCCGTGGAAGAGACCATCCGTCAATCCCCTATCGTAGTCAAAGTACTGCAACCTTTTGAAGATAATTCCGCGTTCAATGTTGAACCGGGTATCTATACCATCGATATGGACCAACCGTATCAAGCAATGGCAAAAGAGGTTGTCTTCCGTGCGCCAGCAGGTACGGCAGTCGTTACACCATTAACCGACCTTATCGTTGTTGAGATGAATAAAGGGCATGATCTGGCTACCGCAGAAAACAATGTTCAGAGCATGCTAGAAGATCTAAAAGGCGACGACGAAGATCTCAATATTGACCTCTATGATGACTATATCGCCTCAAAAGAGAGTGATACGGGCAGCGATGCAGAAATACAATTGGCAACAAAGCTGCACAAAGTCGCGCAGATCCTGACCGAAACGCATAACCAATCGGATAGTGCGGCGATTGAAGAGGTCACAAGCCAGATTCTTGAAGAGGTCGTCAAGGTTGTCGAGAGCGCATCTGATCAAGAGCTAACCGATCCTAACTATAAGCCTTATGTGCCCGTCACAGGTTCTGGTGACGATATCATCGTAGAAGAACCAATCGTCAATCATCAAGCCGTTGCTGACGCCAACAGACTCACAGCTATCCATAACGAAATTAAAGAGGCTGAATTAGAAGCAGGCTCTCGCTTTGCATTTTTCGGTAAACAAACTCTTGATGGCTTGTTTACTGACGAAGACCAAGATACCAATCCACAAGTTTCAATTTCAGCAGATAGCCTAAAAGCACTGTCTGATAAAGGTATTAAAGCAGAAGTTACACACAGCGTTTTATCATTAACGAGCATCGAATCCGTTCCCGTAACTGCTGGTACTTACTATATCGAGTTTGTTGCTGATGATGAAAACTCTAACGGTGATGTCATCGGTACCGTTTCAACCTTAATTGATTTTGATGTAATAGCATTTAGCACTGCACCAGAAGTTGATGTCGAGCGCCTTGCGGCCCTTCAGGCCGAGTTTGATAACTTACCGCTGACAAACGGCGCAATGGTTGAGGAACAAACATTTGATTTTACCGACCTATTCAGTGACGAAGATGGTGATGAGTTAAGCTATACCTTTAGCGATAACGGCACCGGACTGCAGTATCAAACGGATGGCACCACGCTGACGGTCTCTGGCACACCTAACGTAAGTGGCAACTGGGACTTAACCATTACGGCAACTGACGGCGAGAGTAGCGTAAACGCAATCATTGATCTGACGATTGTAGAGGCACCCGTGACAGACAATCCGCTCCCTGATTTACTCGTTGATAAACACCTCTATCGCTTCACGACCGAGCCAGTTGATGGAACATTATCGGCTGAATGCTGGGCAATCAAACTGACGAGTGACTTCCAAGTGCTCGAAGCAAATAGTGGTTCAGCGTCTTGTCCATCGGAGATTGATTTCGATAACGAGCCGGTGGGGCAATGGGATATATCAGGGCAAGACGATGTCATCATGACATTAGATGGAAACGCTCCTATCAAGTTAAGCCTGATTGAAGATAGCAGCACCGAGACACGTATGCCGCGTATTCACCTTAGTGCCGCTACAGAGCAGGTCACTTTGACTCGTGCAGCAGCAAAATCAGCAAGTGCTAACTCACCAGTGACCTTCTATGTCGGACAAGAGTCTGCAGATGATTACTGGAACCAGTCCGCTTTCGGCCTTCACTCTTTTGCCGTTGTAAATGCTCAAACCACGCAAATTTTCGCGCTGACTGAAACGGAACGTGATATTGGCTCCATGCTTTCGTTTAGTACGCTCGCCTTCACAAGTACTTGTGAAAACCTAGGTTATGCAAAGGATGGCGATTCATGGCTAGACTATGATACGTATAGCTGGACCACAAATGCGATCTACGATATCCATTATTTAAACGCAAAGTTTGAAGGCGGAATGCAAACACTCGCGCGTGAAGGGAAAATCGCGATGTTATTCCCAGCGAATGACCCATTGAATGTTCTCGGTGTAGACAGCTGTGTCATTATTTCAGATGACGAGACAAACGCAAATATTCTCCCAGGTGAAGCGGTCACTATTGTTGCTGAACCTCGCATAACGGGTGCGGGTTCAGAAGAGTTTATCATCAACACCTATGTCGACCGTAACTTTACTATCACGCCTCAAGCAAGCCTCGAGATCGATGAAACCGGTATTTTTGTCGTTGATATCGATTCATCTGCTAATGAAGGTGGTTATATTCACCTTTACAAAAATCAAGATGGCACCATTAGCGAAGTGGATTACTGGTACTCCATGTCAGATGGTGAAGGCCGTTGGGGTGAGGGTTATGAGCTTGAGTCTATTTTTACTCCTTACCAAGTAGATGGTAATCAGCTCTATCAATTTTGGGCTGCTGGTGATAGCGGTGAAGCTGATGAGTCTTTCACCGTATGGAGCGATAACAATAGCGGCAGCCATGGCACCGTTCGCTATATAGAGCCTGGTGGTGATGCTGGTATCATTGATACCTGTGACGAATTTGGAGAGAGTCACTGTATCTATGAGGCACAGTTTGTTACTAACCAAGAAGAAGCGAGAACACTGGTTGAATCCACGCTAAATACCTCACTGAACTTCATTGATACAGACTGGGAAGAAGAGCATCTCTCCGATGGTGAGATTTTCAATGTCTCTTATAGAGAAATTGGGGTGACGTATGATGGCGAGTTTTATCCATGGGAACAGATGCCAAAAGATCTTCCGTGCCTTGTCGAAAGTGGGCACACCTGCACCGTCGCGCAGCTCAATAACACCTATAAATTCTGCGATGCTGAAGAGCCTAATGTCGCATGGGACGACTGCATAGACAGTGAAAAATACTATGTCACTTGGCGTTACACTCCTCTTTCTGATGATGCTTTATACCGAGCAAAACGTCCAGAAACTGGTAGTCATACAAGCTACAGCACCATGACACCTATCCACTAATTTTCACCTTCACCAACGTGATGGCGGCTATCCAAAGGTAGCCGCTATCTTTTTCGTCTTAACGCTATTCAACATGCCTAGAAGGTGTTGAATAGCGCTGTTATATAAGCAATAGATTAATTAGGTATACAGACAAATGAGAAAATTGGTTTCAATACTGATGTTATTTTCTTCTTTCGCATTGGCTGAAGATTCACCCCAACTCAACAGCAAATATGGCTACTCCTACTTTACGGTAGGGATGGAATCCGTCTCTTACCAAGAGCGCTACGGCAGTACTTCGTCTAAAGCAACAGCGGTCAGCCCGGTGATCAACTCAGGTAGCTTAACTCGAGTCAACGATAGGTTCGACTTTTCGATTGATGCATTAGCCACATTCTCACCGGGTAGTACCGATGAGAAATGGTATGATGGTCAAGGCGTTATCCAAGAAAACAAATTTGAGTACATTAAGACAGCAACCAATGTATTAATACACTACAAAGTGACCCCACAACTTCGCGTTGTCGCAGGTCCATCAATGACTTATCAGACCTATAAGCGCTATCAAAACCAGAATGAAAGTGCCATTTTTTATGGTACCTGGGAAGAAAGTTCAAGTGATGTATTCATCAATGCTGGGCTCTCCTACGATAAAGGGACGCTTTTTTCAGATAGCCGTTGGCACTTTTACTTTAAAGCCGTTGGTGGTGTACCGATCTGGAGCCAAGCAGCAAACACTGCCATTGATGGTGTAACCTTTAATCCATTCGGTTTTAGAGCAAGCATCGATGCCGGTATCAATTACCAAGTGATGGAAGGTATTCATCTCGGTTGGTTCTTAATGGCAAACTATGAAAAACGCTTTGAGGAAGGGCCTGTTTTCTGGCGTCATAATGATGAAGGTAAGAGGCAGTTTGCCACACTACCCGAAGCGGAAACAAAAGGGATCTCTACAGGCCTACAAATTCTGTGGAGTTTATAACCCATCATTGTTACGTGCTAAGCCTGCCAGTCTAATGGATTTCGAAGCTCAGAGAGTGAGCTTCATAAAATAAGCTGTTGGCATAGCTTGTTGGTATAGGCTGCTGGTTAAGCTGTTGGTATAGGCACTTGAAATATAACGCTGGCAGGTTCTCTTAACATTAGCCCCAATAATCGCTCAATATTCACTCAGCAATATTGAGCGATAAGCACCTTTTCTTTTCACTAACCCTAGCCTACTTTTCCTCTTACTCTCGTTTTCAGCTCCCTAATAAAGAGGCTTACGATGGTAAGCATTGCTTGTCTATAGCCGTTAATTTACTTACTCAAGCAATTATTTACCACTTTTTACACCCACCAAAAACACTGAATTTATTCACCTTTTTTTGCAAACACCCCTAACTATCCACGTTTATCTTCAATGAGAGCGTTGTAATTCCTCGCTAGTACGATATTATCACCTAGCCTAACGGCACAAAACGAAAAGTTAACGCTAGATTGTTAAAATTTTGCAACATAAAAAACCTTTATCTAGACATTAACGACAAATAAACACAACAAAGATGAGATCACGTTTTGCTAGAATTAATTACAGAAATACTTGGATGGACATCAGTCATCTTCTACATCTCCATTACTATTTTCAATAGCATGAAGTTCACTCGCTATGCCGCTTTTGGTTCAGCAGGTAACGACATCATATGGTCTATTTTGATGGGCTGGTGGCCAAAGCTGATTCTCAACGTTTCTGTTGCTGCTATCAATATTTATCGTTATGCCAAAGACTTCACCTCTGCAGGTAAAGTATTACTTAACGTGCTTGCGGCAACGATGGCTGCTGCAATTCTCTATATCGTTTATGTCGCTGTTTCTGCATTCATCGCTGAGCCGACACTCGATACGGCATTACAGTTCATGGATCTTGGTATTATCGTTGCTGCACTAGCGATGACGTCACTACGTAAATACCGTGTTCTAATGCTTATCTCAGGCTTTGTGGGTATGGCGGCTTACTTTGGTAACCCGCAAATGATGATCATCAAAGCACTTGTTATTGGCATCATGAGCTACAAGCTCATCGCCCCAAGTCAACAAGAGCAAGAAACTGCATCAGCGTAATCGCTAAGCTGAACGAGAATCAAACGACTCAATCGTTCAGCAACATGCAGTTCACGTAAAAAAAGCCGCTCATGCGGCTCAGATTGCTGACGAACCCCACTTTTCGAAGTGGGGTTCTCTTTTATGAGCGGCCGTAGGCCGCGATCGCGATATT
>JBHOGO010000037.1:0-41283 GCA_043421945.1 bacterium sp. HQB-150 | reverse complement strand
GCTGTATTCAAGCATTCAAACAGCTCCAATGCCAGAAAGGCTGCTTAAGCTAGCTGAGGCTCGGTGGTAATCAGGTAACTTTATTTACTGTACTAATAAAACAAAAACTCTGCGTTACAGTTTCTATCTATCTGTTCACATTAGATAAATTGCAAACCTGTACAGCTAAAATATCGCTATATCCAACCACAACTTCCTCTAAAGACATAAAAATGAAACAAAACTTTAATATAAATATTCTTTATAGGTTTAATTTATATGGAGTATAGTCGTTGTATATACATCAAGAACACGAACCACTGGAGGAGCATATGACATTAAAAAAAATAAACTGTATCTGCCTCATCGTTACGTTTGCAGTCTTGATGTCAATATAATCTCACCAATCGTCATCATTTGTTTCAAACAATCAAGATAATCTAAGCGATTAGCCATTGAGCTTATCGACATTTAAAGCGATCATTAAGAATTATTGTTCGAATGATGCCAGCGATGGCAAATCTCTTCATTCGGGTAACTTTTTTGATAGTCCCTGATGGGCAATCGCTGAATGACTTATGACTAAATCTGACGCTACATCCTCTTCTTCATCAAAAACAGCCACAACGCCTGTCACTGCTCGCGATTTTTTGCGGTTATTGAGTAAAGGTTTCCTCATTTTTTTCGTCAGTATCACCGCAGTGTTAGCGATATTGCTAACCATTGGCCTACGGATCAATCTTACTGATTATCGAGATAGTATTTCGAGCTGGGCTACCGATACGCTACAACGTAACGTATCAATAGATGGGGAATTATCACTACTCATTAGCTGGCAGCCGGAAATCCATCTAAGTGGCATTGAAGTTGCTGGGCTACCACCAGCGAATGAGCAAAGTTACGTAGCGCCATTGTTCACCTCTGGAGAGTTAAAAGCAAAAGTTACCATTCTCCCTTTACTGCAACGTAAGCTCGTTGTTGATTACGTATCACTTAGCGATATTCGTCTGCAATTGGAAAATAAGCAGCAGGGGCCAAACTGGCATATCCCTTCTCTTCATTCTGACACAGAATTGATGGGAGAGATTGAGCCCCCTCTAGACGACGATCAACCTCTAGAGAACGGCTCGCCGCTCACTTTCGAACTCAAGAATGCTATTGTTGCTAACAATATTAGCGTGACGTATCAGGACCAACAGCAGTATTTCGACTGGTATCTCGAAACGTTAACCCTCACAACAGAGGGTGATGTAACAGCGCAGAGCAGTACCACACCATTACCGCAAGCTTCTGCCCAAGCCTCTGAACCAGCACTGGACCATGGTATAGCCGCTAAAGCTTGGCAGCTATCCGCAACAGGCTCACTGCTCACTCAACCGTATCACATCGATATCAGCGGTGATATCGAGCAACTCATCAATCAGCATTTTGGGCAATTTACAGTGCTCGGTCATTACGCGGGTGCTGAGCTCCAACTTGAAGGTGAAATAGAGGAAGGGGCACAAGCAGAGATTGCCGTTGATCTTAAATGGATCAATACCGAGCCACTTAAATCTTTGGTGGGCATTGATGCAAAGCATGCCGCACCATTGCACATCACTACACGGCTCAATGCTTCACCACAAAGTTTCCATTTAAGCGACATTGCCATTACTAGCCCCGTGACCAATGGCAGTGGCTTTCTTGCTATCGAACTCGGCGACCACAATACAATCGATGGTGATTTGACGATCCCACTGATTGACCTTCGCCCATGGCTGCAACCAGAGCCTATGCCGATGGTACGCGGCTTTGCTTCAGAGCCTCAAAAATCGCCTTTGCAGCTCGCTTTAGACCGCTGGTTAAAGGCGACCTCAACGAACCTGTCTCTCAACATCAACGAGATAAAAGGGTTAGGTACTCCCATTAATAATATATCCGCGACGATCCAAGGCGAAGCTGGGTTACTTAACGCCCCTATTAGCGCTGATATCGCCAACGTGGCATTCCGTGGTGGCGCAACACTTGATGCAACTGAATGGACACCTAACCTTACTATCTCTCTCGGCGCACAAGATTCACCACTTGGGCAAATGGCGGGATGGCTAACAGGAATGTACTACGCAACAGGGCATTTAGACAATGCAGAGCTATCTGTTTCAACGGGGGGCACCACGCTTAGTGACTGGCTCAAAAATGGTCAAGTCTCTCTAGAAATCGACGATGCCTATGTCAGCTGGGGTGCCGACGCCGAGTACCGTATTCATGAAGCTCGCCTCAACGGTGGGATGAACCGCCCTTTTACCTCTCACCTCACCGGTGATCTGATGGGTATTCCTGCTGTCTTTGAGTTTCGAGCTGGTACACTGGGGGACATTCTTGAACAGCTTGATTGGCAATCGTATTTTTCCTTCACAAGCCCTGCGCTCAATATCACAGCAGAGGGTTTACTGAAAGAGACACAGTGGCAAAACGGCAGCTGGCTAAATATCACAGCCGACAGCGACGATGTCACGCTTCTAAATACATGGCTAGGCACCAATGACCAATTGCAGGGTGACCTCAACCTAGAAGGGAACCTAACTTACGAAGAAGACTGGATTGCTTTTAACGCCCCATCCATCAACCTACTCGAAAGCAAAGGTGATCTCGAATTAAAATGGAAGCCATCTGAAACAGTACCGTTTTTGGTATTCAATACTCACTTTAAGACGCTTGATTTCACGCAATTCGCTCAATTTATCGATGATGAAGAGTTGCCTCAGGTAGAGCAGACTGTGCCAACACAGGGTATTAACCTTGATGTCCCTATTCTCTCCAATGAACTTGTCATCGCTGATGCCGATATTGATATACAGGTTGATCAGCTTATCTGGCAATCAGAGCAAATCGAACAACTTGCCTTCCAAGGACGATTTAGGAATGGCGCCATGCAGGCATCCCCCTTTACGGCTCGCTACCTAGGGAGTGAGTATTTTGGTGATATCGCCCTTAGCCTCGACAGTACTTTCATAGAAGCACAGCTTCATCTTTCGGTGAACAACCCTGATTTTGGACAGATATTTGAACAATTGAATATAACTAACAGCAGTGATATCTCTTTGCAGCTCGACAGTGCCTCATTGTCAATGCAACTCGGTGGCCGCACCATGATTGAATTTATGGAGCAAGCTCAACTCGAGGTCTCAATGCTGGGGGGGAAGATGGCATTTGTTGACCAGTTTTCCGGTAACGCACTCAATATCTCACTGGATACCGGCTATTTTGTTACAGGGCCAGACCTCGAAACACAGCTGAATATCATCGGAGAAGCGCAATCGCTGCCAGTGACATTGAATATTCATTCATTGTCGCTAAAGCAGATCAATGATGGTCGTCAGGCATTACCCATCGACTTAGCCTTTACGCTAGGTGAGATACGTTTTAACGCCAACACATCGCTTAATCTTCCGATAGAGTTAGATAAACTCAACCTTGCTCTTGAACTCTACACACCGAGCCTGAGCGAATTTAACCCATTTGCAGGGGTAGATCTTCCACCTTACGGGCCGATTAACGTACAGGCTGAGTTAGCAACAGACATCGATGGCTACTATCTCAATGATCTCGCGGTTCTCGTCAATAACAGTCAATTACAAGGCCGTGGCCACTTCCTTCCGCCCACGAATATCGCGGATATGAGTAATAACACAGGCATAAGTAATACCGAAACCGCTGGCCGTAACAGAAACAAACCGGATATAGCCCTGCACCTTCACGCGCCGTTTATTCAGGTTAATGATTTCAAAATTGATGGTTGGGAAGCGTGGCTCGATGAAGCAACAGAAAGCAGTACCTCAGAGACAGCGACATCAGCTGCGAGTCCATCATTAGACGAAGAACACGATGCGCTAGACCCAATTATTAGCCCTGATGGTTTAGCATGGGCAAATGCGTTTATCGATATCAATGTTGACGAGGTGCGCTCAGGGAATGACTGGCTAGGAGCAAGCCATCTCAATATATCGCTTCTCGACGGCACTTTCTCGCTCTCTCCATTGGCTATTGAGCTACCTGGCGGTGGCATTGAAATAACGAGTGAAATAAAAGCGGAAGGGGATCTCTTTGACATTAGCTTAGAAGGTGAAGTCAGAGCATTCGACTATGGGGTATTAGCTCGTCGTATCGATCCAGAGACGGATATGTTTGGCCAAATCAGTACACAGTTTCAGTTATCTAGTTTAGCGAATAGCCCAGACAGCTTGATGAACAACGCCAACGGATTTATTGGCTTTGCTGCTTGGCCACAAGAGTTTGAAGCGAACTTAATTGATCTATGGGCTGTTAGTTTAGCCAGTGCAATCTTACCTAGCTTCACCGATGAAAATAATTCCGTCTTAAACTGTATTGCTGCAGGTATTGATATCAAAAATGGTGAGCTAAGTCAGCGAGATATGCTGCTTGATACGACACGGATACAGGTCAATGGTAATTTCGAAGCCAGTTATCAAAATCGGGATTTCTCACTCTACTTGTCGCCACGATCAAAGCGCGCACAGATATTCGGTTTACAGACCCCTATTGAGGTTGAAGGAAAGTTTGAAGACTTTGGTCTCAATGTGCCTTGGTCTGCCATTTTCGAAACATCCGTCCGTTTCACAACGAGCCCAGTCATATCACCACTACGCTGGTTAGTTGAAAGACCACTTGAAGAGAACGGTACACAAGTCTGTGAGTCAATTTGGCAAGGACTGCCTCGATAAGCTTATTGATATTAATATTTGTTGGAAAAACTGATGCGTATTAACGCTTGTTTGCAATGACTCTATGAAGTGAATAAAAAAGCCTCAAGCTACTCTTTAGCTTGAGGCTTTTTACTGTCTATGTGTTTACTATCCTGACTCACAATAACGCTTTGCGCTAACGTGAATCACTGTGTCATTTAGCGATACAGAGCGCGCTCAGAGTTCAGTCCTTTCATTAGACCCACACACATAATAAGCACAATCAAGGTGAAGGGTAGCCCCGTTGTCACTACGCCAGCTTGTAAAGCTTGGAGTGATTCAGTACCACCCAGCCATAACATAGTGGCAGCAATAGCACCTTGAACGATCGCCCAGAAAATACGTTGTGCAACCGGTGCATCAACTTTGCCACCAGAGGTAATACTATCAACCACCAGCGAAGCAGAATCTGAAGACGTAATGAAAAACACTAACACTAAGACGATTGACAATACGGATAGCGCTTGACCATAAGGCATCGCATCAAATACATGGAATAGTGATAGCGAAATATCAGTTAACCCATTGGTTCCGAGCTCACCCACTTTATTCATCACTTGTTCGATAGCAATACCGCCGAATGTCGCCATCCAAACCAATGTTACCAGCGTTGGTACAAAAATAACGGCACTTAAAAACTCACGAACAGTACGACCTTTCGAAATACGAGCGATAAACATGCCAACGAATGGACCGAGAGAAATCCACCATGCGAAGTAGAAAACAGTCCACCCTTGCATCCACGCTGCATCACCACGATCATGCGGGTTGCTCAGCGAAACAAAGTTCTTAGCATAAGCGCCAAACGTTTCCGGGATAGCAATCGCAACAGTGCCAAAGCTGATCATCATCACAAACGCAAGCAGCGCAAAAGCAAACACCATATTGGTATTGCTCAAGACTTTTACGCCGCCATCAATGCCTCGAATAACAGAGATGATAGCAATCGCGGTCACTAGCACAATCACCGCTAACTGTAAGCCGATGCCGCTTTCAATCCCGAAGACATAATTTATGCCACTGGCAGCCTGCTGTGCACCCAGCCCCAATGACGTTGCCAACGAAAAGAGTGTCGCGAGCACTGCCATAATATCAATGATATTACCCGTCCAACCCCATGTTCTATCGCCAATGATTGGGTAAAACACAGAGCGAATAGAAAGCGGTAGGCCTTTGTTATAGGCAAAGAAAGCCAATGACAATCCAACAACACCATACACAGCCCAACCGTGAATACCCCAATTATAAACCGTTGCTGCAAGCGCCAACGATTTTGCTTCAGGTGTAAACGGCTCAACATTTAAAGGCGTCCCCCACCAATCGGTATAATAGGCGGTAGGCTCTGCAACCCCCCAAAATAACAGACCGACCCCCATGCCTGCTGCGAATAACATCGTGGCCCAAGACAAGGTGGAGTGCTCTGTCTCCGCGTCCTTACCGCCAATTCGAATTTTACCGAATGGCGATACAATTAATAACATGGTAAAAACCACGAAAATGTTCGCTGACCACATAAAGAAGCCGTCAAACTCAGCCATTATGCCGTTTCTAATGCTGGTTAACGATTCATTTGCCGTCGTAGGATCAGTAAGAAGGAGTGTGGTGAGAAGAAGGAGGATGAGGCCAGCGCTAATGCCAAATACGACATTGTGGATATCGACGCCCCATTTCTGGATATTGTCTTGACCGACTTGATAATCTGTCGTGTCAATACTGTATCTATTTTTCGAACTACATGTACCGGTGGAAATTAGCTTACCTAATGTACTAGTCATAACTATTGTTTAACAATATCCTGTAATACTTTTAATCGAAAAGTAAAAACGAAATACCAATCACGCAGTGAATGTATTGGCAAATATCTATTCAGCGCGGAGACTAACAACAGAAAGGGTAAAACTCAAGGAACGCTGACATCGTTCTATTAGCCAATGTAACGAAAACTGCCAGCGATTCTCTAGCATTCAGTGATCACCGATACTATCACTTCCTTTTTACTTCATTACTTTACGAAGCAATATAGCCAATGCGCCACCTGTTAACGCGGTATAGAGTTGATTGACTCCCATGACGACAAGAATATTATTTCCTACTTCACCTGCTATGAAATAGGAAACCATCACTTTTGCAGTAAAGAATAGCAGTGCACATTTCACCACAGCGCCAATCAACACACTTTGCCATTCGTAACGTTTTAAGCCGCAGACGATGCCAACCAATGCTAAATTACCCAGTATTATAAAAGGCACCATTGGCAACATGGCCATAGGAATAATGCCTGATAATACGCCTGCTAGACTCGGTAATAGTGCAACGAATGAAGTACGGCGCAGCCCAAATGTTAAGCTGGAAAAAACCAAAATACCGTTAACAATAACGCCAGTAATGGCTTGATTTGGAATGATGAGTGGCAAAACAGCCACCATAAAAAGTAATGCAGTGTAACTCTTCATTGAAAACTGTTTACTATCATCAACTCGATGTAGAAACATCGTTAATCCTTTCATTTGTTATTTCCTTATCATTGATTCAAGATCTATCGGTATAGGTAGTATGTAATAGCTGGTGAGCAATCTCTGAATTCGGATGCTCTAAAAAAGTCTCGTACAGCTTTTGTATTTGAGGGTTTTTATGAGATTGACGAATTACCTTTTTCTTATCCACATTATAAAGCCCAGCGGTTCGTTTTAAGCGAGACGGCTGATATTGCGCTTTAGTGCGCGGTTGCCCTCCACCAGCGATGCACCCACCAGGACACGCCATCACCTCAACAAAATCGTAGTCACATTTACCCGCATTGATATCTTCGATAATCGTTCGGGCCGTTTCGATGCCATAACAAGCCGCAGCCCGTACGGTAATATCATCATTCAGTTGAACAACAGCCTCTCGCAGGTGAGTCGTACCACGAACGGGGGTAAACTCGATACCTTCCAGTTCTTCACCCGTGATCTCTTTATGAACCGTGCGAATAGCGGCTTCCATTACCCCACCTGTAT
Source organism: bacterium sp. HQB-150 (assembly GCA_043421945.1). Lineage (GTDB taxonomy): Bacteria > Pseudomonadota > Gammaproteobacteria > Enterobacterales > Vibrionaceae > Thaumasiovibrio. The sequence continues at coordinate 33,563 of JBHOGO010000037.1, read as the reverse complement.
TACCAAAGATGGCACCAGCACCGGAGTATTCCCCCATTAATGGATTGGTAAATTCAGAAGCAACGAGGTGAGCAAAATCAATTTTTGAACGGCGAACAAGATCGGCAAATTCTCTTGTCGTCAGAACAATATCGACTTCTTTCCCAAACGCCTTCACCGTATCGGGACGGCTACATTCATCTTTTTTTGCTGTACAAGGCATGATAGAAATAGTGCGTATTTTTTGGGGATCAACATCGATTCGTTCTGCCATATAGGTTTTAGCAATCGCACCCAAACACTGCTGTGGAGACTTCGTTGAAGAAAGGTGAGGTAGCACTTCTGGATGTGATAACTCCACATAGTTTACCCAACCAGGACAACACGATGTAAACATCGGTAAACTCTCGCTCTGAGTTAAGCGCTGAATAAACTCAGATCCTTCTTCCATGATCACTAAATCGGCAGTAAAAGTGGTATCCACGACATGATCAGCCCCTAATAATTTCAACGCTGAAATCACTTTGCCTTCTGTATTCACACCTGCAGTAATACCAAATTCTTCACCAATGCTAATACGTACCGCGGGCGCAAATTGCACAATCGTAGTGATCTCTGGGTCACTAAACCACCGCGTTACCTGCTCAGTATGATCAACCGCTGACAATGCACCCGTTGGGCACACTAACGTACACTGACCACAAGAGATGCATGAGCGATCATCAACATGTAAACGACCTTCGCCTGTGGTTTTGTCGTGTAATGCAATGCAAGACTGAGGACCATTATCTTCAAAATGAAGCGCATCAACACCTTGAATTAACTGACAAACTGCTTTACATCGTAAGCAACGAACACACTTACTCATATCTCGAGAGATACTCTGTGAATCGGTGGGTTTACTCTCTTGTTGCACCTGCTGTCCTGTACCAAACCGTGTCGTGCTCACCCCAACGTCGTAGCAGATATCCAGTAGTTCACAGTCACCGTGACGAGAGCATGCTGCGCAGTTTTGATTATGATCAGAGAGTAAGAGCTCAACTTGAATACGACGAGCTTCACGAACAAACGCAGTATTTGTTTGCACGACTAGCCCGTCGGTCATCGGTACATTGCACGATGTTAGTAATTGTGGCTTACCTTGACTGTCGGGTACTTCAACCAAACAGACACGACAAGATCCTGGTGTATGACCGATATCAGCAAGCTCACACAATGTCGGAATAAAAATATCGTGTTTCCTAGCGACCTGCAGTACTGATTCATTCACATCAAATGTGACCAGTACATCGTTAATATATCCCTTCATTGAACGACCTCTAATGTCTTTTTCGTGATCACGGTATACAGGCTGTAACACCTCAGACAGCGCTCTGCCTCATTCACCACTTGATTTTTATGAGTCCCTAAACAAACTTCGTCAAAGTTTGTTTTTCGATGGTCAGCATGGAGCTCTTCAGGATGCGATCTCACCTTTTGACAACGGATTAAATCACGATGATGTGGTAAAGCTTGCTCTAGCTTTCCTGCCATACGCAATATTCGTTGCTGTGCGGGAACGTCAATTTTCCCATGCTCAATCCTTTGAGAGATTCGATCGGCAGCGTTGATGCCATCACGTATCGCATCAATCAAAATGGTTGGGCCAGAGGAGCAATCTCCTCCCGCGAAAAGATAGCAGTCGTGCGACGCTAAGCTGTGCGTATCACTATCAATCGCCAATGTTCCCCACTTGGTAAAGTCGATATTGATGCCACCTAAACCCGATTCAAAAAGGCTGGTATCAACACGTTGTCCAATCGCTGAAATAAGCAGGTCGGCAGGTAAGATATAATTTGAGTTTTCGATAGCTTTTGGCGAACGACGTCCAGACTTATCTGGTTCCCCAAGCGCCATTTTGACCATATCAATGCCGACGACTTCATTATTATCATCTAGCACCAAACCTTCTGGATTAGTTAAAAAGTGGAAAATAACACCTTCTTCTTCAGCACCGACGACTTCTTCAACATCAGCAGGCATCTCTTCTCGTCCACGGCGATAGATTAAATGTACTTCTTCTGCGCCCAACCGGATAGCAGAGCGCGCACAGTCCATTGCCACGTTACCGCCACCTAAAACCACGACTTTACCGCTCGCTTGTTGTATTAATTCGCTAGTGGCAGGCTCATTATCCTGTTCCTTATAGACATCGTACAAAAACTCTAATCCAATACGGTATCCGGCTTTTACATGTTCTTCATTTTTGATTCGTGCCGTTGTGCCAAGCGCTGCCCCTATCGCGATATAAATCGCATTGTAGCCTTCAGCTTTTAGACTCTCTAAGGTGATATCCTTACCAAGCTCAACATTAAAGATAATGTTGGCCCCAAGCTGCTCCACTAATCGAGACTCTTGGTATAGCACCTCTTTAGGTAAGCGGTAGCTAGGTATCCCAACGTTTGCCATACCACCCGGTTTAGACTCTTTTTCAAAGACATCCACCACGAAGCCTTTACGGCGAAGGTGATAAGCGCATGACAACCCAGATGGGCCGGCACCAATGATCGCGACTTTTTCTTTTCTATCGACAAGAGGGCGATTTCTCTCTACCCAACCTTCGAGCGCCCCTTGCTGATTATCAGCCACAAAGCGTTTGATATCTAAAATTCCAACGGGTGAATCAACAACTTCTCGACGACAAGCCGCTTCACAAGGTCTGGCACAAACCCGTCCACAGCTTCCTGCGAACGGGTACTTATCCAAAATGGTATTAATGGCACTCTCATAAAGCCCGTCAGCTACATCACCAATATATTTAGGGATATCCAAATTGGCAGGGCAAGCTTGTATACAGGGGGCCGACATCGAAGAGTGGACGTTAAATGCATCGTTAGAAGCACCACCTTGTCCCATGTTATTCACTAATTCCGCTTGGTGGTCCTCAATGGCCTGCGATAGTGGAACTAAAGCCGATTGACCCAAGCCACACAGCGACGTTTCAGAGATATGCTTACTTAACTGTGCTAAAGGGACTAAGTCGTCAGCACTCCCGTCCTCATTCAATAGTATATTGAGTTTATCTGCGATTAATTTTAATCCCGCACGGCAAGGCGTGCACTTACCGCAAGACTGCGCTGCGGCTTTCTTTGTATGCTCTGCAAGAGCAGCCAACATATTGACCGATGGGTCAAAAAGAAAAAAACCATGTGGTCCAGCGACAAACTGGGTTTCTTCATTCGTTGAAAATTGGCGTAGCATTTCTAGATTTTTTGAAATGCTCTCATCATTCGTATCAAGAGTGGGTGTCCATGAACCATGCAGGAAAGGCTCAATCATAGCTAACTACTCCATTAGTTTACCGATTTAAAATTAAGCGCAGCATTTTCTAATGCAACTTCCATGTTGAACTTCAATGTGGAGATCTCACAGTGTGTACTCCGTTCATGCCAGAAAGGAGGGATTCACCTGATGTGAACGGAACAAAAAACAAACTGCATATGTATGATTTATACACTACACATCAATATGCAATACTGCTGAAGTATAATGAGCAAAATTGAGCTAAGTCACTAATAAAACGAAGGGGTTAACTTAAATTCGCAAATATTTACACATAACGATAACAATCAAAGGTGTAAGCATGAATGGCTATTTTGTATGATATTTACATGACTTTCTAACAGGCTTAGCTTACGTGATAAAGGTTTATCAATGCAGTAGCCCAGTCACGCAAGAAAGGGAGTATCAAAAGGATGGTGGGAAGAAGCATATCGAAGAACGTACATACACTCATCAATTCTATGACTATATGCACGCTCTAAGAACAATCTAAATCATTATTTAATCCTGAATCGGCTAATTTCCAATGCAAGATCACTGGCGACAACAGATAGCTCTTGAGCCGAGCTATCTACACTTTTCACTGACTCATTCGTCTCTCGGGTTATGTTGTAAGTTTCCGTGATGTTTTCACTGACATTAGTTGCAACCATACTTTGTTCTTCAACCGCTGTCGCAATCTGCATATTAATGTCATTAAGCTCTGCAATCGTCGAGTGAATGGCTTCTAGATTGACTGTTGTGGTTTGCGCTTTCTTCGCAGTCCCAGCAACAATTTGATGGCTTTTATCGATCGACGTACGTGCTGTTTCTGCCCCCGTCTGCAGTGCAGTAATCATTGTTTCAATTTGTGCCGTCGCCTCTTGGGTTCTTTTTGCCAGATTACGTACTTCGTCAGCCACAACGGCAAACCCTCGCCCTTGCTCGCCTGCGCGAGCCGCTTCAATAGCTGCGTTTAAAGCAAGTAAGTTCGTCTGCTCAGCAACACCTTGGATTACTTCGAGTATCGAACCGATATCCATTGATGATTGATAAAGAGTCATCACTTGTTTAGAGCTTTCCCCCATCTCTTTCTCTGCTTGCTCAATGGAAACAAGTGTCTGATTCACTTCGTCTAAACTTTTATCAATATTCTCTGTAGCACGTTGAGTGTAACCTGCAGCATCTGCCGCATTTTGGGATATCTGAGTTGTGCTCACCGACAATTCATGCACAGAGGCATTAATCTGCTCCATTTCTCGATGTAAAGCATTAGATGCATCAGAGGTTGTTTGTGTGACTGTTGACATCTCCTCTGACATTTCTCCTACCTTATGACACGAACCGTCAACCTTGCTCACAATCGTTCGCAAAGAAGAGATAGTCCCTTTCATGCTCTTCAAAAGATCAGCAATTTCATCTTTCCCTGTGACATTGACATCCGTCGTGAGATTCCCTTCAGACAACTCTTTGGAAATAGCTTGAACCCGCGCTATACCACGAGTGATTGAGCGTGAAACGGCAACAGCACACACCATCCCCACTACGAGTGCAATAACGCCTAAGATAAAAATTGACCTTACTGTACTGTCTTTTGCTTCTTGAAGTGTCAATGTTAATTCATCTTGCTCAGCGACAGCAACCAACTTTAATCCCTCAAGGTCTTTTGATAGTGCTCCGCCATATTTTAATAACTCTTTTTCCAACTCATGGAGGTGCACTCTCATCAGCACAACCTCTTCAAACCCCTGCTCGAAGGCGCGCTGTGTTTGACTAAATGAATTGAGTAAATCTCGCTGGATCTGAGAAGTAAGAAGTAAATCAAGAATCTTCTCGTGCTCTGGGATATCAACCAGAAGATACTTTCTTGCCTCTTCTGCCGATTCGCTCTTCTCATCATGGAGGAAATTTAAGACCGCAATGTTTGCGAGCAGGAATTCCTCCATCAATAACGCACCATAATACTCAATCTCAGTATCTTTAACCTCATGCGCGTATTCAATCAACGCTTCAAGATCGTGAACTGCAGATCTTTCTAACGCCATCATCTCAACATATATTTTCTCTTCAAGTTCTTGAACAACACCTTTCACTTCTTGGAAGCTCTCATCGAAGTGTTGTATATCCACCCGAACATTTTGAAGATAACGGCGATGCTCCTCATCATCTGTTTCATTTAATCCCTGCTCGACTAAAGCGCCGATAACGTTTAGGCGTGATTCGTATTCCGTTAACGCCTCAGGTTTTAAGTAAGCAATATATTGATTAGCATTCAAACGTACTTTAAGAAAATTCGACTGAATCTCCCCCGCTAGCGTTGTTTCCTTCGCTAGTTCACCATAATGCTGAAAGTTCTTTGATGACTGCACCATGCCCTTATAGCTCACATAAAGTGCCACTATAAAAAAAAGCAGACAAACACCAAATCCGAGTCTAATTTTGTTGGCTATAGATAACTGATTCATTAAATCCTGACCCAAATAACTGCTGGAGTGAAATTTAAGTTTATACCCTAGATGTAATTTATGTGGGCAATTCAACAAATAATCATAGAAACATCAATAAGACAGACAAAATTGCAAGTTAAAGCTTACTTAACGTCTAAATATCAGATAGATAGAAGATGGTATATTTGAAGTCCCACACTAATTAATTAACATGTCAATACAGATACCTTACTTTAAGCCAATGTCACTTAGGATCATCGTTCGACTGAACAGCAACCTTACCAAACCGACCTTGCCCTTTCATCCATACAACTGAACACAACGGTGCTTAGCCTTATTAGTACTAGCATCAAAGGTGAAACAGATAAATACAGCAAACTCTTCATACGAAAAGCCTGTGATGTGTATCTCATTTCTTCTGTGGTTGTCATTCGGTTCTGAACCACGTGCATAATTCGGTTAACCTCACTTATCCGACAGGACGCAGTAAGTACATGTGATAACCAAATTCAGCTAAATAGTGTCGATAAAGCTCAAGTTCGCGCTCAATATCTTGTATCGCAGCCTTATCGCCCATTTTATCTTTGAGCGCATTGACACGCGCACGTAGCGGTATTGAATAGTTATCCCAAGCCTGTTGACTTAAGGTAAAGCTCTCAATCACTTCAAATCCCACCTCTTTGATTTGAGCCGTTCGGGAAGCAATAGTTTGCAAATCTGGATAGTCCTGCTGCCAAAACGCCTTTGCTTCGGAGCTTGGCGAGTCGGTTAGCCATACTAAATCACTCACCATCAAGACCCCATTCGCCTTTAACAAAGGCTTCCATGCCGCCAATGCATTTTGAACGCCCATAATATAAGCGCAGCCTTCTGCCCAGATCAAATCAAAGCTCTGCTGCTCAAAAGGTAGCTCTGTCATGTTCGCATTGACAGGCGTTATTCGAGACGATAACCCTTGAGCTTCTGCTTTCTCTTCTAAGCCTGTTAATGCCGCTTGTTCATTATCGACCGCTGTTATCTCTGCGCGAGTGTGATGTGCCAACAGCAACGTCGTCAGCCCTTTACCACAACCAATTTCTAATATCGCCTCAGGATCTGCAGGTAAATAGGAAAGTACTTTTAAACTCTCTTCTTCACTACCCGGCCCCCAACGTTCTAAAGGGGCAAATACGGTCATAAAATCTTGCATGTATGTGTCATGTTCATTCATAACATATTTTTGGATAACCATTTTATGCGTAATGCTTCTTTTTCATTAAAGCCTTGTGTCGTTAACCAATCTAAGTGGGCATCTGGTGCAATTCGATCTGCATTTTCATGCCACGTTTTTAAATCACCCTGACCAAGAAGTGCTGCTAACAACTTCCGTGACTGCTGCTTTTTCTCTATCTCTGCATCCAATACCGTTAGACGCTCTGCCAATAAGGCATGGTCGAGTTTTTCCTCCATGCAGGCTTTACACTCTTTGAGCGTCAAGCCACCTGCTTGTAGTTGCTGGATAAATCGAACTCGCTGTACATCACTATCACTGTATACGCGATAGCTATTGTCTAATCGTCTTCCGCTGATCAGGCCCTGTTTTTCATAATAGAGTAAGGCTGTACGAGATAAACCAACTAACGCCGCTAATTCAGAAATTCGATACATCTGGAAGCCCTTCTGTGCCTGTGCCTGTGCCTGTGCCTGTGCCTGTGCCTGTGCCTGTGCCTGTGCCTGTGCCTGCACTGTAAGCTATAAAGCCATAGACAGGTCAAGCCCGACTTTCCCCTATTAGGATAACGACGTACTTCACTGCATTAGCCCTCTTTGGCCTGCACAGTGATTTTGACTTGCTTGGCTTTGTCTCCAAAAACGTGTTCCGCCAACTGCTTCAAGTCGTCACGACTTACGCTGCTTGCTGTCGTTTCACGTTTGAGCATGGCGGAAAGGTCGCCATAATGCGTCCAGTAACGAAGTAACTGCCAAGTATATTCTCTCAGATCCAATTCTAGATCTTTCCAGCGACTCACTATCTGCTCAACCGCAGTATCACGCTCTTTTTGAGAGATATCCTTAAGAAGACTATTAACAATATCATCCAACGCCTTTTCAATACGCGGCAAATCATCAGGCTCAACCGATATATGAAACTGCCATAGGTCAGCGCCACCACTATCTTGACCGAAGAATAAAACTCTCGGGGAATAACCGAGTCCTAACGTCTCACGCACCTTTTTTTTGACTCGTTGGGCTGCGATATGTTGAAGCATCTCTTCCGCAAACACGGCTTTGGGAAGGCGAGGTTCGTCACGCTCTGCTGAGATATCAAGGATATAAAACGCTTTATTTTTATCATATCCCTCAACATTCAGCCGAGGCTGATAATCGGCGTTTAATGACAAACGAGTCGACGTAGCTACCGCCGGCTCAATAGGTAGAGAAGCAACATATTGCTGAATAAATGGCTTAATAAGTGACGGCGCTAGGTCGCCGACAACAACAACTTTGAAGCCTAAATTCTGTCCAAAGAGCTGCGCGTGAACATACTCTAATTCGTGCAATGCCACTTTGGGGTACGCTGAAGGTGGAATGACATCAAAGTAGCTACCTGGTTCAAGGATATTCTGTGTCACTTGCTCATTGATACGGCCTATCACTGTCGACTCTTGCTCTATTGCCTCCTTTTGATAACGATGGGCAATCGAAGATAACATTGAAGGTTCAAAACGTGGATGGACAATGCTGTGGTAGAGTACTGCAAACGCATCGGCCAATGCACCGGGCTTCGTTTCGAGCTCTATACCATGGTATGTATAGTCGATATAAGGATAAACTTCGATGCCTTTGTAACGAAGAAACTGATCGAGTTCAGCACCGCCTAATCGACCTAACCCACTTCGCGAAGCAACTTCAACAAACACATTTGATGCAGGTAAGAGAGAGCTTGGTAATACCGCTTTACCTCCGATAGCGGTCATCGCAATCCGAACGTTATCACCCGCTTGTGCTTCGCGTTTATAAATAACCTCGATGCCATTTTCCAACACCCAGTGGGTAGTATCGTGAATACCGTGAGTTTCGGCACTGATATTCCCCAATCGTTGAGGGTGCGTAAGTGCTTTATTCAGTGATGTGCTTCCACACCCCATCACGCCCAATACCACTAGCATTAACAGCAAGATATTCTTCATATACGCCTAGCCACTCATCCCTAACATTTCAATTAGCGTAACCATAGCAACGGAAACATTCACATTGTTAGTGGTAAGCACTATTTTGCGACTGGGCACAACGACAGGCATAAAAAAACCCAGCCAAACTGGCTGGGTTTAAAATCACTGGTTAAGTAACGAAGTGTTTAAGCAGCAAGTGCCTTAGCAATTGCACTAACACTGTCTTTCGCATCACCAAATAGCATTTGCGTGTTGTCTTTAAAGAACAGTGGGTTTTGAACACCGGCATAACCTGTAGCCATTGAACGCTTGAAGACAACAACATTTTCAGCATTCCACACTTCAAGTACAGGCATACCTGCAATAGGTGAACCTGGCTCTTTCGCTGCAGGGTTAACTGTATCGTTTGCACCGATAACGAGTACTGTTGTTGTGTCATCAAAGTCGTCGTTGATCTCGTCCATTTCTAGAACGATATCATACGGTACTTTTGCTTCAGCAAGCAGAACGTTCATATGACCAGGTAGACGACCCGCGACGGGGTGAATACCAAAACGAACATTTACACCTAGCGCACGTAAACGCTCAGTGATCTCTTGAACCGGGTACTGTGCTTGCGCAACAGCCATGCCGTATCCAGGAGTAATGATAACGTTCTTCGAGTTTTTCAGCATATCCGCAACTTGCTCTGCGTCAGTGATCTGGTATTCACCTTCAACCACTTCGCCTGAAGCTGAAGTTTCATCAGAACCGAAGCCACCCGCGATAACGGAAAGGAAAGAACGGTTCATCGCCTTACACATTACGAAGCTAAGAATCGCACCTGAAGAACCAACCAAGGCACCAATCACGATCAGTAGGTCATTACCTAACAATAAACCTGTTGCTGCACCAGCCCAACCTGAGTATGAGTTAAGCATTGATACAACAACTGGCATATCCGCGCCACCAATGGACATGACGAGGTGAATACCAAAGACCACTGCGATAACAGACATAATAGCCAGTGTCCAACCGCTCGCAGCAGGACCTGCAGCAACAAAGCTGATTAGCATCGCAATGACAGCAACTAGCGCAACCAGGTTCATCTTATGGCGGTGTGGCAGTGTTAATGCACTTGCTTTCACTTTACCGTTCAGCTTACCCCAAGCAACCAGAGAGCCAACAAAGGTCACAAGACCGATGAATACGCCTAGGTAAACTAAGGTAGAATTAATGCCCAGCATGACAGGGTCTGTAATGCTGTGATCCATAAAGCTGTTGTAGCCGATAAACACTGCAGCTAAACCACCAAAGCTGTTAAGTATAGCGACCATTTCTGGCATTGCCGTCATTTCAACTTTGTTTGCCCAGCGAACACCAAGCAATCCACCCGCAAGCATCGCCGCTAAGATATAGCCTAGGTTAGTCACTTGATCGCCCGCTAGGGTTGCAATTAACGCAACCACCATGCCTGCGATACCGACATAAATACCTTTCTGTGCTGTCTCTTGCTTCGAGAGACCAGCCAGACTGAAGATAAACAGAATTGCGGCAACGATATAACTCGCTTCCACCATTGCACCTGTACCCTCTATCGCTGGCGAGGCAGCAACATTGATTTCAGTTGCAGCTTGCTCAACAGCAACTGCACTTTGTTTAATTTGTTCCACAGCATCTTGGATTGCTGTTAATGCTTCATTTGACATAATAGTAACAATCCTTATTTACGGAACATTTTGAGCATGCGTTGCGTCACCGCAAAACCGCCCGCAATGTTGACAGTTGCAATGAAGGTCGCAAGGAACGCGAGTACAACCACCACACCACTTGCAGAACCCATTTGTAACACCGCACCAAGAACGACGATACCGGAGATCGCGTTAGTTACCGACATTAATGGCGTATGCAAAGATGCTGTTACATCCCAAATGAGGTAATAGCCGATAACACAAGCCAGTGCGAACACCATCAAATGATTCAAAAACGCTGCCGGTACGATACCCGCTAATGCAGTGTAAGCAGCAACACCTGCAACACCCATGGCGACTTTAGGCCAAATTGATTTCTTCTTAGGCTCTTCAGCAACAATTGGCTCAATCGGTTTTTGTTCCGCTTGAGGCGCAGCAGCAACCTGAATTGGAGGCGCAGGCCAAGTGATTTCACCTTCTTTAATCACGGTGACACCACGTACAACAACATCTTCAAAGTCGATGACGATGCTGCCATCTTTCGCAGGTGTAAGTAGCTTCATCAGGTTAACGAGGTTTGTACCGTATAACTGAGAAGACTGTGCTGCTAAACGGCCAGCTAGATCGGTATAACCGATAACTTTTACGCCGTTTTCTGTTGTAACAAGCTGATCTTTTTCAGTCGCTTCACAGTTACCACCGGTTGCAGCAGCTAAATCAACAATCACACTACCTGGTTTCATCGAATCAACCATTTCTTGGGTGATCAGACGAGGAGCCGGTTTACCTGGAATAAGTGCCGTTGTGATAATGATATCGACTTCTTCAGCTTGTTCAGCAAATAGCTTCATTTCGGCTTCAATGAAGGCTTTACTCATCACCTTCGCATAGCCATCACCGCTACCCGCTTCTTCTTCGAAGTCTAACTCAAGGAATTCTGCGCCCATTGAGTTTATCTGCTCTTTCACTTCAGGACGTGTATCGAATGCACGAACGATCGCCCCTAAGCTGCCTGCCGCACCAATCGCGGCTAAGCCCGCAACACCAGCACCGATAACCAGTACTTTCGCTGGTGGTACTTTCCCCGCAGCAGTAATCTGACCGGTAAAGAAACGGCCGAACTCATTCGCTGCTTCAATCACTGCACGATAGCCCGCGATGTTAGCCATTGAACTCAATGCATCAAGTGATTGTGAACGAGAAATTCGCGGCACAGAATCCATCGCCATAACGTTGATGCTCTTCTGTGAGAGCTTATCAAGTAGTGACTCATTCTGCGCAGGCCAAATAAACGACACTAAAGTTGCACCATCTTGTAACAGTGATATTTCGTCATCACTTGGCGCATTCACTTTAAAGACAATATCACTTGCCCAGACCATCGCTGCATCTGTAATAACTTCAGCGCCAGCAGATTGAAAAGCATCATCATTAAAGCTTGCTTTTTCACCCGCGCCACTCTCTACAACAACGCTAAAGCCAAGCTTTTGTAGCTGTTCAATCGTTGCGGGGGTTGCCGCAACACGAGTCTCGCCTTGAAGACTCTCTCTAGGTATACCTATTTGCATAACTATTCCATTTAATTAAAACAAAAAGCGTCTCTTCCTACATCAAAAGCAAAGAGATGCTGAACTTCCTTCAGTATCAAGTTATTGGCAACGCTGAACTATGTTTACCTAACCTTCAATATGAACCTACACACATCAAATGTCAGTTAGATGAAACTTACAAACGTTAAAATAATGTTACCTACAGTGGAGTGACAATATATTTGTTATTCTTATCGAAATATACACTGTATCTCGAATAGTCTATTGCGATTGTATTGATTTGAAAAACCTTTGTTTTGCGCCTTTCACTTACTGAGAAAAAGCGCTTTAACGGTCCAAAAGCCTACGTCTAACGTGCGTTTGGAGGTTTAACATATAAAGTAACTAGCATCGCAGTACAACAAACTAATGTACTTACCTAATTTGCGGTATTTAAAGCGCAATGTAAATAATAAACTGGTAATACCTTATAAGCTTTAATAGTAGTGGGTCTATTTATTAGTCTGAGTTAGCATATATTTTCTTGACATTTCATTACCAACCAAGACCAAACCACAAAACTAAACATAACCGCAACATTTAAAGTAATAAAACATTTCCAAACCCCGTCATTGCATTTTCACCGCATAAAAATTCATTCGTTCGACGTATCCCCATACTCATCAGCAGATGACGAAATCGATCCCCTACTCAATAACAACACATAAGGTAAACATCACTATTATTCACACAGTGAATGCACGTTTATGTGATAAAAATCACATGGTGAAGGGGGTTTGACTCATAAACTGTCCGCAAGTTTTAGGTGACTAACAAGTCACAATTAGCAAACACAAAGGATTTAACATGAACGAGATTCTTTTAGCGACTTTCGCAGGTTTAATCGTCGGCCTACTATTTAGTGCACTTAAGCTTCCACTTCCTGCTCCACCGGTATTGCCTGGCATCATGGGGATCGTGGGCGTTTATCTTGGTGGCGTTGCTTACCAATCAATCATTGAGCGCTTTTTTTCATAACCACTTTATCGCTTAACCCTTTTTCTTTTTACAGCTTTCAACTTACCGTATTGGATACATTGGAGTAACCCATGACAACACCACACATTAACGCTAACCCAGGTGATTTCGCTGAAACCGTATTAATGCCAGGCGATCCATTAAGAGCCAAATTCATCGCAGAAACCTATTTAGAAGATGTCAAACAGGTCTGTGATGTACGCAGTATGTTTGGGTACACAGGGATGTATAAAGGAAAACGTGTCTCGGTCATGGGCCACGGCATGGGCATCCCTTCTTGCTCTATCTATGTACACGAGCTTATTGCTGAATTCGGCGTTAAGAACATCATTCGTATAGGCAGCTGTGGTGCCGTCCATGATGATGTAAAATTGATGGATGTTATTGTTGCCATGGGTGCTTCAACTGACTCAAAAGTTAACCGCATTCGATTTAACAACCATGACTTTGCAGCCATCGCTGACTTTGGCCTGCTTGAGAAGGCTGTCAACGCAGCAAGAGCACAAGAAGTCTCTGTGCGCGTTGGTAATGTATTCTCTGCAGACCTGTTCTACAGCCCAGAAACTGATCTTTTCGATAAAATGGAAAAACTCGGTATGTTAGGTGTGGATATGGAAGCCGCAGGTATCTATGGCGTGGCTGCTGAATTAGGGGCAAAAGCACTGACTATTTTAACGGTATCGGACCATATTAAACGCGGCGAAAAGCTGAGCTCCGAAGACCGCCAAAAGTCATTTGATGAAATGATGCGTGTTGCGCTTGAAACAACACTCAGCATTTAGTTGTCACAACGAGCAAGCGAAAGCTCAGCAACAACGATTAGAGATGATGCATAGGTAATGACCACTAACACCATTTAAATTAAGGTGCTTTAGACTGGATAAGTACACCCATTTGCATTAATTAACAGGGGAAGAATCGTGTTCACAGGGAAGCTGCCTTCACCGGCTGATGGAATACAACTCAATTTTTGTAAAACATTGGCGTGTCGGAATTTTGGTTTGGAAGACGAGCAGCACTATGTGCTACAGCAGTCGAATCCATCTCGCCCGGCGATGGTCTGCCGAGAGTGCGGCGCTTTTCCTCCTCTCCTTTCTAATCAGGAAGTCATTAACGAAGCTCGGCGTCAAACGATACAGCAGCAACTCGTTTGCTGTCGTAATCCAGAATGCGAGAATAGCACACGGCCCGCAGTTCTCCATCGACATGAATACCACCACTTTGGCTATAGTGGCAATAAACAACGTTTTCGCTGTAAGGCTTGCAAATCAACTTTTGTCGACCCTTTTTCAGAAGTAAACACGCATGCTGCGTTACACATTGCTCTGGTGGATATGTTATACGCGCAACAACCAATAAGAGATATTTGCCGTCTTCTTCACATTAATCCCAAGAGTTTTTACCACCACCTCCAACTGATTGCTGCGCGGTGTAATTACCACAATGCAATCTATCAACATGCATTACTAAGGCAAACCAGTCCCAACCAACTTTCTTGCATGCTTTCAGAACTACAACCACAGAGCTACAATGGTGTGGACTTGATGACTGTCTGTGATGAAAACAGTGGCTTTGTCATTTCTCAATCAACAAACTATGCATTACAAACCACACCACCAGCACATGGCACCCATAGTGCCTACGAAAAAGCGTGCCACCTTCTTCCTACTGACAGCGTACACAGCATGTCGACCCCGTTACATCGATGGCCTAAGCAGCTACTCGCCCGTGTTGATGACCGCTATCGTCAAATAATGGCTCGACGCAATGTTGAAGAGCCTTTGCATCAAAATGGTTTTAAGCGCTACCCTGCCAACGGAAGCCTAATACGCAGCCAATATATGGTCTATGGACACTTTTTGAGACTGAAGCCTTTGTTAACAGGGAAAGCCATCGAACTCTATTTGCCACAAGAGCCACTGATACGTTCAGCAGTTATCTCTGTATTTAAAAATGAAGTGTCAAATCAACAGTTGGCACCCATTTACGTCGAAGAAGCCGGAAATCCACCAACGAATCACAACAAAACTGATATTGTTCTTATGGGATGGTGGCGAGACCGCTGGGCATTTAGCCATGGTGAAAATGGAAGTAAAGGTATCTGCCACCTTGGTGGTCAATCAGGTGAAGAAACTGCATTACTGACCAGAGCAAAAATATCCGCTAATCAGAGATATATCGCTGATTTTCATGCACAATTCTCAGGGTATTTGCAAGAAAGTCGACGTATTAGGCACCCTGGTATGTTGGTCGCACTCAGCCAGATATTTAGGGCTGACTACAACTTAAGTCAGTCAGAGAATAACCCTATTGTCCAAGCTGGCATTTCACGCATCCCTCTTGATCTTCATCAATTGATAAGTCAAACAGAAACACAAGTAAGCTAGAACAGCGAGCTCCTACCTCTGACTATTTGTTAAACAAGCTGCTGCCATTCATGTCATTTTGGCTACACTTATACCAAAATGAACATGAATTGGTCTAAATGCAGCTTTCACATTTCAATCAACGTCTTTTTTTAGCTATCGTCCTCACTGGCATTATTCCATTATGCTTCATTTTTTGGATCGTCAATATAAAGACGACTGACGTGTTAAACCAACAGCGTCACATCATTATTGAACAGCAAGCAGAATCGCTGGGAATGACGCTAAATACCCATTTCAAGCAAATACTCACGCCTTTTTTTCAAACAGCGGTTTCATCTCGATTGCTTACTCGAGGCAATGACACCGAATACAGCAGCTTAGATCTTCAAGCAGAAATGGCTGTCATGCCTGACGTCGTCAGCCTATCTGTATTACGTGTCGAAGATCTTAAAATGACGTTAATCGCGAGCTCTTCACCGATAGCGACAACGAACCCTTATCATTATTACTCAGCCCCTCAACTTGCACTATTACGCCGTACAATAGACAACGAAACCACATTTTCGACGAGCCCTATTTACGAAAAAAATGGCGTATCAAGTTTACTCCTTGCTACCACAATGGCACACCCAGGCAACTCTGACACTGTTGAACATATATTGATCGGACAGGTTGATCTCTCCACTGTTGCTGACACCTTTCAACGTTATGCCCAGCTACAAAAAGGGCTCTATGGCTTAACGCTGATCGACAATAATAATGAGGCCATCGTTGGAGAGCGCTTTCTTCATCGAGAACAGTTATCCATTTCCCCCAAAAAGTTGATGGAGATAGCCTTACAAGAGACAACGATTAAAAAACTTGATGACGATGAACTCGGTATTCGCATACCACTGCAATTTCCGCAAAATAGTGCCGTTAGTGAACACAATCAACGCTGGATAGTAACAGCGCATTTCTCTGCCTCAGAACCTAGCTTGGCAAAGCAGCAGCTCATGCTCATTTTTCTGGCAACGCTGGTTGCCACTGTTTTCGTCGCCTTTGTTTTAACTCAGGTTATCTATCGTCCCCTCGCCTTGGTAACTCGTTTTGCAGCACAGGTGAAACTCGGCGACGTGACGCATACTAAAATAAAACGGTCTACTCATGAGCTTGATGTTATTGCTGGAGCGCTACAATACACAACGAATCGAATCAGCAGTGACACTATCGAGCTCAAGCAAGCACTCAAAAAAGCCGAACAATCAGCGCAAGCAAAGAGTGCCTTCTTGGCTAACCTCTCTCATGAAATAAGAACACCGATGAATGGGATGCTCGGGCTATCTCAACTACTACTAAGAAGCGATTTAACAGAAGAACAAGAGATACACATCAAGAGCTTAATGAATTCAGGCAAGCACATGATGGAGCTGCTTAATGATATTCTCGATCTTTCAAAGATAGAGAAAGGAAAGTTTCGACTCGATGAGACTCACTTCGCTGTCAAAGAACTATTAGACAGTATAGAGAGCACCTTCAAACCACTCGCAAAAGAGAAAGGCCTTACTTTTACGATAATCAATAACCTCTCTTGCCCTTTCTTATTTGCTGATAAAGCCCGCTTACGCCAAATACTATCTAACCTTCTCAGTAACGCTATAAAGTACACATTACAAGGCGAAGTTAAGCTCAGCTTATCGATTGAGGACTCGAAAAAAACGGGCCAGTTCGCATTAAATATTCTCTGTGAAGACACAGGGATAGGTATTCCACCCAAACGCTTGAAAGCGGTACTTCAGCCCTTTTCACAAGCTGGAGAAAGCACAAGTCGTCAATTCGGTGGAACGGGACTTGGGCTTGCCATCGTCAAACAGCTCTCGGAGTGCATGGACGGATACCTAAAGATTGAAAGTGAACTAAACACAGGGACCCAGGTTTTAGCAGAAGTCTACGTTCATAAAGGGCAGGACATCGTGACCGTTGGCCAAGGAAAGCTAAACCAGCAAACACTCAGCGTCGCTGGCTTATCGGCCTTAATCGTTGAAGACAACACACTAAATACTCTGATTTTATCCACTTTACTTAAAAATAAGCAGATGGAGATAACTAGCGTCGAGAATGGTCAACAAGCTATTGATATTTTAGAGAGCAGATCGTTCGACGTTATTTTCATGGATAACCATATGCCTATAATGGATGGCATTACCGCGACAAAATTGATTCGTCGACACACCAAACTAGGGTACATACCCATCTTTGCTTGTACCGCTGATGTTTTTGTCGAAACACAACAAGCAATGCTAGAAGCAGGCTGTGATTGCGTGTTGACGAAACCCCTCGATATTCAACACATTGATGACGCTCTGATCCGTTTCAGACACTTATTCAAGTCCAATAGCAATAAAGCGGCTCTCATCAATAGCCATTCACCTATACCTACGACGACTAACGCAAAATTGGCCGCTCATCTCGATGCTACTTTTCACCATATTGATATGGTGAAGCTGATAGTAAATTCTGAAAACGATAACATGCTGGCAGTCAGATTTTTACAGATGTACTTTTGGCAGCACCGCTATGACCTCGATAAAATTGAAGCTGAAATCAATAAAGGAGATCGGCGTTACGCTCACACACTCACTCAAAATTTATTGAGTGCAACCCACAGTATTTTTGCCGCTCCCTTTGCCGAAGAGCTCCAAGTTTTAGAAACGGCTCTTAAATCAGACAAGGTCACGACTGAAGTACAAATGCTTCGCTTGAAATCTCAAATGCACAAGCTTTTAGAGGAAATGACCCCGCTTTTTCTTGAGTAATGCGTCGGCTAATGACCAATTGAATAATTATCAAACACCCAGTAACAATCTGGCGTTAGCCCGTCAAAAAACATCACACCCTACTAACACCAAACCAACCATTACACTGTTCAAATGCTCAATAATAAAGAGCAGATGAACAGACACCTGCATTAAAACAAACACGAAGCGGAAAGTAATTTTATCCTATTAATTCATAATGATAACAAGAAAAGTGAATGCATTTACGTATAAAGTGCATTGACATAACAGGGGCAATAACGCGATATTAGCTTCAACATAAGTTCACAGCTCGCTCAATGGTTCATCCAGTTGAGCGTACACAGAAAACAAAAACTGTTAAACATGTGTGAGCGACATGTGTTGACATGAAGTATGCTAACTAGCATCGAACATACATTTACAAATATCACTGTTATTCAACCACTACAAGGTCGTCAGGTATGAGCAACAAATTAGAACAACTTCGTCAATTCACTACTGTCGTCGCAGATACTGGCGATATTGAAGCTATACGTAAGTATGAGCCACAAGATGCAACAACGAACCCTTCATTGATCCTCAAGGCAGCACAAATCGCTGAGTATGCACCACTCATCGATCAAGCGATTGACTGGGCTAAATCTCAAAGTGATGACCGCACACAGCAAATTGATGACACATCAGACATGCTGGCAGTGAACATAGGCAAAGAAATCCTCAATGTGATTCCTGGCCGAATATCTACAGAAGTTGATGCCCGCCTTTCATACAATACAGAAGCCAGCGTAGATAAAGCACGTAAGCTCATCAAAATGTATAACGATGCTGGCATTACTAATGACCGTATCTTAATTAAGCTTGCATCAACATGGGAAGGGATTCGCGCGGCTGAAATTCTCGAAAAAGAAGGGATTAACTGTAATCTCACGCTGCTTTTCTCATTCGCGCAAGCTCGTGCTTGTGCTGAGGCCGGAGTATACCTCATCTCACCTTTCGTTGGTCGTATCATGGACTGGTATAAAGCGAAAGAAGGTCGCGATTTTGAAGCAAGCGAAGACCCTGGTGTTATCTCTGTCAGCAATATCTACAACTATTACAAATCTCGAGGCTATAACACTGTCGTTATGGGAGCTAGCTTCCGAAACACAGGAGAAATCCTTGAGCTTAGCGGCTGTGATCGCTTAACGATTAGCCCGCAGCTTTTACAAGAGTTGACTGACGCCGAAGGTACTGTGGTTGAAAAGTTAATCGCTAACGTTGAGCCTCAAGAGCGCCCGGCCGTAATGAGCCATTCAGAGTTCCTTTGGGAGCATAATCAAGACCCAATGGCCGTTGAGAAGTTAGCGGAAGGTATCCGTAACTTTGCCGTAGACCAAGGTAAATTAGAACAGATGATTGCAGACAAACTGTAATTCCCTTCTTTATGAGTGCGGCTTCTGCCGCATTTTACCCGATATCAATCATTTAGCTGGAAATACTATGGAACGTAAAGTGTTAGCGAATGCTATCCGTGCACTGAGCATGGACGGCGTACAACAAGCCAACTCTGGCCACCCTGGCGCCCCGATGGGCATGGCCGATATCGCTGAAGTGTTATGGCGAGACCACCTAAACCACAACCCAACCAACCCTAACTGGGCTGACCGCGACCGCTTTGTGCTTTCAAATGGTCATGGCTCTATGTTGATTTATTCACTTCTTCACCTAACGGGTTACGAGCTACCTATCGAAGAGCTGAAAAACTTCCGTCAATTACATTCGAAAACCCCTGGTCACCCTGAGTATGGTTATGCCCCTGGCATCGAGACCACGACAGGCCCACTTGGTCAAGGCATCACCAATGCTGTTGGTATGGCGATTGCCGAGAAATCACTTGCTGACCAATTTAACCGTGAAGGCCACGATATCGTTGACCATCATACCTATGCATTTATGGGTGATGGATGCCTGATGGAAGGTATCTCTCATGAAGCCTGCTCACTAGCGGGAACGCTAGGACTTGGAAAGCTTATCGCGTTCTGGGATGACAACGGTATCTCTATTGATGGCGAAGTTGAAGGCTGGTTTACAGATGATACTGCTAAGCGTTTTGAGTCCTATGGCTGGCAAGTTATTGCCAACGTCGATGGGCACAACAGCGACGCGATCAACGCCGCAATTGAATCAGGTAAAGCGGACACTTCTCGTCCAACTCTGATATGCTGTAAAACGATTATCGGCTTTGGTTCACCGAACAAGAGTGGCTCACATGACTGCCATGGCGCTCCGCTAGGTGATGCTGAAATTGCAGCGGCACGTGAATTCCTAAACTGGGAACATGCGCCATTTGTTATTCCTTCTGATATATATGCGAAGTGGGATGCCAAAGAGACAGGTAAGGCTAAAGAGCAGACGTGGGACGAAAAATATGCAGCGTACGCGCAGGCGTATCCAGAACTGGCTGCAGAATTCAAACGTCGGGTAAACAACGAACTGCCAGAAAACTGGGACGAAGCAACATCAGCTATTATCGCTGATCTGCAAGCTAACCCAGCGAACATCGCTTCACGTAAGGCATCGCAAAATGCTTTAGAGGCGTACGGCAAATTATTACCTGAATTTATGGGCGGCTCTGCTGACCTTGCGCCATCAAACCTCACCATGTGGTCGGGATCAAAGGCCGTTTCTGCTGATGATGCTTCTGGTAACTACATTCACTATGGTGTTCGTGAATTCGGCATGACGGCGATTATCAATGGTATCGCACTGCACGGCGGGTTCGTCCCCTATGGCGCAACGTTCCTTATGTTCATGGAATATGCTCGTAACGCTATGCGTATGGCCGCATTGATGCAGATCCAAAACATTCAAGTTTATACCCACGACTCAATTGGTCTCGGTGAAGATGGTCCAACTCACCAGCCTGTTGAGCAAATCGCTTCACTACGCTTAACACCCAATATGAGCACATGGCGTCCTTGTGACCAAGTTGAATCTGCTGTTGGTTGGAAGTTTGCCATTGAACGTAAAGATGGTCCTTCAGCACTTATTTTCTCTCGACAAAACCTTGCACAACAAGCGCGCGACGAAGCTCAAGTAGCGAACATCGCCAAAGGTGGTTACGTGCTGAAAGAGTGTGAAGGTGAGCCTGCAATCATCCTTATTGCTACCGGTTCTGAAGTTGAACTCGCGGTTAATGCTGCGAACGTTCTAACTGAACAAGGTGTTGCAGTTCGTGTTGTGTCAATGCCAGCTACAGATGTTTTCGATGCACAAGATGCTGCTTACCGTGAAGCTGTTCTGCCAAGCCAAGTGACTAAGCGTATTGCGATCGAAGCAGGTATTGCAGATTACTGGTACAAATATGCTGGACTAGACGGGGCAATCATTGGTATGCGCTCATTTGGCGAGTCAGCACCTGCGGGTGAGTTGTTCAAAATGTTTGGCTTTACTGTCGAAAACATCGTTGAAACGGCGACAAAGCTATTAAATGACTAAGCAGTTGAATGACTGAGCAATTGGATAACGAGGCTATTAGAAGATAAAGCTATTAGCCTACGAACCGATTTGCTAAGAAAATCCCCCTACTGACTGATTGCTCCTGAAGAGTGTCAGTCAATATTAGCCGGGCTCTGGGTATCACCTAGCCCGGCTTTTTATATTGACAAACAGGCCTATCAGAGGCTTTGTTGCGTAATTCGATGGGACTAAATCAGGAACTTACGATCTGATCGGTTACATCAATAAATGACCCTAGCTCTATGCCGAAGTCCCATAACAAAGCAAACACGTCGATGAATCATCGAAATATCTGGAGATAGTGCTTACGCTACGAGAAATTGCCATAATGCTATACGGATGAAACGAGCAGGTCCGCTTATTCCACCAAGAGACGGTGCAACCTTCTGGGAACAAGGGCGATCACGCAACTTAACTGTGGGTTGCTAAGAACTTTATGGCGCCAACAAGAAGTGGCAAAAGCGATATGGCCATCACAAACGTTCGCTTTCTAAAACAGCCCGGTATTGTGTGATACTGTTATTAGGTGAGAGGTTAAGCCAGAGAAACTACAATGCGCAGCATCTGCTTTTCAAGCATTTTTCTTTCTACGTCTATCTCACACGGAGCTGGCTCACCTTTCAGTGCATAAAAAAACCGCTGTAAGACAGCGGTTTTTATTGATAAAACGGCAGAGTCATGGCGTTTCAAAGTAAGGCTATATGGCAGCCATATACAGGTTTTCGACTTCTTTTTCAGTAGGTTGATGTGGATTACCACCCAAGCACGGATCGGCCATCACTTTAGCAATCCAACCACTCACATCATGAGCCTCAATGCCCAGTTCACTAAACCCAGAAGGGATTTTCACTCTTTCTGACAGGTCTCTAATGAGCTTAATCGCAATATCTGCACCTTCCTCTGGAGTCACATCTAGAGCTGTGCCAGACATAACTTCTGCAATGATTTTAAATTTCTCTGGAACATACTGAGCGTTATATTCGCAGATGTATGGTAACAAAATCGCATTACAAACACCATGAGGCAAATTGTGCGTAGCACCTGGTTGATGAGCCATCGCGTGTACCAAACCTAATCCAGCACTATTAAAGGCCATTCCCGCCAAAAATTGTGCACAGGCTAGCTGTTCACGAGCCTGTATGTCCTGACCATCATCCACCGCTTTTGGTAGCCACTGAACGATTAATTTGATGGCTTCTAATGCTGTCGGATTGGTGAGTGGGTGCGCACCAACGGTAGTATACGCTTCGATCGCATGGGTTAACGCATCCATACCTGTTGCTGCAGTCACATCGGCGGGCAAACCCAACATAAGGTTGGCATCGTTCACAGCGATATCAGGGATCTGCTTGGCATCGATGATGACCATTTTAACTTGGCTTTCCTCATCGGTTATTACCGAATTGGACGTCATTTCTGCGGCAGTACCCGCTGTCGTATTAATGGCAACAAAAAAGTCCCCCGAGTATTCTACTTTGCCTACACCATTAAATTCACAGATATCTTTGCCTGGGTTTGCAGCCATCACACGAATTGCCTTACAGCAATCCATTGGGCTCCCGCCACCAACCGCAATAAAGCCGTCACATTGATTATCTTTATAGAGCTGATAACCCTCTCGCACCAAGCTGGCCGTGGGATTTGGGGTCACCTTATCAAACATTACATAGGCCATATTGTGCGCTTTAAGTTCTGCAAACAGGCCATCCAATATGCCCAGCTTTACTAAGTTACTGTCCGTAACTAATAAGATTTTACTGACTGGTTCCTTGCTCATTGCTTCAATCGCGTCAATCACTGATCCCGCTCCGGCAAAACTTAGTTTGGGAAGATTTAGTGCAAAAACCATAGTTGTACTCCTACAAATTAAAGGTATCTTTTAAATCTTGCATGTCTTGCGCACTCACACCTTGTGGTACGAAACCGCTGGCTAGACAGCCCAAAAACAACTTCGCGCCTTTGTTAGCAACATCAATATAGTCAAACGCTTCCAATGCATCTTTGCCTGTCGACACTGCACCATGTTTTTCCCACACTGCAACATCTGCATGAGCGAGCTTTTGCTTAGTTCCATCGGCGATTTGTTGGCTACCTGGCATGCAGTAAGGGACGACCCCAATCCCACGAGGGACGAAGGCTCTCACTTCTGGTAACATTTGCCAGCAAGCATGGGTAAAAGCATCGTCGCTGTGAGCATAATCAGGGTGATGCGATAACATAAGCAATTCCAGTGGGTGAGTGTGCACCACACTGCGGTCAAGTGAGCCTTGTTGCTGCTTAGCCATAATAATTTCCACATGGGAGATAAATTCACTGGTCGGAGAGTAGTCATTTTGCCCTCTCCCGCCCCAAAGTATGTGATAGCCTTGCGCTTCATCATCGATGCGTAACACACACCCAGCATCTTGTGGTTTCACTAACTCTCGAATGCGTTCGCCTGTTCCTTTGACAAAAAAGATATGCCCTGCACTCTCTTTGGGAAAAGCGAACTCTCCAACCGACGTTAGGTAACAGTGTGGAAACTGGCTGAGATCGCTTGGCGGCTCACCAAAAATCTCAGTCAAATCAACGGAAATATTGCCTCCATTACGCTCTGCCCACTCTCGCTCCCAAAGGTATGTACCCACTTCAGAAACTTTCGCGATTTCTTTCAGTACTAGATCGTTTAATTGAACGCTACTCATATCGATTCCTATATGTTTTAGATTGTGCGGTTTATTCCATAAAAAACGCACTAGTCAACTCTGATGAAACTGGAGAATTATCGTGATTGGTTTCCATAATATCTTTCATATATGACCACCATCTTTTGCAAACATCGGTATTAGCCACCGCATCCCAGGCTGCTTGGTCTTGAATTTCTACATACGCAAATAACATACTGTTATTGGGTAACATAAAGATTGAATACCGCTGGGCACCCGCATGCTTTAATACGTCCACCAACTCTGGCCAAATCTCATCATGTCTTTTCTGGTATTCGCTATGACAGCCTTCATGAAGGCTCATTACGAAAGCTTTTCGAATTAAAGGATTTGACATACTTAGTCCTTTCTTTCTCTGTTTTTGACCATCGAAAAGATTTTTGGCAGTGCGATAACACTAATGAGCATCAGGCCAATAATTATCGACATCACAATGCCAGGCACGTTTAGTAAGCCAAGTCCTACTGTCACTAGCCCCATAAGAAAGACAGCAATCACCACCCCAATAATGGTGCCTGAGCCGCCAAGAATACTGACGCCACCTAGCACAACCATGGTAATAATGTTTAGTTCCCAACCTAAGGCGATGGTAGGCCGGGTACTGCCGAGTCGAGAGGTAAGCATGATTGACGCTATCCCGCAAAACAGTCCAACTAAGGTGAACAAGATCAATTTATGCCGAGCCACATTAATCCCAGAGTAATAAGCCGCAGTAGGATTATTGCCAATGGCATAGGTTCTGCGTCCAAAGTTGGTTTTTTGTAAAAGTACGTAGAACACCACTGCCAAAACCAAGAAGCTGACAAACTCAAACCCAAATAACCAAAAGACGTAACCTTGGCCAAAAAAGGCAAAAGATTCTGGGTAGTTTTTAAGCGCCTGATCGCCTAAGAGGATGTAGGTTATCCCTCTAAATAGACTCATGGTCCCAATGGTGACAACAATCGAAGGGATATTAAGGCGAGTCACTAATAAACCGTTGAACAAACCACATAAGCAACCGACCGTCATTCCCACCATGCAGATGGCAAATACACCCGACCCCGTTTGAGCCGCAAATCCCATTGCCGTAGAGCTCAGCGCAATAATTGAAGCCACCGAAATATCAATTTCACGCACAATGATGACCATTGCTAACGGCAATGCGATTATGGCCTTCTCGGAAAAGTTGAATGTCGCATCCGATAGTGACCAAGCGTTAAGAAAATATGGGGATGCAAAACTGTTTAAAATGAACACCAAAACAGCCATTAGCAGTAAAAATGACTCCCATGTGAACAACCAATTTGGGACGCTTTTGTTTAGCTTCAAATTCCCACCAAAAGTATTACTTTTTAGATCTTCCATTTTTGTCGTCCTCAATTTTTAAGAAGCGTTTTGCACTGCTTTTCTTAAAATAATTCGACCGAGATTACGCTCTGAACGTGAGTTCGCGACCACAGCAACGATAATGACAAAACCTGAAATGGCCATTTGCCAAAACGGTGAGACACCGATGACAGGTAAAGCATTATTGATGATCCCAAGGAACAGGGCTCCTAAGACGCAACCAACAACGGTGCCTGTACCACCCGCAATGCTAACGCCGCCAATAACGCACGCCGCAATGACTTGAAGTTCAAATCCATTGGCAATATCGACGTAAGCCACTGCGTAACGAGAAATCCATAAATAACTCGCAATACCCGCAAACAGGCCCGACAAGGTAAAGGCAACAAACTGCTTCTTACCTACATCAACACCAATGTAGTAAGCCGCTGTTGGGCTATTACCGGCCGCATAAATCTTACGGCCAAGTTGACGATGTTTGGTGAAGTAATACATGCCGACGATGGCGAGTATCGATGACCATCCGAGCAGCGGCAGCCCCAACAATTCGGTTCTAGGGATCTGGATAAAGGCTTCACTCATTTGGTGAGCATTGATCCACGCGCCTTTACTAATAAGGAACACTGTGCCGCGATAAATACTCATTGTGCCTAACGTCACCACAATCGCAGGTATACCCATTTTCCATACCAGCAAACCATTGATCATTCCCAAAACCGTTCCGAGCGCAGCACCAATTAAGATGATGACGGGTACGGGGAAGTCTGGATAAAGGCTATTAATGGTAGCGACCACCATGCCGGTTAGAGCGACATTGGCGGCTACCGACAAGTCGATACAACGTGTCACGATGACAAGCATTTGTCCAAGCGCCAAGATGATTAAGATGGACGTGTCGTTATACACACTAAATAAGTTATTGAACTGCAAGAACTCGGGGATAATAAATCCGATGGCGACCAACAGTATAACGAGCACGCCCGCTAACTGTGTTTCTCTGTACTTGATTAGATTTTTCATTACATCCCTCCCAATACGCCAGTAGCAGCACTGACCAGTTTCTCAGCGGTAAACTGCTCACGTTCAAACTCTTTCACCATCAACCCTTCGCGCATAACAATGATGCGATCCGCCATGCCCATAACTTCAGGAAGCTCAGATGACACCATGATCACGGCAAGCCCCGCTCCTGTAAGCTCTGACATAAACTCATGGACAGCTGCTTTCGAACCGATATCAATACCTTTGGTCGGCTCATCCAGGATGATGATTTTGGGTTTGGTAGCCAGCCACTTGCTGATCACCACTTTCTGCTGATTACCCCCAGACAAGTTTTCTACTTTTTCATACCAGTTAGGGGCTTTGACATTGAGGCGTTCAGCGTATTTTTCGGCGAGTGAGTACTCTTTTTCATCGTCTAGAAAACCGTTGCTGTTAATCTTATCGAGTTGAGGCAATCCAATATTTTGGAAAATCGGGAATTCGAGGACAGCACCTTGGCTTTGCCTTTCTTCTGGTACGTACACAATGCCGGCTTTTATTGCATCGCTTGGCGACTTAATTGTGGTGGTTTTACCTTCAATTTTGATGCTGCCTAAACTGTTATTGGAGACGCCGAACAGTGACTTCATTAATTCGGTTCGACCTGCTCCCACTAGCCCGTAGAAGCCCAAAATCTCGCCTTGATGCAGGTTAAAACTAATATCATCAAATTCAGTCGGGTGACTGAAGCGCTCGACCTCAATAACTTTCTTGCCAATCTCAACGTCAACTTTGGGATAAGCATTATCAATACTGCGTCCAACCATCATCGACACTAAATCGGACTCATCAACCTCTTTAATCAGGCCACTGTCGACATAGCATCCGTCTCTGAAGACAGTAAATCGGTCCGCTATTGCGTAGATCTCATCAAATTTGTGGCTAATAAACATGATCGCGCAGCCTTTTTGCTGCAGTCGGCGAACAATGCCATAAAAATCTTCAATTTCTCTGTGGGATAATGCAGCGGTAGGCTCGTCCAATATGACCACATTGGCATCAAATGACAGTGCGCGCGCAATCGCTACCATATGCCTTTGCCCAATACTTAATTCTTTTAGTAGTTTTTGAGGATCAAGGGGGGCATCGATCTCTTTTAAAATACGGGTGGACTCTTTATACATACTTTTCCAGTCCAAACGACCCGATGGAAATTTGATGTAATGACCAGCAAAAATATTCTCTGCAACACTCAGCTCATCAAACAGCACGGTTTCCTGATGTATGGCAGTAATGCCGAACTTTCTAGCATCATCCGGAGTATCTAAAACCACTTCTTGGTCGTCTAAGATAAGCTTTCCAAAGGTTGGTTGATGGATCCCAGTCATGACCTTTACCAGAGTCGATTTTCCGGCGCCATTTTCACCAACCAGCGCGGTCACTTGACCTGAGTACAAATCCAATTGCACTTTATCCAAAGCTTTCACACCGGGAAAATGCTTACTAATATTTCTAAGGGAAAAGATTGGTTTTACTTCTGACATGGTTATGCCCTTATCGAAAGGCATAGACTGAACGTCCATTGCGTACCATTAAGCCAACAATGTTCAGCCTATCCTTTCTTACCTATCGTTGATTAGAAAATTTTCGCGAATTTATCAACATTGATTTTGTTGTAGACAAAAGGTGATGCCATTGCCGCGTTTCCGTCAGTATCTAATTCCGCCATACCCATACGACCCATCTCAACTTCACTGCTATTCGCATTGTCTTTGATAAGGTTGTACGAAATCATGGTTGCTGCGTATCCAAGATCGATAGGATTCCAGATAGCAAAGCTCTTAACTGCACCCGAGTGGACATGGCCAGCAAGCTCAGAAGGTAGACCTAGCCCAGTAACATAGATTTCGCCCACTTTCCCTGCATCCGTCACAGCCTGTGCTGCCGCTAAAATACCCACAGTAGTTGGAGCTACAATCGCCTTAAGATTTGGGTAAGTCTTAATTAGCCCCACTGTTTCGCGATAACTTTTATCGGCCAAATCGTCACCATAAACTGTCGCCACAAGGTTTAGCTGAGGGTAGTTAGGCAGCGCCTTTTTCATTTCTTCAATCCAGATATTCTGGTTGGTGGCGGTTGGTGTAGCACTGAGAATAGCGATATCACCTTGCTCACTGTTAGTTGCTGCAACAGCTTCAGCAGCGAGGTCAAGGTTCATTTTACCAATCAACTCGTTACTTGATGGGTTCAAGTGAACTTGTCTGCCTGGTGCAGCAACACCAGAATCAAACGATACGACTTTAATACCGCGCTGCTGAGCCTTCTTCAAGATAGGAACAAGTGCATCAGTATCGTTAGCCGAAATAGCAATCGCATCCACGCGTTGAGCGATTAGCGAGTTAACAATTTCTATTTGGCCTTCGGCCGTCGGAGTTACAGGTCCGGTGTAGATTATTTCTAGTGAATCATCGAGTTCAGAAGACGCTTGTTTTGCTCCCTCGTAAGCCGCCTCAAAAAAGCCAATACCTTGTGCTTTTACGACAAGACCAATACGAAAATCTTCTGCAGCGCTCATGCCTGATGCCAGTAGACCACTGGTCAAAATTGCTGTGTGTAGGATATGTTTGATATTCATGTAAAACTCCATTTTGGGGTAGGTTCACGTTTTATTAGAAATGACGGCTTTATGACTTTTTATTTTTAAACTCGTCATATTGTTCGTTATCGTTGCAGTAACACTTCCTCCTCATAACTTTTCACTTGGCTCAGCCACGATAGACCTACCGGAACATCTTGCTCCATGCAGTAGTAATCCCATACCGCAGACCACGGAAGTGATTTAGTCTCTTCTAAAAGTGCTAAGCGACTGGTGTAATCGCCATCTAATTCATATTGCTTAAGCTGGTCACTAGGCTCGAGCAGTGCTCGAAGTAGAGCTTTACGCATGTTCCTTGTACCGATAGCCCATGCAGCAATGCGGTTAATTGAGGCATCAAAGAAATCCAAGCCAATATTGACTCGCTCTAGGAGGTCGTGACGAATAATTTCGTTGGCTATTGCTTGAGTCTCATCGTCAAGCATCACCACGTGATCACTGTCCCATCGAATTGGTCTGCTGACGTGCAGTAGCATTTCATCAACGTATAGAGAAGCCGATGAAATCTTGTCGGAAATCACTTCTGTTGGGTGGAAGTGACCAGCATCAAGACACAGCATGACATCGCGAGTGGATGCATACCCAAGATAGAATTCATTTGATCCAGCGGTATAAGCTTCTGTACCAATGCCAAACAGTTTTGATTCAACAGCGTCTTTATGGTGCTCTTTAGAGATAGGCTCTTCGATAATCTTATCGAGCGATTCAACCAGTCTCTGTCTAGGTCCAAGTCGGTCTGCTGGGATATCCTTATAGCCATCCGGGATCCAAATGTTCATTACTGAAGGGGTCCCTAGCGCCTTACCAAAGTACTCCGACACTTTACGACTCGCGATACAGTGATTGACCCAGAACTCCCGAATCTTAGGATCGGGATGCGTGAGGGTCATGTTTTCAGCACTCAATGGGTGCGAAAAACACGAAGGATTGAAGTCCAAACCGACCTGACTCTCTTTTGCCCACTTAACCCAATTTTCAAAATGTGCTGGTTTTATCTGATCACGTTCAACTGGTGTGTCACTCTCTAGATAAATGGCATGAAGGTTAAGTCGCAATGTCCCTGGGATCAGGCTCATTGCATAATCAATGTCAGCACGTAATTGAGCTGGCGTTGTTGCTTTTCCTGGATGGTTACCGGTAGTTTGGATTCCGCCCGTTAGTTGCCCGTCTGGATCTTCAAAGCCGGACACATCGTCCCCTTGCCAACAATGCATAGATATTGGAATGTTATTTAGGCGCTTTAACACATCTTCTGTACTGATACCGAGTTCAGAAAACTGAGCTTTAGCATTTTGATAGTTCGCTTTAATTCGATCTGTGTTAATCATCGTATTCCCTTATAGATGAACCTGGCTGATCCGAGTAAACTCGTCCCAGTGTTCTAAAAAGTGAGCGGTCTGTTGCGGTTGGTACGATTGAATAGGAAAGGAGTGAGCAATGACTTCTCTGGCTTGCTTAACTCCAGTTAATGCATTGAGCGCGATCAATTGGCCACACATATTACCAATGGCTGATGCTTCTATAGGCCCCGTTTTAACAGTGACCCCACACGCATCCGCACACAATTGATTTAAAAAAGTGTTTTGAATGCCCCCACCAATGATATGAATTTGCTCACTAGAAGTGCCTTTAATCTGGGCGATTTCTAACCATGTTTTTCGGTATTGAAAAGCTAAGCTTTCGAACACACAGCGCGCAAACTCACCTGCCGATTCGGGAACAGGCTGATCGGTTTGATGACAAAATGTGCAAATTGCATCTTTCATTGAGGTCGGATTAAGAAAACTTGGATGGTCTAGAGCAATCAACGAGCGGAACGGTACAGCTTGCTGAGCCAAGTCCACTAACTCAGAAAAACTAAACTTCACCAACTCTTTTTGGACATTCTGAATGAGCCATAAGCCCATAATGTTTTTTAGGACTCGGTAACGAGACTCTGCGCCGCCTTCATTGGTAAAGTTGAGCGATTGCGCCACCGAAGTGTTAATTGGGGTAGGACTTTCAAATCCCATAAGTGACCAAGTGCCCGAGCTAATATAGACCGTGTCACCGCCTTCCACTGGCAGTGCCAATATAGCCGAAGCTGTATCATGGCTGGCAATTGATGCCACTGAAATACTGTGCTCTGCGCTTTTATATTGACCAATGACGCGGTTTGGCATAGTCGGCGTCATAAAACATTGCTCTGGAATATCAATAGCTTGCAGTATCTCACTATCGAATTGGTTGGTCGCACAGTTGAGTACTTGTGACGTCGTAGCGTTGGTATACTCGCAGTTTTTTACACCGGTTAATTGATACCCGAGATAGTCAGGAATAAACAACAAGTTCTCAACTTGATCAAGCCATGATGGAGACTGTTTTTTTAGCGCTGCAAGTTGGTAAAGTGTGTTAAAGGATAAGAACTGGATCCCTGTGCGGCTATAGATAAACTGCTCACCAAGCGCCTGGTTAACCGCTTCCATAAAGTCGAGTGTACGGTCATCACGATAAGAGACGGCCTCACCCAATCGACGACCTTCTTTATCGAGGAGAACAAAGTCGACGCCCCATGTATCAATCCCAATACAGTCAATGTGTTGACCTTGCTTTAAAACCTTTGAGATTCCGTGTTTAATTTCCATCAATAGGTAGTCTAGGTCCCAGCAAGTTTGTTTCTCGCGCAATACTGGTCCGTTATCAAATCGATGAAGCTCACTAATCTCAATATTAAAATCTTGGTAGGTACCGAGCATCACTCGGCCACTTGACGATCCAATATCTATTGAGATTATGGTTTTCATTTCAGAATGCCTCTCTAGTAGATGATATCTAGTCTAAAGAAAGCGAATAATTTCACCTTTAAAAAAAGTACAGCAGATAACAATTCTTGACTTTTTTTCAAAGGTTAGCACCACTCAATTCACATAAACGCCACAAGGAAGTTTATTACACATGATGCATTGTTATTGTTTGTATAAATGGAGCTGGAGTGAAATGGTGATTTGCTCTCACATATCTATTGAAGTTTCAGGAGGACCTTGATGATTCACCTAAAACCCAACGAATTTTTCCTTAACTCAAACAGTGCGATAACGACAGAGATCCGCGCCCCTCAAGAAGTTTTTCCTGAGCATTATCATTCCTTTGAAGAGATCATTATTGTTTCCAAAGGTAGTGGTATTCATGTCATGAATGATATCCCCATGTGCCTTAGTAAAAACTATGTTTGCTTTGTCGCACAGCAAGATCGTCATCTATTCGAGAATGTGAACGACCTTTTTCTAAGCAATGTACTTTTCCTTCGTGACAATATTCAAGCATCGATTCCCTTAACAAATTACTTACCTTGTACCAACGGTGGCAGTATCGATTGGTTTATTGAAGATGAAGCCGCGTTTAGAGTTCACTACATTATTGAGCGCCTAAATTACGAGTCACATATCAATACGCTCGCATCAAGAGCAATGTCTGAGCTGTTATTTCAACAGCTGATCGTAGAATTGTGGCGGGGCCGTATCGTCGATACCAACGCACTGTCGTTGAACGATAAGGTTACATCGGCCATTATGTATATTAACAAACATTATAAAGAGCAACTCAATATAGAAAAGCTTGCTGAACACGCCAATATTGCGACCAGAGTATTGGCCAGAGAATTTAAGAAAGCGACGGGAATGAGCTTTAATCACTATCTACATTTCATCCGAGCGAAAAATGCAATGCAGTTACTGCTAAACAGCGACTTAAGCATTACCAATATTGCATTCGATGTCGGATATTCGGATAGCAATTATTTCTCAACAAAGTTTAAACAAATCATGAAGAGGAAGCCGAGCGAATATAGAAACATGTCGTAGTTAACGTTTCCTCCAAATAATCATCTACATCAGTGGTAACTTAGAGAAAACAACACTCTCAAATAGGTTTATTGTTCAAGAAATGATCCTTTCCTATAGCTTCACGACCATATCGATTCATTCAATGAGCTATCAAGGCTCAGGGCAAGATCATGAACGTTTTTCAGACGATTTGAACGCAAATTTGATCTACTAAGCTGAGTGTGATCTTATGCTTCTCTTTTGAGGAGTAGCCATGAAAATCAACGCCATTAAAGAGCATTTCAGTGTCATCCGTGATGAACGTCAAAGTGC
>JBHOGO010000036.1:0-42113 GCA_043421945.1 bacterium sp. HQB-150 | reverse complement strand
GGGTAACAACTTTTTCAATACTGCTTCTTTTCTTTCTTGCGAGTAACGAGACATATTTCCTCTGTTACCGCCCCTCTGATTGGTTGATTTTTAACAGTGACAACTAGCCTGACACAGGGGGCTTCAGGATTCATTTAAAGAGTTAGCATTACAACTTTTTACTTTGGGTGTTCCTGTTATTTTTGGAGCGCTGAGTTCAGTGTTTATGTGAACTATTGATGAAGTAAGAGTTCGCCGTTGATAAAACAATTCGAAAAATCAGTTTTTTGTAATGCTTCTTCTAACAGGAAGTGGGGGGCAGCATTACTTACATTTTCATTATTTACTGTCGCTACACATTTGGTTCAGTAGTTTCAAGTGTTGTGGAAACTAACTCGAAACACGCCTATTTAAACGTCGCGAGCGATTCACGGCTTAATCCATCGATGCTTTTTGTTCCTGTCAGTGTCATCGCGACATGCATCTCTTTTTCGTATAGGTCGAGTAAGTGTTCAACGCCTTGCTGCCCCTGCGCTGCCAAAGCGTAAACAAATGAGCGACCGAGCAGGGTACAGTCAGCACCAAGTGCCAGCATTCTAACTACATCTAAGCCAGAACGAATGCCCGAGTCGACGAGGATTTTAATATCGCCTTTTACCGCATCGGCAATAGCAGGGAGCGCTCGTACCGATGAGACAACCCCATCTAACTGCCTACCGCCGTGGTTTGAAACGACAATGCCATCTGCGCCGAAACGAACAGCATCTCTTGCATCATCTTCATCTAAAATGCCTTTAATCACCATCGGACCATCCCAGAACTCCCTGATCCACTCAAGATCTTTCCAGCTAATCGAAGGGTCAAAGTTATCGCCTAGCCATCCAATATAGTCTTCGAGTTTTGTTGGCTCGCCTCGGTATGCTGATATATTGCCGAGATCATGGGGCTTACCAAGTACACCAACATCGAGCGCCCACTGTGGATGGCGCATCGCTTGAAAGACGCGTCGGGCACTCGCATATGGGCCGCTCATACCTGAATGTACGTCACGATATCGTGCGCCTGGAACGGGCATATCAACGGTGAATACCAGTGTGGTGACACCAGCGGCTTTCGCTCGCTCGAGTGCATTTTTCATAAAGCCACGGTCTTTAAGTACATAGAGCTGGAACCACATTGGCCGTTTAATTTGTTGGGTTACTTCTTCGATAGGGCATACCGATACTGTCGACATGGTAAAAGGAATACCTTTATTTTCTGCAGCTTTAGCGGCTTGCACCTCACCACGACGCGCATACATGCCTGTTAAACCGACAGGAGCAAGTGCTATCGGCAATGCGAATGACTCTCCAAACAATTCAGTGGATAAGTTAAGTTCAGACATGTCATTCAATACACGCTGGCGTAAGGCGATATCAGCCAAATCCTCGGTATTGCGGCGCAAGGTATGTTCGCAGTAGGCGCCTCCATCGATGTAGTGAAATAAAAAAGGAGGTAATTTTGCTTTAGCTGCAGCGCGGTAATCCGTTGGGGCTGAGATCATCATAATTTCCTTTGAAGAAGATCTGAGGGGCGTTTGACGTCGTGTTTCTTGCTCTGAGAACACAGTTGAAGTGTAGTCGCTTATGCTGTGTGGGGTATTTTAAATCGCGGTTAGAGCGCCCATGATGAAAATAAATATCACGCGTGTGGTGAAAACCATACCGTTGTGCACTTTTTTATGTCTGATATTTTAGTCACATTTATCAGATTTCATTATCCGTTTCCGTAAAAGCATAAAGGAATCGTTCGTTTAAATATGGGTTAATAGATGGAATAGTTGCCCCCTTATCAGAATACTCGGCTATCAGTGCCTTTAATTGTTTCTGGGTAAGAATATTAAGTCTTACTACTTTTAAAATATCGCTGAGTGTTATTTTTAAATGGGGTTATATAAAAAGTCGATGGATTAATATTTACAATCATTGTTAATTATATTCAAAAAAAGAAAGGAACTCAGATGATAAACAACCCCATATTAAAGGGCTTTCACCCTGATCCATGTATTTGTCGTGCAGGTGAAGATTATTACATTGCTACATCGACATTCGAATGGTTTCCAGGCGTGCGGATTTTCCACTCTCGAGATCTAAAAAACTGGCAACTGGCATCTATGCCGTTGGATAGTGTCGATAAGCTAGATTTGAAGGGTAATCCCGATTCTGGTGGCATCTGGGCACCGGCGCTTAGCTATGCTGATGGGCAGTTTTGGCTGCTATATACCGATGTGAAAGTTGTCGATGCGCCATGGAAGAATGGCAGAAACTATTTGATTACGGCGCCAAGTATCGAAGGGCCTTGGAGTGATCCTATCCCGATGGGGAACGGCGGCTTTGACCCATCGATGTATCATGCTGAGGGAGGAAAAAAATACTATGTTTATCGTCCATGGGGAATGCGTAATCACAGCGACCCAATCAACAATATCGTGATTCAAGAATACAATCCTGAGACGAAAACACTTGAGAAGGTTCGTCATAAGATTTTTGATGGCACCGCACTGAAATACACCGAAGCGCCTCACATTTATAAGAAAGATGATTACTACTACCTGCTTACTGCTGAGGGAGGGACAAGTTTTGAGCACTCGGTGACGGTAGCACGATCGCGAGATTTGTTTGGTCCCTATGAGGTCTCTCCCCATGGTTCGTTGGTCACAACTTGGCATACGCCTGAAAACCCATTGCAAAAAGCAGGGCATGGCTCGCTCGTTGAAACTCAGAATGGTGAGTGGTTTGTGTCGTACTTGGCAAGCAGGCCGTTGCGATTCCCTAATCGTCCTTTGTTAGCAAGGTGGGGGCGTGGTGCATGCCCCATGGGAAGAGAAACGGCAATTGATCGTGTCGAATGGATTGATGGTTGGCCGAAAGTTGTAGGCGGTCCACACGCTAAGCTTTCGATCCCTGAAGCGGATTTACCAGAGTGTAACTGGGGCGTATCTGAAGATATTGTCGACCATTTTGACACTGGAACTTTAGGCGGCCACTGGCAAACCTTACGTATTCCATTTTCTGACGCGTTAGGGAGTTTGTCAGATAACCCTGGGCACCTACGTCTTTATGGTAAAGACAGTTTGGTTTCTTTATTTGAGCAGTCTACAGTGGCAACTCGATGGCGGCATCACCACTTTAGCGCACAAGTGAAAATGGACTTTAAGCCTGAAAACTTCCAACAGTCTGCAGGTATGTGCTGCTACTACAATACCAGTAACTTTACCTACTGCATGATCGATTTTGATGAGGCGT
Organism: bacterium sp. HQB-150; assembly: GCA_043421945.1. Taxonomy (GTDB): domain Bacteria; phylum Pseudomonadota; class Gammaproteobacteria; order Enterobacterales; family Vibrionaceae; genus Thaumasiovibrio. Next base: position 38,850 of record JBHOGO010000036.1, on the reverse strand, counting down.
TGGGTAAACGCTGTTTGCGCTTGGTTCAGGTCGATAAACAAGCGGCAAGCTTTTACTACTACAATGATGCACCGATTGTTATTCCTGATGAAACAGACCATATTTGGATGAAGGTGGAGGTGAACGGCTTAGAATATCAATACAGCTATTCGCTTGATGGTGAACATTGGAACCTGTTGGATAGGGTATTTGAATCTTGGAAAATATCGGATGACTACATTGATGGCCGAGGCTTCTTTACCGGCGCATTTGTTGGTTTGCATTGTGAAGATATTAGTGGTGATGGCTGCCATGCAGATTACAGCGACTTTATTTACACTGCCAAGGACTAAAGGCGATAACTAAATCAGTGTTGTCTTCGCTTTTAGGGTTAGATTGTTACTAAGGGCTCATTGGTATGACAGCGCTCTCATGAGAGCGCTTCAGCACTTTGTCATTTCGTCTATCTAGAGTGGGTTTAACCTTTTGAGCATTGTTTGAGCGCTGTTAGAGCATTACTTGAACGTTATTTGGACGAAGAGATGTGAGGAGTTAAGGTTAAAGACTGGGTGGCATGTCTATTTTTGCGCTTTATCGAGCATGCTCAGGGATCGCTGAGGGGGTCTAAGCGCTAGCGGGAAAACCTGCTTTGCTAAATCACCTCCCGAATTTGCCTTACACGTCGATCAATGCCACTTCGGCGCTCGTAGCCATGGTACCGACTGTGATTTTGCCTTCTATCGATTTGGCGTAGTTCTTGTCGGTAGACACCATTAATCAATTCAGTGTCAACAATGTCTTCAGTTTCCTCAATGGTTGCTCTTCGTCCTTTATCATCCATCATCGCTATTTTCCGCCATCATTACTTTTGCGAATAAGTCACCGATCATTACTTTTGCGAATAAGTATAGTGAAGAGCAGCATAAATCCTATTTACCCGCTACGTATCATCCTTTTATCATCCTTTTTCATTGGTGTTTCACATTGCATATTGAATAGGTTTACTATGAAGTATCGAATGTGTTGAAGAAGTCGTACGATGAAAAGATTAACTATTTTAGATGGTGGAATGGGGCGGGAGCTACAGCGGATAGGCGCACCCTTTTCACAACCATTGTGGAGTGCGCAGGCACTGATTGAATCCCCTGAGCATGTTAGCCAAGCTCATCGCAATTTTATTGACGCAGGTGCGGAAATAATCATTGCGAACAGCTATGCTTGTGTCCCTTTTCATCTCGGTGATGCGCTGTATAAAGCACGTGGAGCAGAGCTAGCAAAAGATGCTGCGCGTATCGCAAAGTCAGTCGCCGCAGAATATGATGATCGTACGGTACGTGTTGCAGGTGCCTTGCCGCCCGTGTTTGGAAGTTATCGCCCTGACCTGTTTGAGTCAGAAAAAGCAAAAGCGATCTTCACTACGCTTTATGAAGCGCAAGCACCTTTTGCTGACATCTGGATGGCAGAAACTGTTGCGAGCATTCAAGAGTTTGAGGTGATTGAGTCTGTTTTGCGCTCTTCTAGCAAAGATAAGTACTATGCCTTTTCGTTGGAAGACACGAGCAGTGATGTCGCAAGACTCAGATCTGGTCAGTCTGTCAAAATCGCAGCCGCGTTAGTCTGTTTTACGGGAGGAAAAGGAATATTATTTAATTGCTCGGTACCTGAAGTGATGGCGCAAGCCGTAAAGGAAGCGCAAGAGGTCATCCAGCAATATAACCTCGAGGTTGATGTTGAAATAGGCGTGTATGCCAACAACTTTTCACCGATTCATGCGGGGCAACAAGCGAACAGCGCTCTTCAAAGTACACGAGAATTTAGTCCTAGTGATTACCTCGAGTTTGCTAAGCAGTGGCAAGGTGCAGGGGCAAGTATTATTGGTGGTTGCTGTGGTATTAGACCAGACCATATCAACGCGATTGCCAATTGGCGAGACGGTTTATAACAGCGCTTTGATGTGCTGGTTTTTTGAACCGCTTTTTATCTGCCCGTAATAGGGCTGCTCGGTTGTAAGGTGCTGTTTATTAAGCCTCTTTATAAATTTATGTATAATGGCCTATTAAGATAGGCTGCATGTAGCAGTATCAGAGGTATAGTACAGTATGACAGTGACAACGTATTATTTAGAAATGAACTCTCCAGTAGAGTTGCTAAAAAAAACAGAAGCTCGTGGGCTTACCCTTGTAGAAGCAAAAATTAACGAATTTAAATTCAATCGATTTCTTTATCAACTTATTGGTGAGCAATGGCAGTGGACAGACAAATTATCACTCTCAGATGAAGAGTGGAAAGCTTACGTTGAAAATCCCAATTTACGTACTTGGGTTGCTTATTGCGAAGGGGCTATTGCCGGTTATTTTGAGTTACATGCTGATAATACCGGAGATACTGAAATAGTGTATTTTGGCTTAGCCCCAAACTTTATAGGTAAAGGTTTAGGTGGTTATCTACTATCAGAAGCCATTTCGATTGCATGGGAAATGCCAACAGCGAAGAGAGTATGGGTACATACTTGTTCATTAGACCATGAATCGGCACTTGCAAACTATAAAGCGAGAGGGTTGAAGCTTTATAAAGAAGAAACAGAGTAAGGGAGTACACATACCTGCGACTAAAGCGCTTAAGTTTTGTTCGTGAAAGCGTACCGATATTCGTTTACTAAGCGTTCGTCAATGTCGTCAAGTTTTGTATTTATTGTTTCATGTCAGCGTCATTTTCTAGATTGCTAGACTTTCTTGCTCACTAACGGGGGCTACTATAAACTTCTGCTCCTAAACGCATGATGGGTATTCTCACCGCTATCACCAAAGTGTGGCAGTTTTTCATCAGGGGAATTCATCGCATTCGTTATGGCTCATCATAAACAGAAAGGTATTTTTAAACGATGAAATTGCTATTGTTATCAGGAAGCTTCCACTCGAAAAGTAAAAGTATTGCCATCTTAAACGCAGTAAAAGGATACTTCTCAGAACATGAGTATACCTTTCCAGAGTTAGCCTCTTTACCTTTTTACTGTGAAGATTTAGCGAAGGATATGCCTGAAAGCATTCGTAACCTGATTAAAGACGTTGAAAGGGCTGATGGAATCATCGTTTGTTCCCCAGAATACAACCACAGTATTCCTGCCGTGCTTAAAAATGCGATTGATTGGGTATCAAGGCCTGCATTTAATTCTGTTTTGAAGGGTAAACCCGTCACCATTATTACTCAAGCGAATAGCCCTGTAGGGGGTGCGAGAGCACAAGCACATATTAAACTAGTGTTTGATTCTACTCTTTCTTCCATTCATCCTGTTCATGAAATGATGATTACAGGTGTCGATAATGTCATCAATTCAGAACTTCAGCTTGTTGATGCAAAGGTCGAAGAAAGGCTGAAAAAGCACATGGTTAATTTTGTTGAGTTTATTGAACAACAAAACACATAATATTGACGATGTCGTCAATGCTTAATTTTTCGGCTGTCCTACTTCTACCTATCGAGTCGCAAAGTGACGCTTAATACTCGGTAATTTGTGCTTAGAGTGATTCTAGGTGGGGGCTAGTGAGATGAGGATATATCATGGAAGAGTTATCTGGCGGAAGAGGGGCGACAATATATCGAGATGGTGACGTTGTTTATCGGCCTCTTCAGAATTGGAGCCCAACCATTCATCAAGTTTTGAAGCATCTCGAGTATTTCAATGTTGATGAGTGCCCGAAATTTATTGGTATTACCGATAATCAAGAAATCCTCAGTTTTGTTGCTGGGGATACTTATAACTACCCGCTTATTGGGGCTATCGCTTCGGATGAAGCCCTTATTTCTGCGGGAAAACTACTACGAAAAATCCATGACTCTACAGTCTCCCTATTAGATCAAATAGACGTGAGCAAACAACCGTGGATGCTCGAGCCGAAAGAGCCCTTCGAGGTTATCTGTCACGGTGATTTTGCCCCTTACAATGTTGCGCTATCAGCCAACACCGTTGTTGGCGTGTTTGACTTTGACACAGCACATCCAGCACCAAGACTATGGGACTTAGCTTATTCCGTATATTGCTGGGCACCTTTCAAAACGGACAATAACGATAAACTTGGTACCATTTCAGACCAAGTCACTAGAGCCAAGTGGTTCTGTGACAGTTACGGTGCAACAGAATCAGAAAGAGGCCACCTAGTAGACGCTATGATTCAGCGTTTGCAGGCTTTGGTGTCTTTTATGCGCAAGGAATCTGACAATGGCAATGCATCCTTTGCTGAAAATATAGATCAAGGTCATCTTCAAGGCTATCGAAATGACATAGAGTACATCTCGGCCAACAAGCAAAATATTCTGCGAGCGTTGTGCAATGAATAAACGATTTAGGAAGGGGCTGGAGAGTTGATGCCCAAAAATGCAGTAGAGCAAATCATTGAAAAATAAGATTAAAGTCTAAAGGTGAAGACTACGCGTTGCGTTATGCTATTACCATTAACTTCCATCCTGACCGCTATACGTCGGATAATAAACCTTTACTTCAAACTATCGCCGAAGATGGCTTTTTGAAATCTCAATTTGAGACGGGCACCAGTAATGGTGGCTTAACGGCTTACATGGTAGGGGAGCGGTGGTCATGGGAGCAAAGAGTGTTTGATGGCGCGTACGACAATGCACCAAATAACCTTAGACCTAAATATGGCGCTTTAAATATCCGCATGATGAAATGGGCGCGTCACCTCGTTTTGGCTCTGCGTATTTTAAGTTGAAAGCTCATACTTATCAGCGAACGACATTTTGCTACCCAGATAGTTTTTTTGAGCCTGAAGACTTCGCTATTGCGAGTCGTGTAAAGGTGCTTATTGACAAAGTATTATCATCCAACGCTGATCAACTGGATGATTATATCGAAACGCATATTCATGGGGTTATCAGCTTAAAAGATGACATCGAATCTCTTGTGTTAGATCCTATTTATCGCTCTACCAGCGTAGAAGAACATGCGTTAAAACTAGGTGTGCCCATCCAATGGCACAAGGGGTATGAACTCACTATCGAAGAGATGAGCCGTTACCCAGAGTATCGTGGTCAGCCATTTATCGATTTAGCTAAAGGGTTAGTTAAAGAGGGTAAGATTAATGCAAAGATACTGGGGCTCGCGGTGACAGAGCAGGGATATGATGGGCAAGATATTAAGAAAATCTGGCACTACTTGGCTCGGTTTGGATACCAAGTAGTGCAAGAATAGCCGTGCAAAAATAACAGCGCGTTAATTTCTCAGGTAAGCATGTGAATAACCATTTAATGCTCAATGTATTTAAAGTATTCGAAATCGGCATGCTGTTTTTGTCCCGTCACATCTGCGGCAAATAATGCCGCAAAACTTCCCGTGAAGCGGAAAATATCTGGGCCTCCTTCATCGGAGAGTGGGGTGCTGTTTAAAGGCTTTCCAACGGGGTGCCAAACTTGTCCATCTAAGGAATAGCTGAATTGATACCATTGTGTCTTCAGCTCTAGTTTTAGGTAGACGGTATCCGTATTGCCAACGGGAACGTCTTCCGAATACTCACCGTAAACATCATTAATGTTACCAACAACTTGTAGTATGCGTTCACCAGCATCATTCGCGGTCATTTTGAGGAAGTAATGACCGTTTCTTGCGTAGTAGGCACATAACCCTGCCATTTCGTAGGGCGTTGAAGGCGAGAAAGTCATCTTCGTTTCTACTGTTGCCTCATGCGCTTGGAAGCGACGAGCAACCATACTTTGTTCATAGCGAGAATAGAGATACTGACGTCCTTTCAGTCGCAAAAAGCCTGGGCGTTCAGTCAGTGATACCCAGCTTTCTTCTGCGGGCTCACGCAGTGTCTGAAAGTGCGCGCTCAGCTTTGTGTGGGTGAAATTGTCGACCGTCTCTTCTTGTGGCCAAGGGTGCAGTGGAAGCTCAGGTCCCTTAACCTCGACAGCGGGGGTTTTTCCTGTGGTCACATATGGCCAGTCATTCTCCCAATGAGCTTGCTGTAGAGCACTTTCTCTCCCCAGAATAGAGAAGCCATTGTCGTATTTTGGAATAAACTGGTAGCCTTCAGGGTTGGGGATTCGTCGACCACATAAGTGACTCAAATACCATTCGCCAGTTTGTGTTTCAACAAGAAAGCCGTGTCCAGCCCTTGATAACTCGGCATGCTCTTGGAATCGGCTGGTAAGAATAGGGTTATCTGGGTGAACGTCATAAGGTCCCCAAAGATTTTTCGAGCGGCAGACGGTAACGGCATGCTCACGATTGGTGCCACCTTCAGCGGTTATCAAATAATAGTAATCGCCTTTTTTAAGCATTTGAGGGCCTTCTGTGCAGCCTAACTCAGTGCCTTTAAAGATATTTTGAGGCTTGCCAACTAATTGACCAGTTTCAGCATCAAACTCTTGCATCACAATGCCAGCAAAGAAATTTGTATTTGAACGACCATCCCAGATCATGTTGAGCATGTATTTTTTGCCATCATCATCATGGAAGAGTGATGGGTCAAAGCCGTAGTTACCTATTGATACTGGGTCACTCCACGGGCCTTCAATGTCAGTAGCTGTGACCACGTAACTTGGTGTCGCCATCCAGTTACCCCCACGGCAAGAGTGAACATTAGAGAAGCAGAGCCAGAACTTTCCATCAGAGTAGGTGAGTGCCGGTGCGTAGACGCCTTCTGAATTATCCATTCCCATCATATTGAGCTGAGAAGTTCGGGTTAGCGCGTGGCCTACAAGCCTCCAGTTGATGAGGTCTTTTGAATGGTGAATTTGAATGCCTGGGAACCATTCAAAGGTTGATGTAGCGATATAATAATCGTCACCAACACGAACAATCGAAGGGTCGGGATTAAAGCCTTTTAAGACAGGGTTCTTGATTGTATTGGTCATATTCTCTTCCTGACAGCAAAACAAAAAGCCCGAGCATAATAGAGAACCATACTCGGGCTTTGGTTAACACATCATCGCTTACTTGTAGATGAAGCCATTAACAATGTTTTCTAGGTACTCTTGACGACCTGATTCTTTTACAGGTGAAATATTGGTTTCTTGAGCAAGATGAGCAAGGCTCTCAAGAGAGATGTCACCAGAAAGGATGCGCTTACCTAAGTCATCGTTCCAGCCAGCGTAACGCTGTGCGATATTCTTAGAAAGTACGTCGTTGTTGATCATGTCAGCAGCACGCTCAAGAGAAAGCGCCATCGTATCCATGCCACCAATGTGACCGTGGAATAGATCGCTAAGATCGGTTGATGGGCGACGAACACGTGCATCGAAGTTAAAGCCACCGGTTGTGAAACCACCGGCTTTTAGGATTTCGTACATGACTAGCGTGTTTTCTTCAACGCTGTTAGGGAACTGATCAGTATCCCAACCTAGTTGTGCATCACCACGGTTAGCATCGATTGAACCAAATAGTCCTAAAGACGTTGCTGTAGCCACTTCATGGTGGAAGCTATGACCAGCTAAAGTCGCGTGGTTTGCTTCGATATTGACTTTGATCTCGTTCTCTAGACCAAATTGCTTCAAGAAACCGTAAACCGTTGCCGTATCGTAGTCGTATTGATGCTTCGTCGGCTCTTGTGGTTTTGGCTCGATAAGAATTGAACCTTTGAAACCTATTTTGTGTTTGTGCTCTACAACCATCTGCATGAGACGGCCTAGTTGTTCACGCTCTTGGCGTAGGTCTGTGTTTAGCAGTGTTTCATAGCCTTCACGACCGCCCCAAAGTACGTAGTTTTCGCCACCTAGGCGCTTCGTTGCGCCCATTGCGTTGAAGATTTGCGTTGCCGCGTAAGCAAAAACTTTTGGATCAGGGTTAGTGCCTGCACCAGCCATGTAGCGAGCGTTTGAGAATGCGTTTGCTGTTCCCCAAAGTAGCTTTAGACCAGTCTCTTCTTGTTTTTGTTCAAGTACGTCAACCATGGTTTGGAAGTTGTTCACGTACTCTTTTAGCGAGTTGCCTTCTGGCGCAACGTCGGTGTCGTGGAAACAGTAGTAAGGAACGTTGAGTTTAGAGAAAAACTCAAAAGCGGCATCGGCTTTTACGCGCGATTGCTCCATAGGGTCTGCAACATTTAACCAAGCGTGGTCGAAAGTACCATCACCAAAGATATCAGCACCACCCCAACGGAAGTTGTGCCAGTAACAAGCTGCAAAGCGTAAATGTTCTTTCATGCTTTTGCCAAGAATCATTTTGTCTGCATCATAGTGACGGAACGCTAAAGGGTTCGTAGAGTTAGTCCCTTCAAATTTAATTTTATCGATGTTTTTGAAAAATTCAGTCATTGCCAAGATTCCGTTTAATGTATGGGCTACGTTCAATATCTATATTTCGCTTTTTCTTCTTGGTCTTCAATTACGTTTTTTGATACCAAATTACTGCTATTTATTAAACGTGCGTCACATCGCAAAAAAACGAATATTTTGATAGCCTCACAAGTGTGTTATATATCTAAATCTTTGTTTTTCTACTGTTTTGATTTTTTATGCCCCTACATAATCTGAGCTCGGTCACACATGATAAATATCGTAAAGAGATTATGAATTTGAACAAATTGATTAATCTTTCTATGACGAGAAGAATGAGCAGCAGACAATATTTACCCGGAGAAAAACAGTGAATGACATTAAGTTATCAATTAGGGAAAAAATAGCTTACGGATTGGGTGATACCGGCTGTAACTTTGTGTGGCAGACTGTCATGCTGTTCTTGGCGTACTTCTATACTGACATCTATGGGCTTTCACCTGCTCATATGGGGACCATGTTCTTATTGGTTCGATTCATCGATGCGGTTACCGACCCGATTATGGGGTCAATTGTTGACCGAACTAAGTCTAAACATGGTCGCTACCGCCCTTATTTATTATGGGTATCGATACCATTCGGTGTCGCCTGTATGTTGGCTTTCTATACTCCCGACCTTGGTCAAACAGGCAAAATTGTTTATGCCTATCTTTCTTATATCTTCCTAACAGTGATGTATACCGCAATCAATGTCCCGTATTGTGCAATGGCGAATGCGATGACGAATAGCTCTAAAGAGCGAACTTCATTGCAATCTTACCGCTTTGCTCTGAGTACTGCTGGTGGTCTTGTTGTTGCAATGGTTGCACTGCCTTTAGTGGATATTATCGGTCAAGGTGATGTTCAAAAAGGCTATGTTGGTGCGATGGCTGTGATGGGACTCGGTGCGATAGCCTTATTTTTTGTCAGCTTTGCTAATACAAAAGAGCGCTGCGTACCTCAAGAAGAAGTAAAACAGTCAGTATGGAAAGATCTAAAACTGCTACTTAAAAACAATCAGTGGCGTGTGCTGTTTATCGTTAATGTTATCTTGCTGACAGGTGTGGTGCTAAAAGGTGCTTCAACCATGTACTACGTTAATACCGTAATGGGACGCCCTGACTTAGCAACTAGCTTTATGGTGACGGGTATGCTGGCGAATATCGTTGGTGCGATTGGTTCAGCACCTTTACTGGGTAAGTATGATAAGCCAAAGGTTTACCGTGTACTGATTATGGTATCCGGTTTCTTGTCAGCCTTCCTCTACATCGTCGACCCTACCAATGTTTACATGGTGTTTATGCTGGTTATTCTTCTTGGTGTGGTTCAAATGAGTACAACACCTATCTTGTGGAGCATGATGTCAGACGTGGTTGATTATGAGAAGACTCGGAGTAATCGCTCACTTAGCGGCATGGTGTTCTCGACTAATCTGTTTGCTATCAAGCTCGGTATCGCCATTGGTGGCGCGTCTGTCGGCTGGATTCTCGCTGCGACTGGTTATGTGGGTGGTGCAGAGGTACAAAGCGCCCAAGCTGTGAATGCCATCAATCTTCTTTTTACCGTTGTTCCTGGTGTTATCTTTGCCTCACTAGCGGTATTCATGGCCTTTTATCAGCTTGATAATGAGAAGCTTGGTCAAATCAAGGCGATGCTCGCTTTGGATGCAAAAGAAAATGCTGACCGTAAACCACTCGCTCATAATGCAGAGTTGGGTTAGGTCGCGAGTCAATGCAAGGGTTCATCATTACCCAATCGGCACCAGTAGCGCGTGCTGACAAATAGCCCCCCAATGGTCTTGCTGCTTCTGGCAAGGCCTTATGCCTCGCTGTATAGCGGGGCATTTTCAGTTTAACAGCGAATATAAAATAAGCCGAGTTTTGGTGTGAAGTCATTATTACTATTACTAGATAGCATGATTTTTTATGATCGTCAGATTATAAAAGGCATAAAATCAAAAATTGATGAGATAAACCTGAATGTAGAGATCAATTTAGAGTGTTCTTCAAATCTAGATTATATCTTCTCTAAAGACTGGGATTATGTTATTGCCGATTACGATAAGCCAAATATCAACCATATCATTGATTCTCTATCGGCTAAGGCTGTGGTTTATAGCAATCATGAGGTGAAATTCTTACCAAGTAACGTTTCGTCGGTGATACTGGACAATAAAGGGCTGGCTACAACGGCCTTAAAAGGGTTCTGTATTGCAGGCATTAAACGAGTAGGGTATTTCGCAAACCAACAAGATAGTGTATTGCCATGGAGTAAGGAGCGTGGCATGGAGTTTAAGAGTGCTGCTTTGGTACAGGATTGTGAAGTTGTTGACTGCGTTGAGACAGCACTAAAAGAGAGAAATTTTCCGCTAGGTATTTATTGTTCGTCTGACCGTGCAGCGAGGCGTGTTGCTAACCTTTGCTATCGGCAAGGAATAAAGGTTCCTCAAGATGTTTCCATTATAGGCACCGATTACGATGATACAGAGAGAATGCTATCCCCCATTCCGATGAGTTCAGTAGAGCTTAACCCCGTTGAACTCGGTATGCTTTGTGCTGAAACACTCGATAAGACATTGAAATACAAACGACCTCAGCGTTCTCGTTTTACATCCTATAAATTGCTACATGCCCGAACAACAAACCCACAACAAGCACTCGATGAAGTGATTATTCGAGCAGAAAACTACATTCGTAATCATTTTCACTTGAACATGAAAATTAAACAGGTGACAGATCATTGCCGTGTATCCAGAAAAACACTCGATACGCGTTTCCTCGTCGCACACGGGATAACCGCACATCAATACGTGACACAGCTACGTTTGGAGCGTGCGAAAAAATTGCTAGCGACGACAGTAGAAAAGTTAGATGTGATAGCGAAACAATGTGGTTACCCTGGGCAGTCGTATTTGTCGCAAGTGTTCATAAAGCAAATCGGGGTAACACCAATGCGATTTAGGCAGCAACATACTCTGCAAAGCAATCCACGACATAATGAATAGTTAAGGTGTTATGTGGCTTAGACAATATTAGGCAGTAGGGGGCATTTATTATTCACGCTGTAAATCATGAGGTTACCTTTTTTGGTGTTAGGTATTTAGTAAGTAGCATTCGTAATTTTGTAACTGAGATAAGTCTCTGCGACTTATCATTCGCGGTGGCAGATAATTCTATTATCTAATCCAATAAGGTAAAAATAATGACAATCTACCGTGATGCTAGCTATTCAGTAAAAGAACGTGTGCAAAACTTACTCGAACAGATGACGATAGAAGAGAAAATAGCCCAGCTTGGTGCACAGTGGCTTAAAGTTGATGCCGATGGTAACCATGTAGAGCGTGAACTAGAGATGGGAGAAGGGGCAAGTCATCGCTCTATCTCTGACAAACTAAAACATGGTATTGGTCAGATCACCCGTCCGTTGGGCACTCAAACAATGACGCCAGAGGCTGGGGTAGCAGCGTTAAACAAGTTGCAAAAGTTCTTGGTTGAAGAGACGCGTCTTGGTATCCCTGCAATTTCACATGAAGAGTGCCTTGTTGGTTTGATGACATCACAAGCAACGCTATACCCTTCATCACTGAGTTATGGGCATACATGGAATCCTGAATTGATTCAAAATGTCGCCAACGATATTGGACGACAAATTCGAGCAGTAGGGGGAAAGCAAGGACTTGCACCTGTTCTCGATGTTTCCCGAGATGTACGCTGGGGAAGAACAGAAGAAACATTAGGTGAAGACCCTTATCATGCAGGGATAATGGCGACATCTTATGTGAAGGGGTTGCAAGGCCAATCGCGAGATGTTTATGCCACGCTTAAACACTACGCCGGACATTCCGCCAGTGAAGGGGCGAGAAATCATGCCCCAGTCAACATGGGGTTTAGGGAGCTTAATGATACCTTCCTTTTGCCTTTTGAAATGGCGGTAAAGCTCGGTAATGCAGGTTCTGTTATGCCAGCTTACCATGATATCGATGGTGAGCCTTGCCATGCATCCCCTCAACTATTAACAGAGGTTCTGCGAGAGCAGTGGGGATTTGATGGACTTATCGTTGCTGATTATGGTGGTATTCAGTTGCTTCATTCCCATCATGGCGTAGCGGCAGATAGTGCAGAGGCAGCAGCCCTTGCGTTTAATGCAGGGTTAGACATTGAACTTCCTGATGATGCGTGTGCACATCATGTAACAGACGCACTAGAGCGTGAATTGATTTCAGTGGATAAGCTGGATGAGATTGTAGCAAGAATACTCACAACGAAGTTCGAATTGGGACTGTTTGAAACCCCCTACACACCAGTACCGAAGGAGGCTCTTCATACGGCAGACAGTGCAAGATTAGCGTATGAAGCTGCATGCGAATCGGTTGTATTACTCAAAAATGACGGTGTTTTACCCCTAAATCAACAATCCAAACTTGCTGTCGTCGGCCCAACGGCCAATGATTCGCTCGCGCTTTTAGGCGGATATAGTTTCCCAGTGCATCTTATTCTCAGTGATGAAGATGGCCAAGGCGCCAATTGCCCAACACTATTAGAGGCTATAGAGAGACGGTTTGAAGACGTCACTTATGCGAAAGGATGTGAGATTCTGACTGAACGTCGAGCCAACGCGCCTGTTTTTCCTGGTGATGTTGATATGGCGGTAGGGCAAAGTATGACTTCACCGATTAGTGGTGATCTTAGCATGATCCCTGAAGCGGTATCTGCCGCATCGAGTAGCGATGTAGTAATTGCGTGTGTGGGTGATCTTGCAGGTCTTTTCCAGACAGGCACAGTGGGCGAAGGCTCAGATGCTGATAACCTTGAATTACCGGGTGTTCAGCAGCAAATGCTGGATGCCGTTTTGGACAGCGGTAAACCTGTCATTGTTCTGGTTACTGGGGGGCGACCTTATCACTTAGGGCGCGCAGAAGAAGAAGCGGCTGGTATTCTTTATGGCTGGGCACCTGGCCAAGAAGGGGCAGCTGCCATCGCTGATGTTATCACTGGCGAAGTGAACCCGAGTGGCCGCCTAACGGTTTCAATTCCGAAATGTGTGGGTGCTGTGCCGTATTTCTACAACCATAAGCTGAAGAGTGCTGGCACGCCGATTGCGTACCACTTTGGCTCAAAGTATAACTTTGGTTATGGATTAAGTTACACGCAATTTGAACTTTCAGATTTTAGTTTGGTGCAAGATGAGCTGAAATTTGGTGAGCATATCGATATATCGCTAACGGTTTCTAACACAGGTTTGCGCAGAGGTGCAGAGGTTGTTCAACTCTATGTTCGCGATCCGTTATGCTCTGTCGTCAGGCCGGTAAAAGAGTTAAAGGGGTTCATCAAGACGGAATTGGGTGCTGGTGAGCAAAAAAGAGTGTCATTTTCTCTGCCTGTAGACATGCTTAATCATACAAATGGAAAAAACCAGCGTGTCGTTGAAGGTGGAGAGTTTGAAATCATGATAGGAAGATCGTCTTCCGACATTGAGCAGGTATTCACAGTACATGTTGAAAAGGGCGTGTACGTATTGCCAAAGTATTGGGAAATGGTGTGTGAAACCAAAGAGTCATAGTGAGTTAAAAAGAGTGATTGCAAAGTAGTTTTGCTCATTTGTTAGCGGGATATGTTGTTATTTAGAGGCTCTTAGAGCCTCTTTTTTTGTGTTGGATTTTCAGTTTTGTGTGCTTTTGATTTTTTATGTGAATACTATTATTAACAATATCAGTTATTTAGTTTATTCGTATGGCGCTTTTGATATCTTCTATTTACGTAAGTCTCGATATTGTGATCTCCCACACAGACATCGTTAATATACTATTATTCTTATGGGTATTTCCGAGAGTATTTTGATAATTAATGAAGTGATTTAAATTTAATTACAGTCGCTTGTTTTTGTGAATAGTATCAAAGATTATTTTATATAATCTGGGTTCGTCTTTTTGCCAGGTTGGACAATATCTAACCGCTATCACAATCCAGAATAAAAGTGAAAAAACGTAACGATAGAGTTAGATATGCTAAAGGATTCCCGTTTGATTTAGGGCTAGTTTAGTCATAGCCCTCCCTACAAGGGTTTTACATATCGTGAATCAAGAGGATAAAAAATGAAAAAAGTAATTTCTCTCCTATGCGGTGCAGCGATTTGCTTGTCTGCAATGCCGACGTTTGCAGACACAGTTAAAATAGGTATGGCGATTGATGATCTACGTTTAGAACGCTGGCAGAAAGATCGAGACATCTTTGTTGATAAAGCGGAAGAGCTTGGTGCTAAAGTTTACGTACAGTCGGCAAACGGTAACGAACAAACACAAATTGCCCAAATTGAGAATATGATTTCTCGTGGTGTCGATGTATTAGTTATTATTCCTTATAACGGCGAAGTGTTGAGCAATGTTATTTCAGAGGCCAAGCGAGATGGTATCGAAGTGCTTGCTTATGACCGCTTAATTAGTAACGCAGATATAGATTTCTATCTTTCATTTGATAATGAAAAAGTCGGTGAAATTCAAGCAACAGCAATGGTTGAATCTAAACCCACTGGAAACTATTTCTTAATGGGAGGTGCACCAACAGATAATAATGCGAAGTTGTTCCGTCAAGGGCAGATGAATATTTTACAGCCTAAAATTGATGCGGGTGAGATCAAAATTGTTGGCGATCAGTGGGTTGACTCATGGCTGGCTGAGAATGCCTTAAAAATCATGGAAAATGCATTAACAGCGAATAACAACAATATTGATGTTGTTGTTGCATCTAACGATTCAACGGCAGGGGGCGCGATACAAGCATTAGAAGCTCAGGGTCTTGCAGGCAAAGTGGCTATTTCGGGACAAGACGCAGATTTAGCGGCTGTTCGTCGTATTGTTGATGGTACCCAAACCATGACGGTCTACAAACCTATTAGTACCTTAGCGGCACGTGCAGCAGAGATTGCTGTCGACCTAGGACATGGTACTGCTCCAGATTCAAATGCTGTATTGAATAATGGGCGCAAAGATGTTCCTTCATGGCTACTTAATCCAATTGCTGTTGATAAAAACAATATCAAAACGACGGTGGTTCAAGATCAGTTTCACTCAGAAGATGCGATATATCGATAAAACGAGCTAAGGACTCCCTAGAGGCGAAAGCAATATCAGCTTGGCCTCTAGGTGTATATCGCAGAGGAGTGAGATATGGAAAGTTTGTTAGAAATGCGCAATATCGTTAAATGCTTTGGTGCCGTAAAAGCATTGGACGGAGTATCGATAACATTAAAGAGAGGGGAGGTACTATCACTTTGCGGAGAAAATGGTTCAGGTAAATCTACGTTAATGAAGGTGCTTTGCGGCATCTATCCCTACGGCGATTTCGAAGGCGAAATCTACTTTGAAGGCAAGCAAGTAAAAGCGAAAAGTATTGTTGATACCGAGCATTTAGGCATTGCGATTATCCATCAAGAGTTAACGCTAGTGAAAGAGTTATCGGTACTAGAGAATTTATTCTTAGGGGCTGAAATTCATACATATGGCTTACTCGACTTCGAACAAATGCATGCTGAATCCATCAAGCGATTGAACAAAGTGAAGTTGGATATATCCCCAGAAACATTAGTTGGCGACTTGGGTGTTGGCCAGCAGCAGCTCGTGGAGATAGCCAAAGCTTTATCAAAAAATGCCAAGATATTGGTTTTGGATGAGCCGACAGCACCACTAACAGAGTCAGAGACTGAAATATTACTGGATTTAGTCAATGACCTTCGTTCACAAGGTGTCAGCTGCATTTATATTTCGCACAAATTGAATGAAGTGAAAGCCATTTCAGATCATATTTGTGTGATTAGAGATGGGGCACCGATCGGACATCGCCGCGCAGAAAGCATGACGACTGACGACATCATTACCATGATGGTAGGTCGGGAAATGAAGCAGCTATTCCCCCGTGTAGAACACGATATCGGTGACGTCATTTTTAGAGCAAATAATATCAAGGCTTGGGATAAAGCAAATGCGAACATCCCCAAGGTGAACGATGTCAGTTTCACACTTCGAGAAGGCGAGATTCTAGGCGTCGCTGGTTTAGTCGGTGCAGGTCGTACCGAATTGATGGAGTGCTTGTACGGCTGCTATAAAGGAAAGCACTCGGGTTCCGTCTCCCTCAATGGTGAAGCGCTTACATTGAACAGCAGCCACGATGCGCTGCTTGCGGGTATTGCCATGGTGCCAGAAGATCGCAAACGCCACGGTATCGTGCCGATTATGGGAGTGGGAGAAAACATCACCTTAGCGGGGTTAGATGCGCTTTCATCCAATGGTGTTATTGACGATGTTCGAGAAGCTTCGGAAATAAAGCAGTCGATAAAATCCTTAACGGTCAAAACTCCGAATGCTGAATTACCTATTCGAAATTTATCCGGGGGCAATCAGCAAAAGGCCATTTTAGCTCGATACCTCATGGTTAACCCGAAAGTCCTGATTTTAGATGAGCCGACCAGAGGGATTGACGTAGGCGCGAAGTTTGAAATTTATAAGTTAATGTTCGAACTCGTCAAACAAGGGATCAGCATCATTATGGTTTCTTCTGAATTACCTGAAGTGTTAGGTATTAGTGACCGTGTGTTAGTGATGCATGAAGGGAAACTAAAGGGCGACCTTAAAAATGAATCGCTCACACAAGAACAAATAATGGATTGTGCTCTGTCCGATAAAGCAGTGGAAGAGGGATAAGATAATGGAACAAATTAAAACCGTTTCAAAGAGCGACAACAGCGGTATTTCTCATTGGCAAGAGTGGCTACAAGGTTCGAAGTTACAGCTCGTTGTGATGATTACAGCCATCGTCATCATTATGTTGTTTTTTAGTATGATGACCGATTGGGCCTACTTATCGCCAAGAAATATTTCTAACCTATTTCGACAGACTTCGATTACCGGCATATTAGCCATCGGCATGGTCTTTGTGATCATCAGCGGAGAAATAGACCTTTCCGTTGGCTCCATGATGGGATTACTTGGCGGTGCTGCTGCCATTTTTGATGTGTGGTTTGGCTTGCCGTTACCTCTAACGATTATGTTGACGCTCGTTGCCGGCTTTTTCCTAGGCGCATGGAATGGTTGGTGGGTTGCCTATCGTAAAGTGCCTTCTTTCATTGTTACCTTAGCTGGGATGCTGGCTTTTAGAGGGATATTGATTGGTATTACGGACGGAACAACCGTTGCGCCAACGTCAGATGCGATGGGCATTATTGGACAAAGCTATTTGCCTAACATGGTGAGTATGGTCATTGGCGTCACTGGGTTAGCATTGTATTTTGGTTGGCAGAAAAAACGCCGCAGTATGCGTGTTGAGTACCAATTACCTGTTGAAACATTGAAAAGCACTCTTTTAAAACAGAGCCTGATTGGTGTTGCGGTGTTGAGTATTATCCTCTTACTCAATGATTATCGTGGCGTACCCACACCTGTTCTTCTGTTGGTGACTTTCTTATTGGTCGGTACATTTATCGCAAAGAAAACCCAGTTTGGACGACGTATCTATGCCATTGGCGGCAATATAGAGGCGAGCCGTTTATCTGGCATTAACGTAGAGAAAACCAAGTTGTCCGTGTATGCGATGAATGGTCTTCTTGTGGCGGTCGCGGCGCTGGTCTTGAGTAGTCGCCTTGGTGCGGGCTCGCCATCTGCGGGGAATATTGCTGAGCTTGATGCGATTGCGGCATGTGTTATTGGTGGAACAAGCATGGCTGGTGGCGTCGGGACCGTCATTGGTGCTGTTATCGGAGCCTTTATTATGGCTTCTCTCGATAACGGCATGAGTATGATGGATGTACCCACGTTCTGGCAGTATGTCGTTAAAGGTGCCATCTTGTTGCTGGCCGTTTGGATGGACAGCGCAACGAAGGCGAAGCGTTAGGTTTTATTTTAGATATAGCTTTGTTTTAGATATAGCTTTGTTACAGCGATAGCGCTGCTCTAGGTCAATGACCGTTTAGTGTGAAGTTCGAACCAGATAAAACGCCCTAGCAGAAAGTATGCTAGGGCGTTTCTTTATTTGTTATTTAACCTGTTCGTATAACTATGTTCGTTATGAGGTATATCTTCGATACTACTCTGGTTGAAAGGCGTCACGATACTCTTTTGGTGTCTGCTCTAGATTCTTTTTGAAGACCGTGTACATGTATTGAAGGGAAGGGTAGCCACATAATTCAGAAATTTCGACGATAGGCAGTGATGAATTTTTCAGTAAATCGCACGCGCGCTTAAGCTTAGAATTATGGATCTCTTGGTGAATCGAATGCCCGCGTTCTTCTTTAAAACGAACTTCCATATTTGATCGTGAAATACCTACGTAGCTAAGCACTTGATCAACCTTGATTCCTTTACAGGCATTTTGACGAATGAAATGCATTGCTTGGATGACATACGGATCTCTGAGTGCTTGGAAGTCGGTGCTTTGGCGCTCGTAAATTTTTGTTGGTGGGATAAGTATGCGTGGCAGCTCAGTGGCTACAGGTGGTTGGTCTTCATTCTGATGGTTTTTTTCAACGAGCTTATGCAATATTTTAGCCGCTCTATAGCCCATCTCTTTACAGCCTTGTCCGACAGAGCTCAGTGAAACACGGGTAAGGAAACGAGCAAGCTCTTCATTATCGATACCTATCACAGCCACTTTTTCAGGGACTAATAAGTTGAGTTGTTCTGAAACTTGTAAAAGGTGACGAGCTCGAGAATCGGTGACGGCGATAATTCCTGTGGGTGTTGGTAGTCGTTGCAGCCAATCAGCAAGACGGTTCATGTCATATTGCCAAGTTTGTGGGCTGGTTTCGTTACCTCGATAAACTGACCCCGAGTATCCTTCTCGATTGACGATTTTTAAAAAAGCAGCTTCGCGCTCAGATGCCCAGCGTTTGTTTTCGTTATCGTGAGGGGTGCCGTAAAAGGCGAAGTTTTCGATCCCTTTCTCTTTTAAATGCTGGAAAGCAAGCTCAACCAATGCTTCGTTGTCAGTGGCGACATAGGGGACATTCGGGTAGTCCTCTTTATTTGAATATGATCCACCAACCCCAACGACAGGTATATTAGAGTCAGCGAGAAGTTGTCTTATTTCGGGGTTGTCAAAATCGGCAATCACCCCATCACCTTGCCATGCTTTAAAGTTATCTAAATGAGTAACGAACTCCTCTTCTAAGAAAACATCCCACGAGCATTGTGAAGCTTGTAGGTATTCACCAACACCCTCAATCACTTGACGATCATAGGTTTTGTTTGCGTTGAAAAGCAGAGTAATTCGGTATCGTTTATCCATGTGTGTTCAAATCTCTTACCTGAAGATGCTGCGTATTCTATCAGTGAATAACTGTACATGGTGTGATCCCTGACTCAGTCGTTAAATACCTCAATTTAACTATCAAAAATCGTAATTGAGCTGATTGCCGTTGCGGTTAATACTTAGAAATATCATAAATTTACCGAGTGTTCGGTGTGGTGGGGAATTGACACTATGCTGAAAATCAAAATAAGGGACACACCTATGTATATCGGAATTGATTTGGGCACGTCAGGCGTAAAATCTATCGTCATGTCGAAGCAAGGCGAGATCTTGGCATCGAAGACCGTCGAACTTACTGTATCTCGAAAAAAACCGCTTTGGTCAGAGCAGGATCCTTCAGACTGGTGGGAGGCGACGTGTGCAACTGTTCTGGGTTTAGGTGAGGTCGTCGACTTATCACAGGTAAAAGCGATTGGTTTATCTGGTCAGATGCATGGCGCGACACTGCTTGATAAAGCTGGTGAGGTGATTCGTCCTGCAATTTTATGGAATGATGGTCGTTGTGAAGAAGAGTGTCGGCAGCTCGAACAACTTGTCCCAAATAGCCGAGAAATTACAGGTAATATCATGATGCCTGGCTTTACTGCGCCGAAAGTGAAGTGGGTAGAAAACTATGAGCCTGAGCTTTTTGCTCAAATTGATAAGGTTTTGCTGCCGAAAGATTACCTCCGTTTCAAAATGACCGGTGACTTCGCGTCTGATATGTCTGACTCGGCAGGGACGTTGTGGTTAGATGTTAGAACACGTGATTGGAATGATGCGCTTTTGTCAGCGACAGGGCTCTCGCGTGACAATATGCCAGCTCTATATGAAGGCAGCGAGGTCACAGGCGTATTATCACAAGAGATCGCTGATGCTTGGGGGCTTGGTCAAGTACCTGTTATTGCCGGTGGTGGTGATAATGCCGCAGGTGCGGTTGGTGTCGGGATTACTCAGCCGGGGCAAGCGATGTTATCTCTTGGTACCTCTGGTGTATATTTTGCGGTTAGCGATGGCTTTATCTCTAACCCTGAATCGGCTTTGCATAGCTTTTGTCATGCCTTACCTAGCACATGGCATACGATGTCGGTCATCCTTAGTGCTGCGTCATGTTTGAAGTGGGTTGCTGACCTCACTGGTTTTGATGATGTTGGCACCATGATTGGTGAAGTAGAAGAGGGCGCAGATATTGATTCAAACGTTGTGTTCCTACCTTATCTTTCTGGAGAAAGAACGCCACTCAATGATCCCAATGCAAAAGGTGTTTTCTTCGGAATGACGCACTCTACGACGAAACTAGAGCTTGCTCAGGCCGTATTGGAAGGTGTCGGTTTTGCCTTTGCCGATGGATTTGATGCATTACATGTGACCAAGATGATACCGGAGGAGGTTTCTCTGATTGGTGGTGGTGCTAGAAGTGAATATTGGCGTCAAATGTTAGCCGATATTGTTGGCTTGCCATTGGTTTATCGTAAAGGTGGTGATGTAGGCCCTGCTCTTGGCGCGGCAAGATTAGCCATTCTTGGAATAGAAGAAGACGCTGATATCAATGAAATATGCCCAGTACCTGAACTTGTTCAGCGCCATGAGCCTAATGCTGAGAAGCGTAATTACTATAAAGCTAAACGTGATACCTATCAGGCGCTTTACCCGCGTTTATCTTCACTGTTTTAGTGTGTAAGCGCTAACTTGTCGTTGTCATGCTGAGGCCGCTGTTTACACAGCGGCTTTTTTCGTTCAAATATATCGTGAACCCCATTTTATTTGGGTGGCACTGACTATAGCCATTATCTGTTCATTCTTTGACATCATTCTTTGACATCATTCGCAATTATATAGTTCTGATTCACTGCCAGAATCCTTGATTAGACTATAATCGAACACTGTGCAGTATTTTATTGACAAGGATTAGTGATGGATGAGTTCTTTGTTGTAGGCGGTTTACTGGTTGTGTTTCTTCTGATCGCCCCGATTTTAGCGATAATTGCATTTTTAGAGGTAAAGCAGCTCAAAAAGCAAGTGAACACTTTATCATCACAATTGGTGGACATACGTGCACATTATGATGTGAAAGAAGCCCCCTTAGGACAAAAAGCATCCTCAGTAGAGCCCACCTCTAGAGAAAGAATAGCATCTGTAGAAGAGATAGCCTCTATAGAAATAATAGCGCCCGAAGTAGGGCGTTCACAAGCACAGAATACCATTGAGGAATTAAGCAGCTCAGTGATGGATTCCACGCATTCGGCTACAGACTCGACATTCGCTCAAGGCCATGAAAATGAAGCATCGAATCGACATACTGAAAAAGAGGCGTCGTCAGGGCTAGTGACTCGCCTCACTGACCATATGAAGCGTAATTGGCTTGTTTGGGTTGGTGGGCTTGCATTGGTTTTTGGTATCGGTTATCTAGTTCAGTTTTTAGGCGATCGAGTGACTGTTTCTCCAAGCTTAAGAATGAGTGGTGCCCTGATCTTATCGTTTATTATTATTGCTTTCGGTGAATGGTTGCATCGTGCGATTAGAGCCGGTCGATGGCTATTGTTCGAGACACCGAATAAAAGTTACATACCAGCGGCATTTGTTGCAGCCGGTATGACGGGACTCTATACCAGCATTGCATTCGCAACGATAAGTTACCAACTGCTATCCGCCTCTTTGGCATTAGGGCTAATTGCTTTTACTGCGTTAGTTTGTCTGGTATTGAGCCTTAGATTTGGTGTGCTGATGGCAATTCTGGGTGCTATCGGTGGCTATACTGCACCGTTTTGGGTTGGCGAGGGGAGCCCGAATTATTTTGTGCTAATGACTTATATCGCACTCATTACGAGTGTCGGTGTGTTCATTAATCAACGTATTCGCTTAAAGTGGTTCCCGTTGTTACTTGCCGCATTCCACTGTTTTTGGCTCGGTCTCATCAGTATTGATATCCCGCACATCAACATGGCTACCTGGTGTGGATTATTTTATCCATTAGCCGTTTACTTGTTATTGGTTGTACCGCATCAAGGTTGGCTAATGCAGCCAGTCATTAAGCAACGAGCCTCGGTACGATGGTATCATCCTGCGTTGATTTCGAGTGTCATTGGTATCATGTTGATTGCCGTCATGATGAGACTATCCGGAACGACACAAGATCTTTCTATTTTGATGCTCACGCCGCTAGCTATGTTATTGCTTCCAATGATAAGAAAGGGCTACACCAGACTCGCTATGCAGTGGGTAACGGTGACCGCAAGCATAACGGTAGCAGGGATCGTACATTTCTCGCTGCAACCTCAGTCTCAGGCATCGGTATATGCAGGGTTAAGCTGGCTTGCTCTTTGGGCAGTGTTAGTGACAATAACGTCATTTTTGCAGTTTAATGTGAGTTATCGTTCAAAAAGTAGTTACTGGTTCGCTGTTATCGCGGGCAGTAGTGTGATGCTTGTGACGTTGATATATGTTGATGTCATGCTCCCTGATTATATGCGGATAGTGACACTTGGTTGTCTGATTGGGTGCACGGGACTTGCTAGACTTGCTTTAGCATCTCCTCGACTACGGAGTGATATTAGCGCAGCTATTCATGCCGTTATATTAGGTATGAACTGGTTATGGTTTGAGAATGCCTTATTTACGGCTTTGCTAGCACTACAAGTATTGGTCTGTACTTTACAGCTTATTTATCATCGTCCTCAGCTAAGAGATGTTGTTGTTAAAGGTGGCGTTTCTCTTCTTCTTATTCGCTTAACACTCTTGCCGTTTATTGATGAGTGGCATGGCTTCAGTGTAATGAGTCGCGGGGGAGAAAGTGATTCTGTTGAGGGACTAATCAGTACGCTAGGTGAGGGGGTGGTATTGTTTAATTGCTTACCTGCGATTGCAGTTTTGGCTTATGCTTTAACGAAAATGCGAAGATACCAATTAGAGATTACTGACTGGTTTGAAGGTGCATTGATCCACGTTTGTGCTGTTCTCGTTTTACTCCAAAGTCATTACTGGCTGACGGGTTCGTATATCGTTTTTGATAACATTAACTTTATCAGTGTGTGCTTTTGGCTTATTGAAGCGCTGACATTGTTTGCAGTCTATGGCTATCGCCAGCAATTTAGTCAGTCTATGCAGCGGTTTTACGTTTGGTATCGTCTGGGTTTATTAGGTGCTGCAGCGGTACTCATTGCAGCCATAAACACCGCGTATCTGCCTCTATTTAATGAAACGGTGTCTGCATCTTCACTCCCTCTATTTAATGGACTGACGCTAGGTTGGCTCATTCCGGGGTTATTGCTGTTTGGTGCTGCCTACCTTCGTCTTGTTCCTACCTTTATTGAACGGCGGTATGGTGCCAATGTGCTCTATATCGTTTCAGGCGTATTACTGTCGATGTGGGTTGCGTTGTCGATACGCCAATTTTGGCAAGTCGATAGTTTACTTTATGGTGAAACGACAGGGATGGCTGAATGGTTATCGTATTCAGTCGCACTGATTATTGGCGGCGCGCTGTGGACGTATTATGGTGTTGTTAAACAGATTTCTGCACATCAAAGTTATGGCCTTGTTGTTATGGGCGTTGCAGTGCTCAAAGTGTTCTTATCCGATGTGAGTTATCTTGATGGCATGTGGCGAGCAGCCAGTTTCTTAGGGCTAGGGCTCGCATTGATTGCACTGGGTTGGATCTTTCAGGTACTGAAAAAACGCCAAGACCTACCTGTTGAAGCCGATTGAAGATTGAAATTAAGCTTAGTCTCTTATAAAGCACCCTGTTGCAAAGGGGGTATTGCAACAGGGAATCATGGCAGCCGATCTCTACGAAGGTACGTTGTGCACTAGCGGCGTGCTTCCTCAACGAGCGCTTTGCAGATATCAACCGCTTTAGTGACGTCTTGGTGTGTCAGTGCAAGTGATAGTGATTCACTTTCTGATGGAAAGTGTTGCCGTAAATCTTGTTCCAACTCTTGATATACGGTCTTGGCTTTGTCGATGTTGCTGGTAATGAGCGGTTGTAGGCACTGTAGTTCTATCGCGAGATCGACTTTTGACCGGTGTGAGACGGCATTACTCTGATCACCTGCCCATAGGGAGAGGATATCGAGGATAACAGCTTCATACAAAAAGATTAATTCCTCTAGTTTTTGCTGCTCGCTATCGGTGATGGATACCGTGCCTTCTTTCCTAAAATGGGACTCGTACTGTTTCGCCAATTCGGCTAGCTTGGTCATGCCAATCGTCGCAGCCATCCCTTTTACAGTATGTAAGGCTCGGCCAGCGGTTTCATGGTCATCTTCTTGGAGAGAGGTTTTCAGTGTTTCAAGCTGTGCGTGGCTATCAGTTGTAAAAGTTCGCATCACATTTTGAAAGACCTCTACGTTACCACCAAGACGCATTAGTGCGGGCTCGATCTCTATAATATTCTTACGCGCCAGTATAAGTGCATCAGGTGGTATAGATGTCTTTGATTCGTCTTCTTGCTGAACAGTTGGCTTGATAGTGTCAGCTGACTTGACTGTATTCGTGGGACGAGGGGTGTTTGATGGTATAAAGCGACTTATCGTTTTGACGAGGTGATTAATTTCAAACGGTTTCCCAATATGGTCGTTCATGCCAATATTTAAACATGCTTGCCTATCTTGGGGGAGAGCATTGGCTGTCATTGCGATAATAGGAAGGTCGGTAAACCCTAGCTCCAAACGAATACGCTCTGTTGCGGAGTAACCATCTAAAACTGGCATTTGTAAATCCATTAATACCACATCTGGCTTCTCGCGAGTGCGTAAGTAATCAAGTGCTTCTAAGCCATTCTCTGCCAAATGAATCGTTGCGCCTTCTTCTTTTAATAATTCAGTCGCCACAGCTTGGTTTGTTAGATTATCTTCAACCAGTAATACCGTGACTCCAGAGAGCGCACTTTTTGTCGTCTCTGTCACGGTTGGTGGTGATGTGGTGAAGTCGTCAGCAAGGGCGTGAATAAGTTGCATAGGGGTGATGGGCTTTGTTAAGAATCCATCCATGGTTTGTTGACCCCCTTGCTCTTTGATCTCTTTTGCAAGCTGTGGGTAGTGGGAGGAGGTCAATAGAATTGTTTTCAGTTTCTTTTGGCTGCTTTGCTTGAGTAGCTTACACAGAGCAAGCCCGTTCATTTCAGGCATTGAATAGTCAATGAGTGCAGCATCAAAAGACTGCTCGCTGATATATTGGAGTGCCTGCCTTGCTGAATCTGTTGACGTTGTTTTCCAGCCAAGGCCATCACACATGTTTTGGGTGAGCTGCCGTGCTGTTGGGTAATCATCAACGATAAGTACATTGAGTGGAGGGAGTTGAATGGAGGAAACGTCACTTTCACTGGTTTCAAACACCATTGAAAAAAAGAATTCGCTCCCTTTGCCCTCTTCACTGCTTAGCGATATATGCCCCCCCATTTTTGTTAGCAGCTGTTGGCAAATGGCTAATCCAAGGCCGTAACCACCAATGGAGTTGGGGTCTTGGTTATTGCCCTGTTGGAAGCTATTGAATATTTTTGTCTGTTGCTCTTTGGGAATACCTTCACCAGTATCACAAACGCTCCCAGCGATGGTACATGTTGTGTCGGTTTGGTCGATGACGGCTAAATTGAGGATGATTTCGCCATTTGGTGTATAGCGCAGTGCATTATTGAGTAAGTTGAGTAGTACCTGCTTGATGCGAAGTGCATCACCTATTAGTTGATGGGGGATATTGGGGTCGATATTGAAGAGAAGCTCAATGTTTGTTTCTTCTGTTTGAACGATGACCATTGAGGCGACTTCTTGGAGGAGTTCGTCAGGGTTAAAGGGGGCAAATTGCAATTCAATTTTCCCCGCCTCAATGGAACTTAAATCTGAGATGTCACGTAGCATCAATAACAAGTTGTTGGCAGAGGAGATAACTTGCTTGTTGAGCTGCTGTTGTTGGTCATCGAGTGTGGTTCGCTGTAGCAATTCAGATAGCCCAAGAATACTATTCATTGGCGTACGTATTTCGTGCCCTAAGCTCGCTAAGAATAAATTCTTTTCATCATTTGAAACTTCTGCATCTTCTTTTGCTTCAAGGAGTGCTTCTTCATAGCGTTTCTGGTCAGTGAGATCTAATGCAATGATAACTAAACTCTCGAGTGAGTCTGACTCATTTAATACGGAACATAAAGAAAGTAAAGCAGGGACTTCATGACCTTGTTGATGTAGCAAGTGCCACTCTTTACTTGGTAGCGGGTTACTCTTCTTACTCGAGAATAGTAGCGCACTATTCAGCGTTTCTCTAAACGACGTTACTTCACTGCTAATAATAAAGTCAGTGGGTTGGTGTCCTAATACGGATTCTAGTGGGTAACCGAGCATCTGCTCTGCCGCTGGGTTGTATGTGGTAACCACCCCTTTACTATCGGTGATGATGATGGAGAAATTAGCCGAATTGATCACGGTCTTTAACAAATGCTGATGATGCTCTAAAGCGGCTGTTTTTTCGTGTAGCAACGCTTGTAATGCTTTTTCTTCAGCGATGAGTTCGTTGTGGATAGACTCAATCGGTAAAACTTCTATCCTTACAACAAGTTGCTGATTATGTTTCAGTAACTGGCACTGAACAAGCGAAGTGACTTGCTCCTCATTTAGGTGTTCATTTACGATCAACTGTGTTTGTTGGCCAACGATGGTTAATTGTTTAAGGGACTTTTGAATGAGTTGCCTTTCTTGATCGGAGAAGAGTCGTTGGAGTGGATTATGGGCGAGTGAAGGATCTTCGTTACTCGTTAAAGTCTCCATTGCGCTGTTTGTATAAATGAGCTCTCCGTCCATTGTTTGTAATAGGGTCGGGTTTTCAAGCTCACCAATATTTAGGGACTGGGATGACAGTTGTCGCTGGACGACTTGAGTTAACCAAGCTGAAAAAAGCATGCATAGTAGAGACGCACCTGAGATAATCCACGGTAATTGTTCGCTGTACTGAGCTAATAAAGCAGAGTGTTGATTAGCGATAAGGAACTGCGTGGAGAGTACTAGGCTAACGAGAAGTACTGGTGTAAAAATGAATAATGGACGAACAGCCATCGTGGTATCACTACCTCAGAGCAAGAAACTTAACTTCAGCATAGGAGATACATGACAATTGAGCGAATGCTTAAAAGCTAGTGCACTCATTACTAAATGAAAAACACCCTACAGCGAGAGCTGGAAGGTGCTTTAGGTATGTATGAGTTAATAGGTCATATTAGATCGTGAAATAAACCGGATTGATTAAACCCTCCCTTATTCCAGCTCGACAGGAGGTCTGAATGTCATCTCATGCATCACAACATCTTGCGGTAACTCAAGCAGAAGCATCACGGTATCAGCGACACTCTTTGGATGCATATATTGGGGGCGATCCGCTTCTCTAAAGTTGGTATCAGCCCCACCAGGAAATAAGGACGTGACCTTGATACCGTGAGGTTGAGCTTCTTTCATTAGAATGGCACTGAATCCGGCAAGACCTTGCTTCATGGCCGTGTAGACGCTCATCATTTCGTTCGATCGTTTCGCGACTGTACTGACAACGTTAATGATTTGACCGCATTGGCGGGGTTTCATGACTTTCAGCGCTTCTCGACTGAGTAGGGCGGGAGCCCTTAAGTTGACGGCATATTGGTGATCAAACTCGTCTAATGTGAACTCGTCAATGCCACATTTTCGGGAATTCATCCCTGCATTATTGATAAGAATGTCTAAGGTACCTAGCTCACGCATTGTGGCATCAAAGAGATTTTGTACTTGCGCTGCATCGCTTAGAT
The DNA here is from genome assembly GCA_043421945.1 of bacterium sp. HQB-150. GTDB lineage: Bacteria > Pseudomonadota > Gammaproteobacteria > Enterobacterales > Vibrionaceae > Thaumasiovibrio. The sequence continues at coordinate 10,578 of JBHOGO010000036.1, read as the reverse complement.
CTGCCTGAATGATGTGACAGCCCGTTTGAGCGTGTAATTGTTCTAATTTTTCCTGATCTCGCCCTGTTGCCACGATGCGATATTTTTTTTGAGAAAGTGCTTTAGTGAGTTCATAGCCGATGCCGCTGGTGGCGCCGGTGATCAAAATGGATTTCATCCTATGCCTTTACATTTTAGTTGCGAATAGATTACTCGTTGGTCGCCGTCTGCCATGCCTCGGTCCCATAAAGGGGCACAGTAGACATAGAGTGCTTGTAGCTTCCTTCCAGTTCCTTTGTGGAATAGCTCAAGTAAATCAAGGTTTGCGAGGTTTCATCGAAGATACGACGGATTTTTAACGATTTGAAAAGAATACTTTTGGATGCTTGAAAGACGACTTCACCACTTTTTGAACGGTCAATTTGAGTGATCTCTTCTGCTGATATTGGACCCGTTTGGCGGCATGCTATCCCCATATCGGAGGGATCTGCGAGGCTGAGATCGGCTTTTACATGGCTAATGTGGCAAGTGACGCCGGTAATCTTAGGATCGGTGAACGTTTGGATTTTGATATCTTTCGTTGTCAGTAAACCTAGACTAACGTTACCGACATCATCTCCACTACAAGCACTAAGCACCAAAGCGCCGATAGCAACAGCGGCAGCTTTTATTGTGTTACTAGAACCTGCCTGCGTTGCAGCATACTTTGTCTTCGGAGTTTTGAGAGCTTCATTAGGAGGAAGTAGCGTGCGTGATTTTCTTATTAGCTTATGCATTTATCATCCTTGTTTATTTCACAGAGTGAGTGTGAGCCGTCGTCGTCACTCGTTCAAAGAGCCTGAACGATAGCGATGAAGTGATTGCCATACCCTTCTTGAGGTTGATTAACTATAAGGTATACTGCGTCGCAGACAGTTACAACTAGGATATTGAAATGATTGATAACTTGAATTTGGTGAATGACGCCGATATTGAAAAAGAACCTGATCTACCAGTACCGTCACTGGAAGAGCAGCAAAAAATTGTCAAAGAGTTAAAGCGTTTAGAAGAAGCAGGTGAGTTGACACCTGAGATTTTAGAAGCGTATATGACAGGTCAGAAGCAAGTAGATTAATGATGGTCTCTCCATTGAGAGAGCTTGAATGATTGAACGCCGCTATAGGTTGGGTGAGCATTTGTCTCACCCATTTTTTGTTAGGATAACGCGCGCTATCTTAGCCATTCATGATCAGCTGGAAGTAACTTACTGATCCAAATGATAAGCTTATGCTTCATATTAGGACCATCCTCTCTGTTGATGGGCAGTGCGGTGATTTGTTTGTCTTGAACCAATAGTCGGTATACCACTTCAATTTTGACCGGTTGGGGAGTACCGGGCTGAAGGTTCTCATACCCACGCGTTTTCGCGTAGTTCAGTCCTACTTCAAGTGCTTTTTTGATCAGTTGCCCTTCATGTTTAAACTTTTTCATAGCCTCTCCAAACGTTTCCAATTTCTAAATAACACAGAGTGAGTTGGTATTGTTTTTTGTCATCTTGCCCTGTTTTGGACCTGCTACTTTGTCTGTTTTCTGCACTCCTTCTTTATCAGTAGGTTAGCGAAGAAATATTCAGTGCCATCAGAATAACGTGTTAGCGTTGAAAAAGTAGATCTAATCGTCGTTTTTGAGAGATAAGTTTATTGAGGTGCATAGTTTGAAGAATGCATACCGCTGCAAACAAAAGCCAATACCTGAAGATATGATAAACAAATAGCACTATTTGACAGGTATGCGCATAGGCTGGTAGTGGTTATGACAAGATATCATTGAGCGTTGTGTGCCTTGCAGAAGAAGGCTCAATGATATGATGTTAGAATTTTTGTCCGATGAGAACCCATGGTTGTGAGTTCCCATCGGAGCGGTTTTTTTCAAGCTATTCAAGGTCTTCTGAGGTCTTGACCATTTCATGATGATTATCACGTCCAAGCATTAGAAGGCAAGGTGTGAGCACTAAGGTGAGTATCGTCGCGAATGCCAATCCACCTGAAACAGCTGTCGCCAACTGAGACCACCACTGAGTACTTGGTGCGCCAAACTCGATATTACGGTTAACCAAGTCGATATTCATCTCGAGAACCATCGGTAATAGCCCTAAAATCGTCGTTACTGTTGTGAGTAGAACAGGCCGTAGGCGCTGAGCGCCTGTATGCATAATGGCATCTATTTTGTTCAAGCCTTTTTGCCGGAGCTTATTGTAGGTATCGATGAGCACAATATTATTGTTAACCACGATACCAGCCAGTGAAATTACGCCAATACCAGACATCACAATACCGAAAGGGCGCTGGAAGAGGAGTAGGCCTAAAAAGACACCGACGGTCGAAAATAATACGGCACTGAGAATCAACCCGGCTTGATAAAAGCTGTTAAATTGTGTGATTAAGATAAGGGCCATAAATGCTAAAGCGATGAAAAAGGCATTTTGCAAGAAGGCTGAGGAGTTTTGCTGCTCCTCGTTTTGACCTCGTATTTTTATGTCGACAGCTTGATTAAAATTGAATGCTTTAATGGCTTCCCTTACCTCTGGTAAAATAAGGCTTAGGTTATAGCCATCGTTCATATCCGCTCTTAGCTCTAAAACGCGTCGGCCATCGGTGCGATAGATAGTATTTTGTTTTGGCGAAGGAATAACTTGGGCAAAGTTAGTAATCGGTACCATGCCAAATTGGGTTTTAACTCTTAGCTCGTCGAAGCGACCGATATCTCGGGAAGCCTTTGGATAGCGCACCAAAATATCGACTTCTTCTGTTGTATCATCAGGTAAATAATCCCCAATTTTTAGCCCATTAGTCACAAATTGGATAGTATTACCAACCAGTGTTGCATCAGCGCCAAATCGAGCTGCATCATCTCGCTTGATATTCACTTCCCAATCGATACCGGGTTTATTCCCTGTATCATTAATATTGGTAAATGCAGGGTGTGATTCCATCCACTGACGCAGTGTTTTTAGCGCTTCGGGCATGAGAGCTGGCTCACGCGAACTAATTTCGATCATTACATCATTTTCACTTGGAGGGCCAGCTTCTGGAAATTTGAATTCAAGCTCAATGCCCGCGATGTTGGCGGTTTTCTCCCGAAGTTCTGCGATGATCTCTTTAATCGGTCGACGGAATTGCCAGTCTAAGGGGTTAAATTGGATAGAGCCAATTTTGTCATCCCCCCCAATGCGAGTATAAAGGCTGTCGATCCCATCGGTGCCGATGACTCGTTCCTCAATATCTCTCATTAATGTATCTTGTTCGTGAATGGATAAGTCACCATGAGAGCGTGCATTCAATGTGAAAAATGCCGGATCAACGTCAGGGAAAAAGACCACGCCGAGACCTGCCTTAGAGTAGGTAAACATGACACAAACCGCGATGACGATAGAAGCGAAGAGAATCTTTATTGGATGTTTGATCGCTATCGATAACGTCTTTAGATACGCCCGAACAATCCCGGTTGTCTTGTCAAACTCCCCTTTTTCGATGGCATGAAGCTCTTCTTCCTTTCGCTTGCTAATGTATTGTGGACGGCCAATCACCGAGCCTAGAGCAGGAATAAACAATAAAGCCATTATGAGAGAAGCCGACAGTGTAGCGATAAGCGTTAAAGGTAGATAACGCATGAACTCACCCGTGGTATCGGGCCAAAAAAGAAGTGGGGCAAAAGCCGCCAATGTCGTCGCTGTTGAGGCAGTGATAGGCCATGCCATTCGCATAGCAGCTTCTCGGTAAGCTTGTTTACGAGGGATGCTCTCTTGCATTCGTCTTTCGGCGTATTCAGTAACCACGATAGCACTGTCAACCAGCATCCCGACAGCCATAATCAGTGCAAAGAGAACAACAATGTTTATTGTGATACCACTGATGGCTAAGGCGAGAAGACCAGCAAGAAATGACCCTGGTATCGAAATACCCACTAAGAATGCGGTTCGTGTCCCGAGTATCGCAAGAATAACCACGATGACTAAAATGATGGCCGACAAAATGTTATTTTGAAGGTCATTAAGCATTATTTTAATGTCTTTCGACTGATCGTAAGTGTATTTGATGAGAAGGTTCGTTGGCCACTCCTCACGCTGCTGTGCTTCCGCCAGTACAGCCTTGACGATCTCGACGGTTTCAATAACATTTTCACCCGCACGCTTTTTTATATTGAGAACAACGGCGGGTTGGCCGTTTAATCGAGCAAAACTCTCAGGATCTCTAAATGCACGGCGAATGGTCGCGACGTCACCAAATGTGACGACTTGCTTTCCATCCACTTTAACGGGTAACTCAAGAATGTCTTTTAATGAATTAAAGACTGAAGGAACCTTAACAGAGAAACGACCGTAGCCAGTGTCAATGAACCCTGCAGCTACGACGCGATTATTGCGCGCGATGAGATTAAACACATCGTTTTGGTCTAATCCATAGCTTTCCATCAGCAATGGCTCAACGAGGATTTCGACGACATCTTCTCGATCGCCGGCGATATCCACTTCTAATATTTGCTTAAAGCTTTCAAGCTTATCTTGCACCTCTCGGGCAATTTTTATCGTTGTTCGCTCCGGGACTGTGCCGTACAAAGCAACGGTAAGAGCAGGCTCTTCGCTTGCTAAGGTGACCTCATGAACCGTTGGTTCATCTGATCCTTCAGGAAGGTTAGGCTTGCTATCATCAACAGCCTCACGAACATCTTTCAGTGCCTCTTTTAAGTCGGTCCCTACGATAAATTCTAGGGTGACGGATGCGTGTCCTTCTTGAGCGATAGCCGTCATCTCTTTGACTCCTTCTATAGAACGGAGCTCTTGTTCAAGAGGGCGAGCTAGAAGACGCTCGGCATCAGAAGGACTAATCCCTTGGTGGCCGATAGAGACATAGATCACTGGGATAGTGATATCGGGGTTTGCTTCCTTTGGAATCGCAATATAAGTCAAGATGCCAGCAATAAGGATAAGCACCAAGAGAGTGAACATGGTCCGTGTGCGAGATAACGCTGCCTCGATCATACTGAACATTATTCACCCCTCGTCACTAAAATCGGGTCGCCGTCACGCACGAAGCCTTGACCGACAGTGATGACATCCGCTTTATCCCCTAAACCTGCAAGCCAAACACCGTCAGTATCGACCCTGACAATATCAATCCCAACAAAAGAGACGTAATGTTGAAGGTCTTTTCCTTGGCCTTCATCTTCAACGACTTGCGTGATAACTGTTTTGACGCCGAGATCACCACTCTCGTTCAGAGCGAGCATTGAAGGGGCTATTTTGATGGCTTGGCGTGATTCTAGGTTAAGGTCTACTTCAGCACTTATACCAGCAGCTAAAGACATCGATGGGTTGGGTAAAGTAAGTTCTAAGGCAAAGGTGTTAGTGCTGGGTGATGATAATGCTGATTGGTAGCGAAGGGTTGCAGTATGCTGTTTACCATCAATTAAACGTACATGAGCTGTTTGATTTTTACTGATTCGATGGATGTGCCTTTCACTGACATCAGCGTGAATAACGAGAGGGTCAAGATCGACAACCATCGCAATAGGATCTCCGACACCAAGAAAGTCGCCTTTTTGAACAAGCAATGATTCGACAATGCCATCAAAAGGGGCTTTGATAACGGTGTTGCTGAGGGCTAGTGAGAAATTTCTAAGGTTAGCTTTGGCTTCAACGAGGTTAGCTTCTGCTTGACTGAGTGCCACCTCACCTTGTAATCCACGAGAACGTAAGGATTTTGCGGCATCGAATTCCTTTTGGCGGACATCAAGCAGGGCTTGTGCGCGGCGCAATTGAATTTCACGATCGCCCTTTTCAAGTTGAACGATAGGATCCCCCGCCTTCACTACTTGTCCTTTGCTCACAAGGCGAGACTCAACTAAGCCGGAAACCTCTGCGCCAAGTGTTGCTTGTCGGTCCGGGGCTGTACGCCCATAAAGAGAGACCGTTCTCACGATTGGCTGGGCGGTAAATGTTTGTGCTTTTACAGTGGCTAATGGCACGGCAAGTTGACTGGGTTGCTGTACTTCATTTTCAGCTTGGCTTGGGTGACTGAGTAACCAGATGCAAAGAATGGCCACAATGATGACCGAGAGGATCCAGGGGCGTTGTGATAGTCGCTGCCATAGGGTCATTGTACTCGTTCCTTGATGTTCAATGAGAGGAAAGTGTGTAGGGTTTATACCTTTGAATCCATTTCGTCACTGTCATGTTAACAGAGTTGGTTCAAAATAATTGTACTGAAAGTATGTCTCATTACTATACATAAAGGTGATTCATTTAGATAAGGTGACCATTTAGCGTTGGATAGATTGCTGTGAGGAGTCAAAAATGTCCCATGAATAAATGAATAAATGAATAAATGAATAAATGAATGTATAGAGTGAGGTGATGCGCTTTCTAGCGGGATGGAAAAAGAAGAAGAGAAAAGGGAGAGCAATGAATAGGGAAATAGGCGTAAAGAGGAAAAACTCACTCAATGCCTCGTTAAGGCATTGAGTAAGACCGTCAGGTTTGCTTGATGTCGCTATTCAATGATTATTTCTGACTTGCTAATAACTACCTTGGCTATTAAGCGTTTAAGTTAACAAGCTGCTTGATCAAACATAGCTTATATAAATAGATAACTACGCTTTAAAGCGTTGCAGTGTCCTTGTAAGATCGTCAGCAAGAACAGTTAAAGACTGGCTGACCTCTTGCCCCTGATGAGCTTGCTCTTTTTGTACTTCAGCCGAATCATGCAGCCCTGAAATCAATAACGCAATGTCGCTCGTGACTGTTGATTGTTCGTTGGCAGCAGTGGCAACCTCACTGTTCAGATCTCTTACCCCACTAATATCGCCTGCCAGAGTTTCCAAGCGAGAGGCGAGTTCAGAGATATGACCAACCACCTCATCCGTTCTTTCTGCACCTTGGTTCATTGTTGACACACTTGATTCACTGCCTTGTTTGACTGCGGCAAGGATTTGCTCAATCTCTTCTGTTGAAGTCTGCGTTTTCTGGGCTAATGCACGAACTTCATCAGCAACAACCGCAAATCCACGACCATGTTCACCGGCGCGGGCAGCTTCTATTGCTGCATTAAGTGCCAGTAAGTTGGTTTGTTCGGCAATGCTGCGTATAACGGTCATGACCTCGTTCACACGGTTTGCTTGCTGTGCCAGCTCAGTGACAGCAACAGTTGCTGAACTCATGTCGTCTTTGAGTTGAATAATGACGGAAGAGACCGTCTGCATTTGTGATAAACCTTGCATCGCATTTTGACTGGTGTTTTCAGTTGACGTAGCGGTAAGTTCAGCACTGTTCGATACTTGTTGGGCTGAATGTGCCATCTCTTCAACAGCAGCGGCAGCTTGCTCGGTATGCGCCTTTTGCTGTAACGCATTATTTGTCTGAGCTTCAGAGTGGTCGGCCATAGAGCGGGAACTAGATTGTAGATTCTCCACCGTGTCGCCAAGCGTACCCATAATGTGTTTGAGTTGGCTAGCGAGTTGGTTAGTTGAACTATTTAATAGACCAATTTCGCCAAGGGCGGTCTCGTCAGTTTCAAGTTCAAGCTTACCGTTTGATAGTAGGTCAATCTGCGAGGATGTTTTTATCAGTGGTTCGATAATGACCCGAGACATGATGAAAGCAGCCAAAACCAATATACCAAACGATAGGCAGGCAATAACCACAATGGTCATATCGACAAGCTTCTGTGAACGAGCCATTAAGTCGTCAGCGTGGCTTATTGATATTTGGCTCAATGAATTACTGACTTCTTCTAGTTGTTTTGAAGGCTCTCTGTCTATGCCTGATACTGCTTTATCACCCACAATGTGAGAAAAGCCACTGTCGATAAAGCTTTGATAACCTGTACGGTAGGCTTGCCCCATTTTTTGGTGCGATTGAATGAACTCTTTAACTTTACGTTCAATAGCGGGTTTACTCTTTAGAAGGCCAAGCTCTTCTTGTGCCAAATGTTGTATTGTATTCTCTTGATTAACAAACTGATTCCAATACTTTTCACGCTGTTCAACATCGTGACCTCGGAGTAGAACGTTTTTCCACTCTTGAACTTGGCGTTTGAACTCAACGTTCATCCGTTCGATGGTTCGCTCTGCTCGAATTTCGTTATTTAACAAAAAAGAAAATTCTTGCAGATTTTTGTTGAGGCTAAAAAGGGCTAGGGTAGCAGTTATCCCTACAGAGAATATGGCTATACCCAAAATAGATAAAATTACCGTTTTGATACTACGACTCTTCATGAGTTCTCCAAATTTAGGCGTTTTTTCTAATACAACAATGCATTTTCTCAACTAAGAGTAGAACAATTCAAGCTATATAGTGATAATAGTATTAGTGATTTTTGTTTGTGATATCTGCCCATGAAATGAAACTTTCAAACTGAATTATAATGAGGATATGAAACGCGTTATTTTGAGGTCGGTATGGCAGTCGAGCATAGATACCAGCAGTTATTTAAAATAACATTGACTATTTTTATGGTTGTATTCCTGGTTCAAGTCGTTGTTAATGTAGGTGTTATCATTGGGCTATTGTACGCAAGTTGGATGAGCTTTCCTCTTAGTGTCGCCATGGCTCTATTATTGCATCTTAAATCTAAGCCTAGAACGCCGACAAGCTTTCATTATGGGTTGCTAATTTTCTGGAGCATATCGCTACTGGTTGCTGTATATTGTACTTTATCGATGGTATTTGAGCCCGAGCGTGCTCGTGTTGTGAGTACGATGGCGCCTTTACTCATGTTTGTGGTTGCTTCTCCGCCAAGTATTGTCACCATTATCATCTATCATTGCAGACAGCAGAAGAAGGTATAACGAAGCCACTTTCTATAGACGCTAAAGTTATAAACACGTTTAATATTGAAATATGGATAGGCTATATTTTACAGAGTGTTTGAGCCTATATTCTAATGGCATCATCTTGATGTGGTTATTAGAATGTAAATGATAGGTGACGGTTAGTTAAAATAATTCAAAATCGCTGTCACCTGAGCCCTTAACGAGTAAACCTTCATTAATTAGCTCTTCATAGCAGTAAAAACGATTACGTCCTTTTGCTTTTGCATGATAGAGGGCCTTGTCTGCATTATCAATGACTAAGGGAAGGAAATCCCTTGGACTAATCTTCGCATAGCCAGCACTCACAGTAATATTCTTAACTTGAGGGAATGAATAATTTTCGGTATGACGACGAAATGAATTAATCTTTTTCGCTGCTTCGGTACAATTGGTAGGACTTAATATAATTAAAAATTCTTCACCGCCATAGCGAAAGAGTTTATCGTCCCCAGAAAAGTGTTGCTTTAATTGTTGAGAAAAAAGGAGAAGAACTTCATCACCGATGAGGTGTCCGAAATTGTCGTTAATGCGTTTAAAGTGATCAATATCTAAAAGGATAATCCAGCAGTGATCAGTCTCAGTGATTCGTCCCTCGTTTTCATAGCGAACGAGATCGACATGTAGTTTGTCATCAATCGTTTTTCGATTGTAAAGTCCTGTTAGCTTATCCCGTTCACTGTCATCCAAAATACGTAGGTAATTTTCATAGATAGTGGTGAATCCCTCTATCAGCATGGTATAAGGCTCAGTGGGCTCGGAAAGGTGGAGGTAGAGCATCGCGAAGTGATCATTATCAAGGGGGATAGGGTAGAAATAATGAAAGGAGTGGGCTGAATGACGAATGAGTTTGGGAACCGAGGACAACTTCCCTGAAGCCAGCTCTTCAATATAATCGTAGAATTGTGGTTCGTGATTCCATGTTTGACGGCGACGTCCTGAGTGATCTTCGGTGATATTTAGACTGATTGATTGAAGGTAATTCGTTCCATCAAAGCGATATAAGGTAACAGCGGTAACTGGCAGCATGTCAGCAAGGGTGGCGACAACACAATAACCTAGAGAATCAGAACTTCGTTGTCCAGTAAGTTCGATAATGGAACGTATCACTTTATCGTCCATAGGTGTTTCCTTGGGGTAAATCAATCGAATTGTCATCAGCCAGATCTAAAGTGTAGACGAAAGCCTCGTTTTGTAAGGATTTTGTCAGGCTTTCTATATAGTCTAGTGGCAAGAGTGTGGGCGTGTTTTAATAATGGCTAATAAGGATATAGGGCATGATGAATATGAGCACAAATAAAGGTTTTCCTTTAAACGATATTGAGCGAGAAATCAGGGAAATGATCAGTTGTATAGCGAAGCGACAGCAAGCGCTTTTAGAAAGTCATATGAATGAAAAAAACAGACGAGAAATTGACCATGATATCCGTGAATTAGCGGCGCTATTTCATGAGCGGTCAATGTGGGAACTAGCAAATAAAAAAGTCAGTAAAGGCGGCGAGCTTAGTGCTTAACGGAGTGCTTTTGTTATTGAATAAGTGCTTTTGTGATTGTACATAGCTTGAAGACAGGTAACGGGTGCTTGAACACTGGTGACGGGATTAAATGAGTGACTAATATGAACAAAGCCCCAGCCTAAGCCAGAGCTTTGTTGATGATTTGATGACACTTGTCTAAGTAACCTGAGATCGGTTTAAGCCATCGCCATCAATCCTGATTTTTCTGTGTTTGTGATGTTAAGTGATGGCTTCTCTG
>JBHOGO010000035.1:0-43822 GCA_043421945.1 bacterium sp. HQB-150 | reverse complement strand
GCCGATGCGAGTCACTTGCTAGGTCACTCGCATTAGAATTGGTGAGTTTGGCGAGTAAGTCAAGGCTACACCAAGAAACTCACACTATAATCTTTGATTTAGTGGGAGTAATTCACTACTAAAAATAAGCCGAAACCTCAGAATTGTTTTATGATTCGTAACTCATTTCTGTCCAAAGGCGCCTTGAAGAGGGTAAATGACTGAGAAGCTTTGCTCTTTTTCATCGAACGAGCTTATATGCTTATGTCGCCCCGGTGGGATAACAAGTACTCAATTAATACTTTTATGCGGTTAGGCTGGTTATTGTCGGTATAGATAAGATGAATTGGCGTTGCTGGTGGTTGAAACTCTTCAAGAATCACACTAACGCGATTGGCCGCTATTGAACGTCCTAACATATTTTTAGGAAGCTGAACGATTCCCATCCCTTTGTCGGCGCCTCTTACTAACGCCATTCCTTCGTTAATAATGAATCGACTCTTTAAGTCGATAGATTGTGTCTTATGCCCTATTTTGAACTGCCACTTTTCAGGCATGCCTGTGACTTGGGAACGTAAAATCAAACATTGATGGTTGTCTAGTTCGTCTGGGCTTTTAGGTGTGCCATTTAATTCAAGATAGTCAGGCGATGCGCAAGTCATGAGCTGCTCTTCATCGAGCTTTCTAGCGATAAAGTTACTGTCTGAAAGCTCACCAATATGTACTGCTAGGTCAAATTTTTCTTCAATGAGGTTTGTTGGGCGATCATCCAAAATGATATCGAAATTGAGGGCTGGGTGCTCCTGAGCAAATTTGTGTAGCAGCGGCACAATATAACGGCCTCCATACACTCTAGGCAGCTTAATACTTATGTTGCCTCTTGGTGTATTAATCGAATCTTGAATATCGTTTTCAACATTCTCAAGCTCAAATAAGATGGCTTCGAGCTTTTCAAATACCTGAAAGCCTAAATCGGTCGGAACTAGGCTACGTGTTGTTCTTCGAATCAGCCTCACACCATAAGACTGCTCTAATCGTGAAACATTTTTGCTGACTGCAGAAGCCGATATGCCAATCTGACGAGCAGCTTCTGAAAAGCTCCCGTATTTAACTGAATAGACAAAAGAGAGCATGTGCGAAAAAGAGGTGGAATTCAAATTTTGCTCGAAAGTTTGCTAAAAGTAGCGCGGTATTGTGACGGTTGTTCATGACGAAAAGATTACATTACTTTCAACTAATTGTCCTTTCAGTTGTGACTAAAAGTGTCATTGTTTTGTCGTGTTTTGCTCATAGAATGCTGCTCCATAAACGCGAAATACAAAACCATTCACTTGAATCAATGACGACAAGGCTGTTTAAAATGAGCAAACTAAAACTCATCACACTAGCATTATCGGCGGCATTTAGTGCACAAGCTATTGCCGCTCCAGTTCTTTATACCAATGACTTCGAAGAGATTATTGGTGACCAATTTACGGAAGATACAGGTTACGAACTTGATGTTGTGAAAATGTCTGGTGGAAATCTAGTTGCACGTATCGCAGCAGAGCGCAGCAACCCACAATGGGATTTAATACTGTTTAACGGTGACAATACGCTTCACTCCCTGAATGTTGCGGGCGACCTAAAAACTAACCTGACGATTGAGAATGCTAAAAACCTGACGGACGAGGCTCGTGCTATCGTACCAAGCAACAGTGCTTTCTATCCAGCAGGTATCTCTTCTGCTTGTGTCATTGTGAAGCGCAAAGATAACGATATCGAGATTAATGGCTATGAAGACATTGTTAAGCCGGAGCTAAAAGGCGTGGTTGGTATGGCTGACCCATCAATTGCTGCTCCAGCTTACCCTTGTGTTGCTGGTCTTTTTCATCAATTAGGGGAAGACAAAGCGAAAAACTTGTTTTCACAGGCGTTCGATAATGGTTTGCGAATTTTCCGTACCAATGGCCCAACAGGTCGAGCATTGCAATCAGGTGAAATAGAAGTGGCACTATTGACTTCTCAACAAGCTTACACATTTGTTGAGCAGGGTGCTGACTTTGACATTATCTGGCCAGAATCAGGTAGTCCAGCAACAGTGCGTGCGTTTGGGGTTCAGGCAAACACTCAGCATCATGAAGCAACACAAGCGTTTTCAGAGTGGATGCTAAGTGAAAAAGGCCAGCAGTTCTTAGCAGATAACGGCGGTAGTGATGGCGTGTTTAGACCGACGGTAGCAAAAGCTAATGAGGTGCCATTTGGCCCAGGTCCAGAGGTTCAATATAATTTTACTCCAGTTGAGTTCGCTTACGAAAATGATGAAGTGATTAAAAGCTGGTTTGCAGACAACGCGATTAACTAATGATGTTATCTGATTCTAATACCGAAGCGGCGCCGATGATGCCGCTTAATAGCCCAAAAAAAATTAAGTTGAACCAACGTTTTTCTCCGGAAAAAATGTTGGGCGCTTTCATTTTATTCATTCTTGCTGGTCTTGTCTTACTGCCGATGTTTATGGTGGTATTGCAACCGGTACTACAATGGATAGAGGTTGGCTCTGATGCCGTTGGGCTTGATGAAATATTCAAACGTCGCTTGTGGATGGCGTCGTTAACAAACAGTCTTTATTTATCCGTTGGAGCGGGTGTCCTTGGCGGCCTTATGGGCGCAATGTTAGCCATCGCTCGACACTCTTACCGTTTCCCGGGAAGTCGATACGTTGACCTTGCTGTGTGGTGTATTTTAATCATACCGTCATTTGTGATTGCACAAGGTTGGGTGTTATTTGCTAGCCGTTCGGGAATCGCCTCGCAGCTAACGGGCTCGTCATTCGTTGCGGATCTGGTGTTTAACCCTAATGGGCTCGTGTTCATTATGGCGATGAAGAACTTTCCGCTGGCCTACCTTGCGATGTCTGCCGCATTGCAGTGGAGCATGAGGAACTTGAGCCTTGCAGGACGCCTATGTGGTCGCCCAGCGTGGCAGGTATTCCTGACGGTACGTATACCTTTGCTATTGCCTGCACTGCTTTCTGGTATTGTGCTGGTCTTCATCGATACCATTGGTGACTTTGGGCTGCCCGCAGCCATGGCAACCAGCTATCGATACCCTACGTTGCCGTATACGATTTACGCTGCAATTAATCACTCTCCAATACGCTTTGATTTAGCGGGCATATTAGCGACGTACTTAGCCATTATTATGTTTGTTGCGTTATTCGCCTACTTCTGGATATTGCGCGCCCGACCTTATCAGTTTTTGTCTAGCCAGACAGAAATGCAAATCACGCCTGTGGCCCCACGCGCTAAATTGCTGGCGAGTGTGGTATGGAGTTTTCTATTCATTGCAGTAGGGATTCCAATCGGGACCAGTTTGATGGTTTCATTTATGGACCAGCTCTGGAATGGCTTCTTCATTGGTAATTTTGGCTTTGATAACTACATCAATCTATTTCACAGTCGGTCGCAATTTAGTGAAGGTTTGAAAAATGCATTGGTCATTGCGGGGCAGTCTTCGATTTTGAGCGCGATATTAGCCTTCTTAGCTGCCTATTTATTAACCTTTACAAGTAATGGCATGAACCGAATCATTGATACTGCTTGTACCTTATCGATGGCGATTCCCGGTGTCATTTTGGGTGTGGGATTCATTTTTGTATGGAACTCACCACTGCTTTCCTCTCTAGGTCTTAATTTGTATGGAAAGCCAGGGTTATTGGTACTGGCATCGACGGCTACATCGGTTCCTGTCGCGGTGCGAATCTTGATGGGCGCAATGGCTCAAGTACCAATTAGCCAATTAAACGCTGCACGTTTACAAGGGGCGGGTTTACCGCGCCGTCTATACACCATTGTTATGCCGCTTGTGTTAACCGCATTGATTTCAGCGACTCTTTCAGGCTTTGGCTCTAGCATTTTTGAGTTAGCGATTAACTCCATGTTGCGCCCAGCGAGATTTGAAATGCTTGCACCGTTCGTCAGTGCGCAGTTTGACTCTGGTGAGTACGGGATTTCTACCGCCGCTGTTTTTGTCGCGGGTTCGGTCGCCGCTATTATCATTGCCGTTTGTAACGCACTACTGCGTCGTCATTTCAGTCATTTAATTAAAGAGTAAACGAGATATGTCGAATACTTTAACTGCAAGCTCATCGGCTTTTTTGAGCTGCAAAAACGTTTATCGCACCATCGGTAAGCAAGAAATTTTAAAAGACGTCTCTTTCTCACTTGAAGAGGGGCAGGTGTATTGTATTGTCGGCCCATCTGGCTCTGGAAAATCTTCATTACTAAAAATCATTGCCGGTATTGATACGCCTGCGAGCGGCACTGTGAGCTTGCAAGAAGAAGTGATTACAGATGGCTCTCTTGCCTTTCCACCAGAGCATCGCCGAATGAACATGGTGTTTCAGGACTATGCATTGTGGCCTCATATGAAGGTGAGAGATATCATCGGTTACGGTTTAAATCGTATGAGCAAAGATGATCGTCAGCGCCGAGTGAACGAAATGCTTAAGCTGCTCCAGATTACGCAGTATGCCGACCGTTACCCACGTGAGCTATCTGGAGGACAAGCACAACGAGTCTCTATTGCACGTGCCATCGCCACAAACCCAGATGTGTTGCTGTTTGATGAACCTCTGTCTAACCTCGATATTCAGCTCAGAGCTGAGATGCGCAGTGAGTTTTCTAAGTTATTTAAAAAACTGAATAAAACAGTTTTGTATGTCACTCATGACCCATTAGAAGCCTGTGCGTTTGCAGATAAAATTATTGTCATGAAAGATGGAGAGATTGAGCAAATTGACTCTCCTGAGGCTCTATTTTCTGCGCCTAATTCCCCTTGGATTGCGTCACTTGCTGGCTTTGACTGCAAGTTACCTGTTGAGAGTATTAACGTTGACCCTATTGAGAAGGTGGCAAGTGCATACTTTCGTGGTCAATACTTAAGAGCTAAGCCTTCCTCAAAGTTGGGTAAGACAAGCAATCATTTATGGCTGCGAAGCTCGGGATTAAGTTTCGCTACAGATAACGATAACAGTCAAAGTGCTCTATCGGGTCGAGTTGTGAAATCGAGTTTTGAGGGAAGCCATTGGCGTATCGATATCAATGTCGGCGCTGAGGTCGATATTCCTATCCAGCACCCTGAAAGTATTGAACTTGATACTTTAGTAAAAATAAACATGCCTTTTGAGCACTGCCTACTTATAAATGAGTAATATCGAATCATGAAATATACAATGAAAGTTGAGATCCCAGCAGGGAGCATCACACGCTACAGTTTCGACGAACAGGGACGCTTAAAAGTAAAGCACTTCCAATCTATGCCGGTGAGTTACCCAGCGAATTATGGCTATATTGATGAGACGTTGGCTGACGACGGCGCAGCTTCTGATGTTCTTGTGATCACACGTGAACCTTTATTGCCTGCTACCTATATTGATATTAAAGTCATTGGTTATATCGATATGACAGATGGTGGTGAGAAGGATGAAAAATTCATTGCTGTACCCACTGAAGACATCGACCCAACCTACGCAGAAATTAACTCAATTCATGATTTGCCAAAGGCTGAACTCGATCGCATCTACGCGTTTTATAGTGTTTATAAGCAATTACCTGAAGGGCGTAAGACCGTTAAGCTCGATGGTTATAAAGATGAGCACGCTGCTCGTCGTCTTCTTGAACAAGCCCAAAGCCGATACCAAGCTAAAGCTGCATAATTTCCGCTGTATGGCTAACTTATGAATTTAAAGCTAACCCCTCTGTCATCAAACGGGTTAGCTTTTTTTGCGTTACCGTTCTGGGCGACTAGAAGGAAAAAGTAGTCGCTGAGCAATGTTGGTCATTACTTTATCGATCACAACTATATCGGTCACTAAAGTAATTTGCAGTGGTAGAGGGTATTCGACATTTAGCGATTTACTAAAATCCGGTTTATCCATGAAAGGGGGAATAGATGTACTCCTCTCAGTTGTTATCACTCCCCTTTAGAAATAAGCTCTCCCAGTAAATACCAACAGTATTTAAATACCAAAAGTACTTAGCTGAGAGGGCTTAAATGTCATCAATGTTATTTTGGTGCAATGGCTGCGAGAGCTGATAGTGTATGCGTTGATTCAGTCGGTGCTGACTTTACTTGTGTCGCTAACGCTTCACGTGCATTTTGCCGTGGCGATACGCTGTCTCCTGCATTATTTTCCAATGATGGATTCTTATCTGTCTTGCGATAGCAAGCGGCCAAATAATCATTCAATGCTGCTTTCGTGTGGTGCTGCACAGTCGGGTTACAGCTTCGCCATGCGCGTTGTATCTCCATGGGGTTATCATGCTGAACTGCTTTCTCAAATGCATTGGTTCCGCTTTGGCTATTTGCATTTAAGCTTCCTTCAGGATCGCCGCTAGCCACTTGGTGATGGAGACGTGAAGATTTCCACCACATTCCCAATGTCACCACCCATAACAATGCAAAGGTGGCAGCAATCATTGGCCACCAGCCTGCGTCTTTTACTTCAATAACCTCTGTTTGCGATGGCAGAATAGGGGTATCGGGAAAGCCGTCGTTTTGTGCTGGCGCTGCATTAATGCTGATCGTTTTAGCACTCAGCTCTGCGGTCTTAGCTTGGTGATTTTCGCTATCCCACCAGTTTACTGTCATGCCGGGTAGGGTAATCTCACCAGCTTGACGCGGTATTAACACCTGCTTCAGAGTCATGATGGTGGTGTTACCCTCCGTTCTGAATTCCGGGCGTTCATCGTAGACACTCATCGCACTTGGGTATTGAATATTAATATTCGGGAATAAACTTGCTTCTCGGTTATCGATCGCAAGCGTGATTTCTCTCGTGATGGCATCGCCAACAGTCACCGAGGTATCACTCATGTCGATACGGTTCAATGAGTCAGGTTGCCAATTTTCTTGGAGGCTTAGGGCTGTGGTCGGTAGCCATACACCTTCATAGTCTGATGGTATAGCACGAATACTCAGTTCATAATTTTCACCAGAGCGGCTAACTCGTGTGCCGCGCCCAGTCGAAAAACCACGACGGTCTAAATTGGGTACCGTCCCGCTGAATGTTGCACTCTGTAGCGTTGTTGCGAGGTCATCTGGCATTGCTTCGACTGAGTCATAATCAGCAGTGATACGGTATTGGCGTTCTAAAACAGCAAAACTGCGACCGTTCAGTACGGTGCGATATTGTTTATCTTCACCGAATGTTTCGACAGTTAGCCCTTCCCCCGATGGAGGTGTCAGGCTGATGTCTTCGACCTGTACCGCAGCGATGACTTGCATGGTGTAAATCGCAGATTGCTGGGGATAAAGTGTGGTCGCGTTAATCTGAGACTTAAAGAGAACATCTTGAGTGAGTGTATCTATCTTTTCGTTGGCAGCAAGGATATTGAGCGGAATAGGCTGTGTGAGCAGTCCATCAATAGGCAGTGCAGGAACCTCTGTGGTAAGTGGGTCAATCACACGTAATGGAATACGAAGTACGGTTTCTGTCTTCGATTCGCCATTAATGTTCACATAGCTGGTACGCGGATTAATGTTGCCAAAAACAAAGTTAGGCTCAAGGGGGGAGAGATCGAGATCTCGCCAGTCGACACGTTCATTGATGGCTATACTGAGATAAAGGGTCTCACCCACCTCGACATTATTCGTGTTGACCGTTGCAACCGCAGTGCGCTGATGAGCTTGTTCATCTTCACTCGCGGCATGACTGGTGCTAACTATCGTGGCGAATAAGACGGCGACAAATAACATCCAAATACTTTTCATTGTCTGAGTTACCATTCTGTTGCTTCCATTGATGGTTGAGGGCGTTCGCGCGCTTGCAATATCATTTGATTACGCAGTAATCGCGCTCTGTCATCAGGGATTTGATCGAGTTTATTAAGCACAGGGTTCCCTTCTTCAAGTTGTCCAGCTTGAGGTGACGCGGCGACAGCATTGTCTAACGTTTCCTCTTGGTCAGTCTCTTCACCTGTTTCTAGACCGCCTTCTTGCTTATTTTCTTGAGCTTGCTGATCAGCTTCTGTGTTTGAGAAGGCCCTTTCATCACTGCCAGCGTCTGGTTCGCCATTTTCTTCTGGAGATCCCGTAGGTTGGGCGGCGTCGTTATTCTGTTGTGGATCGTCGCCTTGAAGCTCATTATTTTGTGAAGCACTGTTCTGAGAGGGGGCATTTTGTGAAGAACTATCTTGTGAGGAACTATCTTGTGAAGAGTTGCCTTGCGAGTCCTCCTGCTGTGAGTCACCGCTCTGAGATGAGCTGTCTTGTGACTGCTCGCCTTGACTATCACCTTGTTGGTCTTGATTTTCACCTTGGCTATCGTCTTGACCTGGCTCCTGGCTCTCTCCGTTTGATGAGTCTTCTCCTGATGGGTCACCTTCCTGATTTTCTTGATCCTGATTCTGCATGAGCGATTCGACCAGTGCGAGGTTTTCGGCGGCATCAAGGTGCTCAGGGTCGTCAGATAAGACTTTTCGATAAAGCATGGCTGCTTTTTCTAGTTCTCTTATTTGGGCATAGGCGTTAGCGAGGTTGTAGTCGGCTTGGCTGTCGCCCACACGTTCGAAAGCATCGACGGCGGCGTGGTAATCACCATGCTCATACCATGCACTGCCTTGCCACATGGGGTCATCAAACTTTTGCGCTGCTGCTTCGTAGTGACCTTGTTCGTACAGTTCGAAAGCTTGGCGCTCGTTATTTTTCCAAACCTGACTTAGAGCTGTCTCCGCGGCTTCGAGTGGTTGGGTTAGTGGTAAAGCGAGCACCAAAGCCAAGCTCCAAATCGCCCCTCGGCGGAAGGAAAAAATGACAAAGCCTGCAATAATCCACACCAGCCAGTAGCCATCATTAATGACTTGTGAAGCCAACATTTTGTCATTGGCTGACGACTGTGTATTGCCCAAGTGGTTATCTGCGTTCATGACAAATTGAGATAGCCTTTCGATATCTTGGTTGTCGTTGCGATAAGACACATAGATACCACCTGATTGCCGAGTAAGCTCACGTAACCGAGATGGCGTTAAGCGAGACACAACGGTTTGACCTTGTCCATCCGTTAATATTTGACGGTCCAAATCGAAGATAGGTGTACCTTGCGTTGTTGCTAGTGGATATGCTGATAAGCGATAGTTCGTCTTTTTCAATAACGCGGAGATTGCGGCTTGCTCTCGCTCGCTGATCCCTGAGGTGATCAACACGATATCGCCACTGAGGTATCCCGATTGTGATAATAGCTCGATAGCTCGTTCGACACCGGTGGCGGCATTCTTACCTTGGATAGGCATCAAATTTGGCGACAGGTTAGGGAGCTGGCTTCGAATTGTCGCGGTATCATGGGTCAACGGACTAACGATATAAGCATCTGCGGTGTACGCAACGACACCCGTATAGCCATCCTCTAATTGCGGTAGCAGATCCATGGTTTTGAAAATGGATTGTGTATAACGACTTGGCTTGATGTCTTCACCTAGCATCGATAGCGACATATCCATAACGAGTACACGTGCTTGCTCTGATTGAGTGACTGGCATTTCAGCTTGTCGCCAGTGTGGGCCCGAGAGTGCCAACAGTGTGATAAACCATCCTACACTCAACCATTTAGCATTCAGACCCGGTAAGCCAACCTTACGTGTCATGCTCAATAGCGGTGATAAGTGATGATCGCTAGGTTTACTTTTGCTGCTCTTCTTTTGCCCTTGTTGACTTTTCGCTTGCTGTAAGTGCGAGGCAATTAAGGTGTTAGCTGCAGTGTGGCGTTGTTGTAAAACGTAAATGAGGGGCGTGAGTAAAAGTCCCCACAACCACATTGGGTAGAGGAAATTAACCATAACGTCTCCGAAGAATCATGAGGGTAGAAAACAGTGCAATGAAGACCCCGAGTGGGTACATAAAGAGATCATGACGAGGACGCCAGACTTGATTGGCCTCTGAGATAGGCTCTAGCTCATCAATGATGCCATAGATTTCTGCTAGCTCGGTTTGGTTACGAGCGCGGAAGTATTGTCCTCCCGTCATCTCTGCAACCTCAGTCAGTGTTTCTTCATCGAGATCCCAGGCTGGATTGACCGTTTCTGTTCGGAACATGCGACGTACTTGCATCTCTTCGGCGCCGACCCCGACGCTGTAAATCGTCACATCACTTTCAACGGCAAGCTTGGCAGCTTCTATCGGCTCAATAATGCCAGAGGTGTTACCACCGTCACTCAATAGCACCATGACTCGTTGTGGCGCGTCGCTCTCTATGAAGGTTTTCGTTGCGATTGCAATCCCTTCACCAATAGCGGTCATTTGACCTACAAGGCCGAGGACGAGTTGGTCGATCTGCTGTTGTAGGCTATTGATATCCAGCGTTAAGGGGGTATGAAGGTAGCCGTGGTCGGCAAAAACAACCAGACCTAATCGGTCACCACGTCGGGTCTCAACAAAATCACTGAGTACATCTTTAACTGCCCTTAAGCGGTTAATAGGTTGTCCACGACCATCGCTCATATCCTCAATGTCCATCGACCCAGAAAGGTCAACAACCAGCATGACATCGCGGTGCTCCGAAGGGATTGATATGGGTTCACCTTGCCAGATTGGTCGAGCCATCGCGCTCACTAAGCATACCCAGCAGACGGTGAGTAATATCGGTAATAACCGCGGTTGGCGTTTGATCTGTGACATCCCGACAGGAAGGCGTGCTAAGCGAATGGTCGCATTTTGCTGCGAGTTCGGGAGTAACCAACGAGCGACAAAAGGTAGCGGTAAGAGCAGCCAAGCCCAGGGAAGAGCAAAACTAAACATGGCGACCTCCTTTGATACCTTGGAGCCACTGTTTGGCTGCGAGTAAACACTCTTGCCAGTCACTGTCTGATAATGATGTTGGGCCGTATAACGCGCTGTTCCAGCGTTCACTGAGTGTGTCGAATGCTGGATACTGCCCATGACGACTGAGCCAAGATAGCCATGCGTTTCCTTGCAGTGGGGCGATGGTATCTCGAGGGTAGTAACTGAGTGCGGTACGGCGCAACAGAACGTTAAGCTCAGCGATGGCTGGTGTACCACTTTGTGTTAATAGCGCTAACGAAGTTAGTGCTTCTCGTTTTGCTGCATCCCGTTGATAGCGTCGCCAAGTCCAAACAGCGATGGCGCTTATCAAGGCGAGTAAGAGAGTGGCAACGACCCAAAATGCGATGGGGAGTGGCCAGTAGCTTGGCTCGGCAGTGAGATGAAGAGGTGCTAACGGGAGCGGCTCAAGAGGAAGGTTATTTTCCACGTTGGCCTCCTAGTTGCTCTATCAACGTTTGCCCCGCTGAGAGTGAAAACAGTGGTGACCGCACTTGTCGAGCAAGTTGTTGGAGCTGCTCGCAATGGGTTTCAAAACCGGTTTTCAAAGCATCACGTGTTGATTTCATTCCAAAACTGACTTGCAGAGACTGTGTCATATCACTAAGCCAGCTCTGTCCGCGGTAGGCGGTGTCGCCGCACTCTAGCGGGTCGAAGATATTCACGAATGTTAAACGGTTATGTTGGCTCAACTGTTTAAACTTGTTGCTATGGTCTTGGTTCAGATGAGCAAAGTCACTTAACACAATAATATCACTGCCTTTTGGACAGAGTTGATGAAGTTGAGATAACGCTTGGCTAAACAGTGCTGTCTGCTGTTCAGCGGCACCCTCACCGAAGGCTTCGGTAGAGCTCTCTGTGGTTGTTTGTGCTTGCTGGTGGCGTATCGCATTAATAATGTTGAGCGGCCCTTGTTGTCGAGCCGTCGGTTTGCACTCTTTTAAGCCATCTTCACCGATGACTATCGCGCCGATGCGGTCTTTATTTGCCACGGTTAGCCAACAAATAAGGCTGGCCATATGCGCAGCTTGGACCGACTTATAAAGCAATGTGGAGCCAAACTGCATACTGGCCGACAGATCGACAACAAGCATGACTGGGCATTCACGTTCTTCGCTAAATAGTTTGGTATGCGGCTTACCGGTTCTGGCGGTGACACGCCAGTCAATGGCACGAATATCGTCCCCTTGCTGGTAGGGACGAACTTCCGCAAAGTCCATGCCTCGGCCTTTGCGACGCGATTGGTGCTGACCACTCAGTTGCGACCAGATACTTAATGCTGGTGGAAGCCATCGGATAGTTTGACGCTGGTAATGCATGAGCTCCGCCAGCGACAAATTTACGCCGTCACTATGGGGAGGTAGCCTCATGCGCTTGTTACCCATTTCAATAATTCATCAATAATACGGTCGGGAGCGATACCTTCCGCTTGTGCTTCATAACTGCGAAGTAAGCGATGTCGCAGTACAGGGTATGCCATCTGCATGACGTCATCAGGCGTTACAAAGTCTCTACCTTCTAACCAAGCGTGAGCGCGAGCACAGCGATCTAACGCCAAGGTTGCTCGTGGGCTAACGCCCATTTGTAGCCAGCTAGCCAGTTCATCACTGTATTTTTCTGGAGTACGAGTCGCCATCACCAAACGGATGATGTATTGCTCGACTTCCTCTGCCATATGCAGGCTGAGTGCAGCCTGACGAGCAGAAAAGATATCTTCTTGCGTCAGTTGTGCTGGTTCAGTTTTATCGATACCGAGTGCTTCACCACGGTTGAGGCGTAAGATATCCAGTTCACTATCGCTATCTGGGTATGCCACTTGAAGTTGCAGTAAGAAACGGTCGAGTTGCGCTTCTGGCAGTGGATAGGTGCCTTCTTGCTCTATAGGGTTTTGTGTCGCCATAACGAGGAAAAGGTCAGGAAGCGAGTAGGTTGTTTTACCGACAGTGATTTGCTTTTCGGCCATCGCTTCAAGCATGGCTGCTTGTACTTTTGCTGGCGCACGGTTTATTTCATCAGCGAGTAACAGAGAATGAAATATTGGCCCTGATTGGAACTCGAAGTTACCTGTTTCTGGGCGATATATATCCGTGCCGGTTAAATCCGCTGGCAGTAAGTCAGGGGTGAATTGTAAACGATGAAAGCTTGCATCGATGCAGTCAGAAAGCACTTTAACTGCACGTGTTTTTGCCAAGCCTGGAGGACCTTCAACAAGAATATGACCATCAGCCAGTAAAGCAATCAGTAGCTGTTTGACTAGGTCAGGTTGTCCGATAACTTGAGATTGTAAATAGTCGCTCAATGTTTGAAAAGTGGAAGTGAGCGTGTTGTCAGTCATGTTGAAATCCTTGTTACTTTGAAAAGAGTGACTTTAAAAATTATCTGCCTGTTGTGACCCTACATTCGAAAATTGGTTTCATGCCAAAACGTAAACAAAAATTTCAAACTTGATGAGTGACAAGCCCCTGAAAGGAAACAATGCTCATTCTATTGATGATGAGTGCGGATGCCTTCATTCATTTCTATTCGTTTCACGAGGGGGTTACAGGGAAAAGGCAAAAAGAAGTAGTAGTGGCAATGTTAAAATGCTGAAAAAATTGCCGAAAAGCACCATTGAAGCAACGTTCTGTGGCTCAACGTTGAACCGTTCTGCAAAGAGAAAATTCATGACAGCGGGTGGCAGCATGGTAAAGAGCACCATCATCTGTAATTGCATCGTCGGTAGAGGAACAAAGAAATAGATTAAGCTAAAAGCGATAGCGCCTGTGGCAAGGGACTGTAGCGTCGAAATGATGCCAATTCGTAAGCCACTCATCTTTAGGTTCGTCATTTGTGAACCAAGGGACAGTAGCATGACAGGCACGGCAGCTTGTCCTAATAGGGTTGTTGCTTCATAGAGTGGCGACCAAAGCGGTATACCACCCAGATTAAACACCATCGCTGCCACAGCCGCTAAGAAGACGGGCATACGCATGATTTGTTTGAAAGGGTTACCGCTACTGAGCAATACGAGTCCTAAGCTGATATGTGCGCAAGCCGACATCACAAACAGGAGTACTGCAGGTGCGAGTGCCGTGTCGCCAAAGGTGTAAGTAAACAGGGGAATCGCTAAGTTTCCGCTGTTGCGAAACATATGAGGGGGAGCCCATGCTTTGAAGTTAAGCTTGGTCATGCGACAAACAACAAGCATCAGTAAGCCAGGGATCAGAATCGAGATAAGTGATGCCGATATCAGTGGCAGTTGCTGGGTATCCAATGGCATGGTGGCGAGAGAAGAGAAGACAAGTGCAGGAACAAAGGTATCCATATTGATGCGATTGATTGGTTGGAAATCAGGTTTTAACCAACGCCCTACAGAGTAGCCAACGCAAACGAGCGCAAAAACGGGGAATAGAATACCAATGACTTGTTCAAACATGTCGCAACGATCCTTGTTGAGCGGTGTTTTTGTTTAGAGCATCTTTATCTACGTTATCAGGCTTCTTTCACTTTGGCGACGACTCCAAATAAAAAATTGAGTGGGCTTAAAAGTCACCTCGAAATAGAAGCATCATTCAGGGTGATGTGAAGCCTTAATGAGGTGTCGTTCCGGAAAGTTGATATCATGGCATTGACTAACGTGTTGGTTTTATCGCCTTACAGGGTCATAATTGTCCAGAATTGCTTCAATAAGATGAGTTATTGAGCAGTTGAATGATTTGTTTGTTTTAGAGGTTTACAACCCTTATCAAGGGCGCTATTATTCGCGCCACAACGGAGGGATGGCTGAGTGGTCGAAAGCACCGGTCTTGAAAACCGGCAAGGGTTAATAGCCCTTCTAGGGTTCAAATCCCTATCCCTCCGCCACATTCGAATAAGCCCGCTATTTATAGCGGGCTTTTTCACATCTGAAAGGTAGCCAATAGGATTAGCACAAATCCCCCTATGCCTAGTTCGGGCTCCGCCACACTCGAGAAACTGCCATTTCACACCGTGAGAATGTTGTCGATGAAATTGGGTTTTACGTTAAATAACTAGAGATCGCCCACAGACAGCATTGCCATATAATCATACAATTGCGCGTATTATTATACTGGTCATTTTTTAAAGGTTTGTGTGTCTAATCGTTCGTATATCAAAAAGAATTTTAAAGTTGCTTGGCCATTAGCACTTAACGGTCTGCTTATGCAGTCGATGCTAATGATCGATACTTTATTAGTCTCTCCCCTTGGGGAAGTTTCCTTAGCTGCAATGGGGATATCAACCACAATCCTTGCGTTTGTACTGGCTATTCAAATGGCGTTAGCGAATGGTAGCCAATTAGTACTTAGCCGAGCGGCAGGATCGGGTTGCCAAGAAACCTTGTCGAAGTCGTTCTTGTCAGGGATGATCATTAGCGGGATCGTGGCGTCACTCTTTTGGACATTTCTAACCGTATTTGATAAGCCACTGATTGCGGCACTTGCTGAAGATGCATTGCTTCAGGAAGAGATCGCGGGTTATCTTAATATCTCTAAATATTTGGTCTTATATACAGCGGTGACGCAGTTGATGATTGCGCTATTTAATGGGCTAAGTAAAAGTCAGATCTCTTTTCAAGGTTATGTTATTGAATTGCCGATTAATGCCTTATTAACGTATCTATTTGTCCATGGTTATGCCTTTTCTGATACGTTTACAGTGCACGGTATGGGGGTTCAAGGTGCTGCGCTAGGGAGCGTTGTCGCTATTACCGCTCGAATGATGTTCTTAGGGTACTCGGTACATAAGCACACAGAAGTATCTCTAAAGGCACTGTTTAAAAACAGCGCAATGGCGAGAACAATACGACTTCACTTTTATGAAATATTCCCTGTAGCTGCTAATGTCACAATATTGATGATGGGAGCAACGATCTATCAGTTACTCTATTCTCAACTTGAGATTTATGCTTATGTTGCGATTACATTGACGATGCCTTGGATACGATCATGTTCGCAGTTTATCGGTGCTTGGTCTCAATCCTCTGCGATTACCATTAGCCGTGCGATTGGTTCGAAGCAGTTAGATGACCTAAGTAAGAAAGTGAATATCAGTATTGATATCGCCGTCGGCATATCGATAGTTTGTGCTTGCTTCTTGGCTGGAATGAGCTTTGTTATTGCTGATATTTACCCAGATTTAGAGCCTGCCACTTATCATGCATTGGCGACTATTGCGCCTCTGTATGTGATTTTGCCGATTGTCAGAGGTTATAATGCCGTTCACGGTAATATTTTGCGTGCTCTCGGTAAAACAACAGCCGTATTTAAAATTAACTTTACTGGTCAATGGGTTATTTCTATTCCTCTGTGTGTGTTGCTCGTTGTTGTTTTTGAGGCACCGATATTTTGGGCATTTGCGGTACAGCCCTTCGAAGAGATAATCCGTGCATTGCCTCTGCGAAGACTGGCGAAAAGAGCATTAGTGGAATTCGATGATAAAAAAGCGGAAGCGCTAATGTATAGCTAAATGACTTATTCGAGGCCACCTAAGCGCTTGTGCTGTTTTTATAGTGATAGGACTAAGGTACTCAATAAAGAGGGGTAGGTTATTTACCTCTGCTCACACATTGAAAAGCCGCTGAGAAATCAGCGGCTTTTTGACGTTTTGGCACAGGCAATCTTCCTTATTTGAATGACATCTTTGCATGTTCACTTTTCGTGTGATCTAGGGCGTTTAAAGAAAGAAAATAGGTTTCTTCTCTCCTCCCTTACTCCAGATTATCGCTAGTATTGAGCTGCTTCACACTTCTTTGTCATTGTTTTACCTTATCTTTTTAAATCAAATTAGTAACGTTACAATTTTACTCTACGACTAAAATTGAGGTCACTTGGCATGATGTTAGGCTTGGATATCGGTGGAACAAAAATAGAGCTTCGCGCATTAATGGAAAATGGCGAGGAAAAATATCGTAAACGTGTCATGACGCCAAAAACATACGATGCGTTTGTTGATGCCGTTTGCTCGATTGTTGCTGAAGCTGAAGAGGTACTGAGTGAAACCGGTAGCCTCGGTATTGGCGTGCCAGGTGCGATTTGTCCGACGACAGGAAAGATGAAAAATGCCAATTGCCTCTTTCTCAATGGTGAGGACCTTAAAGGGGATCTTGAGCAGCGATTAAATCGTCAGATCTTCATTGCTAATGATGCAAACTGTTTTGCATTGTCTGAAGCTGTCGATGGTGCCGGTCAAGGTGCCCCTGTCGTGTTTGGGGCTATCTTAGGGACGGGGTGTGGTGGTGGTGTCGTTGTGAATAGCCACCTGATCACCGGTGCTCATGCGATTGGGGGAGAGTGGGGGCACAACCCGCTACCGAGTTATGATTACCAACGCGATGGCCAGGACGTTGCTTGTTATTGTGGACGAAATCATTGTATTGAAAGCTTTATTTCCGGAACGGGCTTTGCTGCCCAATATCGCCATCGCTTTCATGACCCTTTAACGGCACCAGAAATTTTTGAGCGTCTTGAACAAGGCGATGCTAGCGCAAATATCGCATACCGCCACCTTATCGATCAGATGGCCCGGAGCTTTGCAGCTATCATCAATGTTATTGACCCAGATGTCATTGTACTTGGAGGGGGGATGTCAAACGTCGAAAGACTCTACGCTGATTTACCTTCTCAAGTTGCTAAATATGTATTCACAGGTGACCTAAAGACCCGCTTTTCGAAAGCGAGGTTTGGTGATAGTAGTGGCGTTCGCGGGGCTGCATGGCTACCCGTGACACAAGGCACCTTAAATCAACCAAAAATAGGCGGATAAATAAATGGAATATTTGCTCGCTATTGATGTCGGTGGCTCTTCGATAAAATATGCGGTAATGGATCGAGAGGCTCATGTCATCACAAACGGGAGTTTCAAGTCAGATAATCGAGACTTACCGCGCTTTTTAGACTCTTGGGATACCCACTTTTTGCCGATTATTGCTGACTACAAAATATCAGGTATTGCTGTCAGTACATGTGGCGCGGTGAATCGTAATACTGGAGTGATTGAAGGCTGGAGTGCGCTGCCGTTTATTCATGGCCCAAACATGCGTGAGCTAATCAGTCAACGCTATCAACTGCCATGCGAAATGGAGAATGATGCGTGCTGTGCTGCTCTTGCTGAAGTATGGAAAGGAGCGGCAGAAGGTAAAACAGAGTGCTGCCTCGTGGTATTAGGTACGGGGATCGGCGGCGCAGTTATTCAAGGTGGAAAACTCCAACATGGGCACCACCTTCATGGCGGTGAGTTTGGCTATATGGTACCAAGCTTTGATGGTCAAAACGTACCACCGACATTCAGTGATCTTGCCTCTACTCGAGGACTCATTGAACATGCAGAACGTGCTATTGGCGTCGACAAGGGGACGTTAACAGGGCTTGAAGTCTTCCGTCGTTATGATGACGGTGATGAAGCTATGCAGCGTGTTGTTTTAGACTGGTTTCGTAACGTTACGATTCTCCTTTACAATATCCAGTATGCGGTTGACCCGGAAATGATTGTTATTGGAGGTGCGGCCAGTGCACGCCCGGATCTTCTCGACAATATAAACCAACAGATGGATGCACTGCTGGCGCTAAGACCTAAATCGAAAATTCGCCCGTCCATTGCTATTTGTGATGCGGGTAATGATGCCAATTTGATTGGTGCGGTTTACAATTTTTTGTATTGCTGAGCTTAGTATTGATAAATATCGTGTTTCAGTACGCAGTAAAACGTTGTATGGCTTTCGGTGCAGGTTGCTGCTGTTTTTCAAAGAACAGCGTCACTTCACCGACGGTTATGCCCCACTTGGTCATTGTTGCGATGTTAAAAACACGAAGCTCATCTTGTCGGTACATCCAATCGTCGAACTTGATATCGTAGGTGCTTTCACCGACGGGAACACGTAATACATAGCGCCAGTTTAGAGCGTTGCCAGCGGTTTCGCCGCGTGCTTGTCCAACAACATCATCCGCCGTTCCCCGATAAGTACCATCTGTCAGTCGGACTATTTGCCATACTCTTTGCTGTATCTCACCATCATCAAAAAGAAAGTCTTCCGTTAAGGTGAGTACGCCCCCATGGTGAGAGCCATGAAAGGTATCAGTGTGCTCGATTTCTCCATGAATAATGACACTAAACCGCCTTGTTTGACGACCACTACTGTCACGTATCATCCCCCATGCATGAACCTCACCCTCGAAGTATTCAAACAGATTAAAGGCAGGGGTCTGATTTTCATATTCTTCAATGGATGCAGAGCAGGCTGTTAATAGTAGAGCCATCATTGTGAATACGTAAGTCTTAAAACATTTCAAAGGCATTCGTTATCCTTTATCGAAATTGAAAGAAAAAGCGCATCAGGCGAAGTCATACCTTTAACTTTTTCCAATCAAGTCATTCCTAAGCATAGGATAGGCGGTGTTAGGCGAAAGCCAAATATTGATAAAGGCGAACGAGAGTGCGCGATTATGGAGAGTACCGATCGCTTGATTATTAAAGTAGAACGTTGCGTCATTCGCTGTTAGTACGAAGGTTAATGTGTCGCCTTTTTGGACACTCGGCCAGATCTCTTCTAATTGAGCAAGCCATTGTTGTCGCGTGCTAGCGTCAAAACCAAGATGCTCCCATTGCTCATCAGTCGCATTGAGTAAATCTTGCTCTTTGATATTTCGGTGATAATGAATAACTAGCGCTAGCGGTGGTTGATCTGCCTGATAGCCCCCGCTGGGTGTTCGGAGCTGTGAGTCATAAATGGTCCAGAATCCCCACGTTAGCTTGGCATTTCCGACGGCCTGCCACTCAGTCCACTGGGGTGGGTTTGGGTGCCCTGAGTAACCTTGATTGGTCGCGTTTGTTTCTATCGTCCTCTTATTCGTATCGAGGTTAGCATTGGCATTCAATGAACACAGCATCAGCACGCAGGTAATGAAGAGGGGAGTTGGTGATATAACGGTTCTTTGCTGCTTTTCAGCGTTTGGCTTATCAATCAAGCTCTTCATTTTATCTTCCTATCGAGTTCAATGATTACTGTGGTAACTGTTACTGTGATAATGGACTAAAAATAATCACCGTTATTTTTAGTCCATTATAAGAGGCTATAATTGAAAGTGTGCACTCACTACTGTGTTTGTTAAACATGCTCTTTTAGCGATTCCGAACAGGGTGATACACATCTTCTTAATGCCGTGACAATGGCAAGTGAAAGCCCTAGCCAACACAGTAAGGCGATAGGCATCGTCATCAGCTTACCAAGCGGCCATGCCACGGCATCGAGTCGAAAACCGCCCCAGTAGCTCACCATGCCTCCGATACCACCCACTATCACTAATACGCGCGTTGAGTAACGAAGGATCACTGCTTTACTCAGCCAAACAAAAGTGGCAAAGCCAAACCAGAGTAAAAGTAACCATATCGGCAGGAGGAGGCTCTCGGTGAATTGATAGATACCGACGAGATTGAGTCCAATATCCACACTACAGCCTAGTGCGGAAATACCACAAACAAAGCGCCAGTTTGGTTTGTGATGCCACCACGTGATCAGCAGTACAAACACCAATAATGGAATGAAACGGTGCTGGCCCCAAACGGCCAGAAACCAATACAGATTGAACATGCTCGTTATGACGAAAAAGTGTTTCGTTGCCACTGTTCACCTCCATACTATTGCTCTGTCTTTGGGGCTAAGCCGATATATTGGATTAGTCAGCATAGTCAGGGCGACTCGCCAAAAGCTGCACAGTGCTGATGGTTTTTTCTAAAAAACCGCCTTCGCAATAGCAGAAATAGTAACGCCACATTCTGATAAAGCGCTGGTCATAGCCGAGTTGACCCAGTTGGGTGGTTTGCTGATTAAAGGTTTGATGCCAAGCCGCGAGAGTTTTTGCGTAGTCCAAGCCAATATCTTTGATGTCTCGAACGACAAAGTCGCTGTGTTTTGTGAGGTGATTCGTCAGCACCGTAATGGAAGGTAAAAAGCCACCGGGAAAGATATGCTTTTGAATAAAGTCGACGTTGTTGGCATAACTGTCATAGCGCTGGTCAGCAATGGTAATTGCTTGAATCGCAAGTAAGCCACCGGGACGCAGTAGCGCTTGGCATTGTTGAATATAAGACGTCAGGTACTCTTTGCCGACCGCTTCAATCATCTCGACAGAGACAATTTTATCGTATTCTCCTTCAAGCTCTCGGTAGTCATCCAAAAGAAGCGTAATTTGCTCTGTTAACCCTTCTTTCTCAATAAGTGATTTGGCCCAAGCGTGTTGCTCTAATGAAATGGTTGTTGTGGTCACTTTGCAGCCATAATGCTTTGCAGCAAAGACCGCCAACGCGCCCCAGCCGGTACCAATTTCCAGTAAATGGTCGCTCGGCTTAAGATCTAATTGGTCACAAAGGCGAGCCATTTTATTCTGTTGAGCAGTCGCGAGATCGTCTTGCTCTGTGAGGTAGAGCGCACTGGAATAGAGCATGCTTTCATCGAGGAAAGAGGCATAGAGATCGTTACCGAGGTCATAATGAGCAGAGATATTATCTCGTGCGTTGTTGCGATTGTTACGATTGAGTTTGTGACTAATCTGCCACGCGGCTTTTGTTATCCAACCTACTTTTGCCTCTAGCTTATTGAGTTGCGGGAGATTACGAGCCATTACTCGAACCACCTGGGTAATATCGGGGGACTCCCACCAGCCATCGACATAAGCTTCACCTGCCGCGATACTCCCACCGGATAAAAGACGTTGATAGAGTGATGGGTGATTAACCACAAATTGAGCCTGAAGTGACGAAGTGGTGTCGCCGAAGTGATGCGCTCCACCTTCATGATCGATAATCGTCATCCCAGCCCCTTTGAGGCTGGCAAGAATGCCAAAGAGCACTTTTTTGGCGATGTGGTCTTTTGTCGATGCAGTGGCAAAAGTTTCAGTAATATTGATTTCAGACATCTTGTTTCCCTATCGTATCTTGATTTTTTTGGTGAAGATCTGGGTGTGGATAAAACGGTGCCCCTTTCATCCAGAGTCTTAGAGCCTGCCAGTAGATACCCGTCACGATCTTCATCGCCATGATGGGGGTTTTGAGCAGTAACCTCACAAGAACTTTTGTCGTGAACGGTTGTCTTTTTAGTGCCATGGAGGCATCGAAAACTTTCTTCTCAGGATCATCGTTATCATAGTTTTCCATATGAACCATCAGGCGTTGAGAGGGTTCATTGATACGCCAGTGATACTGTTGAGACATTGGGTTGAACGGTGAAACATGAAAGGTTTTTGGCTCAATATGGTTGTGCCATTTTCTAATTATGCCTTCAATATCACAGTCATTTTTCTCTTTCTCGTTTGCTGGAATAACGTAGTAATGACGTTGGTTCCAAGGGGTATTACTCACCTCAGCCAGCAAGTAACGCCATTGATTATTACTGTCGTAGAGGTAATAGAGGTTCAACGGGCTGAAATAGAACCCGCAGTAGCGAAGTTGACACAATAAGAGGATCTTTCCTGTTATGTACTCCCCGGTCTCTTCTTGGACCTTTTCGCGTATGCTCTTTTGTAGGGAATGCCCTTCTCTCGTTGCGCTACTTCTTTCTCCGTGAAGGTAATCAGAAGCGTTGAATCGCGCGAAGCTAAACAGTGACCGTCCAAAGCCTCGTACTTTTTTTGTTAAAGCATCCAGTTCATCTAGGTCAATCAATGGCATGAACATTGGATAGACAAAATGATGCTTAACGGGGGTAAAGCGTCGGTGACGAACGCAGCCGACATACAAGCCGCTATTCATTGTTTTGCTCCATGCTGGTTTAGATCATCAGGTTGATTTCCTTTAATATCTACTGCCTCGCATGCGGCGCTAGGCGGTTTAGATGCCTCCAATTCTCTATGCTCTGCTGGTTGTCTACCTTCTGTATGTTGTCCTTTAGAGCCGCCGCTGCCTGTTAGGGGGGCTGCCAAGATGGCTTCGACAACATCCAGTGCGCTTCTTACTCCATCTTCATGAAAGCCGTTGTACCAATATGCGCCGCAGAACCAGCAATTTTGTTTGCCATTAATATCAGCACGAGATTGCTGTGCAGCAATACTTTCGGTACTAAATACAGGGTGAGAATAAACGAAGCTGCGTAAGATCTTTTTTGGATCGATGCGTTGTTTCTGGTTTAAGGTGACACAGAAGGTTTCCGGCGCGTCTACCCCTTGGAGAATGTTCATGTTGTAGGTGAGTGTTGCCTGCTTATGCTCTATGCCAGTGCCAGTGCCAGTGCCAGTGCCAGTGCCAGTGCCAGTGCCAGTGCCATTTTCATCTTCTAAACGGTAATTCCACGACGCCCATGATGCGCGCGAATGTGGAAGCAGTGTGGTATCAGTATGTAGTGTTACGTCATTATCTTGATAAGTCAGGTTACCTAAGACGCGCACTTCATCTTTTGTTGGGTCGTTGAGCATGATCAACGCTTGATCGCTGTGACACGCAAAAATAACGTGATCGAAACATTCGACGCCATGTTTGGTTTCGATCTCAACGATCCCTGTATCGATGCGTCTTACCGACTTGACCGGCGAGTTTAAAAAGATCCGATCAGAGAATGCGCCGCTAATGGCTTTAACATATTCCCGTGAGCCGCCAGGAATCACCGACCATTGTGGTCGATTAGTCACATCCAAGAGCCCGTGGTTTAAGAAAAACCGTAGGAAGAAGGAGAGAGGAAAGCCACGCATATCAAACAGCGAAGAAGACCAAATGGCCGCCCCCATCGGTAAGATATAGTTCTCAGCAAAATAGTCGCTAAAGCGATGTAGAGTTAGAAATTCACCGAGCGTGTTGGCAGACGCGCTGTGACCTTGCTCAAGATCGACTGAGGCTTTAGCCAGGCGATTAAAACGCATGACTTCATAAAGAAAATAGTAGAACCGAGGGTTGAGAAGATTTCGCTTTTGAGAGAAAAGAGACGAAAGTGTATGACCGTTATATTCTAACCCATTGGTTTCATTGCAGACGCTGAAACTCATCTCTGTTGGCTGTCCATCAATACCAATATCCGCTAAGAGTGCCTCAAAGTGTGGGTATGTACGGTCGTTAAAGACAATGAATCCAGTGTCGATGGCATAATCTCCACTAGGTACAGTGACATCAACTGTTGCAGTATGACCCCCAATGTAGTCATTGGCTTCAAAGACTTTGATATCGTGCTGTTGATAAAGATGCTTTGCGCACGTTAACCCGGAGATGCCTGACCCAATAATCGCTATTTTCATGATGACCTCTTCGTTAAATGTTTCACTACTGCTAATTGCAGGCGCAGCGGTAGGAAGGCGATGGAATTAAGAATGACACTGAACAGAGTGGGGAAACTTATCTCTGCTTTACCTGCAGAAATGCCTCTGCGGATGTGATTTGATGCAATTTGTGGGCTCACTAACATTGGCATAGAGAAATCGTTTTTGTCAGTGAGGGGGGTTTTGACGAACCCTGGGTTCACCAAGGTGACTTTTATCCCACGAGTAGCAAGATCGACGGCTAAGGATTGTGATAGATAAGCAACTGCTGCTTTTGATGCGCCATACGCTTCAGCTCTTGGCAGGGGTAAAACGCTCGCTAAAGATCCGATAAAAACAAGGTGAGTGCTGGTGTTGAAGTATGGTTGCAGCGACTCTAAGCAGTGGACAATCCCCATCACATTGACGTCAAAGACGCGTTTGAATAACGCAGAGTCTATTTTTCCATTATCGATATACTCGCAGCTACCCGCATTGAAAATAATTAAACTTGGCACGTCGGTGAGACTATCCAGTGCTAACGATGTTGACTGCTGATTGGTGACATCAAAGGTCAGAGTGGTGATATTAGGGTTGAGTGCCTTTAGATCATTCAAACGTGCTGTGTTTGTACCACAGGCGATAACCTGCCAATGTTGTTGAGCGTAATCAATGGCGAGCTGATGTCCAATCCCTGAGCTGGCTCCGGTGATGAGAACGCGCTTCATGGCTTTGTCACCAATAGCTTTGTCACTCATAGGCGCACCTTTCTCGCCCAAGTCCCTATAGACTTATTTATCATGCACTTATCTATCAAGTACTTATTTTCTATAAGCTTATTGATTATGGGCTTAGCTACCGTTAATGTTGTTTTCATTGACCAAGTCTCGTTTTTATGTGGCGGACGACATGACCGAGAACAGGCACTGCTTCGTAGACCATTTCCCCTAGATCAAAGTAATCACGATGATATGTAATGCGACCGGCACTAAATTCGATACGTGAACACCCTTCTACATAGCGTTCTTGACCGTTGCCTAGGCTGGGGTGTGAGAAGGTCATTGTCCATTGCAGAAAACCTTGTGAATCGTCCGACATCGATGAATGGATAACGAATTGGCAGCTGTTTATATTGCTATACAAGCTTTCAAAGTATTCGAAGAGGTTTTCCCAACCTTGAATACAGTGTGCAGGGTCTTCGAAAATGACGTTCTGATCATAAAGCGACTTCAGCTCGTCGAGGTTGCTCTTATTGAGTTGACTGTAAATATTAATAAATTGAGCCATGGTTTTATTTTCAGGTAATGACATTCCAGTCTCCAAGTGTTATTAACCCAGCCATGTCAGGTTATTTATGCTTCTCTCAATAAAGCCGTACTGTTTCTTTGAAGTAAAAACGGACGCAATTTGGTTTTGGATCACTGATCTTTTTAATTTTTTCATAAGTGGTAACTCACTGTTGATTCGTAGGTTTGTGCAGAAAAAAGCTGCTAGCCTTACCCAAGCGAAGAAATTAGTAGTTTCACCCTGCTATGTCACTGAACTATTTTCTTCGTTATGTAGTTTGGTGATATCACTATTTTAGTTGCAAGGTATGCAAACAATGTTTGGGGTGCTTTATTAAATTTTAGTCTTTAATGGCGAAAAACTTTTATTTTTATTCTCTATCTTAGTGACTATTACTTAATTGCTTTTCTAGTCATCCAATTTAGAAGGTCTTGCGTATTAAAGGCGGTATGTAAAAAGGTACATAATGACATTGGATGGGTAGGTGAAAGTGATGGATGTCGATGAGAGTGCTGTGACGGTATTGCCTTATGTTGCAATGACTGAACACCTGCAACCCCTGCGCCGATGGCGATTGGAGGGCAATGGAATCATGTTTACGGAACTCGCGAAACAAGCGTTGAGAACCAAAGCGTTGTGGATCGTGATGCAAGATAGTAACGGCTCAACGGCAATGCACCGAGGAGACATTGTGAGCTTGGCGCGTGTAGAAATGGTGGACTGGCTGAGTATGGATAGCATTGTCATTGTTCTCGATATTGATAGTTGGGGCATTATTACTTCACCGCCATCGAAGGCCTCTCCACGTTTATTAGCCGCTTCAAAACGTGCTGTCTGGACGTCATTGACAGATAATTTGACTGACAATGAGCGTGAATTGCCAGCTAAACTATCACTGCGGGAGGATTTATATTGCTATCGTGATGCACTATTGCCTAGCTCTGTGCTCAGTTCAGAGTGGCATACAGCATTGAGCACAATACAGCATGATACCGTGCGCAAAGACCTGACAGAGCAAGATGTGAGCTGGTTATGTTTGAGGTGGTTAGAGTTGTTGCCATTGCCTATAACGATGAAACAACGCCTGATTGCTCACCACGATCATACCGTTTGCCGTAGATACTTAAAAAAAATGATTCGTTGCAGTGATCGATATACCGAATAGATACGTTAGAAGTGGTAATGGTTCTTTTCCCTATAGACTTCTAGTAGATATTTATGAACAATTCGACTCGGATATTTCACACTAGCAATGCTAGGAAGATTATGACTGAAGAGGCTTCAGAGCAGAGTGACGTTCAAGGCTTATTGATTAAGATAGGTCGGCATCGGTGTGAGCAGAGTTATGAAAAGTTATTTGTGCTGGTTGCGCCGAAACTGTTGAATTTTGTTCGTAGACAGTTGCATGACGAATCGATGGCGTTGGAAATCGTACAAGAAACAATGCTAAAGGTTTGGCTGAAAGCGCACCTTTACGATGTGTCGAAAGGGGCTGCACTGACATGGATTTATTCAGTCGCGAGGAATGCTAAGTTTGACCAGCTTCGCCGTGCTAAGCATCAGCAAAACTGGGTGCAAGGTGATGATTTATGGCCGTTGATGTCAGAAGAGCAAGACGAGTCACGTTTACCTAAGGAATTTGACTCTATCGTCAAGCAAGAGCTGTCAGCGATTGTCGACCAACTACCAGCCCCCCAAGCAGAAATTGTGAGGATAGTGTGCCTACAAGGGGCGTCTCATCATGAAGCCGCAGAGACCTTGGGGGTGCCGCTTGGGACAGTCAAAAGTCGATTGCGATTAGCGTTACAAAAAATGAAGGAGGCTTTGGATGTCTAGTATTCAATTTCATCCAAGTGATGATGTACTGGCTCGTTATACCGCGGGCGACCTTGATTCTGCCTCTAGCATTATGATTAATGTGCACTTAGAGCTTTGTGTACATTGCCGACACAAAGTGGCGCAAGTAGAACAGGCTCAAGCCCAACAACTCGCATCTGTTGCTGATACGGAAATGAGCGATGATCTCACTGCGATGCTGGGTAAGATCATTGGTCACGGTAAAGGCGCTTCAAGCAGCGCCAGTATGAGTAAAGCGAGTACGAAGCGCATTCGAAGTGACGTGGGTGATAAAGAGGAACTCGCCGTTAACTCTCTGTCTGAAAGTGAAGTTCGTCCTGAAATAGGTATTTGTGCTGAAGATGACGCTTATCCTGACACCAAATGGGACGGTGCATTTAATCAAGATATTGCCATCCCCATAGAGGGTGGAGATAAAACATTTCATCTCCCCAAAATTTTCCGTGGTAATGGTCAGCATATCGGTCCTTGGAGTCGTCTTCCCGGCAAGATTAAGCGTGCCTCAGTGTCGACAGGTGACGAAAGTAAGATGAACTTTATTTATATGGCACGGGACAGTGCGTTGCCTCAACATACCCACCAAGGCGAAGAGATCACGTTAGTGATCGCAGGGCACTTCTATGATGAAAACACGCGCTACGGACCAGGGGATTTTATTGTTCAGGGCAGCAGTCATAAGCACACACCGAAAACAATGCCAGATGAAGATTGCTTATGTTTAACATTGCTTGATGCACCGTTGATCTTTACATCAGGAATGGCGACGTTACTGAATCCATTTAGCCAGATGTTTTTCCGCTAACGTTCTCTCAGTAGGGGCAATCAATACTCACTTCAAAGTAGGCTGTTTAGCCTACTTTAATTTTCTCCGTTCTATGCGCTCTTCCCCTTTATTGTTATCGACATCACTGTTAGTAATTTGTTGTTTTGGTGGTTTTTAAATGCGCCGATTGTTAGTGTTTTTCTTTTCTACTGTTAACCTTATTGAGTGTTTTAAAGTTTTTTTTTTCACTTATTGGTGCAGTATCACCCTGTTACAAAATCTTCTTTGACGTGATTACCATCGCAATATGATGCTTGTCTCACAAGTTATATTCCTCACCTGAAATTGTTATTTAAAACGGGCAAAGACTACCAAGGTTAGTGCAGTCTATTTCAGATGAGTGTTAACTATTTTGGGCTAAAAAGTCTGCCAAATGAAGGTAAGTGACTTACGTCATGTCAGTGATCAAAAAGAAGAGCAATAAAAATGCAAACCACACAACTAAGTGAAAAAGAAGCCGCAAAGTTTCTGTACCGTACCACGTTTGGACCCAGGCCCGGTGATGTCGAAACGCTTCTGAATATGGGTGTTAAAGAGTGGTTAGACGATCAATTTAGTAAATCGGTTCGACGACACCTACCACTGCTGGTGGAGTATGCCGCACAGGATAAGCAAGAGCCGCCGTTAGAAGCACAACGCATGGATGCGTGGTGGGCAAGGACAATTAAAACGAGTGATCCACTACGTCAACGTATTGCGTTTGCCATGAGCCAAATTTGGGTTGTTTCAGTCGATAATGGTAATAATGCAACGGGCTTAGCGCATTATTACGATACGTTGCTTAAACATGCTTTCGGTAATGTACGCGACTTGCTATTGGAGATCAGTGAAAGCCCTGTCATGGGAAAATACCTGACTTACGCAGGCAGTAAAAAGTACAACCCCAATAATAATACTTTCCCTGATGAAAACTATGCACGTGAAATCATGCAGCTTTTCACTGTAGGCTTGTGGAAACTGCAAGCGAATGGGATGCCTCTATTAGATAGTCAAGGTAACAAACAACCTGTTTATACCCAAAATGATATTGAAGAGTTGGCTAAGGTCTTTACGGGCTGGAACGTTAATGGAGGCGATTTTACCAAGCCCATGGTTGCGAATGATGGTGACCATGACAAGGAGGAAAAAACGGTACTCGGTGAAGTGTTTGTTGCAGGGCAAAGTGCGAAAGAAGATATGTCACAAGCCATTGACTTGCTCTTTAATCACGCGAATACGCCTATGTTCCTCTCCACGCTTTTGATTAAGCGTTTAACCATCAGCAACCCGCGCCGAAATTATATAGAGCGTGTTGCCAATGTCTTTAAAGACAATGGTTATGGTGAACGCGGTGATATGAAAGCCATTTTAAAGGCGATTTTTCTTGATGAAGATGTGCTATCAGGACAGGCAATGATGGACCACCAGCACACAGGAAGCAGTACGCGTAACTTTGGTAAAGTGAAAGAGCCATTGATTGCGATGGCAAACTTTGCAAGAGCACTCGATGTGAAATCAAACGCTAGTGATCGTTGGTATGACTTTCCAGGAATGCGTGCCCAACTTGGCCAAGCGCCTCTGTGTTCACCTTCGGTATTTAATTTTTACGAGCCTGATTATGCACCAAATGGTGAGATTAGTGATCTAAACCTTACTGCTCCTGAATTTGGAATTTTGGGGATGGACAACATGCGCCGTATTCATAACCGTATGTGGCAGCTATGCTGCGCGTGGCAAAATAGTAATGAAAAAGGCTGGTCTTGGAATGAAAGTAGCTTCATGCGCAATATCACTGATGTCGAAGCATTTATGGATCTTCTCAATGAGAAAATGTTTGCAGGCTTAATGAGAGCTGATACACGTCGAGCACTCGAAAATGTTTTTTTAAGCTACAACGATAATCAAACCACACGCCGTTTAAATGATGTCTTGTTTGTTGCACAAAGCTCACCCGATTTCCGTTGCCAGGAGTAGTTAAGATGAAGTTATCACGCCGTTCTTTCCTTAAAGGAAGCGCAGCATTAGCTGTTACGCCTGTAGCAGCCAAAGCGGGAAATGTATTTGCTAACAACGATGAGCGTCGTGTGCTAGTGGGTGTATTCTTGTTAGGTGGAAATGATGCCTACAATATGGTTGCACCACGTAATGTTGGACCAGAATATGAGCAATATGAGTTACAACGCAAAGGTGTCATGAATAGTTATGACTCTTTGATTGATACTGGGCTTACCGTGCCAAGTGCGATGTCAGACAGCGTTTCACTAGGCCTCCATCCTTCGATGAGTTCACTTTCCTCTATGTTTGAGCAAGGGAATGCGAATATTATTATCAACTCTGGTCAGCTGGTGGAGCCGATTGTTCGTTCGGCAGTCGAGAGCCCAGTATTTCCGGACTTCTTGATGGCACACAACCAACAACAGGTGATGTGGCAATCAGGTGCACTCAATATGGCATCAAAATATGGTTGGGCAGGAAAAATGGTGTCGGACATGCCTGTGTACGATACGTTTTCTCCTATGATGTCTTTGAATGGAGACAAGCATTGGTTGCGAGGTGAGCGCTATGCACAGCTGGCCATTTCGTCTAACGGTATGGATGATTATGCTGGTGAGCGAGATGTGAGCCAGCAAGAAATGAGCGCACTGTGGGATGAGCAGTATTCAAACTTATTCTTAGCTAACTACGCGAATCATGCTAAAGGACGTTATGCAGAAAACGCTCAGTTAAAAGATATTCTGGAGCATCATGAAGAAAGCTATGTATACCCAGGAAGCGCGTTAGGTGCTCAGCTTAAAATGGCGGGACGATTGATTCGTGCCGGCGAAGATTTAGGGCAGAAAAAACAAGTGATTATGGTGGGTATTGGAGGGTTTGATACACACCATAATCAAAAAATAGCTCATGCCGGCTTGATGGAGCAGCTTGCGGGTGCTTTGAGTGCATTTCATGATGAGCTTGAGGCTGAAGGGCTTCTCGATGTCGTCACAACCTTTACAATGTCTGATTTTGGTCGTCGTTTCCCTGCGAACCAAACGGGCACCGATCACGGTTGGGGGGGGCATCAACTTATCATGGGTGGTGCAATCAAAGGCAAGAATGAGACCGGTGGTCAAGCATTTGGACGTTGGCCTGATTTAAATGTCGGCAGTGAATATGATCATAATAATGGACGTTTGATTCCGGAAGTAGCCGCTGACCAAGTGCATGCTGAATTAGCTGAGTGGTTTGGTTACCCGAAAGGGCAACTGAATAACCTATTTTCAAACCATGTCCATTTTGAAGATAATCCTCTTCATCTCTTTAAATAGCGTGAATAAACGCCAAATGTACTCTTAGAGAGCCAGCGTTGAATCGCGTAAATTAACCAGTATAACGTGGCGGTCTTTATAGGCCGCTTTTTTTATGTGCGTTACTGACCACCTTTCTAATATGTTAAGTCAACACGTAGCTGTTATTCGTGACGGCGTCACTTTTAGTGCTGGTGTTAAAAGTACCATTTTTAGACCTAGACCTAGACGTATAAGCCTCAAATCGTTGACAGGTAGATAGGCAATGAGTGGATGCTACACAAGTAAGTAGTTCTTTATGGTCAGCTTGTCAGTCGATAGCTTATGTGTAAATAACGCCCTAGGTGCTTGCTCGTTGATGAACGGCTTATTAGCAAATGTTCGCTCTGTAGAGGCGGAATAAAAATTGAGCACTCGTATGGGAAGCTTGTGGGGTAGG
Source organism: bacterium sp. HQB-150 (assembly GCA_043421945.1). GTDB lineage: Bacteria > Pseudomonadota > Gammaproteobacteria > Enterobacterales > Vibrionaceae > Thaumasiovibrio. Next base: position 12,148 of record JBHOGO010000035.1, on the reverse strand, counting down.
GTAGGGTAGGGTAGGGAGGATTTTGATCGAAGCGCAGAGGCAAAAAAAAGCCCCGTCAGGGACGGGGCAAGATCTTCGAATGTTGCAGCGGCGTCTTAGTGCGCCTCTTATATTAGCCTTTGTCTATACGCATTAGGACGATGCAAGGCAAAGGCCAACAGAAATTAGCGAGTTTGTGCTACAGCGTCTTTAACAAGAACAGCTAGCTCATCCCACTTCTGGTTGTCGATTAGATCACCAGGAACCATCCAAGTACCACCACAAGCAAGTACTGCTGGGATTGCTAGGTAGTTGTGGATGTTAGACAGAGAAACACCACCAGTAGGCATGAATTTCGCTGGGTATACAGCGGTTAGTGCTTTAAGCATGTTCACGCCGCCAGAAGGCTCAGCAGGGAAGAATTTAAGGGTATCTAGACCCATTTCCATTGCTTGCTCTACTAGGCTTGGGCTGTTCACGCCAGGGATGATTGGCATGTTGCGTTGTTGACAGTACTTAACTGTTGTTGGGTTGAAGCCAGGGCTTACAACGAAGTCAACACCAGCGTCAATCGCTTCGTCTACTTGCGCAGAGTTAAGGATTGTACCTGCACCGATTAGCATTTCTGGGAATGCTTCACGCATGTTTTTGATTGCTTGTGCAGCAGCTGGAGTACGGAAAGTAATTTCTGCACATGGCATGCCGTTCTCAACCAATACACGACCAAGTTCAACAGCATCTTCTGCGTTGTTGATTGCGATTACAGGGATAACTTTTAGTGCTTGTAGTTGCTCGTTTAGAGTCGTCATGTCTTAATATTCCTTAAACTTTTGCGTTAGCTGGCATAGCTGAAGTAGGGATGATAGCGCCAGGGTGCTGGATAACAGTTGAAGCAACGATGTGACCCATCAGAGCAGCTTCTTCTGCTGTACCACCTGTTAGACGTTTTGCTAGGTAGCCACCGCTGAATGAATCGCCTGCTGCAGTCGTATCTACAACTGTCTCAGCTTTCAATGCAGGTACTGAAGTACGCTCTTCGCCTTGAACAACTAGGCAGTCATCAGCGCCACGCTTAATAGCGATTTCAGCTACACCTAGAGCTTGAGTACGTGCGATACACTGGTCAACATCAGTATCGCCGTATAGCATTTCTTCATCATCAAACGTCAGCATTGCGATGTCTGTGTATGCAAGAACAGCTTTATAAGCAGTTTGTGCATCTTCTTTGCTTTCCCAAAGACGAGGGCGGTAGTTGTTATCAAACATTACCTTGCCACCCTTAGCTTTAAAGTCAGCTAAGAACGTCATCAATGTTTCACGACCCGCATCAGTCAGAATAGCAAGGCTAATACCTGTTAGGTAAAGTGCATCGTAGCTCATCAATGTTTCAAGAAGAGCGGCACTTTCTGCTTGTTCGAAAACATATTTCGCAGCAGCATCGTTACGCCAATAGTGGAAGCTACGCTCACCAGTATCGTCGGTCTCGATTAGGTATAGGCCAGGGTTTTTGTTGTCAATTTTCAGAATGTTCTGAGTATCAACACCTTCTGCTGCCCACTTAGCCATCATCTCATCACTAAAGCTATCGCTACCGAGAGCAGTAATGTAAGACGTTGTGATAGCCTTTTCTTGTGTAAGGCGAGATAAATAAACAGCGGTGTTAAGGGTGTCGCCACCAAATGAACGGTTGATTTGAGCGCCTTTTTGTTGAAGCTCAATCATGCATTCGCCTAAGATCGCGATTTTGAAGTCTGCCATAACAATCTCTTTTCATAGACTAAGCGGTAAAGAGTCACCGCTTAGTGCTTAAACAAAATTTGACCGCAGCTCTCTGATGAAAGCTGCAGTCAAAAAAGAAAGCGACAGAAGCGTTTAAGTGCACCTGCCGCATTATTGATTAAGCGCTTTGCGCTTCTTTGATTGCTTGTGGTTTACGTGCTGCTTGAACAAGTAGTACGCCAACACACAGAACGATAGAGCCACACAGGATAAACAAGCCACGACCTGATGGGTCATTCGGGATAAGCGCCATCGCGATAATACCGAAGCCTGCAACACTGATTAGGTTACCAAGCATTGAACGTTGTGCTGTGTCCAGGTTGTCTTGGTCTTCGCCCTCTGCAATAAGAGGAGTATTCCAGTTATTGAACAGTTCATCAACCTGAGCTTGACGCTCTTGTGGTAGAGGCTTGTAGAACAACGTTGATAGAACGAACCAACCACCTGTAAATACAACGTGTGCTGCTAGGCTTAGACCAACTACCAAGTCACTCCACTCACGGGAAGTAAACCCTTGAGAAAGACCTAGTAGGTTCTCAATGTGGTGAGGCTCTAGAGCAATACCGAATACGTAAGATACTAAGCCACCCACAACTAGAGTAGACCAACCCGCCCAGTCAGGAGTCTTACGAATCCACATACCAAGTAGAACAGGGATCAGCATTGGGAAGCCAATTAATGAACCGATGTTTAGAACGATATCAAACAGGCTTAGGTGACGTAGTGAGTTAATGAATAGACCGATTGAGATAATAATCAGACCCATAACGACCGAAGTAATCTTACTCACTAGTACTAGCTCGTTCTGGCTCGCGTTCTTACGTAGGATTGGTTGGTAGAAGTTAACGATGAAAATACCAGCGTTACGGTTAAGACCTGAATCCATTGAAGACATTGTCGCTGCGAACATCGCTGACATTAGTAGACCAACCATACCTGCTGGCATGACTTGTTGAACGAATGCTAGGTAAGCACCATCACTACCGATTTCAGCGTACTGAGTCATGAACTCAGGCATGAATGCATTTACATACCAAGGTGGTAGGAACCAAATTACAGGACCAATGATCATAAGGATACATGCAAGGCCAGCGGCTTTGCGCGCATTCTCTGAATCTTTTGCAGCAAGGTAACGGTATGCATTGATGCTGTTGTTCATTACGCCAAATTGTTTAACGAAAATAAACACAATCCATAAGACGAAGATACTGACGTAATTTAGGTTGTTACCTGTCATGAAGTTACCGTTGAAGTTATCAACGATGTTAACGATACCGCCACCGTGGAAGTAAGCAGCAATTGCACAGGTAATGGTTACAGCCATGATAACAAGCATTTGCATGAAATCAGATGCGATAACTGCCCAAGAACCACCTGTTACTGCCATCAGCGTTAGCGCTGCACCAGTAAACATGATGGTGGTACCCATAGGAATATCGAATACAGCAGCAACGAAAATAGCAAGACCGTTCAGCCATACACCTGCAGAGATGATGCTGTCTGGCATACCAAACCAAGTGAAGAACTGCTCTGTTGTTTTACCAAAACGCATGCGAATGGCTTCAATAGCAGTTACAACTCTTAGCTGACGGAATTTCGGAGCGAAATACATATAGTTAAGGAAGTAACCAAATGCGTTTGCTAGGAAAAGGATGACGATGGTAAAACCATCAGTGAATGCGCGTCCTGCTGCACCGGTGAACGTCCATGCCGAAAATTGTGTCATAAATGCAGTTGCACCTACCATCCACCATAGCATTTTACCGCCCCCGCGGAAGTAATCACTGGTTGAGGTAGTGAACTTCCGGAACATCCAACCGATTGCGATCAGAAAGCAGAAGTAAGCGAGTACTACAAAGATATCAATAGTCATAATCGAGCTACTTTTCTTGGTTAATTGAACTATGGGTATACTATCAAAGCTGAAAGCCTATTGTAATACAATAACCTCTCAAGTGTGATTTGAATCAATATAAGCGATGTGTTGAAACTATCTGAATAAAGTGCTTTAAACATTTAAAACAGTGACATAAATCATATTCATATTGCTAAAATATAACCTGCGTGAATTGTGACTCACATCAATATTTAGCGAATAATGGGTGACCGTAAAGTCATTTTGTATTATTTTATACGCAAGAAAGTAGCACTCTCCTCAGACTCCCAGAGAAAATAAAATGACTGCAGATCTGCAACCTGTCCTTTTTGAACGTAGCGAACTTATTGAGTTACATAAAGAAGTTGGCCGCGACACGTTAATGGGACGCACCATCAACACTATCAAGGCTGATGTCGATGCGTTTATGCAAATGCCTTTGGATGTCCCAGGACATGGAGAAGCGGGAGGCTATGAACATAATCGACATAAGCAGAATTACATCAATATGGATCTCGCGGGCCGCCTTTTCTTGGTAACTAAAGAAGAGAAGTACGCACAGTTCGTTAAAGACTTACTGGCTATCTATGCGGAAAAGTATTTAACGTTCGGTTTCCACATCCAGAAAAATACCAACCCAACCGGTCGAATTTTCCACCAAATGCTCAATGAGCATTGCTGGATGATGTTCACTAGTTTGGCTTATTCATGTGTCGCCTCTACGATGACAGATGATGAGCGACAAGCGGTTATCGAGGGTATCTTCGAACCGATGCTTGAGATGTGTACGGTTAAGTACGGTGATGGATTCGATCGCATTCATAATCATGGTATGTGGGCTGTGGCTGCAGTCGGTATTTGTGGCCTCGTGACAGGTAAGCGCGAATACCTAGAAATGGCGGTTTACGGCGCTGACCGCAATGAAACGGGTGGCTTCCTCGCTCAGATTTCTAACCTATTTGCACCTTCAGGTTATTACTTGGAAGGCCCTTATTATCAACGCTTTGCTATCCGTCCTACCTGTGTGTTTGCCGAAGTTATTCATCGTCATATGCCAGAGATTGATATCTACAATTACAAGAACAAAGTCATTGGCAACACTGTGCAAGCATTGTTGGCGACGGCATATCCAAATGGTGAGTTCCCCGCTCTCAATGATTCATCTCACTCTATGGGTATTACCGATATGGGTGTTCAAGTTGCCGTGAGTGTCTACTCTAAACACTATGGCTTAGATGACAATATCTTGGGAATGGCGAAGATTCAAAATGCTGTGTGGTTAAATAGCTGCGGGCTTGAGCTCTCTCAGGCTTATGATGCCGCGACGATTGAGCGTGAAATTGGCGCACCTTTCTGGCCTAGTACTGAGCTAAACGAAGGGCCAAATGGCGATCGTGGCGCACAAGGCTTTTTGCGCATGAAAGGCCGTGATAATGACATCTGCCAGTTAGTGATGAACTATGGTCAACACGGTATGGATCACGGTCACTTTGATACGTTGGGTATTTCTTTCTTCAATCGTGGACAAGAAGTGCTTCGTGAGTATGGTTTTGCGCGCTGGGTTAACATCGAGCCTAAATTTGGCGGCCGTTATTTACCAGAAAATAAAACGTATGCTCGTCAAACGATTGCGCATAACTGTGTCACTATTGATGAAGGTTGTCAGAACGACTTTAGTATCGAACGTGCAGACAGTGTTCATGCAACACCGCATTTCTTTATTGGGAACAATCCTGATTTACAAGCGATGAGTGCGATCGCTAACGATCATTACCCTGATGCTAAGATGCAACGTACTGTTGCACTCGTTAATCACCATGCCCTAGACAATCCAGTACTGATTGATGTATATCGTATTCAGAGTGACCAAACTCGCCAGTACGATTACTCACACCAGTATCAAGGGCAGATTATTCGAACCAATTTTGACTATTCAGCACATAGCACCTTAAATCCTTTAGGTGATAATTTCGGTTATCAGCACCTTTGGGAAATTGCGCGTGGCGAAACGCGTGATACTTCACTGGTCAGCTGGGTTCAAAATAATAGCTACTACACATGGTTAGGGGCGACAGATACAGAATCTCAAGAGTGTATCTTTACTCGTACTGGTGCGAATGATCCAGATTTTAACCTTCGTAGCGAAACAAGCTTTATCTTGCGCTCGAAAGGCACAGATCATGTGTTTGCTTCGGCGCTTGAGACACATGGTTATTTTAATGAAGCCATTGAAGCGTCGACTGATGCACGCGGAAAGCTTCAACATATTTCAGTGATCGGTCATAACGATCAGGGTACGGTTGTCGAACTGAAAGGTGAAGGCGTTCACCTCACAGTGATGATTAGCAACCGTGCGGACGTTACAGAACAGACCGAACACACACTCGATTTCAATAACTCAACTTACTGCTGGAAAGGATTTCTTGCTGTGAAGCAGGAGAATAAATAATGACAAACTATCAGCCACTTTTGATGACTCACGAAGAAGCTGCGGCTATCCGTGAAGACCTTGGTAAAGACACGTTAATGGGCAAAGCGCTAGCGCGCGACATCGCTGCTGTACAAGAGTACATAGCGACTGTTGGTATTGAAGTACCTGGTCACGGCGAAGCTGGCGGTTATGAGCATAACCGTCATAAGCAAAACTACATCCATTTAGATATGGCTGGCCGTTTGTTCTTGATCACAGAAGACAAGCAATACCGTGATTACATTCGTAACTTACTTGTTGCTTATGCAGAAGTGTACCCAACACTTGAGCTTAATGTGAGCCGTGATACAAACCACCCAGGTCGTTTATTTCACCAAACACTGAACGAAAACATGTGGATGCTTTACTCATCGTGTGCATACAGCTGTATTCACCACACGTTGACTGAAGAAGAGCGTCAACTGATCGAAAACGATCTTTTCCACGTGATGGTTGATATGTTCGTTGTTACTTACGGTCACGACTTCGATATCATTCACAACCACGGCCTATGGGCTGTAGCAGCAGTGGGTATCTGTGGTTACGCGATTCAATCTCAAGAGACTGTAGACAAAGCGTTGAAAGGCTTGAAGCTTGATAGCGTAAGCGGTGGCTTCCTAGCTCAGCTTTCTCAGCTATTCTCGCCAGACGGCTACTACATGGAAGGTCCTTACTACCACCGTTTCTCGCTACGTCCAATTCAGCTATTCGCTGAAGTTATTGAGCGTCGTCAGCCAGAAGTGGGTATCTTCCAGCACAAAGATAGCGTTATCAAGACAACAACTTACGCGGTTATGTCTACAGCATTCCCTGATGGCACACTGCCAGCACTGAATGACTCTTCTAAAACAATGGGCATTAACGACGAAGGTATCCTTATCGGTACTAGCGTTTGTTTTGACCGTTACGAAGAAGATGCAAACTTGCTTGCAATGGCGAATCACCAGCAAGATGTTTGGGTACATATTTCAGGTAAAAAACTATCTGATGCGGTTGCTAGCACTGCGAACATCCCTGCATTTGACTGGGGTAGCCTATTTGTTACCGATGGCCCTGAAGGCGACAAAGGCGGCATGACCATTCTTCGTCATCGTGACGCGAACGAAGAAGATACCATGGCACTAATGTGGTTTGGTCAGCACGGTAGTGATCACCAGTATCACTCAGCGCTAGATCATGGTCACTACGATGGCCTTCACCTAAGCCTATTTAACCGTGGTCAAGAAGTGACTCAAGACTACGGTTTTGGTCGTTGGGTTAACATCGAACCTAAGTTCGGTGGTCGCTACATTCCTGAGAACAAGAGCTACTGTAAGCAAACTATTGCTCACAATACCGTTGTTGTTGATCAGAAGACACAGAACAATTTCGACACTGCTACTGCTGAGTCACGTTGGGGCGAACTACAGTTCTTCAACACTGACAACAAAGCAATGCAATCAATGAGCGGCATTATTCGTGGTTACTACGACAATGTTGACATGCAACGTTCTGTTCTTGTTGCAGAGCTTGAAGGCATCGAGCGCCCAGTTATTGTTGACCTATTCCGTATCATCTCTGAGCAAGAGCACAGCTATGATTTCCCTGTTCACCACATCGGTCAAATTATCCGTACCGATTTTGATTACGAGGCGAACAAGTCTCTTAATGCAATGGGTGAAAGCGATGGTTACCAACACCTGTGGCAAGTGGCTCAGGGTACTGTGAACAACGGTTCTTTGGTTAGCTGGCTACATGGTGAAAGCTACTACACAATGGTAAGCAGCGCGGTTGAAGGCAGTGAAGTTATTTTTGCTCGCACTGGTGCAAACGATCCTGACTTCAACATGCGTAGTGAGCCAGCGTTCGTTCTTCGTCAAAAAGGCAAGAACCACTTGTTCGCTAACGTGCTAGAAACACACGGTTACTTCAACGAATCAGTTGAAGCTTCTGTTAACGCACGTGGCTTGATTGAGTCGGTAGAAGTGGTTGGCATGGACGATACAGCTTCTGTTGTTCGTTTACATCGTACAGATGGTAAGGTTCACACATTTGGTGTATCTAACCAAACTGGTGGTGCACAAGACGGCGAGCACACTGTTACCTTCAACGGTGAAGTGTTCAGCTGGACAGGTAACGTTGCTCAACTGTAATCATTGGATACTTATGTGAACAGCTACCAGCCCTAACTGGATAGAGGCTGTAACCATAGTATTTGCTTGATAAATCGTTATAAAGAAGGCCATGCTGATAGCATGGCCTTTTTATTTGGTCGCTATTTCTTCCGTTATAATTTCTTGGTTTGAGGCTGAAAGGACGTTGGTATATAGCGCGTTTATCTTATATTTCACTATGCTTTATAAAGGGATTGAGTGCATATGAGCCTATGTCGTGAGTGTTTTTGATAAAAACCACGATATAGAATCAAATAATGGATGGAAATATGTCAGATACAGCATGGCTCGAAGATACGCCCGACTGGCTTGGGCGCAGTATCTTAGTGGTGGATGATGTAAAGACCGAAGGGATAATCATTAAGTCGTTGTTAGTGAAACTGGCAGACTGTGAAGTAACCCATGTGACTGACCCCTATGAAGCTATCGTACACTGTGCAAAGATTCAGTTTGATATTTTACTACTGGGTTACCACCTTAATAGCTCTTTGAATGGTGCAGAGCTTCTTCATGTACTGCGTGAACGTAACTTGATTAGGCCCCAAGCCGCAATTCTATTCTCTTCCTCAGATAGAGCGAAACAAGTCTCTGTTTCCTGTACTGATCTCGGAGCTGACTACTTCCTTCCTAAACCTTATTCCCTCAATACATTTAAGAATGCAATGGCGAGCGCATGGAGACGTAGTCAATCCCGAACGTTAGTGTATCGGTGCATGGACCGTGGTGACGTCGACAGCGCGATATCTATCTGTGAAGAGCAGTTATTAGAATCAGAATGGGATGAAAGCCTTTTAAAATTGATGATTAGCCTGCAGCTAGAGTATAAGAGTCATGCTACAGCATTGGCCGTGATTGAAAAAATCAGCGAGCGCGTCGATAGCCCTTACCTTATTATTGCTAAAGCAAAGTTGTTGGCAAAAGATGGAAATATCGATCTTGCGATTGATATGATCTTGGAAATCATTGGTGAAAACCCCTATATCATCGAAGCGTTTGATGCCATATTGACGTTGTTGATCCTTGCTGATCGGCATGAGGAAGCATTATTCCATTGCCATAGTGCACTGCAATTAACACCAAGCTCCTCACCTAGGGCACTGCAATTAGCAAAGACTGCCCTGCAGGTGAAGGATATTGAGATGTTTCTTCATGCTGGGCGTAAGTTGTCTAAGCATTTGCCCATCGTAACGACGCAGTGCATCGAATACTATTGTGAATACCTTGACCTTGTCGTGCGTTTTTATGATGAAGGTAATAGTGATTTACAACAGCAACTAATTGCTGATGTTAATGTTACTTATCAGCTTGTCAAAGAGCGTATTCGACCCTCTCAGCATTATAAAATTGAATTTTTGTATAAGACGTTTATCGTCTGTTTAACGATGGATTCGAGCAGTGATTTTGAATTGCGCCAACAGTTTTTTTCTGCGTTGCCTCAGCGATGGAAAAAACTCAAATCTATACCGACGGATATACTTATTAATCTTGTGAAACCACTACTACTGATCGGTGACCTCGAACTGGCTACTTATGTGCTTCAGCATATTACGAAGACGAACTTTTCGACTGAATGCAGGAAGAGGTTAACGTATTTGCAAGAGCAAAACGTATTCTGGGGAGGCGTTAAATTATTACGTAAAAGGATAAAACAGGTACAACGTGACGGGTTTAGTGAAGAAGCACAATTATTGTTGGAGCAATACCCATTATCGATTGAGCTTAATTTGTTAAATATAGAAGGCTTGCTAGAAAAAGGCGCATTCACTAGCCCAAAATTAAAATCGAGTGTTCGTTTAATAGAAGCAACCTCGGTGCTCAGTGATGAGCAGCGTCAGAAGAAAGAAGCGTTGCTGAGCCACTATTTTGGTTATTTAAAAAAGAGGTCAACCTAGAGTTAATCTCATCGTGGGACGGTAAGCCATTTAATCATGAAGAACCTCATGGAGGTGTGAAATGACTGCACATAACATGACATAGACCACATTTACTAAGTGTTTTGGTTCATATCTTTATCTAACTTAGGCACACTAACACTGTGGTAAATTAATATGTATATGATGCATTGCGTTGATAGAAGCCTCATTATTATGAAGTCTCTGCTAGCGCGTTATCTGTATCGGTAGTATTGCAAACTTTGCAATGACTACGAGAAAGGACTTCCTTTTGTTGCTTTCAACAGCCGCGTTGTGCTGTACGCGGTTCCTTTTGCCTCTATCTCTGTTTTTCTTCCCCAATCGTTCTCTGTGCTCATGTAACACCAGTACTCTTTTTCTTATTTCCCCTATTCTTTAAGCAAACTGAACGGCCGTCTAGGCAGGTTAATAGCCACTTTCTTATTCTTATTGATCGTCGTGTTTTTTTGGGGACTGTTTATGGGATCGCCATACTACTACGGGTAAGAAAAACTGCGATCATGATCAAATGTTTAAATCAAAAGCAGAGAAAATAACGCCTTCTTTATATGTATACTTGCATGATTGTGCATGTATACATATATTAACTGCTCTTAACCATTAAATGAGAGTAGAATCATGGAGTCAAATCAGTTATCCAACTGGCAAGTTGCGCTGAACGAATTTGTTTATGTCGGCGGTGCGTTAGTATTAATTATTGCCGCTGTTGCTCTTTTAACAGGGTTTGTAAAAGAGTTTGTTCCTCAGGACAAAATGCAGAAAAAACTCGCGAAGCACGAAAAGCATGGACCACTATTGGGCTCTATGCTGGGAACACTGACACCATTTTGCAGTGCATCCATGGTGCCTGTCGTGATGAGTATGGTGACAATGGGGGCATCCATAGGCACCATTTTTGGCTTTCTTATTTCAGCCCCTTTATGCAACTTCGTTGTAGTTGGGGTTATTTTCACAGTCTTTGGATTTAAAGTGGCTGCTCTGTATCTCGCGATTACATTGGGTGGTGCTATTTTGTCAGGTTACCTCATCGGTCTTTCGCCACTGCGCCATACAGGTATTAAGCGAGGCCTATTTGGGGGCGAAGAGGGCGAGAGTGCATCGAATACAGCTGGCTGTGGAACAGAAATAGATGAGGTGAATGTGGCTGCTTCGTGCTCTGCATCCACAGAGAATGTCAGTGAATTCTCAACCCAAAATGCAATGCAATTGAACGCATCTGTAAGCAGTTGTGAATCGGTTATCGCAACAGGATGCAGTGCATCTATTCCTGCTTCTAGCTGTAGCACGGTGCCAAATGTTTGTGGTGGAAATACCAGCAATAATGCGGTTAATAATGCGTTACGATTTGCATTCGCCTTGTTCAAAAAAATCATGCCTTATGTCTTGGTCGGCGCGTTTATTAGTGCATTATCGGCCGCTTTTTTACCTGCTGAGTTGGTTGAGAAGTATGTCGGTGGTGACAACTGGTACGCTATTCCGATTGCGGCTGTTGTTGGTATCCCTCTTTACCTTCGTATTGAAATGGCGATTCCTTTACTACAGGTTCTCATTACTAAGGGGATGGGAATGGGACCCGCTATGGCGGTATTGATTGGTGGTACGGGGGCAAGCTTACCAGAGATAGCGATTATTTCTTCTATCCTCCGACCAAAAGCCGTCATCGCTTTCGTTGTGTCAGTCGTCACGATAGCGATAACGGGAGGCATTGTATTTACGGTAGTTGGCTTATGAAAAAAATCGGCATTATTTTGGGGGGAGATGTCCCTACAACATTAGCCAATAAGTATGGCGACTATGCATCCATGCTGATTGAGAAAACTCGCATTAATGAAGGTGCTGAATGTGTGACATTGGATGCCACGCAAGGGGAGTTACCGGATGATATCTCGTCTTTTGATGCATTTTTAACAAATTGGCGTAATTCTCCACCTACAACAATCGAGCCGAAGCGAGATGTTGTAGGTGGAGATGTAAGCCA